>NZ_FPKK01000004.1:0-398643 GCF_900119645.1 Pseudomonas sp. NFACC43
AATGTCGTCGCGTGTGCGCTAGCAAACAAACTGGCGCGAATCGTGTGGGCGGTACTGGCCAAAGGCGGCCAGTACGACCCACATCCGAACGCTTGAATGCACAGCGTTACCACCGGCTTTTGCGACGTCACTGACTGATGACAGTAAACGGCAAACGGCCCGACTGAGAACCTGGCAATAAAATCAGCTTTAGAAGCTGAGGGTTTTTTCAGGACAGTCGGGAGCGGCTACTCATCGAGGGCCGAGCGTTGTTGCAGCAACGCTCACAACGAGCCCGGATACATTAGCGCAAGCCAGCTTTACCGAAAACAGCCCATGAGGTTGCAGGAGAAGGGCTGACCATACATTTTATTATCTCCAGCCCATGCTCCGTAAGGCGACTGCAGGCACTCCGGCGGCAAGAAATACCCAAGGGTCAGAAATCCTGCTTTACCAAAGCGATGGAAGACGCTCATCCCTGGGTCCCACCAGACCACCCATGTTAACCTTGCGCCCATCGCGGAAAAGCCGGGCCAATGCCCCTCCTTTTGCCCCACACCTTTCAACGAGCTTGCCTGACACATGAACACCGCCGTGAACGACCTGTCCTCCCACACGCCGATGATGCAGCAATACTGGCGCCTGAAGAACCAGCATCCCGATCAGTTGATGTTCTACCGCATGGGCGACTTCTACGAAATCTTCTACGAGGATGCGAAGAAGGCCGCCAAGTTGTTGGACATCACCCTGACGGCGCGTGGGCAATCGGCGGGCATGGCGATTCCGATGTGTGGGATTCCTTACCATGCGGCGGAAGGTTACCTGGCGAAGCTGGTCAAGCTCGGCGAATCCGTGGTGATCTGCGAGCAAGTCGGCGACCCGGCCACCAGCAAGGGCCCCGTGGAACGCCAAGTCGTGCGGATCATCACCCCGGGTACGGTCAGTGACGAGGCCTTGCTGGATGAACGCCGGGACAACCTGATCGCCGCAGTGCTGGGGGACGAGCGTCTGTTCGGCCTGGCGGTGCTGGACATCACCAGCGGCAATTTCTCGGTGCTGGAAATCAAGGGTTGGGAAAACCTGCTGGCGGAGCTGGAGCGGGTCAATCCTGTGGAACTGCTGATTCCCGACGACTGGCCCAAGGATCTGCCGGCAGAAAAACGCCGTGGCGTACGTCGCCGCGCGCCGTGGGATTTCGAGCGTGATTCGGCGCTGAAAAGCCTCTGCCAACAGTTCGCCACCCAGGACCTCAAGGGCTTCGGCTGTGAAAACCTGACCCTGGCCATCGGCGCGGCCGGCTGCCTGCTGGCCTACGCCAAGGAAACCCAACGCACCGCCCTGCCCCATTTGCGCAGCCTGCGCCATGAGCGTCTGGACGACACGGTGGTGCTGGACGGTGCCAGCCGCCGCAACCTGGAATTGGACACCAACCTGGCCGGCGGGCGCGACAACACTTTGCAATCGGTGGTCGACCGCTGCCAGACCGCCATGGGCAGCCGCTTGCTCACCCGCTGGCTGAACCGCCCCCTGCGAGACCTGACGGTGTTGCTGGCCCGACAGACGTCGATTACCTGCTTGCTGGACCGGTACCGCTTCGAACAATTGCAGCCACAGCTCAAGGAAATCGGCGACATCGAGCGGATCCTGGCGCGTATCGGCCTGCGCAACGCCCGTCCCCGTGACCTGGCGCGCCTGCGCGACGCCCTGGGCGTCTTGCCCGAACTCCAGGCAGCGATGACCGATCTCGAGGCCCCGCACCTGCAGCATCTGGCGCGCAACACCAGCACCTACCCGGAGCTGGCCGCGCTGCTTGAAAAAGCGATCATCGACAACCCGCCGGCAGTGATCCGTGACGGCGGCGTCCTGAAGACCGGCTACGATGCCGAGCTCGACGAACTGCAAGCCCTGAGCGAAAACGCCGGCCAGTTCCTCATCGACCTGGAAGCCCGGGAAAAAGCTCGCACCGGCCTGACCAACCTCAAGGTCGGCTATAACCGCATCCATGGTTATTTCATCGAGTTGCCGAGCAAGCAGGCCGAACAGGCCCCGGCCGACTACATTCGTCGCCAGACCCTCAAGGGTGCCGAGCGCTTCATCACCCCGGAACTCAAGGCGTTCGAAGACAAGGCCCTGTCGGCCAAGAGCCGCGCCCTGGCACGGGAGAAGATGCTCTATGACGCCCTTCTCGAGGATCTGATCAGCCAACTGCCGCCGCTACAGGACACCGCTGCCGCGCTGGCGGAGCTGGACGTATTGAGCAACCTGGCCGAACGAGCGTTGAACCTGGACCTGAACTGCCCGCGCTTCGTCAGCGAACCGTGCATGCGCATCAGCCAAGGTCGTCACCCAGTGGTCGAGCAGGTACTGACCACCCCCTTCGTGGCCAACGACCTGAGCCTGGACGACAATACCCGCATGCTGGTAATCACCGGTCCGAACATGGGCGGTAAATCCACCTACATGCGCCAGACCGCCCTGATCGTGCTGCTGGCTCACATCGGCAGTTTCGTACCGGCGGCCAGCTGCGAGTTATCCCTGGTGGACCGCATCTTCACCCGGATCGGCTCCAGCGATGACCTGGCCGGCGGGCGCTCGACCTTCATGGTGGAAATGAGCGAGACCGCCAATATCCTGCACAACGCCACCGAGCGTAGCCTGGTGCTGATGGACGAAGTGGGACGCGGCACCAGCACCTTCGACGGCCTGTCGCTGGCCTGGGCGGCGGCGGAACGACTGGCACAGCTACGCGCCTATACGTTGTTTGCAACTCACTATTTCGAGTTGACGGTGCTGCCGGAAAGCCAGCCGCTGGTGGCCAACGTCCACCTCAATGCCACCGAGCACAATGATCGAATCGTGTTCCTGCACCATGTACTGCCCGGCCCGGCCAGCCAGAGCTACGGCCTGGCGGTGGCACAGCTGGCCGGCGTGCCTGGCGACGTGATCAGCCGCGCCCGGGAGCACTTGAGCCGCCTGGAAACCACCAGCCTGCCCCACGAAGCACCGCGCCCGGCCAAGGGCAAACCCGCCGCCCCGCAGCAAAGCGACCTGTTCGCCAGCCTGCCGCATCCGGTACTCGATGAACTGGCCAAGCTCGACCTGGACGACTTCACCCCACGCCGGGCATTGGATTTACTCTATACATTGAAGACACGGATCTAACGCACAGGCTTTCAAGCTGTTAGAATCTCGCGCGGTTTGGGATGCTGCAGGCAACTAGCCTGGTCTGCAGACTATCGCTCCCAAACCTGGCGAGCCCACCGTGAAGGGTCTTCGCTGCCGCCGCCTGAGGAGAAAACTAGAAATGACCTTCGTCGTCACCGACAACTGCATCAAGTGCAAGTACACCGACTGCGTAGAAGTCTGTCCGGTGGACTGCTTCTACGAAGGGCCTAACTTCCTGGTCATTCACCCGGACGAGTGCATTGACTGCGCCCTGTGTGAACCGGAATGCCCGGCACAAGCCATCTTCTCGGAGGACGAAGTGCCGGCCGGCATGGAGAACTTCATCGAGCTGAACGCCGAGCTGGCGGATATCTGGCCGAACATCACCGAGAAGAAAGACGCCCTGCCAGACGCTGAAGAGTGGGATGGCAAGCCAGGCAAGATCGCGGACCTCGAACGCTGATCCTTCCTGCGCTCATCGAAAAGGCCCCTTGCGGGCCTTTTTGCTTTTGCGAATTCAAGGAATTACAGGCAAAAAAAGGGGCGGTTTGACCCGCCCACATTTTTTCCCTAATCCCTTTGATCCTTTTCATCATCCTGATGAATCGCATCCTGCGATGTCCTTCCTTCCCCATCGTCCGTGACGGGTGTGTCTGTCCGTCGACACAGGACTGATATTAGTGTTTTCCCAGGTGAGTGCAACGTGGCTGATACAGGTGGCTTGCTCTGTCACGCCACATTCACAAAATAAAAAACCTTACAAATCATATAAATACAAAAAAAATCACAGTGCTTATAGCTGTCTGTCCCGCCAATGAGAAACCGATCACTTACGCAACACTAGGCAAAGGCTTACACGCTGAATCTATAAATACAGAAGGCGTAGAAATCCCTCGCCACAAGCGTGCATCGCAGAGCGTAGTGCTCGATACATCTGCTCAAAAACGGAAAAACCCCGAACCAGTCGGGGTTTTTCTCGCTGCTCTGCACTCGGGTTACTGAAACAGCGACTCACTCGACAGGCCATTCTTCTCCAGGATCTCCCGCAAGCGCTTGAGGCCTTCCACCTGGATCTGCCTGACCCTTTCCCGGGTCAAGCCAATTTCCAGGCCGACGTCTTCGAGGGTGCTGCTTTCATGGCCGCGCAGGCCAAAACGCCGGATCACCACCTCCCGTTGCTTGTCCGTCAGTTCCGAGAGCCACTGATCGATGCTCTGGGACAAGTCGTCATCCTGGAGCAGTTCGCAAGGGTCGGTGGGGCGTTCGTCAGTGAGGGTGTCCAGCAGGGTCTTGTCCGAATCCGGCCCCAGCGAGACGTCCACGGAGGAAACCCGCTCGTTGAGTCCGAGCATGCGCTTGACCTCGCCCACCGGTTTTTCCAGCAGGTTGGCGATTTCTTCCGGTGAAGGCTCATGGTCGAGCTTCTGGGTCAGCTCGCGGGCGGCCCGCAGGTAGACATTCAGCTCCTTGACCACGTGGATCGGTAGCCGGATCGTACGGGTCTGATTCATGATCGCCCGTTCGATGGTCTGGCGAATCCACCAGGTGGCATAGGTCGAGAAACGGAACCCCCGTTCAGGGTCGAATTTCTCGACGGCGCGGATCAATCCCAGGTTGCCCTCTTCGATCAGGTCCAGCAACGAGAGCCCACGATTGACGTAACGTCGGGCGATTTTCACCACCAGGCGCAGGTTGCTTTCAATCATGCGTTTCCGACCGGCCGGGTCGCCACTTTGCGACAGCCGCGCAAAATGAACTTCTTCCTCTGGGGAGAGCAGTGGCGAGAAACCGATTTCGTTGAGGTACAGCTGAGTGGCGTCCAGCGCCCGGGTGTAATCGATGTACTTATGTTGTTTAAGTGAAGCGGAGTGTCTGGATTTGGCACGAACGGAAGGTGGAGATGACGCCCCTTCATCATTCGACATCGAATCCATAGCGATGCCGGTCTCCATAAGGAGAACCTCATCGTCGATGTCAAACTCCGGCACTTCTTTACTGAGAGCCATTGTTATAGTCCTTTGGTGAGTTCGACCTCAAGCTCGAGCGACGCCTTTATCCTTGGCAACGCTGGAGCCTGTTCCCTCTACGTGACGGAACAGGCTGACAACCTATCAACGACGTGGCAGGAATTGCAGCGGATCTACCGGTTTACCTTGTCGGCGAATCTCAAAATGCAGTTTCACCCGGTCTGTACCCGTCGACCCCATTTCGGCAATTGTCTGTCCGACCTTGACCTGCTGCCCCTCCCGAACCAACAGCCTGCGGTTGTGACCGTAGGCACTGACGTAGGTATCGCTGTGTTTGATGATCACGAGTTCGCCGTAGCCCCTCAAACCACTCCCGGCGTACACAACCGTGCCATCAGACGCGGCTAAAACAGGCTGTCCCAAATCTCCGGCGATATCAATTCCTTTATTCAAACTACCGTTTGAAGAGAATTTTCCAATAAGAACGCCATTAGAAGGCCATCCCCAGCCTGTCGGGGCGGGGCCTGCCGGAGGCAGTGGAGCGGGGGCCGGTTTGTTCGCGACGGACGGTACTGTCGCCGTCGCAGCCCCCACTGGCCGGCGTATCACCGTGGTTTTACTCGAAGACGAAGGCGTCGATCCGGACTGGGTGACCACCGCGGTTGGCGTTGAACCGCTGCGACCATCGAAGCGAATCGTCTGACCCGGATGAATGGTATAGGGCGCAGGAATGTTGTTACGCGCCGCGAGAGCCTTGTAGTCCCAGCCATAGCGAAAAGCGATGGAAAACAGCGTATCGCCGCGACGGACTACATACTGACCGGTCGTTACTGTAGGACGTTGCGGCGCAGCATTGTTGCGATCGACGACCCGGACATTACCCGATGGTGTACTGGAACAACCGACCAGCAAGAAGCTGCTCAAGACAAGGCCAGTCAACAGGCGCTGAAAGCTCGTGATACTCATACGCTGCGCAATGACTGTGAGACTCACCCGCCGCTCCCTTTGTGGTGGCTGAAAAAATGGAAACTGCCTGTCCAGGCAGAGGTGGCGCGAGTATAACGGGCCGCGCCCACCCTTCTATCAATGACGCGCGGGACGCTACCGCACACGTTTGCTCGCCGCCGTTGCAGCGTATTCGACAAATCGATGCCGCTGTAAGACACAGCCAGCGTCACGGAATTCAGCCTCTGTTTATAAATGCTCAGGCCAACGGCCCATTGAGTAACGGCACGAACCGCACCGCCCCCAGGACGTGTCGCGAAAAGCCATGTTCTTCCCGCACGATCAGCATCAATTGCTGTACTTCGCCGGCGCCCACCGGGATGACCATGCGTCCACCCGGTGCGAGTTGATCCAACAGGGCCTGGGGCACATCGGTCGCCACGGCCGTGACGATGATTCCGTTATAAGGCGCCAGGGCTGGCCAGCCTTCCCAGCCGTCACCCCAGCGAAATACCACGTTGCGCAGGTTCAGCTCCACCAGGCGCTCCTTGGCGCGATCCTGCAGCACCTTGATCCGTTCCACGGAGAACACCCGCTCCACCAGTTGCGACAAGACCGCCGTCTGGTAACCCGAACCGGTGCCGATCTCCAGCACCTTGTCCAGCGGGCCCGCCTCCAGCAGCAACTCGCTCATGCGAGCCACCATATAAGGCTGGGAAATGGTCTGGTTATGGCCGATCGGCAACGCCGTGTCTTCATAGGCCCGATGGGCCAGGGCTTCATCGACGAACAGATGCCGCGGCGTACGGCGAATCACTTCCAGCACCTGGGCGTTGGACAGACCTTCTTCGTAGAGCCGCTGGATCAGTCGTTCACGGGTCCGCTGGGAAGTCATGCCGATCCCGCGGCGTAGCATATCGTCTTGCTCACGAGCCATCAGTGCAGCCCCTCCAGCCAGCCATCGAGATGTCGGAAGGCATCATTGAAGGTGCGGTCGAGCTGCAACGGCGTGATCGAGACATAACCTTGCATCACCGCATGGAAATCCGTGCCCGGCCCGCCATCCTCGGCATCACCGGCGGCGGCGATCCAGTAGCCGGCCTTGCCCCGCGGGTCGACCACATGCATGGGCCGGGCGGCGCGGGCGCGGTGGCCCAGGCGGGTCAGCTGGATGCCGCGGATATGGTCCAGAGGCAGGTTCGGGATATTCACGTTCAGCACCGTGCGTGGCGGCAGGTCCAGTTCACCGTGGGCCTGCACCAACTTACGGGCGAAATAGGCGGCAGTGGGCAAATTGTCGACCTGCCGCGAAACGAACGAGAAAGCAAACGACGGATGATCGAGGAAGCGACCTTCCAGGGCAGCGGCGACCGTACCGGAATAAAGCACGTCATCGCCCAGGTTGGCCCCCAGGTTGATACCCGAAACCACCATGTCCGGTTCGCGTTCCAGCAAACCGTTGAGGCCCAGGTGCACGCAGTCGGTGGGGGTGCCGTTGAGACTGATGAAACCGTTATCCAGGTAGCAGGGGTGCAGCGGACGGTCGAGCGTCAGCGAGCTGCTGGCGCCGCTTTTGTCCTGGTCCGGGGCGATGACCACGCACTCGGCAAAATCCGCCAGCGCAGCATAAAGCGCGGCAAGACCGGGTGCTGTCACCCCGTCGTCGTTAGAAATCAGAATACGCATGGGCTGTCCGTCTGCCCTACCGGCACCAGATCGACGAGTTCGCGCACCAAGGCAGTGGCGAAACATCCGGCCGGCAGGACGAATTCCAGTTGCAGAATGTCAGGCTGGGGATAATGCCACGACAGCCCGCCAATGGGCAGTCGCAGGATGCGACGTTCGTGATTCATTCCCGCGTTTATCAACCAGTCCCGCAGATCGGCCTCCCCCTCGGCAACAGCCTGTTCCAGCTCGAAGGTGGCGCCAGCGGCGGGCGAAGGCCCCTCGCCCCACTGCGGTCCGGTCGGGTGCAGGTCGAGGATTGCCAGGCGCGGATCGCTGCATTCGGCTTCGCCGGCAGGGAAAAAACTGCGGCTGTCGGTGAAGGCCAGCAAGTCGCCAACCTGTGCCTTTTGCCAGGTTCCATCGGCTACCCGTGCCGCCAGTACCCGATTGAACAGATAACTGCGCGCGGCGGATAACAGCCTCGAGCGTACATTGCGCTGCTCCGGCAGGGCGCTGCGGGCAGCCCAGGCGCGCGCATCCACGACATTGCCGCCATCGTGCCCGAACCGCTGGGCGCCGAAATAGTTGGGGATGCCCTGGCGAGCGATCGTCTGCAGGCGAGCATCGACCGCCGCGCTGTCGCCCTTGAACCCAGTGAGCCGCAAGGTAAAGCCATTGGCCGAATGCGCGCCACGTTGCAGCTTGCGCCTGTGGCGGGCGGTCTTGAGAATCTTCAGTGTGTCGTTCTGCGCCGCCGAAAGGTCCGGGTCGGCCTTGCCGGGCAACTGGATGCTGAACCATTGCCGGGTCAGGGCCTGGCGGTCCTTGAGTCCCGCGTAGCTGACGGTGCGCAACGGCACGCCGGCAGCCTTGGCAATGCGCCGGGCGGCCTCCTCGGTGTTCAGGTCACGCTTTTCAACCCAGAGCCACAGGTGCTCGCCATCGCCGGTCAGTGGAATATCCAGCACTTCATCGACCTGGAAATCCTCGGCGGTGGCTTTCAGTACCGCACTGCCCAGCGACTCACCATAGGCACGCGGCCCCAACAGTTCCAGTTCGGTCATGGGCGCAGCAACAAGGCAACGGAATGGACGGCGATGCCTTCTTCGCGGCCGACGAAGCCCAGCTTCTCGGTGGTGGTGGCCTTCACGTTCACCTGGTCGATGCCGACCTGGAGATCCTCGGCGATCAACTGGCGCATCGTTTCGATGTGCGGTGCCATCTTCGGAGCCTGGGCCACGATGGTGTTGTCGACATTGCCGACCGTCCAGCCCTTGGCGTGGATCAGCGACACCACGTGGCGCAGCAGCGCACGGCTGTCGGCGCCCTTGAATTGCGGATCGGTATCAGGGAAATGCTTGCCGATATCGCCCAACGCGGCGGCGCCGAGCAAGGCATCGCTCAAGGCGTGCAGCAAGACGTCACCATCAGAATGCGCGAGCAGCCCGAAACCATGTGCGATCCGCACACCGCCCAGAGTAATGAAATCGCCTTCAGTGAACCGGTGAACATCATAGCCGTGGCCAATACGCATAAAAAAACGCCCTGATTTCTGTCAGGGCGTGATTCTACCTGCATTAGAGGTAGGGGTGTTCTCAATTAGTCTTCCCGGCGTGGTGGAAAAAACTAACCGATTGCCCTCCCGAGCGCGCGGGCATGATGTTGCAGGTGATCGTCGATGAAACTGGCGATGAAGTAGTAGCTGTGGTCATAGCCCGGTTGCAGGCGCAACTCCAGGGGATGGCCGGCCGCCTTTGCCGCCTGCTGCAAGGCTTCGGGCTTGAGCTGGTTGGCCAGGAAGTCGTCACGGTCGCCCTGGTCCACCAGCAAGGGCAGCTTCTCCTCCGCTTCGGCGATCAGCGCACAGGCATCCCATTCCCGCCATTTGGAACGGTCCTCTCCCAGGTAACGGGAAAAAGCCTTTTGCCCCCAGGGGCAATCCATCGGATTGGTGATCGGCGAAAATGCCGACACCGACTGGTAACGACCCGGATTGCGCAAGGCGCAGACCAGCGCCCCATGCCCACCCATGGAGTGCCCGCTGATACTGCGCTTGTCCGAGGCGGGGAAATGGGTCTCGACGAGCGCAGGCAACTCCTGCACCACGTAGTCATACATCCGATAGTGCCGCGCCCAGGGTTCCTGCGTGGCATTCAGATAAAATCCCGCGCCCAGGCCGAAGTCCCAGGCACCGTCCGGATCCCCCGGTACATCGGCCCCACGGGGGCTGGTGTCCGGCGCGACAATGATCAACCCCAGCTCGGCGGCCATGCGCTGGGCGCCGGCCTTCTGCATGAAGTTCTCGTCGGTGCAGGTCAGCCCCGACAGCCAGTACAGCACAGGCAGCTTGCCGCCCTGCTCGGCCTGGGGTGGCAGGTAGACGGCGAATACCATGTCACAGCCAAGCACTTCGGAACGATGCCGGTAACGCTTGTGCCAGCCGCCGAAGCTTTTCTGGCAAGAGATGTTTTCGAGGTTCATGGACATTCCAGTGGCAAGCGCCAAGCTTCAAGCTGCAAGAGAGTGCCAAGCCTACTTGCAGCTTGTAGCTCGCCGCTTGCCGCTGCTCCTTAGAAATGAATGACGGTGCGGATGCTCTTGCCTTCATGCATCAGGTCGAAAGCCTTGTTGATGTCTTCCAGGCCCATGGTATGAGTGATGAAAGTATCCAGTGGAATCTCGCCCTTCTCGGCCATTTCCACGTAGCTCGGCAGTTCGCTGCGACCACGCACGCCACCAAACGCCGAACCGCGCCAGACGCGCCCCGTCACCAACTGGAATGGACGGGTGGAGATTTCCTGGCCGGCACCGGCCACGCCGATGATTACCGACTCGCCCCAGCCCTTGTGGCAGCACTCCAATGCGGCACGCATCAGCTGGACGTTGCCGATGCATTCGAAGGAAAAGTCCACGCCGCCATCGGTCATGTCCACGATGACCTCCTGGATCGGACGGTCGAAGTCCTTCGGATTGACGAAATCGGTGGCGCCCAGTTGCCGGGCGATTTCGAACTTGGACGGGTTGATGTCGATGGCGATGATGCGCGAGGCCTTGGCTTTCACGGCGCCGATCACAGCCGACAGGCCGATGCCGCCCAGGCCGAAGATCGCCACGGTATCACCCGGCTTGACCTTGGCCGTATTGAGCACCGCGCCGATACCGGTGGTGACGCCACATCCCAACAGGCAGACTTTTTCCAGCGGTGCATCCTTGGCGATCTTGGCGACGGAGATTTCCGGCAACACGGTGTACTCGGAGAAAGTCGAGGTTCCCATGTAGTGGAAGATCGTCTCGCCCTTGTAGGAAAAACGCGAAGTGCCATCCGGCATCAGGCCCTTGCCCTGGGTAGCACGGATGGCCTGGCAGAGGTTGGTCTTGCCCGACTTACAGAATTTGCACTGGCCGCACTCGGGTGTGTACAGCGGAATCACATGGTCGCCCACCGCCACGGAGGTCACGCCTTCGCCAATGGCCTCGACGATGGCGCCGCCTTCATGACCGAGGATCGACGGAAAAATCCCTTCCGGGTCGGCACCCGACAGCGTGTAGGCGTCAGTGTGGCAGACACCGGAAGCCACCACGCGCAGCAACACTTCGCCAGCCTTGGGCATGGCGACGTCGACTTCAACGATTTCCAGGGGTTTCTTGGCCTCGAAGGCAACGGCGGCGCGCGACTTGATCATCCTGTAGCTCCAGCAAATAAAAACGAGACAGGGAGTGTAATCCGCCTGCAGCCAGGGAATAATCCAGCCAAAAGCAAAACATTATTGCCATACAGGGATAATCCTCCATGTCCGATAATCGCTGGGAAGGGATCGACGAGTTCGTCGCCGTGGCCGAATGCAGTCAGTTCACCGCCGCAGCGGAGCGTCTTGGTGTGTCGTCTTCCCACATCAGCCGCCAAATCGTACGGCTTGAGGAGCGTCTTCAGACCCGACTGCTTTATCGCAGCACCCGCCGCGTCACGCTCACCGAGGCCGGGCAGACGTTCCTGCAGCACTGCCAACGCCTGCAGGATGGCCGCGAGGAAGCCCTTCGCGCGGTGGGCGACCTCGCCAGCGAGCCCAAGGGCATGCTGCGAATGACTTGTGCCGTGGCCTATGGCGAACGTTTCATCGTGCCGCTGGTGACACGTTTCATGGGACTTTATCCACAACTGCGGGTGGACATCGAGCTGAGCAACCGCCCCCTCGATCTCGTCCATGAAGGACTGGACCTGGCGATCCGCCTGGGCCGCTTGCAGGACTCACGTCTGATTGCCACCCGCCTGGCGCCACGGCGCATGTACTTGTGTGCCTCGCCGTCCTATCTGGAACGGTATGGCCGGCCCCATAGCCTGTCGGAGTTGAGCCGCCACAATTGCCTGATCGGTAGCTCCGATCTTTGGCAACTGGAACAGAACGGGCGGGAATTTTCCCAACGAGTGCAGGGAAACTGGCGCTGCAACAGCGGGCAAGCGGTGCTGGATGCGGCGTTGCAAGGGGTGGGGTTGTGTCAGTTGCCGGATTACTACGTGCTGGAGCATCTGCACAATGGTGCGTTGATCTCGCTGTTGGAAGCCCATCAGCCGCCGAATACGGCAGTATGGGCGTTATATCCACAGCAGCGACATCTGTCGCCCAAGGTGCGCAAGCTGGTGGATTACTTGAAGGAAGGGTTGGCGCAGCGGCCCGAATATCGGGGGTGACCGGGTCTTTGTTGCCTGGGCTGAGGTTATCGCGAGTAAGCTCGCTCCCACAGGGGTTTATCGTCGAATGATGGACAACTGCTCACACCGGTTCATTGTCGGAGCGAGCTTGCTCGCGATGACGTCGGCCCAGATGATGTCAATCCAACGAGGGGCAGATCCCGCTTAATGCCGATTCGCCCAACGCTGGCGCAACCACTCCAGGTCTTCGGGTCGAGTGACCTTGATATTGTCGGCCCGCCCTTCGATCAACCGTGGTGCCTGTCCCGCCCATTCCATGGCGGAGGCTTCATCGGTAATCACCGCGTCCGCGACCAGGCTGTCGGCAAGGGCCCGATGCAAGGCACCGAGGCGAAACATCTGCGGTGTATAGGCTTGCCAGATCACGCTGCGGTCGATGGTTTCCAGCACTCGGCCATGCCGGTCGACCCGCTTGAGGGTGTCGCGCGCCGGAACAGCCAGCAGGCCGCCGACCGGATCGCTCGCCAGCTCGCCGAGCAATGTATCGAGATCGTCCCGGGCCAGGTTGGGCCGGGCCGCGTCATGCACCAGCACCCAATCGTGATCGTCGGCACCCTGGGCATGCAGGTGCAACAAGGCATTGAGCACCGAGTCCGAACGCTGCGCGCCGCCGTCCACGCGCTGGATGCGCGGGTCGTTGGCGCAGGCCAGGGTTGGCCAGTAGGGATCGTCGCATGCAACGCTGACCACCACGCCCTTGACGGTCGGATGATCGAGGAAACAGCCAAGGCTGTGTTCAAGAATTGTGCGTCCGCCCAGTTGCAGGTACTGCTTGGGACGGTCCGCGGCCATACGGGCTCCGACGCCCGCGGCAGGAATCACGGCCCAGAAGGCCGGCAAACGAATACTCATTGGGCCAACTGGTAGAGGGTCTCGCCCTCCTTGACCATGCCCAACTCATGGCGAGCCCGCTCTTCGACGGTCTCCATGCCTTTTTTCAGCTCCATCACTTCGGCGTCCATCACCCGGTTGCGCTCCAGCAGTGCCTCGTTCTCGGCACGCTGCTCGGCAATCTGCTGAGTCAGGTCGGCCACTTGCGCCAGGCTGCCATTACCTACCCACAGGCGGTACTGCAGGCCGGCCAGCAACAGGAGCAAGACAAGAAACAACCAATTGGGACTGCGCATCGAATATCGGGTATCCAGTGAAAAAAGACCGCCATGCCAAACTTTGAAGCACCTGATAGCACGAAGCCTGGAAAACCCAGGCTTGTGCTTGATAAGGCATCAGATTAGAGGGAAAGCCACCGTTATGGCGACTTTTCCGACACAATCCGCTGTCTTTTTACCATTTACCGCTTAACCGCGAAACTCGGCACGACCGTTGTACTTGGCCTTGCCATTCAACTGCTCTTCGATACGCAGCAGTTGGTTGTACTTGGAAACGCGGTCGGAACGGCACAGCGAACCGGTCTTGATCTGGCCCGCCGCGGTGCCCACCGCCAGGTCGGCGATGGTCGAATCCTCGGTTTCACCGGAGCGGTGGGAGATCACGGCGGTGTAGCCGGCAGCCTTGGCCATCTGGATGGCTTCCAGGGTCTCGGTCAGGGTGCCGATCTGGTTGAACTTGATCAGGATCGAGTTGGCGATCTGCTTGTCGATGCCCTCTTTCAGGATCTTGGTGTTGGTCACGAACAGATCGTCACCCACCAGCTGGGTCTTGGCACCGATCTTGTCAGTGAGGATCTTCCAGCCAGCCCAGTCGGACTCGTCCAGGCCATCTTCGATGGAGATGATCGGATAACGCTCGGTCAGGCCCTTGAGGTAGTCGGCGAAACCTTCGGCGGTGAACACCTGGCCTTCGCCGGACAGGTTGTACTTGCCGTCTTCGAAGAATTCACTGGCGGCGCAATCCAGGGCCAGGGTCACGTCGGTGCCCAGCTTGTAGCCGGCGTTGGCCACGGCTTCGGAGATGACTTTCAGGGCGTCTTCGTTAGAGGCCAGGTTCGGTGCGAAACCGCCTTCGTCGCCCACCGCGGTGCTCAGGCCGCGTGCCTTCAGCACTGCCTTGAGGTGATGGAAAATCTCGGTGCCCATGCGCAGGCCTTCGGAGAAGGACTTGGCGCCAACCGGCTGCACCATGAACTCCTGGATGTCGACGTTGTTGTCGGCATGCTCGCCGCCGTTGATGATGTTCATCATCGGCACCGGCATCGAGTAGACGCCAGGGGTACCGTTGAGGTTGGCGATGTGCGCGTACAGCGGCAGGTCCTGGTCCTGGGCGGCGGCCTTGGCGGCGGCCAGGGATACGGCGAGGATCGCGTTGGCGCCCAGGGAGGCTTTGTTCTCGGTACCGTCGAGCTTGATCATGGCCTGATCGAGGGCTTTCTGGTCGGCAGGGTCCTTGCCCAGCAACAGGTCGCGGATCGGACCGTTGATGTTGGCGACGGCTTTCAGCACGCCCTTGCCCAGGTAACGGCTCTTGTCGCCATCACGCAGCTCCAGCGCTTCGCGCGAGCCAGTGGAAGCACCGGACGGCGCGCAGGCGCTGCCGATGATACCGTTATCGAGAAGCACGTCCGCTTCGACAGTGGGGTTGCCACGGGAGTCGAGAACTTCACGACCTTTGATGTCGACGATTTTTGCCATTGTTGTAAACACTCCAAAGTTGACGAAAACGACGCAGCGAGAGGAAATCTTTTACCGTCGGCGGGAAGACAGCAGCGGGCAGGCTTGCCGACGATAACGCCCGGCCCGCAGGCCAGAGCGTTTGTCGAGCGGTACTTTACCGGAGAAAACCGGGTTACGCGGTTTCTATCGTCGGAAAACCCTTGACCAGCTCATCCAATGCCTTGAGCTGAGACAGGAATGGTTCCAGCTTGTTCAAGCGCAAGGCACAAGGACCGTCGCACTTGGCATTGTCAGGGTCCGGGTGGGCCTCCAGGAACAGGCCCGCCAGGGACTGGCTCATGCCGGCCTTGGCCAGGTCGGTCACCTGGGCGCGGCGCCCGCCAGCGGAGTCGGAACGACCGCCAGGCATCTGCAGCGCATGGGTGACGTCGAAGAACACCGGATACTCGAACTGCTTCATGATGCCGAAGCCGAGCATGTCCACCACCAGGTTGTTGTAGCCGAAGCTGGAGCCGCGCTCGCACAGGATCAACTGGTCATTCCCGGCCTCTTCGCACTTGCTCAGGATGTGTTTCATTTCCTGGGGCGCGAGGAACTGGGCTTTCTTGATGTTGATCACCGCGCCGGTCTTGGCCATCGCGACCACCAGGTCGGTCTGGCGCGACAAGAAGGCCGGCAGCTGGATGATGTCGCAGACCTCGGCGACGACCGCAGCCTGATAAGGCTCGTGGACGTCGGTGATGATCGGCACGCCGAAGGCTTGCTTGATGTCCTGGAAGATCCGCATGCCCTCTTCCAGGCCCGGGCCACGGTAGGAAGTCACCGACGAGCGGTTGGCCTTGTCGAAGCTGGCCTTGAAGACGTAGGGGATGCCCAGCTTCTGGGTCACCTTCACGTATTCCTCGCACACCTGCATCGCCATGTCGCGGCTTTCCAGCACGTTCATGCCGCCGAACAGCACCATGGGCTTGTCGTTGGCAATCTCGATGTCGCCGACGCGGATGATCTTCTGGGCCATCGTCTTATGCCTTTTTCCGGTGTTGAGCCAAAGCGGCCTTCACGAAACCGCTGAACAGCGGGTGGCCGTCCCGTGGCGTCGAGGTGAACTCGGGATGGAACTGGCAGGCCACGAACCATGGATGATCCGGGGATTCCACCACTTCCACCAGCGCGCCGTCACCGGAGCGACCGGAAATCTTCAGGCCCGCCTCGATCAGCTGCGGCAGCAGGTTGTTGTTCACTTCGTAGCGATGACGGTGACGCTCGACGATCACGTCCTTGGCATAGCACTGGTGCACCAGGGAGCCTGGCTCGAGCAGGCATTCCTGGGCGCCGAGGCGCATGGTGCCACCCAGGTCGGAGGCTTCGGTACGGACTTCGACGGCGCCGGTGGCATCTTCCCACTCGGTGATCAGGCCCACGACCGGGTGGCCGCTGGCACGATCGAATTCGGTGGAGTTGGCGTCCTTCCAGCCCATCACGTTACGGGCGAACTCGATGACGGCCACTTGCATGCCCAGGCAGATGCCCAGGTATGGCACCTTGTTTTCACGTGCGTATTGGACGGCGGTGATCTTGCCTTCCACGCCCCGCAGGCCGAAACCGCCCGGTACCAGGATCGCATCGGCGCCTTCCAGCAGGCCGGTGCCCTGGTTCTCGATGTCTTCGGAATCGATGTAGCGCAGGTTGACCTTGGTGCGGTTGCTGATGCCGGCGTGACTCATCGCCTCGATCAGCGATTTGTAGGCATCCAGCAATTCCATGTACTTGCCGACCATGGCGATGGTGACTTCGTGCTCCGGGTTGAGCTTGGCATCGACCACGGCGTCCCATTCGGACAGGTCGGCGCCAGCGCATTGCAGGCCGAAACGCTCGACGACGAAATCGTCCAGGCCCTGGGAGTGCAGGATGCCGGGGATCTTGTAGATGGTGTCGGCGTCTTCCAGGCCGATGACCGCGCGCTCTTCAACGTTGGTGAACTGGGCGATCTTGCGGCGCGAAGAGATGTCGATCGGGTGGTCGGAGCGGCAGATCAGCACGTCCGGCTGCAGGCCGATGGACCGCAGTTCCTTGACCGAATGCTGGGTCGGCTTGGTCTTGGTTTCGCCGGCGGTGGCGATGTACGGCACCAGGGTCAGGTGCATGAGCATCGCACGCTTGGCGCCGATTTCGAAACGCAACTGGCGGATAGCCTCGAGGAACGGCTGGGACTCGATGTCGCCCACGGTACCGCCGATCTCCACCATCGCCACGTCGGCATCGCCGGCACCCTTGATGATGCGGCGCTTGATTTCGTCGGTGATGTGCGGAATGACCTGGATGGTCGCACCCAGGTAGTCACCACGACGTTCCTTGCGCAGCACGTGCTCGTAGACGCGGCCGGTGGTGAAGTTGTTGTTCTGGGTCATGGTCGTGCGGATGAACCGCTCGTAGTGGCCCAGGTCCAGGTCGGTCTCGGCGCCGTCGTGGGTGACGAACACTTCGCCGTGCTGGAACGGGCTCATGGTGCCCGGGTCGACGTTGATGTACGGGTCCAGCTTGAGCATGGTGACCTTAAGTCCCCGCGCCTCCAGGATGGCCGCCAATGAAGCCGAGGCAATGCCTTTCCCCAATGAAGAAACAACACCGCCCGTGACGAATATGTAGCGCGTCATGAAAAACCCTAGAAGTCTGCGTTAAAGCGGTCCGAGCCGCCGGGGAAAGCGAAGGAAGGCCGAAGCCCCCGATCACCTGCATTAATCACAGTGCACCTTTCAAAAAAACCGCCGCGTTGGGACAGACCGGAGGTGAAATCACCGGTACGTTGCTCGCTACACATTTTTTGGAATCGCCCAGCAAAGACTGCTTGGTAATCGGCAACTCCTGCAATTCAGGCGAATCCACAGAAGTTGTATCAAGAAGGGAGCGTAGTCTACCGGAAAGCCCCTTTCAGCTCAAACCCAGATCTTGTCCCGATGGTTGCCAGCCCAATCGCCAGGTGCCATCGCGGTCGCCATCCAGCCCTGGCAGGTTGGCCACCGCCAGCAGTTGCCCGCCCCGGTACAGCAGCGGCAATCGGCCGCGAACGAAGGCCGGCACGCCCCTCTCGTTGAGCAAGCGCTTGAGATCCCGATGGCCACGCCCGGGCAGCTCCATGACCTCGCCACCTTGACGATAGCGCAGGCAAAGCGGGCCGGCAGGAGGGCTGCCGACAAGGAACACCCGGCCATTTCCTGGCAACCGCACGAAATCAGCCGCCTCTGGCCACTCGACGGTGCCCGAGACGGGACGCAACCAGTGGTCGGATAACCACCAGGCTCGTCCGCCGGCCCGATGCAGCTCACCTGCGGCCAGTCGCCAGACAGGCCGCGCGTCGTCCGCTGCGTCGCGCAGTGACTCCCAGCCGGCCCAGTGGTCACTGTCGGGCAACGTCGTCTGCGTCGCCAGCCAATGGCTCAAGGCGTTGCGTTGCCGGGCCGGCGACAATGCCTGAAGAGGCGCGAGTTCCAGCGAAGGCAGCCCAAGCCAGTCGAACGCTCCAGGCGTCATGGCCCGGGCCAGGTCGATCCGTGCCAGGTCATCGAGCAACCCCTGGGCCTCACCCAGATGCGCGGCGCTGCGAGCCAGGGTCATCGAAGCCTGGGGCCATTGCTCGACCAGCCGCGGAAAGACCCGTTGGCGCAGGTAATTGCGTGCGTACCGCTGATCGTCGTTGGAGGGGTCTTCGATCCAGCTCAGGCCCTGTTGCGTCGCATAGGCCTGCAGCTCGGCCCGAGACACCTCCAGCAGCGGCCGCAGCAGATGCCCCTGGCCCAGCGGACGCTGCCTCGGCATGGCCGACAGGCCCCTGGCTCCTGCCCCTCGCAGCAAACGAAACAACAGGGTTTCGGCCTGATCGTCGCGGTGCTGGGCAACGAGCAGCGCTTCATTGCCGTGGGTCGCCGCGGCGAAGGCTTCATAACGCGCGTCCCGGGCGGCACGCTCGATGCTGGCGCCGGGCTTGACCTGGACATGAACCACCTGCAACGGGACCTCAAGGGCCTCGCAGACCGAACGACAGTGGTCCGGCCAGGTGTCAGCCACAGCCTGCAGGCCATGATGGACATGGATCGCGCAGAGCGTTGGCAGGGAATGGCTTTTTGAGAGAGACGCGAGCAGGTGCAACAGGACGGTGGAGTCGAGACCGCCGGAGAAGGCGATGCGCCAAGTGGTGGCGTTGCGCCAGGGGGATAACTGTGTGAGGAGCCGGGTTGGCAGATCAATCCTGGACGGGTTCATAGAAACTGACCTTCACACAAATCGAATGTGGGAGCGGGCTTGCTCGCGATAACGGTGTTTCAGTCAACGTATCTGTTGAATGTTAAACCGTTATCGCGAGCAAGCCCGCTCCCACACAGGGTACAGCGCTCGGATCAGAGGCCGTAGCTCATCAACCGCTCATAGCGACGGGCCAGCAACGCGTCGTTGTCGAACTTCTTCAGCATCGCCAACTGCGAGCTCAGCTCGGCACGAATCAATGCCGCGGCTGCGGCCGGATCGCGGTGGGCGCCGCCCACGGGTTCGTTGATGACCTTGTCCACGATTCCAAGGCCTTTGAGGCGCTCGGCGGTGATGCCCATGGCTTCGGCGGCATCCGGCGCTTTCTCGGCGGTTTTCCAGAGGATCGAGGCGCAACCTTCCGGCGAGATCACCGCGTAAGTGGAATATTGCAGCATGTTCAACTGGTCGCAGACACCGATAGCCAATGCACCACCGGAACCACCCTCACCGATCACGGTGGCGATGATCGGGGTTTTCAGCCGTGCCATTACCCGCAGGTTCCAGGCAATCGCTTCGCTCTGGTTGCGCTCTTCGGCATCGATCCCCGGATAGGCGCCCGGCGTGTCGATGAAGGTCAGGATCGGCATCTTGAAGCGTTCGGCCATTTCCATCAGGCGGCAAGCCTTGCGATAACCTTCAGGACGCGGCATGCCGAAGTTGCGGCGTACTTTCTCGCGAACTTCGCGGCCCTTCTGATGACCGATCACCATGACTGGCTTGTCTTCCAGACGGGCCACACCACCGACAATCGCGGCGTCGTCGGCAAAGTGACGGTCGCCGTGCAGCTCATCGAATTCGGTGAAGATGTGTTCAATGTAGTCCAGGGTGTATGGACGACGGGGATGACGTGCCAGGCGCGCGATCTGCCAACTGGTCAACTTGCCGAAGATGTCTTCGGTGAGCGTGCGGCTTTTGTCCTGCAGACGAGAGATTTCATCGCCGATATTCAGCGAATTATCGTTACCGACCAAGCGCAACTCTTCGATCTTGGCTTGCAGGTCGGCGATCGGCTGTTCGAAATCTAGAAAATTCGGGTTCATAGGCGTCCGTCTTGGGTCGACGTCCAAGAGAGCTTGGGCCGGCCGGTTGTCTATTCGCGCCCTACCTTAAGGGAGAGGCGCGTTCAGGTCGAGATTAAAAATTCGGGTTGAGGTCAGGGGTGCTCTGGGTCCAAGAGTGGCCCCTGGCCGTCAACGGTATTGGAGGAAGACGTTGTCTTTGCCGAACTGGTCACGCAAGGCTTGAATCAACGCATCCGCCGGATCGATCCGCCAGCCTTCGCCGAACTGCAGCACGGCCTTGGCGTCGGGGCGCACGTACTCCATGGTGATCGGGCAGGCACCGCGATGGCGAGTGAACAACTCTCCCAGCCAGCGTAGCTGATCGCCCTTGAGGTCCTGGGTCTGCAACTTCAGGCGCAAGCTCTCGGCCAGGTTGGTACGGGCATCCTCCATGCTCATCACCCGCTTGACCCTCAACCGCAGGCCACCGGAGAAGTCGTCATTGCTCACCTCGCCTTCCACCACCACCATGGCGTCGGTCTGCAACAGCGACTGCGCGGAGTGGAACGCATCGGCAAACAGCGAAGCCTCGATGCGCCCGGAGCGGTCGTCCAGGGTGATGAACCCCATCTTGTCGCCCTTCTTGTTCTTCATGACCCGCAGGGCAATGATCATACCGGCGACCGTCTGCGTATCGCGGGCCGGCTTCAGGTCGATGATGCGCTGGCGGGCGAAGCGGCGGATCTCGCCTTCGTATTCATCGATCGGGTGGCCGGTGAGGTACAGCCCCAAGGTGTCCTTCTCGCCCTTGAGGCGCTCCTTGAGGGTCAGCTCCTTGGCCTTGCGATGATTGCTGTAGACGTCGGCATCTTCCTCGACGAACAGACCGCCGAACAGGTCGGCATGGCCACTGTCGTGGGTACGGGCCGTCTGCTCGGCCGCCTTGATCGCTTCCTCCATGGCCGCCAGCAATACCGCGCGGTTGCGGTCGATGTTGGCTTGATAGGCCTTGGGCTCATCATGGAAATAAGGCCCCAGGCGATCCAGCGCGCCGCTGCGGATCAAGCCGTCGAGGGTGCGCTTGTTGATGCGCTTGAGATCGACCCGGGCGCAGAAATCGAACAGGTCCTTGAACGGCCCGTCCTGGCGCGCTTCGGTGATGGCTTCCACCGGCCCCTCGCCCACGCCCTTGATCGCACCCAGGCCGTAGATGATGCGGCCTTCGTCGTTCACCGTGAACTTGAACTCCGAAGCGTTCACGTCCGGCGCGTCGAGGCGCAACTTCATGGTCCGCACTTCTTCGATCAAGGTCACGACCTTGTCGGTGTTGTGCATATCCGCCGACAGGACGGCTGCCATGAACGGTGCCGGATAATGCGCTTTGAGCCAGGCAGTCTGGTAGGAAACCAGGCCATAGGCGGCAGAGTGGGATTTATTGAAGCCGTAGCCGGCGAACTTTTCCACCAGGTCGAAGATGTTGCCGGCCAGGTCCGCATCGATGCCGTTGTTGGCGCAGCCCTCGATGAAGCCACCGCGCTGCTTGGCCATTTCCTCGGGCTTCTTCTTACCCATCGCCCGGCGCAGCATGTCCGCGCCGCCGAGGGTATAGCCCGCCATCACCTGGGCAATCTGCATCACCTGTTCCTGATACAGGATGATGCCGTAGGTCGGAGCCAATACCGGCCTGAGACCGTCGTACTGGTAATCGGGGTGCGGATACGCCAGCTCGGCACGACCGTGCTTACGGTTGATGAAGTCATCCACCATGCCCGATTGCAGCGGGCCCGGACGGAACAGGGCCACCAGAGCGATGAGGTCTTCCAGGCAGTCGGGCTTGAGCTTCTTGATCAGTTCCTTCATGCCACGGGATTCGAGCTGGAACACCGCCGTGGTTTCGGCTTTCTGCAGCAGGTTGTAGGTCGGCTTGTCATCCAGCGGAATGAAGGCGATATCCAGGGGCTCTTCGCCTGCCCTGGCCCGGTCGCGGTTGATGGTTTTCAATGCCCAGTCGATGATCGTCAGGGTCCGCAGCCCCAGGAAGTCGAACTTCACCAGGCCCGCTGCCTCGACGTCGTCCTTGTCGAACTGGGTCACCAGGCCATCGCCCTCTTCGTCGCAGTAGATCGGCGAAAAGTCGGTCAGCTTGGTCGGCGCGATCACCACGCCACCGGCGTGCTTACCGACGTTGCGCACCACGCCTTCGAGCTTGCGGGCCATTTCCCAGATTTCCGCGGCCTCTTCATCGACCTTGATGAAGTCCCGCAGGATTTCTTCCTGCTCATAGGCCTTTTCCAGGGTCATGCCGACTTCGAACGGAATCATCTTCGACAGGCGATCGGCCAGGCCATAGGACTTGCCCTGCACCCGCGCCACGTCCCGCACCACCGCCTTGGCCGCCATGGAACCGAAGGTGATGATCTGGCTTACGGCGTTGCGGCCGTATTTCTCCGCCACGTAGTCGATCACCCGGTCGCGGCCATCCATGCAGAAGTCGACGTCGAAGTCGGGCATGGATACCCGTTCCGGGTTGAGGAAACGTTCGAACAGCAGGTCGTATTCCAGGGGGTCGAGGTCGGTGATCTTCTGCACGTAGGCCACCAGCGACCCCGCACCCGATCCACGGCCCGGGCCTACCGGCACGCCGTTATTCTTGGCCCACTGGATAAAGTCCATCACGATCAGGAAGTAACCGGGGAAGCCCATCTGGATGATGATGTCCAGTTCGAAATTCAACCGGTCGACATAGACCTGGCGCTTGGCTTCGTAATCTTCGGTCGTGTCCTTGGGCAGCAGGACGCTGAGGCGTTCCTCCAGGCCGTCGAAGGAAACCTTGCGGAAATACTCGTCGATGGTCATGCCATCGGGAATCGGGAAGTTGGGCAGGAAGTGCTTGCCCAGCTTCACTTCGATGTTGCAGCGCTTGGCGATCTCGACGGTGTTTTCCAGCGCCTCGGGCAGGTCGCTGAACAACTCGGCCATTTCCTCGGCGCTCTTGAGATACTGCTGGTCGCTGTAGTTCTTGGGCCGGCGCGGGTCGTCGAGGGCGCGGCCTTCGCCGATGCAGACGCGGGTTTCGTGGGCCTCGAAATCCTCCTGCTTGATGAAACGCACGTCGTTGGTGGCCACCAGCGGCGCGCCGATCCGGTCGGCCAAGGCAACGGCGGCATGCAGGTGCTCTTCATCGTTGGGCCGGTTGGTACGCTGAACTTCGATGTAGAAGCGATCCGGGAATACGTCCATCCACTCCCGGGCCAGGGTTTCGGCTTCCTCGTTGTTCCCGCTGAGCAGCGCCAGGCCGATTTCGCCCTCCTTCGCCGCCGACAGCATGATCAGGCCTTCGCTCGCCTCGGCCACCCATTCGCGCTCGATGATGATCGAGCCGTTGCGCTGGCCATCGATGAAGCCCCGGGAAATCAACTCGGTGAGGTTGCGATAGCCCACGGCATTCATCACCAGCAGGCTGATACGGCTCAACGGCGCGTCCGGATCCTTGCTCGCCAGCCACAGGTCGGCACCACAGATCGGCTTGATTCCGCCGCCCATGGCCGCCTTGTAGAACTTGACCAGCGAACACATGTTGTTCTGGTCGGTGACCGCCACGGCAGGCATGTTCATGCCCGCGAGGGTCTTGATCAGCGGCTTGATCCGCACCAGACCATCGACCAGGGAGTATTCAGTGTGCAGGCGTAGATGAACGAATGAAGCCGGCATAGTGATCCTGCGTTAAGTCATGAGAACAACAAGGCCCGGATTGTACCGGGCCTTGGGTAAAACATCAGCCATGAGTGTCCAGCCGCGAACACGGCATTTGTGGCGAGGGTTTTGTCCCGGTTGGGCGCGAAGCGGTCCTTGAACCTGAAATCCCGTTACGTTTGACAGACTTTGGGACTGCTTCGCGGTCCAGCGGAAACCAATCCCCTCGCCACAGAAGCAGCGTTTGCATCAGGAAACAGGGCACTGACTGTTCGCGATCACCCCTTCACGGGCCTCATAGGCCAACCGCACCGGGGCGAAGGAACGCCGATGGATAGGCGTCGGCCCCAGGCGTGCCAGGGCCTCCAGATGAACGGGGGTCGGATAGCCCTTGTGGCTGCCGATGCCGTACCCCGGGTAGATCAGTTCGAAGGCGGCCATTTCCCGATCACGGCTGACTTTCGCCAGGATCGACGCCGCCGCGATAGCTGGAACCTTGCCGTCGCCCTGGATGACGGCTTCGGCGCGCATCGACAGTTTCGGGCAGCGGTTGCCATCGATCATCGCCAGTTTCGGCGTGATGTGCAGCCCTTCCACCGCACGCTGCATGGCGAGCATGGTGGCGTGCAGGATGTTCAACTCGTCGATCTCCTCCACCTCGGCCCGAGCGATGCACCAGCTCAGGGCCTTCTCGCAGATTTCATCGTAGAGTTTTTCGCGACGGGCCTCGGTGAGCTTCTTGGAGTCGTCAAGGCCCAGGATTGGCCGGTTCGGGTCGAGAATCACCGCTGCCGTCACCACCGCGCCGCACAGCGGGCCGCGCCCAACCTCGTCGACACCGGCCACCAGTTCTTCCACCTCGGCCACCAGGTTGAAGTCCAGGCCCAGTTGTATCTTCGAATGGCTCATGGTTTTGCGCCGACCAGGGTCAGTACTGCATCCGCCGCCTGGTTGGAGGCGTCGCGACGCAGGGTACGGTGAATTTCATCGAAGCCACGAGTCTGCTCCTCGCCGCCGTCGATCAAGGGTAGCAGTGTACTGGCCAGCGCCTCGGGCGTCGCCTCGTCCTGCAGCAACTCCGGCACCAGCAGACGCTGGGCCAACAGGTTGGGCAGGGAGATGTAAGGGCTCTTGACCATACGCTTGAGAATCCAGAACGTCAGCGGCGCCAGGCGATAGGCGACCACCATGGGGCGTTTGTACAACAACGCTTCAAGGGTAGCAGTCCCGGAGGCAATCAACACGGCATCGCAGGCTGCCAGCGCCTGGTGGGAGCAGCCATCGAGCAACGTGACCGGCAGATCGCGTCCGGCCAGCAAGGCCTCGAGCTGGACCCGCCGTTGCGGGCTGGCACAGGGCAGGACGAAACGCACGTCGGGGCGTATCGCCTGCATGCGTTGGGCAGCGTCGAAGAACACGCTTGCCAGACGACTGACTTCGCCGCCCCGGCTGCCGGGCATCAAGGCCACCAGCGGACCGTCGGGAAGGCCCAGCGCCCGGCGGGCCTGGTCGCGATCAGCCTCCAGGGGAATGGTATCGGCCAGGGTGTGACCGACAAACCGTACCGGCACGCCTTTCTCTTCGTAGAATCGGGCTTCGAAGGGCAGCAACGTCAGCATCAGGTCGCAGCCTTCGCGAATCTTCAGCACCCGCTTCTGCCGCCAGGCCCAGACCGACGGGCTGACGTAATGCACCGTCTTGATCCCGGCCTGACGCAACTTGAGTTCGATGTTGAGGGTGAAATCCGGCGCATCGATGCCGATGAATACATCCGGCTTTTCATCGATCAGGATCTGGATGAGCCGCTTGCGCCGGGCCAGCAATTCCCGCAGGCGGCCGAGCACTTCTACCAGCCCCATCACCGACAGACGCTCCATCGGAAAATAGGAGGCCAGCCCCTCGGCCTGCATCAACGGTCCGCCAACACCGATGAACTCGACCGCCGGATGCTGCGCCTTGAGCGCACGCATCAGGCCCGCGCCCAGGATATCGCCGGAAGCCTCCCCCGCCACCAGCGCAACACGCAAGGTAGCCATGGTCAGCGGGTGATGCCGCGGGTCGAGGACTGGATGGAGTCGCGGAATATCGCGACTTCCGGGAACTGGGTCGCCGCTTCGGCCAACTCGGCCAACGCCTGCTCGACGGTCAGCCCCTGGCGATAGACGACCTTGTAGGCACGACGCAACGCCGCGATCGCCTCTTCGCTGAAGCCACGACGGCGCATGCCTTCGAAGTTCATGCTGCGGGCTTCGGCCGGATTGCCGAACACCGTGACATAGGCCGGGACGTCCTTGCCAATGGCGGTGCCCATGCCGGAAAAGCTGTGGGCACCGATGTGGCAGTACTGGTGTACCAGGGTGAAGCCGGACAGGATCGCCCAGTCGTCCACGTGTACATGGCCGGCCAGCGCGGTGTTGTTGACCAGGATGCAGTGGTTGCCAATAACGCTGTCGTGGCCGATGTGGGCATAGGCCATGATCAGGTTGTGGTCACCCAGGGTAGTTTCGGAACGATCCTGTACAGTGCCGCGGTGGATCGTCACGCCTTCGCGGATCACGTTGTGATCGCCGATGACCAGGCGGGTCTCCTCGCCTTTGTACTTGAGATCGGGGGTGTCTTCGCCTACCGAGGAAAACTGGTAGATGCGATTGTGCCGGCCGATCCGGGTCGGCCCCTTGAGAACTACGTGGGGCCCGATCACCGTGCCCTCGCCGATTTCCACACCTGCGCCGACAATCGACCACGGGCCGACCTCGACATCGGCGGCCAGAACGGCCGTCGGATCGATGATTGCGCGAGGGTCGATCAAACTCATAGTTTGCGTTCCGCACAAATGATTTCAGCGGAGCAGACCGGCTTGCCATCGACCGAAGCCTGGCATTCGAACTTCCAGATCTGGCGCTTGCAACTGATGAACTTGGCTTCGAGGATCAACTGGTCGCCCGGGGTCACCGGCTGGCGGAAACGCAGTTTGTCGGAGCCTACGAAATAGTAGAGCGTGCCGTCGGCGGGTTTCACGTCCATGATCTTGAAACCGAGGATCCCGGCAGCCTGGGCCATTGCCTCGATGATCAGCACACCCGGCATGATTGGATGCGCGGGGAAATGGCCATTGAAGAACGGCTCGTTGATGCTGACATTCTTGTAGGCGCGAATGCGCTTGCCTTCGACATCCAGCTCCACTACCCGATCCACCAGCAGGAACGGGTAACGGTGAGGCAGGTATTCGCGAATCTCGTTGATGTCCATCATTTCGGGAGGAAGCCTATGTAAAGATTGGGAGCGCGGATTGACGCGCACTCCGCTGGCAAATCAAGGAGGCAGTCTAGCGGCTGTGCACACTTGATATGGAAATGGTATCAGCCATCTGATGAAGCATTACCGTCAGGGGTCACGTCCCCTACACGCTTTTCCAGCTGTCGCAGACGTCGCGCCATGTCGTCGAGCTGACGAATCCGGGCCGCGCTCTTGCGCCATTCGGCCGCCGGCTGCATCGCCGTTCCGGAGGAATAGGCGCCCGGCTCGGTAATCGAGTGGGTCACCATGGTCATGCCGGTCAGGAAAACGTTGTCACAAATGTCGATGTGCCCCACCAGCCCTACGCCACCGGCGAGCATGCAATGCTTGCCGATCTTGGTGCTGCCGGAAATGCCCACGCAGGCGGCCATGGCCGTGTGATCGCCGACCTGGACGTTGTGGGCAATCTGGATCTGGTTGTCGAGCTTGACGCCGTTGCCGATGATCGTGTCTGCCAACGCACCGCGGTCGATGGCCGTATTGACGCCGATCTCCACATCGTCGCCGACGGTCACGCCACCGATCTGGGCGATCTTCTGCCAGACACCCTTCTCGTTGGCAAAACCGAACCCTTCGCCACCCAGCACCGCGCCGGATTGAATCACTACCCGCTTGCCGATGCGCACATCGTGATACAGGGTGACCCGGGGGGCCAGCCAACCGCCCTCGCCGATCTCGCTACGCGCGCCGACGAAGCAGTGAGCCCCCAGGGTGACCCCCGCACCGATGCGCGCCGCACTCTCGATGACCACGAAAGGCCCGATGCTGGCGGTAGGATCCACCACGGCATCGGCGGCGATCACCGCGCTGGGATGAATGCCGGCAGGTGCCTTGGGCTTGGGGTCGAACAGATGGGAAATCCGTGCATACGCCAGGTACGGGTCGGGCACGATCAGGGCGTCACCATGGAACCCCTCGGCATCGGCAGCCTTGAGCAACAGCGCGGCAGCGCGGCTGTCTGCAAGGTACTTTCGGTACTGGGGATTTGCCAGGAAGCTCAACTGAGCTGGGCCAGCCTCTTGTAAAGTGGCCAGCCCAGTAATTGCCTTCTCCGGGTCGCCACGCAGGGTGGCGCCGAGGAACTCGGCCAGCTGGCCAAGCTTGATAGTCGCTGTCATGGATTACTTCAGCTGATTCATGCGCTCGATGACCTGGCGCGTGATGTCGTACTGAGGCTTGACATCGATCACTGCGCCACGCTCGAACACCAGGTCAAAACCACCCTTCTTGATGACTTCTTCCACGGCGCTGTCGAGCTTGGGCTTGAGCTGCTTGAGCATTTCACGGTCGGCCACGGCTTTCGCTTCGTTCAGCTCCTTGGACTGGAACTGGAAGTCACGGGCCTTTTGCTTGAACTCGAGCTCCAGGCGCTCACGCTCGCCCTGGGCCATCTTGTCGCCACCGGCCACCAGACGATCCTGGATGCCCTTGGCGCTGCTTTCCAGGCTCTTGAGCTTGGTCAGCTGCGGGCCGAACTTCTTCTCGGCATCCACGGCGTATTTCTTAGCCGCGTCGGATTCCAGCAGGGCCATCTGATAGTTCAGCACGGCGATCTTCATGTCGGCAAAAGCCGGACCTGCGACCAGTACGGTCGCCAGGAGAACCAATTGAGTCAACTTACGCACGATGTACTCCTACAAAATCCATTGTCGTTATCTTGGGGCAGACGCTTAGAACGTCTGGCCGAGGGAGAATTGGAACACTTGGGTTTCAGCGTCATCCGGTTTCTTGATCGGCATCGCCAGGGCGAAGCTCAAAGGACCGAGCGCGGTGACCCAGGTCACGCCCACACCAACGGAGCTGGCCATGTTGCTCAGGCTGATGTCGTTGCACTGAGTGTTGGACCTGGTGCCGTTGGCGTTGGTAGTGTCGCTGCACTTGGAGTCGAATACGTTACCCACGTCCCAGAATACCGAGGTACGCAGGGAGCGCTGATCCTTGACGAACGGCATCGGGAAGAGGACTTCCAGACCACCCTGGATAAGGACGTTGCCACCGAACGGCAGCGGATCCTGATCCGGGTCTCTGATGGTGCCCGGGTTGTTACCCCGGCTCGGCGTACTGCGTGGACCCAGGGTGCTGTCCTTGAAGCCACGCACCGAGTTGAAACCACCGGCGTAGTAGTTCTCGTAGAACGGCAGGCCGTCAGTGGAACCGTAGCCGTCACCATAGCCCAGCTCGGTGTGCAGGCGCATGGTGTAGTTATCGGACAATGGCTGGAACAACTGGCCCCGGTAGTCGAGTTTGAAGAACGACAGGTCGCTGCCAGGGGTGGTGGTTTCGAACACCAGGCTCTGGGAATGACCGCGGGTCGCCAGCACACCTTTGTTCAGGGTCGACTCGGACCAGCCGGCGGACGCCTTGAAGTTCAGGTAGCTGTCGCCTTCCTTGTTAACGAAGTCGAAGATCTCGTCGACGGTGTAGCGACCGGTGTTGATCTTGTCCTGCTGGGCGGTGAGGCCGAAGGTCAGGCGCGAGGTCTCGCTGATCGGGTAGCCGATGTTGGCGCCCACACCGTAGCTGTCCACCGCATAGCTGGAGATGTCCGAGTCCAGCTCGTCGTAGTCGGTGGTGCGATAGAAGGCGTTGTAGCCCAGGCTCACCCCGTCGGCGGTCCAGTAGGGGTCCACGAAGCCGAAGTTGTAGCGGGTCTGGTATTCGCTGCGGGTCAGGCCGACGCTGACCCTGTTACCGGTACCCAGGAAGTTGTTCTGGGTGATCGAACCACCCAGGATCAGGCCCGCGCTCTGGGCGAAACCGACGCTGGCGGTGATGGAGCCGGACGCCTGCTCCTCGACGCTGTAGTTCACATCGACCTGGTCATCGACGCCCGGTACCGCCGGGGTCTCGACGTTGACTTCCTTGAAGAAGCCCAGGCGTTCCAGGCGGGTCTTGGACTGGTCGATCAGGTAGGTCGAAGCCCAGCCACCTTCCATCTGGCGCATTTCACGACGCAGTACCTCGTCCTCGGACTTGGTGTTGCCGCGGAAGTTGATGCGGTTGACATAGGCACGCTTGCCCGGGTCAACGGCGAAGGTGATATCGACGGTATGGTCTTCGTCGTGAGGCTGCGGCACGCCGTTGACGTTGGCGAAGGTATAACCTTCGTTACCCAGGCGGCGGGTGATCAGCTCGGACGTAGTGGTCATCAGCTTGCGCGAGAACACCTGGCCCTTCTGCACCAGCAACAGCGACTTGACCTGGTCTTCCGGCACCTTCAGGTCACCACTGAGCTTGACGTCGCGAACGGTGTATTTATCGCCCTCGTTGACGTTGACAGTGATGTAGACGTGTTTCTTGTCCGGCGTGATAGACACCTGGGTCGAGGCGATGTCCATGTTGATGTAGCCCCGGTCCAGGTAATAGGAACGCAGGCGCTCCAGGTCACCGGACAGTTTTTCACGGGCGTACTTGTCGTCGTTCTTGAAGAACGACAGCCAGTTGGTGGTCTTGAGTTCGAACAGGTCGATCAGGTCTTCATCGGGGAAAACCGTATTGCCCACCACGTTGATGTGCTGGATGGCCGCCACGGTGCCTTCGTTGATGTTGACCTTCAGGCCGACACGGTTACGTGGCTGAGGAACCACTTCGGTGTCGACGGTGGCCGAGTAGCGGCCCTGGGCCACGTACTGGCGCTGCAGTTCGTTACGCACGCCTTCGAGGGTCGCGCGCTGGAAGATCTCGCCTTCGGCCAGACCGGATTGCTTGAGACCTTTCATCAGGTCTTCGGTGGAGATCGCCTTGTTGCCTTCGATCTCGATGCTGGCGACCGACGGCCGCTCGACAACCGTAATGACCAGGACATTGCCATCACGGCCCAGCTGGATATCTTGAAAGAAGCCGGTCTTGAACAGCGCACGAGTGGACTCCACCAGGCGCCGATCATCCGCCTGCTCGCCGACGTTCAACGGCAAGGCACCAAAGACGCTACCCGCGGAGACCCGCTGGAGGCCGTTGACGCGAATATCAGAGATAGTGAAGGACTCGGCGTGAACTTCGGCGATCATCAACACGGTAATAACCGCGGTTAGCAGCAGACGTTTCATGAAGTCCTTTCTTATTCCAACTGGCAATAAACAAACTGCCGCAAAATGCGGCAGATTCGCAATTCAGCGAAGCGTTACAGACGACCCAGATCGTTGACCAGGGCAAGCAACATCACCCCGACCACCAAGCTGATCCCGATCTGTATCCCCCAACCTTGAACCCGATCCGACAAGGGACGACCACGCGCCCACTCGATCAGATAGAACAGCAGATGCCCCCCATCCAGCACCGGGATAGGCAGCAAATTCAGAACCCCCAGGCTAATGCTCAGATAAGCAAGGAAATTCAGGAAATCAGCAACGCCCGACTGGGCAGAAGCGCCCGCCACTTTAGCAATGGTTATCGGTCCACTCAAGTTTTTTACCGAGAGCTCGCCGAACAACATTTTCTTGAGCGAATCGAGGGTCAGGACGCTCATGGTCCACGTACGACGCGCACCCTCGCCAATCGCAGCGACAGGACCGAAGCTGACCTCGCGAATCATCTCTGGCGGCCAGTCGACAGCCTTGACGCCAGCGCCCAGGTAGCCGTTCGGCGCCTTGCTCTCGCCCCGCGCGCCCAAGGTGACAGGGACGTCAATTGGAGCACCATCACGCTCGATGCGCAGCACAATCTTGGTATCAGGACGTACACGAACCGCATCCACCACCTGCTGCCAGTCACCGACCGGCTGCCCATCGAGGGCCAGCAGGCGATCACCGGTCTTCAGGCCCGCGGCCTGGGCCGGGCCCTTCGGATCGAGCTCGGCCAATATCGGCGGCAGCGCCGGACGCCAGGGGCGAATACCCAGGGAGCGGATCGGATCCGGCTCATCGGCGCCCTTGAGCCAGTTGTCCAGCACCAGTTCCCGAGGCGAATCCGTGGTCGAGCCCTCGTCGCGCACCATCAACTGCAACGAGCCACTTTCGCCCAGGCGACGCACCAACTGCAGGTTGACGGCGGCCCAGCCGGAAGTGGGCTCTCCATCGATCGCCACGATCTCCTGGCCAGGGCTCAGCCCGGCCCGTGCGGCCACGCTACCGGCCTCTACGCCACCGATGACCGGCCGCACCTGCTCGCTGCCCAGCATGGCCAGCGCCCAGAAAAACACCAGGGCCAACAGGAAGTTGGCGACGGGCCCCGCCGCCACGATGGCGATGCGCTGACGAACGGTCTTGCGATTGAAGGACTGATGCAGCTGATCGGCGGGCACTTCACCTTCGCGCTCGTCCAGCATCTTCACGTAGCCGCCCAGGGGGATAGCCGCCACGACGAACTCGGTGCCGCTCTTGTCATGCCAGCGCAGCAAGGGCATGCCGAAGCCGACGGAAAAACGCAGCACCTTGACGCCACAGCGACGCGCGACCCAGAAATGACCGAATTCGTGAAAAGTGACCAGCACACCCAATGCAACCAGGGTGCCGACAATCATATAGAGCGCGCTCATCTGCTTTCTCCGCAATCCAGTCCAGGGCAACCCTGGCTAACGTATCGCAACCTCAACGCCCGTGACGCCTCAGCCATTGGCTCGCCAGCTCACGAGCCCTGGCATCGGCAGTGAATACCGCGTCCAGATCATCGAGGCAAACCACAGCCTCCAGGTTCAAGACTTCCTCGATGATACTCGCGATCTCGGGGTAACGGACACGTCCATCGAGAAACGCCGCCACTGCCACTTCATTGGCCGCATTGAGCATGGCCGGCGCGCTGTTGCCTGCCTCGCCAGCCTGGCGAGCCAGGCGCAGGCACGGGAAACGCTGCTCATCGGGCGCCTGGAAGTCCAGGCGAGCGATGGCGAACAGGTCCAGGGGAGCCACGCCGGAGTCGATCCGCTCCGGCCAGGCTAGGGCATTGGCGATAGGGGTGCGCATGTCCGGGTTGCCCAGCTGGGCCAGCACCGAACCGTCCACGTAGTCCACCAGGGAATGGATCACGCTCTGGGGATGGATCACCACCTCGACCTGGGAAGGCTTGGCATCGAACAGCCAGCAGGCCTCGATCAGCTCCAGGCCCTTGTTCATCATGCTGGCCGAATCCACGGAAATCTTGCGCCCCATGGACCAGTTCGGATGAGCGCACGCCTGTTCAGGCGAAACATGTTCCAGCTCGGCCAGGGGAGTCTGGCGGAACGGACCGCCGGAAGCCGTCAGCAGAATCCTCCGAACCCCCACCGCACCCAGGCCTCGGGAAAAGTCCCGGGGCATGCACTGAAAAATCGCGTTGTGTTCGCTGTCGATCGGCAGCAGCACCGAGCCGCTCTGGCCCACCGCCTGCATGAACAGCGCCCCGGACATGACCAGGGCCTCCTTGTTGGCCAGCAGGATCTTCTTGCCCGCCTTCACCGCCGCCAGCGTCGGACGCAAGCCCGCCGCACCGACGATCGCCGCCATCACCGCATCGACTTCGGGATCGGAGGCCACCTCGCACAGGCCCTCCTCCCCTACCAGCACGCGGGTCTGCAAGCCTGCCGCGCGCAGGTCGTCCTGCAGCGCCCGCGCCACACTGGCTTGCGGCACCACGGCGAACCGCGGGACGTGACGCAAGCACAACGCCAGCAGCTCGTTCAGACGCGTGAAGCCACTGAGGGCGAAGACCTGGTAACGCTCTGGATGCCGGGCAATGACGTCCAGGGTGCTGAGGCCAATGGAACCGGTGGCGCCCAGTACAGTGATCTGCTGAGGACGACTCACGGTGCAGCCATCCACAACAGCACGGCGAAGATCGGGATCGCGGCAGTCAGGCTGTCAATGCGATCCAGTACGCCGCCATGGCCCGGCAACAGGTTGCTGCTGTCCTTGATCCCGGATTGACGCTTGAACATGCTTTCGGTCAGGTCGCCGACCACCGAGACAAATACGATGAGCGCGGCACCGAACAGGCCGATCAGCAGTTGCCCGGCAGTCCACTCGCGTGTGACACCGACCACTGTCGTGATCACCAGGCTCAAGGCCAGCCCACCATAGACCCCTTCCCAACTCTTGCCCGGACTGACCTTTGGCGCCAGCTTGCGTTTGCCAAAGGCCCGACCGGAGAAGTAGGCACCGACGTCGGCCCCCCATACCAGCACCATCACCGCCATGATCTGCCAATTGCCCAACGGCCCCTGCTTGATCCAGATCAGGCCTTGCCAGGCCGGCAACAGGATCAACAGGCCGATGGTCAGCTTGGTCGCTGCGTTGGCCCAGTGATGGGTAGTCCGGGGATAGGTCAATACCAGGAACGCTGCCGTTGCCCACCACAGCACCGAAGCACCCAGCACCCAGGGTGCGATGCCCGGCACCACGTACATGACGAACAGCATGGCCGCCACGGCCGCCGCATAGGTCATGCGCGCCGACTGCGCGGCGAAACCCGCCAGCCGGGCCCACTCCCAGGCCCCCAGCGTCACGACCAGCCCGATGAACAGGGCAAAGCCGGCCCCCTCGAGCAGGAAGAAACCACCCAGGGCGATGGGCAACAGGATCAGGGCTGTGATGATTCGTTGTTTAAGCATTAAACCCGGGCTCCAGCTTCGATCTGCTCGCTCGTTTTACCGAAGCGACGCTGACGGGAAGCGAAATCGGCCAGTGCGACGCGCATGGCTTCGTGTTTGAAGTCCGGCCAGAAAAGGTCGGAGAAGTACAGCTCGGCATAAGCCAGCTGCCAGAGAAGGAAATTGCTGATGCGGTGCTCGCCGCCAGTGCGAATGCACAGGTCCGGCAATGGCAGGTCGCCCGTGGCCAGGCAGGCCTGCAACAGGTCGGGAGTGATGTCCTCCGGCCGCAAATGCCCGGCCTGGACCTCCCGCGCAAGGCGCTGGGCAGCCTGGGCGATGTCCCACTGGCCACCATAGTTGGCGGCGATCTGCAGGACAAACCGGTCGGCACCGGCCGTCGCGGCCTCGGCTTCGCGCATCGCCGCCTGCAGCTCCGGATGGAAGCGCGAACGATCACCGATGATGCGCAGGCTGATGCTGTTCTCGTTGAGGCGCTTGGCCTCGCGACGCAGGGCCTTGAGGAACAACTCCATCAAGGCGCTGACCTCGTCGGCCGGACGCTGCCAGTTTTCGCTGGAGAAAGCGAACAGGGTCAGCACCTCGACTCCCGCCTCGGCACACACCTCGATGACCGCACGAACCGCGTCGACACCCGCCTTATGCCCGGCGACGCCGGGCATGAAGCGTTTCTTGGCCCAGCGATTGTTGCCGTCCATGATGATCGCCACATGGCGAGGCACCGCGAACGACACGGCCTGCTTGGTCTTTTCCATGAAAACGAGACCCTTATACGGCCATCAGGTCTTTTTCTTTCTGCGCCAAATCCGCGTCGATCTTAGCCACATACTTCTTGGTCAGGTCGTCGATCTCGCCGGCGGCGCGACGCTCTTCGTCTTCGCTGATTTCCTTTTCCTTGACCAGGTCCTTGAGCTGGCTGTTGGCATCACGACGGATGTTGCGCACGGCAACACGAGCGTCTTCAGCCACGTCACGAGCCTGCTTGGTGAAGCCCTTGCGGGTCTCTTCGGTCAGGGCCGGCATGGAGATCAGCAGCAACTCACCCAGGTTGGTCGGGTTCAGGTTCAGGCCGGCACTGCCAATGGCCTTGTCGACCGCCGCGAGCATGTTGCGCTCGAAAGCCACGACCTGCAGGGTACGGGCGTCCTTGACGGTGATGTTGGCCACTTGCTTGATCGGAGTGTCTGCACCGTAGTAAGGCACCATCACGCCCTCGAGAATGCTCGGGTGGGCCTGGCCGGTACGGATGCGGCCGAAGTTGTGCGCCAGAGACTCCACGGACTTCTGCATGCGCTGTTCGGCGTCTTTCTTGATTTCATTGATCATTGTTGAACTTCCTCGATCAGGGTTCCTTCGGCGCCGCCATGCACGATGTTCAGCAGGGCGCCGGGCTTGTTCATGTTAAAGACACGCAGCGGCATCTTGTGATCGCGACACAGGCAGATTGCCGTCAGGTCCATTACACCCAGCTTGCGATCCAGTACTTCATCGTAGGTCAGATGATCGAACTTCTCGGCATGCGGGTCCTTGAACGGGTCGGCGGTGTAGACGCCATCGACCTTGGTTGCCTTGAGCACGACATCGGCATCGATCTCGATCGCTCGCAGGCAGGCAGCCGAATCCGTGGTGAAGAACGGATTACCGGTGCCGGCGGCAAAGATCACCACTTCCTTGGAATTGAGGTGGCGCATGGCTTTGCGGCGGTCGTAGTGATCGGTCACGCCAACCATGGAAATGGCCGACATCACGATGGCCGAGATATTGGCACGCTCGAGCGCGTCGCGCATAGCCAGGGCGTTCATCACAGTGGCCAGCATGCCCATGTGGTCGCCCGTGACCCGATCCATGCCGGCCGCGCTCAGCGCCGCGCCGCGGAACAGGTTGCCGCCGCCGATGACCAGGCCGACCTGGACACCGATGCCGACCAACTGGCCAACTTCCAGGGCCATGCGATCCAGGACCTTCGGATCGATCCCGAACTCTTCCGAGCCCATCAGGGCCTCGCCGCTAAGCTTGAGTAGAATGCGTTTATAGCGAGCCTGATAACCACTGCCCTGCTGAGCCATTGCGAATCTCTCCTGCGGCGTATTTTCAAAAATTCTTCAAGCTGTTTACAGCCTGCGTTCACTCTAGCTTGACGCTGACACAGCGCCATCGGAACACGGCTTTGTAAGCCAGTTCCGACAGGAAACCAATAATAATCGGCCTCCGATCCAAAAAGAGGCTGCGCGCGTGAGCGGGCAGCCTCTTCTGGGCGACAGTTGTAAAACCGTCTTATTGCTTGCTGGCAGCAGCTACCTGAGCGGCAACTTCTTCTGCGAAGTTGTCGACCGGCTTCTCGATGCCTTCACCTACTTTGAAGTAGGTGAACGAAACGATTTCAGCACCGGCTTTCTTCGCCAGGTCGCCGACCTTGATTTCCGGGTTCTTGACGAAGGCCTGCTCAACCAGGCTGGCTTCGGCCAGGAACTTGGAGATACGGCCGCTGACCATTTTCTCTGCGATTTCAGCAGGCTTGCCTTTCAGCTTCTCTTCGTTCAGCTGCAGGAAAACACCCTTCTCGCGCTCGATCGCTTCAGCGGAAACGTCCGAAGGCAGCAGGAACTCAGGGTTGGTAGCAGCCACGTGCATGGCGATGTCTTTGGCCAGCTCGGTGTCGCCGCCCTTCAGGACAACCGCAACACCGATCTTGTTGCCGTGCAAGTAGGTACCGACCACATCACCTTCAACGCGAACCAGGCGACGGATGTTGACGTTTTCGCCGGTCTTGCCAACCAGGACCAGGCGCGCTTCTTCCTGGGCTTCGATCAGCGGAGCTGCGTCGGTCAGTTTGTCAGCGAAGGCTTTTTCGACGCTGGCAGCGACGAAGGCCTTGAAGTCATCCTGCAGAGCCAGGAAGTCGGTCTGGGAGTTGACTTCCAGCAGGACGGCAGCCTTGCCGTCGTCCTTGATGGCGATGGCGCCTTCAGCGGCGACGTTGCCGGCTTTCTTGGCAGCCTTGATGGCGCCCGAAGCACGCATGTCATCAATGGCTTTCTCGATGTCGCCGCCAGCCTTGGTCAAGGCTTTCTTGCAGTCCATCATGCCTTCGCCGGTACGCTCGCGCAGTTCTTTGACCAACGCTGCAGTAATCTCTGCCATTTCAAAATCCTCTTGGATAGGTTTTCAACCATTCCACCCGACCGAACGGGCGATCAATTCTTCCTGGAAAACCACTGCTTATAGGCCGCGGCAGGTTACAAACAAGTCACTGCGCCGGCGACAAATGGTTTTCGAGGTGGCAAAAAGGGGGCCAAGCCCCCTTTTTGCTTACTGAGTCAACGCCAGGGCGTCGATTACTCAGCGGCTGCTGCCGGAGCTTCTTCAGCGAAGACTTCGGTGCCGCCGTTAACATTGTTGCGACCACGGATAACAGCGTCAGCCATCGAACCCATGTACAGCTGGATGGCGCGAATGGCGTCATCGTTGCCTGGGATGATGTAGTCAACGCCTTCCGGGCTGCTGTTGGTATCGACAACGCCGATGACCGGGATACCCAGCTTGTTGGCTTCGGTGATCGCGATGCGCTCGTGGTCAACGTCGATCACGAACAGTGCGTCAGGCAGACCGCCCATGTCCTTGATACCGCCCAGGGAGCGGTCCAGCTTCTCAAGATCGCGAGTGCGCATCAGCGCTTCTTTCTTGGTCAGCTTGGCGAAAGTGCCGTCTTCGGACTGGACTTCGAGATCACGCAGACGCTTGATGGAAGCGCGAATGGTCTTGAAGTTGGTCAGCATGCCGCCCAACCAGCGGTGATCGACGTACGGCGAACCGCAACGTGCTGCTTCTTCAGCAACGATCTTGCCAGCGGAGCGCTTGGTGCCGACGAACAGAATCTTGTTTTTGCCCTGGGCCAGGCGCTCTACGAAGGTCAGTGCCTCGTTGAACATCGGCAGGGTTTTTTCAAGGTTGATGATGTGGATCTTGTTGCGCGCGCCGAAAATGTACTTGCCCATTTTCGGGTTCCAGTAACGGGTCTGGTGGCCGAAGTGCACACCGGCCTTCAGCATATCGCGCATGTTGACTTGGGACATGATAGTTCCTTGATAAGTCGGGTTTGGCCTCCACGTATCCCAATGACCAACCAGCGGCCTATATAAGCCGAAGGCACCCAGGTCATCGTGTCGACACGTGTGTGGATTTAAGCTCTCGGGGTCATCCCCGGAAAGCGGCGCATTTTATACCACAGCGAGGGCGAAAACGAAACCCGGATTCTTAAAACCCATTGTGGCAAGGAGATAACCCCCTCACCACAGAGTTCCGGCCTGGAGAGCTCATTGTACTGATCGTCTGTTAGAATCGCGTTTTCGGGGCCGCAGGGAACCTCTTGCGCCGCCCATTTCGTTTCGAACAGCGCCACCAGGCGCAGAGAGAGCCTGTATGACCGTCACCCTCAAGACTCCCGAGGACATCGCAAAGATGCGTGTCGCCGGCAAGCTCGCCGCCGACGTGCTGGAAATGATCGCCGACTACGTCAAGCCGGGCGTGACCACCGAAGAGCTGGACCGGATCTGCCACGATTATATCGTCAACGAGCAGAAGGCCATTCCCGCACCGCTCAACTACAAAGGCTTTCCGAAGTCGATCTGCACTTCGATCAATCACGTGGTCTGCCACGGCATCCCCAACGAGAAGCCGCTGAAGGATGGCGACACCCTGAACATCGACGTCACCGTCATCAAGGATGGCTATCACGGCGATACCAGCCGCATGTTCCACGTCGGCAACGTGCCGGAGTGGGCCCAGCGCCTGTCGAAAGTGACCCAGGAATGCATGTACATGGCCATCGAGCTGGTGAAGCCGGGCTGCCGACTGGGTGACATCGGCGAGGTGATCCAGAAGCACGCGCAGAAGAACGGCTTCTCGGTGGTACGTGAATTCTGTGGCCACGGCATCGGCAAGGTCTTCCACGAAGAGCCACAGATCCTGCACTACGGCCGCGCCGGCACCGGCATGGAGCTCCAGGCGGGCATGACCTTCACCATCGAGCCGATGATCAACCAGGGTCGCGCCGAAACCAAGGTACTGGGCGACGGCTGGACCGCCATCACCAAGGACCGCAAGCTGTCGGCCCAGTGGGAACACACCCTGCTGGTGACCGAGACCGGGTACGAAATCTTTACCCTGCGCAGCGACGACACCATCCCTCGCGTTTCCGCCTGAACCGACCCCAGCTATAGATAGAAAGGAAAGCCATTCGATGCCGCAGGTGGATCCCGAACTCTTCGACCGCGGCCAGTTCCAGGCTGAACTGGCCCTGAAGGCAAGCCCCATCCCGGCCTTCAAGAAGGCGATCCGCCAGGCCCACGAAGTGCTCGACCAGCGCTTTCGCAATGGCCGGGATATCCGTCGGCTGATCGAGGATCGCGCCTGGTTCGTCGATAACATCCTGCAAAGGGCCTGGGAGCAGTTCAGCTGGAACCCCGACACCCACATCGCCCTGGTGGCGGTGGGCGGTTACGGCCGGGGGGAGCTGCACCCCTACTCCGACATCGACTTGCTGATCCTGCTGGACGGCGACGATCACGAAGTCTTTCGCGACTCCATCGAACGCTTCCTGACGCTGCTGTGGGACATCGGCCTGGAAGTCGGCCAGAGCGTGCGGTCGGTACAGGAATGCGCCGATGAAGCCCGCGCCGACCTGACGGTGATCACCAACCTGATGGAAAGCCGCACCATCGCCGGCCCTGAGCGCTTGCGCCAGCGCATGCTTGACGTTACCAGCACGGCGCACATGTGGCCCAGCAAGGATTTTTTCCTGGCCAAGCATGCCGAGCAAAAGGCCCGTCACCACAAGTACAACGACACCGAGTACAACCTGGAACCCAACGTGAAGGGCTCCCCCGGCGGTTTGCGGGACATTCAGACGATCCTGTGGGTTGCCCGCCGCCAGTACGGCACTCTGAACCTGCGAGCCCTGGCCGGCGAAGGGTTCCTGGTCGAGAGCGAGAACGCCCTGCTGGCATCCTCCCAGGAGTTCCTGTGGAAGGTACGCTACGCCCTGCACATGCTCGCCGGGCGCGCCGAAGATCGCCTGCTGTTCGACCATCAGCGCTCCATCGCCGGCCTGCTGGGCTTCGAAGGGAGCGATGCCAAGCAGGCCATCGAAAACTTCATGCAGCAGTACTACCGGGTGGTGATGAGCATCGCGCAGCTCAGCGAGCTGATCATCCAGCATTTCGAGGAAGTCATCCTCGCGCCGGAAGACGCCGAGCCGCCCCAGCCCATCAACGCCCGCTTCCAGTTGCACGACGGTTACATCGAGGCACGCAACGACAACGTATTCCGGCGTACGCCCTTCGCCATGATCGAGATTTTCGTGCTCATGGCCCAGCAGCCGGAAATCAAGGGCGTGCGCGCCGACACCATTCGCCTGCTGCGGGAAAACCGCCACCTGATCGATGACGATTTCCGTCACGACATCCGCAACACCAGCCTGTTCATCGAGTTGTTCAAGTGCAAGATCGGCGTGCACCGCAACCTGCGACGCATGAACCGCTACGGGATCCTGGGGCGCTACCTGCCGGAGTTCGGCTTCATCGTCGGGCAGATGCAGCATGACCTGTTCCACATCTACACGGTCGATGCCCACACGCTGAACCTGATCAAGCACCTGCGCAAGCTGCAATACACCCAGGTATCGGAGAAATTCCCACTGGCCAGCAAGCTCATGGGCAAGCTGCCCAAGCCTGAGCTGATCTACATGGCCGGGCTGTACCACGACATCGGCAAGGGCCGCCAGGGCGACCATTCGGAAATCGGCGCAGTGGATGCCGAAGCGTTCTGCCAGCGCCATCAGTTGCCAGCATGGGACAGCCGGCTGATCGTCTGGCTGGTGCAGAACCACCTGGTGATGTCCACCACCGCCCAGCGCAAGGACCTATCCGACCCGCAGGTGATCCATGACTTCGCCCAGGTCGTCGGCGACGAAACGCGGCTGGACTACCTCTACGTGCTCACCGTGGCCGACATCAACGCCACCAACCCGACCCTGTGGAACTCCTGGCGGGCCAGCCTGTTGCGCCAGCTCTACACCGAGACCAAGCGTGCCTTGCGTCGCGGCCTGGAAAACCCGGTGGATCGCGAAGAGCAGATCCGCCGCACCCAGAGTGCCGCCCTGGATATCCTGGTACGCGGCGGTACCGACCCGGACGATGTCGAACAGCTCTGGTCGCAGCTGGGCGATGACTACTTCCTGCGCCACACCGCCGGCGACGTGGCCTGGCACAGCGATGCAATCCTTCAGCAACCGGCCGATGGCGGGCCCCTGGTGCTGATCAAGGAAACCACGCAACGCGAGTTCGAAGGCGGTACGCAAATCTTCATCTACGCCCCGGACCAGCATGATTTCTTCGCCGTGACCGTGGCCGCGATGGACCAGCTCAACCTCAACATCCATGACGCACGGATCATCACCTCCAGCAGCCAGTTCACCCTCGACACCTACATCGTGCTCGACACCGACGGCGATTCGATTGGCGACAACCCGGCACGGGTCAAGCAGATTCGCGACGGGCTCACCGAGGCCCTGCGCAATCCGGCGGACTACCCCACCATCATCCAGCGCCGGGTGCCACGCCAGCTCAAGCATTTTGCCTTTGCGCCCCAGGTGACGATCCACAACGATGCCCAGCGCCAGATCACGGTGCTGGAACTCAGCGCCCCGGACCGTCCCGGCCTGCTGGCGCGTATCGGCCATATTTTCCTGGAATTCGACCTGTCGCTACAGAACGCCAAGATCGCCACCCTCGGCGAGCGGGTGGAAGACGTGTTCTTCATCACCGATGCCCACAACCAGCCGTTGTCCGATCCGCAACTGTGCAGCCGTCTGCAGGACGCGATCGTCCGGCACCTGAGCGTCAACCAGGAACCCGATGCTCACCCGACACGCATCAGCATCTGAACGAACAATCCCCCTCTGTGGGAGCGAGCCAGCTTCCACAAGGACCGCGCCCACATTGACGAGGCCCTCGATGAATAACGCTTTGAACCAGTTGCAGCCCTACCCGTTCGAAAAGCTCCGCGCCCTGCTGGGCAGCGTCACGCCCAACCCCGACAAACGCCCCATCGCGTTGTCCATCGGCGAACCCAAGCATCGCTCGCCCAGCTTCGTGGCTGAAGCCCTGGCCAGTAATCTGAAAAAGATGGCTGTGTACCCGACCACCCTCGGCATCCCGGAACTGCGTGAAGCGATCACCGGCTGGTGCGAGCGTCGCTTCAATGTACCCAACGGCTGGCTTGACCCGGCGCGTCATGTCTTGCCGGTCAACGGCACCCGCGAAGCGCTGTTCGCCTTCACCCAGACCGTGGTCAACCGTGGCGACGACGCCCTGGTCGTCAGCCCGAATCCCTTCTACCAGATCTACGAAGGCGCCGCGTTCCTGGCCGGGGCCAAGCCGCACTACCTGCCATGCCTGGACGCAAATGGCTTCAACCCGGATTTCGACGCCGTGTCGCCAGACATCTGGAAACGCTGCCAGATCCTGTTCCTGTGCTCCCCTGGCAACCCGACCGGTGCCCTGATTCCGGTGGATGTGCTGAAGAAGCTCATCGCCTTGGCCGACGAGCACGATTTCGTGATCGCTGCGGACGAGTGCTACAGCGAACTGTATTTCGACGAACAGAGCCCGCCGCCGGGCCTGCTCAACGCCTGCGTCGAACTGGGTCGCAAGGACTTCAAGCGCTGCGTGGTGTTCCACAGCCTGTCCAAGCGCTCCAACCTGCCAGGCCTGCGCTCCGGCTTCGTCGCCGGCGATGCGGACGTTCTCAAAGGCTTTTTGCTGTACCGCACCTATCATGGCTGCGCGATGCCGGTCCAGACCCAACTGGCGAGCATCGCCGCATGGAACGACGAAGAGCACGTGCGGGCCAACCGCGCGCTGTACCGGGAGAAATTCGACGCCGTGCTGGAAATCCTCAGCCCGGTGCTGGACGTGCAACGCCCCGACGGTAGCTTCTACCTGTGGCCGAATGTGGCCGGCGATGATGCAGCGTTCTGCCGCGACCTGTTCGAACAGGAACATGTGACCGTGGTACCGGGCTCCTACCTGTCCCGCGATGTGGACGGCGTCAACCCAGGGGCCGGGCGCGTGCGCATGGCCCTGGTGGCGCCACTGGCAGAATGCGTGGAAGCGGCGGAACGGATCCGCGCGTTTATCCAGCGTCGGGGTTGAAGCGTACCGCCGTTGTGGTGAGGGGTCTTATCCCCTCACCACAATGAGTGCTGCGCAAAATTACTATTTACCCAACCCCAGATTCGCCTCTGCCAGATCCAACTCCCCCAGCACCTCACGCAGTACATCATCCCCGATCTGGTGATGACGACTGAGGCGATACAACTCCAGCCGTTGCGCCCGATAAGCCTTCAAGCGCAGCCGGCGCTCCAGCAGGTCCATTTCGAATGCCAACGCCTGGGCCTCGGCGGAATCGTTGAACACGTCGAGCTGATGACGATACTCGGACATCAACCGCGCCTTGACCTCAGTGGCCAGCGCCGCCTGGGCCGCATCCGGCGTACTTGTCGCCTCACTCGGTTCCTCCACTTCCAGCGCCCGGATCGCCGCTTCAGCAGTCTTGCGCCAGGCATCGCGGACTTCGTTGCGGCGCTTGTCATCGGGGCTTTTCTCGATGCCCTTCAGTAACAGCGGCAAGGCAATGCAGGCCGCGATCAATGACAACAGGATCACCCCGGCGGCAATGAAGATCAGCAGGTCTCGCTCGGGAAAGGGCTCGCCCGCGCCCAATAGCAACGGCACAGAGAGCACGCCCGCCAGGGTCACCGCGCCTCTCACCCCACCGAACGTCAGCAGCCAGCAGGAGCGCGCGGTGGGCACCAGTGTCAGCTCCCCCTTGCCGCGCCAGCGCCGCAACAACCCGGACAGGCGCCAGATGCTCTGCACCCAGACGAACCGCAGCACCAGCAGCACCAGGAAAATCACCACGACATCCAGGCAGCGGTAGAACAGGGTTGGCCACAGCGTGGTTTCGTGGCTGGTCACGGCCTTGATGATGTCCGGTAACTGCAAGCCCAACAGCAGGAAGATCAAACCGTTGAAGGCGAACTCCAGCAGCGCCCAGACACTGCGATTGAGCAGCCGCGTACCGGTCTGGCGTGGCAGCAGGTCGAGCCAGCTCTGCATCATCCCCGCCGCCACCGCCGAGAGAATGCCCGAGGCGCCCAGTCGCTCAGCCACCACGTAGGCGGCGAAGGGTAGCAACAACATGAACACCACGTGGGTGGCCGGGTCGTCCCAGCCCCGGGCGACCATCCAGGCTCGCAGGCGTCCCATCAACCAGCTCAAGGCGACCCCGACGAGCAGCCCACCTACCGCCACCAGCACGAACGTCACGCTGGCGTTGGCCAGGGAAAACACGCCAGTGACAGCCGCCGCCAAGGCAAACTTGAACGTCACCAGGCCCGAGGCGTCGTTCATCAGCGCCTCGCCCTGGAGCATGTGCATCAGGGGCCCAGGCAAGCGGTCGCGGGCAATCGCCGAGACCGCCACCGCGTCGGTGGGCGACAGCACCGCCGCCAGGGCGAAAGCCATCGGCAGTGGAATATCCGGCAACAACCAATGAATGAAATACCCGGCACCCACCACGGTGAACAACACCAGCCCCACCGCCAGGGTCAGGATCGGCCCGCGCAGGCGCCACAGTTCGCGCTTGGGCATGCGCCAGCCATCGGAGAACAGCAGTGGCGGCAGGAAGAGAAACAGGAACAGTTCCGGGTCGAGGGTGACATGCAGGCCCAGGGACGGCCAGGCCAGCACGGCACCGGCGCCGATCTGGACCAGGGGCAACGGCAGGGGGATCAACCGTCCGATCAGGCGTGAGACGCCCACCAGCGTCAGCAGGATCAGGACGGTGTAGGCGCTTTGCATAGCGGTTTCCAATGACAGCGATACACATCCGGCAACAGCTTGCCGTTGAAGTGCCATATTAACCGCTTAGCATGAACCTGGCCGTTACACCTATGTCGCAGCCCCACTATTGTGGGAGCGAGCTTGTTCGCGATAGCGATGTATCAATCGATTCATTGCTGGCTGATCGGACGCCATCGCGAGCAAGCTCGCTCCCACAGGTTTTGGTGTCCATCAACCTGGGCCGTCGCGAAACCGTCCGGTCATGGCATAATCCTTCACCTTTTATTTCCAGCACCTGCAAAGGGGGCAGTTCCTTGACCGATTCAAGCAAAACGTTGCACCTTTTCGGCATCAAAGCCTGTGACACGATGAAAAAAGCGCGCAGCTGGCTCGATGAACACGCAGTACGCTACGAATTTCACGACTACAAGAGCGCCGGCATCGACCGTGAGCACCTGACCCAATGGTGCAACGAGCATGGCTGGCAAGTGGTGTTGAACCGTGCCGGTACGACCTTTCGCAAGCTCGATGACGAACGCAAAGCCGATCTCGACCAGACGAAAGCCATCGAACTGATGCTCGCCCAACCCTCGATGATCAAGCGCCCGGTGCTCGATCTCGGTGACCGAACCCTGATTGGCTTCAAGCCAGATATTTATGCGGCAGAGATCAAGTAAGCCTGCCCAGTCCATTTTGTTGAGGTAACGTTCATGTCCACTACCCTGTTCAGCCTGGCCTTCGGTGTCGGCACCCAAAACCGCCAAGGCGCCTGGCTGGAAGTGTTCTACGCACAGCCACTGCTCAATCCTTCGGCCGACATCGTCAAGGCCATCGCGCCGATCCTGGGCTACAGCGAAGGCAACCAGGCCATCAGCTTCACCACCGCCCAGGCCTCGCAACTGGCCGATGCCCTCAAGGGTGTCGATGCCGCCCAAGCCGCGCTGCTGACCCGTCTGGCCGAGAGCCACAAGCCGTTGGTCGCCACCCTGCTGGCCGAAGATGCACAACTGAGTTCCACCCCCGAGGCGTACCTCAAGCTGCACCTGTTGTCCCATCGCCTGGTCAAGCCCCACGGCCTGAACCTGGCCGGTATCTTCCCGCTGCTGCCGAACGTGGCCTGGACCAGCCAGGGCGCGATCGACCTGAGCGAACTGGCCGAGCACCAGCTTGAAGCCCGCCTGCGCGGCGAATTGCTGGAAGTGTTCTCGGTGGACAAGTTCCCGAAAATGACCGACTACGTGGTCCCGGCCGGCGTGCGCATCGCCGACGCCGCGCGTATCCGCCTGGGCGCCTATGTGGGTGAAGGCACCACGGTCATGCACGAAGGTTTCGTCAACTTCAACGCCGGCACCGAAGGCCCCGGCATGATCGAAGGTCGTGTTTCGGCAGGCGTATTCGTCGGCAAGGGTTCGGACCTGGGCGGCGGTTGCTCCACCATGGGCACCCTGTCGGGCGGCGGCAACATCGTGATCAAGGTCGGCGAAGGCTGCCTGATCGGTGCCAACGCCGGTATCGGCATTCCGTTGGGCGACCGCAATACCGTGGAATCGGGCCTGTATGTCACCGCCGGCACCAAGGTGGCGCTGCTGGACGAGAACAACCAACTGGTCAAAGTGGTCAAGGCCCGCGACCTGGCCGGCCAGCCCGACCTGCTGTTTCGCCGCAATTCCGAGACCGGCGCGGTGGAATGCAAGACCCACAAGTCGGCCATCGAGCTGAACGAAGCACTGCACGCGCACAACTAAGCCGCGTCCCCCTCACCTGTGGGAGCAACCTTGCTCCCACAGGGTCCGGCGTAACTCCAGCAGGGCCCGAAAGCATGTTGATCCAATCCCCCTGGCGGGCCGATTTCCCGGCCATCGCCGCCCTGCAACGGCAAGGCCAGACCTACCTGGACAGTGCCGCCACCACGCAGAAACCCCAAGCCCTGTTGGATGCCCTGACGCATTACTACGCCAATGGCGCGGCCAACGTGCACCGGGCGCAGCATCTGCCGGGGGCTCACGCCACCCAGGCGTTCGAAGACAGTCGTCTCAAGGTGTCGCAATGGCTCAATGCACAGGGTTGCGGGCAGATCGTCTTTACCCATGGCGCGACCTCCGCGCTGAATCTGCTGGCCTACGGGCTGGAACATCTATTCCACCCGGGCGATGAGATCGCCATCAGCGCCCTGGAACACCACGCCAACCTGCTGCCGTGGCAGCAGGTGGCCGAGCGCCGATCGTTGACCCTGGTGGTGTTGCCCCTGGATGCCGACGGAGTGATCGACCTGGAAGCCGCCACCGGCCTTATCGGCCCCCGGACACGCTTGCTGGCGGTCAGTCAGCTGTCCAATGTGCTGGGGGCCTGGCAGCCATTGCCGGCGCTGCTGGCCCTGGCCAAGGCCCAGGGCGCGCTGACAGTGATCGACGGCGCCCAGGGCGTGGTCCATGGCCGCCACGATGTGGAGGCGCTGGGCTGCGACTTTTACGTGTTTTCCAGCCACAAACTCTACGGCCCGGACGGGCTGGGCGTGCTGTTCGGCCGTACCGACGCCCTTGGCAAGCTGCGTCATTGGCAGTTCGGCGGCGAAATGGTGCAACAGGCCGACTACCACAGCGCCACTTTCCGTGCGGCGCCGCTGGGCTTCGAAGCCGGTACGCCGCCGATTGCCAGCGTGATCGGGTTGGGCGCGACCCTGGACTACCTGTCCGCGCTCGATTCGCAAGCGGTCATCGATCATGAAGCGGCGCTGCATGACTACCTGCTCCATGGCCTGCTGGCTCGCAACGGCATTCGCCTGCTGGGCAACCCGCGCCTGGCCCTGGTCAGTTTCGTGGTCGAAGGCATCCACAACGCCGACCTGGCGCATCTGCTGACCGAGCAAGGCATTGCCGTACGCGCCGGGCATCACTGCGCGATGCCGCTGTTCAAGCATTTGAAGCTGTCCGGGGCGATCCGCGTGTCGTTGGCGCTGTACAACGACTCCGCCGACATCGAGCGTTTCTTCGACGCCTTGGATCAGGCCTTGGAGATGTTGCGATGAACCTGCCGACCGATGCCGCCACGGCGCTACGGGTTTTCCAGGACGCTTCAGGCTGGGAACAACGGGCCCGGCTGCTGATGCAATGGGGTGAACGCCTGCCGCCGCTGAATGACGAGGACAAGTGCGAGGCCAACCTCGTCCACGGCTGTGAAAGCCAGGTATGGTTGGTGGGTCGCTTGCATGACGGGCACTGGCAGTTTTGCGCCAGCAGCGATGCGCGGTTGATCCGTGGCCTGGTGGCGTTGCTGCTGGCGCGGGTCAATGGGTTGCTCGCTGAGGAGTTGCGGCAGGTGGATTTGCCGGATTGGTTCAACCAGCTGGGATTGTCGCGGCAGCTGTCGCCGTCCCGTAGCAACGGTTTGAATGCGGTGTTGAAGCGGATGCTGGAGTTGACTCAGTAACGGCAATCGCGAGCAAGCTCGCTCCCCCAGGGGATTTGGTGCACGCAAATACTGCATTCAGCCCGACCCTATGTGGGCGCGAGCTTGCTCGCGATGAGGCCATCAGCCCCCTCAAACCTGACGCTTGACCCTGTCCGCCGGTCGTCGCACACCCGCCACGATCTTATCCACAGCCTTGGTCGCCGCGACCATGCCGAATGTCGCCGTGACCATCATGACCGCGCCGAACCCTCCGGCGCAGTCGAGCTTCACGCCATCGCCGACAAAACTCTTCTGCAGACAAATGCTGCCGTCCGGTTTCGGGTAGCGCAGCTGTTCGGTGGAAAACACACAGGGCACGCTGTAGTGACGGGTCACGGTGCGGGAAAAACCGTAGTCGCGGCGCAAGGTGGAACGCACTTTCGACGCCAGCGGATCATTGAACGTACGGTTCAGGTCGCAGACCTGGATCAGCGTCGGGTCGATCTGCCCGCCTGCGCCGCCCGTGGTGATGATCTGGATCTTGCGGCGCTTGCACCAGGCGATCAGCGCGGCCTTGGCATTGACACTGTCGATGCAGTCGATCACGCAGTCGATGTTCGGCGTGATGTATTCGGCCATGGTGTCGCGGGTGACGAAATCCGCCACCGCGTGCACCGTGCAGTCGGGGTTGATCCCGCGCAAACGCTCGGCCATCACCTGCACCTTGGGTTTGCCGACGGTGCTGTCGAGGGCATGCAGCTGACGATTGGCGTTGCTGACACAGACGTCGTCCAGGTCGAACAGCGAAATCTCGCCCACGCCGCAACGGGCAATGGCTTCCGCCGCCCAGGAACCGACCCCGCCGACCCCGACGATCGCCACATGGGCCGCCCGCAGGCGTTCCAGGCCCTCGATGCCATACAAACGGGCGATGCCGGCAAAGCGTGGATCTTCTGTACTCATGACCATTACCCCAGAAACCGGCGCGCATTATAGGGCTTTGTCGGAGCAATTCGAGCCCCAGGCGCCCGGTCGCGGCATCAATTCCAGACAAACCCTCTGTGGGAGCGAGCCTGCTCGCGATAGCGGTATGACAGTCGATGAAGTATTGCCTGATACACCGCCTGCGCGCGCAAGCTCGCGCCCACAGGTTTTGTGTCAATCACCGTAGGCATACTTGGGCCCATGGTGGTGGTTTTGCTATAAGATAACCGCCATTTTGCGGGAGCCTGCCCGCTGATCTACAAGCCTTGCGTTCATTCTATATTCCCGGAGCTTCCATGACGGCCCACGCCGACCTCTCGCCGACCCTGCAACTTGCCTGCGACCTGATCCGCCGTCCGTCCGTGACGCCCGTGGATGCCGACTGTCAGAAACTGATGATGCAGCGCCTGGGCAACGCAGGCTTCAAGCTCGAACCCATGCGCTTCGAGGATGTGGATAACTTCTGGGCCAGCCATGGCAAGCACGAGGGGCCGGTGCTGTGCTTCGCCGGGCATACCGACGTGGTGCCCACCGGCCCGGTACAGGCCTGGCAGCTCGATCCGTTCGATGCGGTCATCGACGAGCATGGGATGCTCTGCGGCCGCGGCGCGGCGGACATGAAAGGCAGCCTGGCGGCGATGGTGGTGGCGGCCGAGCGTTTTGTCGCCGACTACCCGGACCACAAGGGTTCGGTCGCCTTCCTGATCACCAGCGATGAAGAAGGCCCGGCCCACCACGGCACCAAGGCTGTGGTGGAACGCCTCAAGGCCCGCCAGGAACGACTGGACTGGTGCATCGTCGGCGAACCGTCGAGCACCACGCTGGTGGGCGATGTGGTCAAGAACGGTCGCCGCGGCTCCCTCGGCGCGCAATTGACCGTGCGCGGCAAGCAGGGCCACGTGGCTTACCCACACCTGGCGAAGAACCCGATCCACCTGGCGGCGCCGGCGCTGGCGGAACTGGCCGCCGAACATTGGGACCACGGCAACGACTTCTTCCCGCCCACCAGCTTCCAGATCTCCAACCTCAACGCCGGCACTGGCGCGACCAACGTGATTCCGGGCGACCTGGTGGCGGTGTTCAACTTCCGCTTTTCCACCGAATCCACCGTCGAAGGCCTGCAACAGCGAGTCGCCGACATCCTCGACAAGCATCAACTGGACTGGCACATCGACTGGGCACTGTCCGGCCTGCCGTTCCTCACCGAACCGGGTGCGCTGCTGGACGCCGTGTCTTCCAGCATCCGGGACGTCACCGGGCGTGAAACCCAGGCGTCCACCAGCGGCGGTACGTCCGACGGGCGCTTCATCGCCACCATGGGAACGCAAGTGGTGGAACTGGGGCCGGTCAACGCCACCATCCACCAGGTCAACGAACGCGTGCTGGCGGCCGATCTCGACGTACTGACCGAGATCTACTACAAGACGCTGATCAAGTTACTCGCCTGATGCTCGCCTGTCCGATCTGCAGCGAACCGCTCAAGGCGCTGGACAACGGCGTGGTGTGCCCGGCCGGCCATCGCTTCGACCGGGCGCGCCAGGGTTACCTCAACCTGCTGCCGGTGCAGCACAAGAACAGCCGCGACCCTGGGGACAACCAGGCCATGGTCGAAGCCCGTCGCGCCTTCCTCAATGCCGGGCACTACGCTCCGGTGGCCCGGCGCCTGGCCGAACTGGCTGCGCAACGAGCCCCCGGTCGCTGGCTGGACATCGGCTGTGGCGAGGGCTACTACACCGCGCAGATCGCCGATGCCCTGCCCGACGCTGATGGCTACGCCCTGGACATCTCGCGGGAGGCGGTCAAGCGTGCCTGCAAACGCAACCCACGGTTGACCTGGTTGATCGCCAGCATGGCCCGGGTACCGTTGGCGGATGGTTGCTGCCAGTTCCTGGCAAGCGTGTTCAGCCCCTTGGACTGGCAGGAGGCCAGGCGCCTGCTCAGCCCTGGTGGTGGCCTGATAAAAGTCGGCCCCACCCGCGGTCACCTGATGGAACTGCGCGAGCGGCTGTACGACGAAGTGCGCGAATACACCGATGACAAGCATCTGGCCCTGGTGCCGCCGGGCATGACGCTGGAGCACAGCGAAACCCTGGAGTTTCGCTTGACGCTGGACAGCGGCCCGGATCGGGCCAACCTGCTGGCCATGACGCCCCACGGCTGGCGCGCCAATGCCGAGCGCCGCGCCAGCGTGATCGAGCAGGCCGACCCCTTCGAGGTCACGGTGTCGATGCGCTACGATTATTTCGTTCTTCAATAACCCTATCGGGCCCCGGGCGAGCGTTCGGGGCCGACACTAAATCCGCGAATGGATTTTTCGAGACCACAGTGAGGACATCCATGCGCCAACCCGATATCGAGATTTACCTCAAGGACGCCGATGTTGACCACAAGGCCATCGCCGCCTGGCTGGGCCAGGCCCTGGGACCTTGCAGCGAATGGACCCAGAAAGGCCAGACCTACAAATGCAAGGCTGGCGATATCCCGGTGACCTGGCTGCCCAAGGCCGTGGGCAAATGGAACAGCCTTTACCTGGAAAGCGACCGGACCCCATGGGAAGACGACATCGCCTGCGCCCGCGCCGCCTTCGCCGCGCTGAACGTCGAAGTACGCTGTGCGCCGGGCTCCTGGGTTGAAGAGGAAGGCGAGGAATCGGCGGATCGCTGGATTCGCATCAGCGCCGATGGGGAAGAAGAGATCACCTGGAAGACGGCGTGACGCTGACTTCCAGCCCACCGCAGAGCCAATGTGGGAGCGAGCTTGCTCGCGATAGCGGTAGATCAGCCAGATTAGAAGTGACTGACACACCGCTATCGCGAGCAAGCTCGCTCCCACAATGGGTTTCGCGTAGCCAGTGAATGCGGTTTACAACCCCACCACATCCTCAGCCTGCAGGCCCTTCTGCCCTTCCACCACCGCGTACTCGACCTTCTGGCCCTCGATCAGCGAACGGTGGCCTTCGCCGCGGATCGCGCGATAGTGCACGAATACATCCGCCCCGCCTTCACGCTGGATAAAACCGTAGCCCTTGGCGTCGTTGAACCACTTCACGTTGCCGGTTTCGCGTGCTGCCATGATTGCTCACTCCCAATTCTTATTTTTCAAGCCAGCTCTCCCGCCCGACGGCAAAGATAAAGCTGTACGAACTTTCGCCGCCCCGCAGCCGTCCATGGGAAGGCCGAGGCGATCAGCGACCGAGTATAAGACACACACGAAAACTCTCAACTGACTTTACTTCGCCGCTTTTTTGCCGATTTTCGACGAATCCGGCACACTAGCGACCGCTCGATTCTTTCCACTCACGCAGAAGCCGTATGACCCGCTCCCCGTTCCGTCGTCTTGTATTTGGCACCCTGCGCCGCCTGTTGTACCTCTGGGTTCGTTCCGAGACGATCAACCAGTCGTCCTTCACCCTCGATCTCGACCGCAGCCGTCCGGTGTTCTACGTCCTGCAAGACCCTTCGCTCACCGACCTGGCGGTGCTCGACACCGAATGCACCAAGGCCGGCCTGCCCCGTCCCGTATTACCGGTAGCGGTGGGGAACCTGCTGGAGCCGGCAGCCTTTTTCTATCTGACCCCGGCCCCCGACTGGCTCGGGCGCCAGGACAAGCGCGGCGCGCCCCCCACGTTGACACGACTGGTCAATGCCCTGACGCAGAACGCCGCCGAAGACGCGCAGATCATCCCGGTGAGTGTGTTCTGGGGCCAGTCGCCCGACAGCGAATCCAGCCCATGGAAACTGCTGTTCGCCGACAGTTGGGCCGTCACCGGACGCCTGCGCCGCCTGCTGAGCATCATGATCCTGGGACGCAAGACCCGGGTGCAGTTTTCCGCGCCGATCCACCTGCGCGAACTGATCGAACACGACAAGGGCCACGAGCGCACCGTACGCATGGCCCAGCGGATCCTGCGGGTGCACTTGCGCAACCTGAAGTCGGCGGTGATCGGCCCCGACATCTCCCATCGCCGCAACCTGGTCAAAGGGCTGGTGAACCAACCGTTGGTCAGGCAGGCGATTGCCGAGGAGGCCGAGCGGGAAAAGATATCCACAGAGAAAGCCAAGGCCCAGGCCCTGCGCTATGGCAACGAGATCGCCTCGGACTACACCTATACCGCTATCCGCTTCCTGGAGGTGGTGCTGAGCTGGTTCTGGAACAAGATCTACGACGGCATCAAGGTCAACCACATCGAGAGCGTGCAGAAGATCGCTCCCGGCCACGAAGTCATCTATGTACCCTGCCATCGCAGCCATATCGACTACCTGCTGCTGTCTTACCTGCTGTTTCGCAACGGCCTGACCCCACCGCACATCGCCGCCGGCATCAACCTCAACATGCCGGTGATCGGCGGCCTGCTGCGCCGCGGCGGGGCGTTTTTCATGCGCCGCACATTCAAGGGCAACCCGCTCTATACGGCGGTGTTCAACGAATACCTGCACACGCTGTTCACTAAAGGCTTCCCCGTGGAGTACTTCGTCGAGGGCGGGCGATCGCGTACCGGGCGCATGCTGCAGCCCAAGACCGGCATGCTTGCCATCACCTTGCGCAGCTTCCTGCGCTCCTCGCGCACGCCCATCGTGTTCGTGCCGGTCTACATCGGTTATGAGCGGGTACTGGAAGGCCGTACCTACCTGGGCGAACTGCGCGGCGCCAGCAAGAAGAAAGAGTCGATCTTCGACATTTTCAAGGTCGTCGGCGCCCTCAAGCAGCGCTTCGGCCAGGTGGCAGTCAACTTCGGCGAACCGATCAGGCTGGCCCAGTTCCTCGACAGCGAACAGCCGGACTGGCGCCAACAGGCGCTTGGCCCGCAATTCAAGCCAGCCTGGCTCAACGCAACCACCCATCGTCTCGGCGAACGTGTGGCCCGGCACCTGAACGAAGCCGCCGCGATCAACCCGGTCAACCTCGTCGCCCTGGCGCTGTTGTCCACCAGCCGCCTGGCCCTGGACGACCGCGCCATGGCCCGGGTACTGGACCTGTACCTGGCCTTGCTGCGCAAAGTACCGTATTCACCCTACACCACCCTTCCCGAAGGCGATGGCCTGGCCTTGATCGAGCATGTCAAAGGCATGGACCTGCTGTCGGAACAGAGCGATGCCCTGGGCAAGATCCTCTACCTGGACGAGCAGAACGCGGTACTGATGACCTATTACCGCAACAACGTGCTGCATATCTTCGCCTTGCCCGCGTTGCTGGCCAGTTTCTTCCAGAGTACGTCGCGCATGAGTCGCGAGCAGATCCTGCGCTACACTCGCGCCTTGTACCCGTACCTGCAATCGGAGCTGTTCATCCGCTGGTCCCTGGACCAGTTGGATGAAGTGGTGGACCAATGGCTCGAAGCATTCGTCGAACAGGGCCTGCTGCGCTTCGAAAAGGACCTGTACCTGCGCCCGGCCCCGAGTTCGCGGCACTTCGTGCTGTTGACCCTGTTGTCCAAGAGCATTGCCCAGACCCTGCAGCGCTTCTACATGACGGTCTCGCTGCTGCTCAACAGTGGCCAGAACAGCATCAGTGCCGAAGAGCTGGAAGACCTCTGTACCGTGATGGCCCAGCGCCTGTCGATTCTCCATGGCCTGAATGCACCGGAATTCTTCGACAAGAGCCTGTTCCGCCACTTCATCCAGACCATGCTGGATCTCGACGTGCTGCGCCGGGACGAAGCGGGCAAGCTAAGCTATCACGAGTTGTTGGGCGAACTGGCCGAAGGCGCGGCCAAACGGGTGCTGCCGGCGGAAATCCGCCTGTCGATCCGTCAGGTGGCGTTGCATCGCAGTGAAGACGCGGCGGAACAGGTTGCCCCGGTGTCCCAGGACTGACCACCCAGGCGCCCGCTTGACCGCTGGCGCCTCCCCAACCAAGGAATTGCCCGATGAACAAGCTTCCCCTCATCGCCCTCGCGGCACTGCTCGGTGCCTGTTCCAGCGCACCGCTGGCGAGCCGGCACAGCCTCGACGGCGAAGTGTTCTACCTGCAGCGCATCGCCCTGCCACCCAGCGCGATCCTGAGCGTCAGCCTGCAGGACGTTTCCCTGGCCGATGCCCCGGCCACGGTGCTCGATGAGCAGAGCGGCCCGGTCAAAGGCCAGGTCCCGCTGCCGTTCCACCTCAGTTATGATCCGGCCCAGGTCAAGCCCGGGCACCGGTATGCCGTGAGTGCCCGTATCGAGGTGGACGGACGCGTGATGTTCATCACCACCGAACAACATACCGTGCAACTCGATGGCAATGATCCGCAGCCGTTGAAGATCCGTGTCGACGCTGCCCGCTGATTCCTTTCCCATTCACTTCAAGGACGCTGTCATGCTCCGCTCTACCCTGCGTTTCACCGGCCTGTGCGCCGGCCTGTTGATCAGTGCCCAAGCCATGGCCCTGTCCCTTGGCGACCTGTCGCAAAAAGATGCCACGGGCGGCCTCAAGGACGCCTTGACCCAAGGCGCTCAAGTCGCGGTCAAGCAACTCGGCACCCCTGGCGGCTTCAGCAACAACCCCGAGGTCAAGATCGAGCTGCCGGGCAAGCTCGGCAAGGTCGCCAGCAAGATGAAGGCCTTCGGCATGGGCGACCAGGTCGAGCAACTGGAGAGCAGCATGAACCAGGCCGCCGAGGCCGCCGTGGTCCAGGCCCAGCCGATCCTGGTCAACGCAGTGAAGAACATGAGCGTGGACGATGCCAAGGGCATCCTCAGCGGCGGCAACGACTCGGCCACGCAGTACCTGAACAAGAGCAGCCGCGAGCAGATCCGTGCCAAGTTCCTGCCTATCGTCAAGCAAGCCACCGACAAGGTCGGCCTGGCCCAGCAATACAACGCCTTCGCAGGCCAGGCCGCGACCTTCGGTGTACTGGACGCGAAAAGCGCCAACGTCGAGAACTACGTGACTGAACAGGCGCTCGATGGCTTGTTCGAAATGATCGGCAAGCAGGAAGCCGCCATTCGCCAGAACCCGGCGGCCGCGGCCACCAGTCTGGCGAAGAAGGTGTTCGGCGCGCTCTGACACCCAGCATAAACACCTGTGGGAGCGAGCCTGCTCGCGAAGCGATATCAGCCATGACACCTTCGTTGGCTGTTACACCGCTATCGCGAGCAGGCTCGCTCCCACATTGTCTTTTGGCGTCAGAGAACTGCAGTCAGGTTTTCTTGACCCTGAACCAGGCCGCATACAGCGCCGGCAGGAACAGCAGCGTCAACGCCGTCGCCACGATCAGTCCCCCCATGATCGCCACGGCCATCGGCCCGAAGAAAAGGCTGCGGGACAAGGGGATCATTGCCAGCACCGCCGCCAGGGCGGTGAGCACGATGGGTCGGAAACGGCGCACGGTGGCTTCGATGATCGCCTGCCAGGGCGTCAGTCCTGCCTCGATATCCTGCTCGATCTGGTCCACCAGGATCACCGAGTTACGCATGATCATTCCCGACAGGGCGATAGTCCCCAGCATGGCGACGAAACCGAACGGCTGGCGGAACACCAGCAAAAACAGCGTCACACCGATCAGCCCCAGGGGAGCGGTCAGGAACACCATGGCCGTGCGCGAGAAGCTGCGCAGCTGCAGCATCAGCAACGTCAGCACCACCACGATGAACAGCGGCACACCGGCATTCACCGACTTCTGGCCGCGAGCCGAATCCTCTACCGTACCGCCGACCTCCAGCAGGTAGCCATCCGGCAACTCGGCCCGAATCGGGTCCAGGGTCGGGAAGATCTGCTGGACCAGGGTCGCCGGTTGCTCCTTGCCGTAAATGTCGGCCCGCACGGTCACGCTCGGCAGGCGGTTGCGGTGCCAGATCACGCCTTCTTCGAAGCCGTACTCCAACGTCGCGATCTGGGACAGCGCAACGCTGGTGCCATTCTCGGTAGGCACCGCGAGGCTGGGCAGCAAGGACAGTTCGGTGCGTTCGTGCACGGTGCCACGCAGCAGGATCTCGATCAGCTCGTTGTCTTCGCGGTACTGGCTGACGCTGGAGCCGATGAGGGAACTCTGGAGGAACTTCGACAGGTCGACGGTGCTCACCCCCAGGGCCCGGGCGCGCTCCTGATCGACATTCAGGTACACGACCTTGCTCGGCTCTTCCCAATCCAGATGCACATTGGCCACGTAGGGGTTTTCACGCACCTTGGTCGCCACTTTCCTCGCCAGGGCCCGGACTTCTTCGATGTGCTCGCCGGTCACCCGGAACTGCACCGGGTAACCCACGGGTGGTCCGTTTTCCAGGCGAGTGACCCGTGAACGCAGGGTGGGAAACTGTTCGTTCAAGGTGCTGATCAGCCAGCTGCGCAACGGCTCGCGATCCTCGATGGTCTTGGCCAGCACCACGAACTGGGCGAAGCTGGGAGCAGGCAGTTGTTGATCCAGCGGCAGATAGAAACGAGGAGACCCGGTACCGACATAGGCCACGTAGTTATCGATGCCCGGATGATCCTTGAGCATCGCTTCCAGGCGCTTGACCTGTTCGGCGGTGTTGCTCAGGGAGGCGCCTTCCTCCAGCTTCAGGTCGACCATCAACTCCAGACGTCCCGACGCCGGGAAGAATTGCTGAGGGACAAAACGGAACAGCACCACTGAGCCGACAAACAGCAGCACCGTCAGTGCGATGACGGTTTTACGCCGACGCACGCACCACTCCACCAGGCGCCGGACGCGCTGGTAGAACGGCGTGCCATAGGGATCGGGCTGACCGTCACGAGTGCCGTGTCTGGCCGCATGGATTTTCGCCAGGTCCGGCAGCAGCTTTTCCCCCAGGTAAGGCACGAACACCACCGCAGCCACCCAGGACGCCACCAACGCCAGGGTCACCACCTGGAAAATCGAACGGGTATATTCGCCGGTGCCCGATTGCGCCGTGGCGATCGGCAGGAACCCCGCCGCCGTGATCAGCGTACCGGTGAGCATCGGGAATGCAGTGCTGGTCCAGGCATAGCTGGCGGCCTTGATCCGGTCGAAGCCCTGCTCCATCTTGATCGCCATCATCTCCACGGCGATGATCGCGTCGTCCACCAGCAGCCCCAGGGCCAGCACCAGCGCGCCAAGGGAAATCTTGTGCAGGCCGATCCCCAGGTAATACATCGCCGCGAAAGTCATCGCCAGCACCAGCGGAATCGCCAGGGCCACCACCATCCCGGTGCGCAGGCCCAGGGAAAAGAAGCTCACCAGCAACACGATCGTCAGCGCTTCCACCAGCACCTGGACGAACTCGCCCACACCGGTCTTCACCGCCGCCGGCTGGTCCGAGACCTTGCGCAGTTGCATGCCGGCCGGGAGATTGTTCTGGATCCGGGCAAACTCGGCCTCCAGGGCCTTGCCCAGGATCAGAATGTCACCGCCGTCCTTCATGGCCACAGCCAGGCCGATGGCGTCTTCGCCCATGAAGCGCATGCGCGGTGCCGGAGGATCGTTGAAACCGCGACGCACATCCGCCACATCGTCGATACGGAACGTACGATCGGCGACCCGGATGGGGAAGCTGCGAATCTCTTCCACGGTCTGGAAATTCCCCGACACCCGTAGCTGCAGGCGCTCGCTACCGGTTTCGAAGAAACCGGCGGTGGACACCGCATTCTGCTCCTCGAGGGCCTGCTGGACCGCCGCCAGGGGCAAGCCAAGGGTGGCCAGCTTTACGTTCGACAGTTCGATCCAGATCTTTTCGTCCTGCAGGCCAATCAGCTCGACCTTGCCCACGTCCTTGACCCGTTGCAGCTGGATCTGCACACGGTCGGCGTAATCCTTGAGCACACCGTAGTCGAACCCGTCGCCGGTCAGCGCGTAGATATTGCCAAAGGTCGTGCCGAACTCATCGTTGAAGAACGGCCCCTGGATACCCGGCGGCAACGTGTGACGGATATCGGCGACTTTCTTGCGGATCTGGTACCACAGCTCGGGGATCTGTGCCGAATGCAGGGAGTCGCGGGCCATGAAGGTCACCTGGGACTCGCCCGGCCGCGAGAACGAGACGATCTTTTCGTAATCGCCGGTTTCCATCAGCTTCTTTTCGATGCGCTCGGTGACCTGCCGCGACATTTCCTCGGCCGTGGCCCCCGGCCAGTTGGTGCGAATCACCATGGCCTTGAACGTGAACGGTGGATCTTCGCTCTGGCCCAGCTTGGTGTAGGAAAGCGCACCAACGATAGCCAGCAGCAACATCAGGAACAGTACGATCTGGCGATTACGCAGCGCCCACTCGGAAAGATTGAAACCCATCGGGATTACTCCTTGGCCGCCAGGTTGACCGCACGGTTGGAGCGATCCACAGGCCGTACCTGCTGGCCGTCGAGGAGCACATGCACGCCCGCCGCGACGACCCAATCGTCGGGGCTCAAGCCTTCCAGCACCGGCACGGTCTTCTCGCCGAAGGCGCCGACGCGCACCGGGACTTTTTTCAGGGTGTGGTTGGCATTGACCACCCAGACATAGGTGGCACCGTTCTCGGCGGTCAGTGCCGAGAGTGGCACCGACAGCGGAACCTTGTCGGCGGCCTGGATAAACACCCGCGCGCTCTGGCCCAGCTCGGCCGGCACGCTGCCGGCCGTGAAGGCCACCCGAGCGGCGAACGTGCGGGACTTGGGATCGGCGGCCGGCGAAAGTTCACGGATACGCCCACTGAAGCGCTGATCGGGCTGGCTCCATAGCTCCACGGAGACCGGCTGGCCGATCTTGAAGCGGCCGAAGCTCTGCTCCGGCAGGCTGATGAGCACCTCACGCTCCCCATCGGTGGCCAGGGTGAAGACCGTCTGACCGGCCGATACCACCTGCCCCACTTCCACCGAACGTCGGGCGACTACGCCATCCTGGGGTGCACGCAATACCGAATAGCTGGCCTGGTTGCTGGCCACGTCGAATTCGGCCTTGATCTGCTTGAGCCGCGCGGCGCCGGAGCGGTAAAGGTTTTCGGCGTTGTCGTATTGGGACCGGCTGACCATCTGCCGATCCAGCAAGGTCTTGTAGCGATCACGTTCGGCCCGCACCAGGTTGAGGTTGGCCTCGGCGGCGGCCACCTGGGCCCGGGTGGCCTCCAGTTGCAGGCGCACGTCCTCGGGGTCGAGCTCGGCCAATGGCTGGTTGGCCTTGACCCTCTGGCCTTCCTCCACCAGCCGGCGGCTTACCTTGCCACCGATACGGAAAGCCAGGTCCGGCTCGAAACGCGCCCGCACCTCGCCAGGATAGCTGTCCGTCGCCTGGGCCGAGGGCTCGGGCTTGACCACCATGGCAGGACGCACGGCAACGGGCACCGGTTCGTCATGGCCACACGCAGACAATAAAAAAGCCAGGCTGACTGGCAGGGCGAGGGACGACGCATAGCGGAACATGACGAGTGACCTTTCGCTAAGGGTGCTTGGAATAATTATACTGGCGAGTATGTTATTAATAGCAAACTCACCAGTCCAGTATTAACGCGAAGAATGTCGAACAATCTTTCATCCCCCAGCGGCCCCGGCCGTCCCAAGGACCTGGCCAAGCGCCAGGCCATTCTCGACGCCGCCAAGCGCCTGTTCCTGAGCATGGGCTACGCCAGTACCAGCATGGAGGCCGTGGCCGCCGAGGCTGGTGTGTCGAAACTGACGGTCTATAGCCATTTCAACGACAAGGAAACGTTGTTTTCCGCCGCGGTGATCGCCAAATGCGAGGAGCAGGTTCCCTTGCTGTTCTTCGAATGGCCGGAAGGCGTGCCGATTGAAAACGTGCTGCTGACCATCGCCCGAGGCTTCCATCAACTGATCAACAGTGACGAGTCGGTGAACCTGCATCGGCTGATCATGACCCTGGGCAGCCAGGATCCCAAGCTTTCGACGGTGTTCTACGAAGCCGGTCCCCAGCGGATGCTCACCGGCATGGAGCGTTTGCTGACCAAGGTCCACCAGAGCGGGGCCTTGAGCATCGACAAGCCCCGCCATGCCGCCGAACATTTCTTTTGCCTGATCAAGGGAGCGGCGAACTTCCGCTTGCTGTATGGCTGCGGCGAGCCGCTGGACCGCGACGCGGCCGAGGACCATGTGCGGGAAGTGGTGGGGTTGTTCATGCGGGCTTACCACCCCTAGTCCTCGGCGTATCGAAGGGCCCGATCGTGGGCTGGCCACGATGAAGGCCCCCGGTCTCAGGGCTTGAGGGCTTTCTTGGGATAGATATCGTAGCGGCTGGACTTGCCCTCCAGGCCATGACTCGGCTTGGGTCCTTCGATGCACGGTGCCTTGCGCGGACGCTTGACCACCACCCGATGGCTCGCCAGGGCCAGTGCTGCGGCCAGCAACGCCGGGGCGTCCAGGTCGTCGCCCACCAGGGGACGGAACAGGCGCATCTCCTTCTTCACCAAGGCGGTTTTCTCGCGATGGGGAAACATCGGGTCCAGGTAGATCACCTGGGGGGGCTCGCCTTCCCAGTTACGCATCACCTCGATGGCGTTGCCCTTGAACAGGCGCATGCGGGCCACGATGGGGGCGACGTCGAAATCCTCCGCGCCTCGGGCCAGGCCGTCCTCCAGCAAGGCGCCGATCAGCGGCTGGCGCTCGACCAGGCTCATGTCGCAGCCCAGGCTGGCCAGGACAAAGGCATCCTTGCCCAACCCGGCGGTGGCATCCAGCACCCGCGGACGCACGCCCTGGGCGATGCCCACCGCCTTGGCGATCATTTGCCCGCTGCCGCCACCGTACAACCGGCGATGCGCTGCGCCCCCCTCGACGAAGTCCACCCGTACCGGCCCCGGCGCGTCCGGCCCCAGTTGCTGCAGTTGCAACCCCTGCGCGCCGATCTGCAAGGCAAACTCGCCATCCTCCACCTGCAAGGGCAGCCCAAGCCGCTGGGCCCAGTGCTCGGCCTGTGGCTGGAAGGCCGGGGCCAGGGCCTCGACGTGGATGCGGCAGGCCGCGGTTCGCTCACTCATGGAAAACATGCTCAAAAAATTAAGGATCGGCAAAAACGGCCGATAACAACGGTGAACGGCATTTTGCCAGAGCTGAGCGTCGACCGAGAAAAATGTCAGACATTCAATCCACATCGATAGGCGTCATCTCCCCTTACGGCGATTACAGCCTGCGTAACACCCAAGCGCTGAGCGGCGTCAGTCACCTGTGGCAGGATTTCTTTGCCCGGGCCCTGGCCGATCAACTGGGTGAAAACGCACCGGCGCCCGGCAGCTACCAGCCGGTCGCCCTCGATGAGGCTGTTGAACCGACCCTCGGCGCCGAACTGCTGGACCACATCGTCAGCCAGCGCACCTGCGACGTGACACAAACCCAGGTCAAACCGCCAGAACCGCTGTTCCTGCCCATCGCCGAATTCGAACTCGACCTGCTGGACAAACCCTTCCCGCCCTTCCCGCCGGAAGAAATCGTCGCCCAGCAAAAACAGCAGAACTTCGAAAGCAACTGGGTCCGCCCAATCGTCCTCACCGCTGGCCAGCCACTGCCGGAACCTGGCCCTGCGCCACAACCTCGCCCCCTGCACTTGCCGATCGCCGAGTTCGAACTGGACCTGCTGGACAAGCCTTTCCCGCCATTTCCGGAAGAGGAATTGGTGGCGCAGCAGAAGGCACTGGATTTCGACACTCGCTGGGCACGTCCGATCGTGCTGCAGAACCTGCGTATCGCCGCCTGAGGCTATCCTGACTCTGTCTGGGATATGTCTGCGCGAAGGCCAGGCGTGGCGAAATGAGAACAGCAAGCCCCGTCTCAGGTCAGCATGAACGAGTATCAAGGCTTTTCGAACAGAGCCTAGCGACAGATCCACCAGGGCCCCACGTCCAGATGGAAATGATTGCGGTGCGCCGCGTTGTAGTCCGGGCTCAGGACCACACTGAACATATCGCAGGCGCCATCCCGGGCCTGACGTAGAAAACGCGCATCGGCATTGTCCTTGGGCCAGTCCCTGAGGACGCTGATCGCACGCCCGTCGGCCAGGCGAAACCCGGCTATGTCCAGGGCGCTTGCGGTGGCATGCTGGCTGCGCGCGCCGGTCTCACGACCGTACATGTTGCGGCAGGCAAAACTGCCCAGGTGATCGACCCGCTTCACTTTCTGCCCATAGGCCGCCATGGCCGCCGGCTGCAACGCATGGCGCTCGAACAGGGCGAATGCCACCGCCAGCGGGCAACTGGCCAGGAAGCTGCTGCTCAGCGCCACCTCGCTGCCCTGGACTCTTACGACATTGGTCAATGGGCAATTGCCCCTGGGATCGCTATCGGCCTGGCGAACGACCCGCAGGATAGAGGTCGCGAGGGCCTGGTCACAGAGTTGCGGATCGTTGCGCAGGGCCATCAGCTTGTAACGGGTCAGCAGGTTCGGCGGGCTGTTGATATCCAGCGGCGCCCAGGGGTTCCATTGCGGCGGCACCGCCAGCCAACCTTGCCACACACCCAGCACCGCGCCGCCAACGATCAGCAGCAGACACGCGAATACCTTCAATCCCCGCACAGCCCGACCTCAGCCCTTGAACAACTCGTTGGCCTGCCGGAACGGCATTGAACGCCGGGTAAAAGTGAAGGTGCCCTGCTGCCTGATCTCTTCGGCGGCACGCATGAACTCACCGTACGCCGCCAGGGCCAGGGCAGAGCCGACACTGATGCGCTTGACGCCCAGCTCGCTCAATTGCGCGACCGTCAGGTCCAGTGCGCCGGACATCAGGACATTCACCGGTTTGGGCGCCACCGCCTGCACCACCGCCAGCACCTGCCCGGCGCTGCTGAGCCCCGGTGCGTAGAGCACGTCGGCGCCAGCATCGGCGAAAGCCTTCAGGCGACGAATCGTGTCGTCCAGGTCGGGATTACCATGCAGGAAATTTTCCGCGCGAGCGGTCAGCACGAAGGGATATGGCAGGCTGCGCACCGCGTCTGCCGCGGCCTTCACCCGCGCCACGGCCTCTTCGAAGCAATAGATCGGGCTGCCTTCGCGCCCCGTGGCATCTTCGATGGAGCCCCCGACCGCGCCGGCCTGCGCCGCACGCAACAGATTGCGAGCGCACTCCTCGGGGGCATCGGCGAAACCGTTCTCCAGGTCGACTGCCACCGGCAGGTCAGTGGCCGCCACGATCGCCCGGACATTGGCGAGGGTATCTTCCAGCCCCAGCGCACCATCGGGACGTGCCAGGGAAAAGGCATGACCGGCACTGGTGGTGGCCAACGCTTCGAAACCCAGGCTGGCAAGCATCTTTGCCGAACCGGCGTCCCAGGGGTTGGGAATGACGAAAGCCTCTTCGCGTTCGTGCAGGGCCTTGAACGCCTGGGCTCGACGGGTTTGCGCATCCATGAAGTTCGCTCCTGGGCAGAGGGACGTTCGCCTCAGAGCAAACCCAGTTGCTCGGCGGCGGGCTCTCTGTATAACTCAGGCAGGGCCGGCAAGCCAGGCAATCGATGCATCAATCGCCGGTGAAAGTGTTGCGCGAGTTTTGCCGCCAGCACGTTATCGGCGGTGTGCAGGAAGATGTACGGCGTGCGTCCTTCTTCGATCCAGCCGGCGATTTTTTCTACCCAGGGCGTCAGGAACGGCTCGTTGGCCTCCAGCGCTGGATGACCGATGAAGCGTACCTGCGGGCATTGGGTGAACGCGGCCGGCCGCGGCGGCACCCGGGGCTTTTTCGACTGGGCATGAAGCACGCAGGGGTCGGTCGATGTGCAACTGAACAACGCCCGGGGGTCGAGGCAGATACGCTCCACCTCGCGGTCGAGCAACAGGCGGTTGAGCCGGCGCTCGGCATCGCCCTTGGCGAAGAATTCATCGTGACGCACCTCCACGGCCAAGGGACCTTCGAATGCGTCGATGAACCCTGCCAGCTCCGGCAATCGATCCGGCGTGAAGGCCTTGGATAACTGCAACCAGAACGGCGATACCCGTTCCCCCAAGGGGCGGAGCAATTGCACGAATGTGTCGACGGCGCTCTGGTGCTCACGCAAATCGCCTTGGTGGCTGATATCGCCGGGGAACTTGGCCGTGAAGCGAAAGTGCGAGGGCATGGTTTGCGCCCAACGCTGCACGATGGCCGCAGAGGGGCTGGCGTAGAAGGTCGTATTGCCTTCCACGGCGTTGAACACTTGGGAATAGAGGTCGAGAAAATCGGTGCTTCTGGCGTCCTGGGGATACAGGTAGTCGCGCCAGGCGTTTTCACTCCAGGACGGGCAGCCCAGGTAGTAAGGCAATGCCATCAGATGTAGAGATCGAGGCCCAGCACTTCCATATCCCAATCGACGAAGCCGGCGGTGCTCAGGTAGCTGGCCAGGGCCGTGGCGACGCTACGGGTCATGGCGCGATGGTAAATCATGTCCTGCTGACGGGCGGGAAGATTGCTCAGGCGTTGCGCGCTGGCCTTGGCGGCACGGGCAGCCAGTTGCTCTTCGGACGGGAACTCCAGTTCGCCATCGACTTCGTCGAAGTTCTCCTGATCAGCGATCCTGCCTGTACGAGGCCTGCGCTTGATGGGATAGGACTGGGATGAAACGCCGTCTATACGCATAACTGAATGCTCGGTATCAATGATGGCAATTTAGCGGCACTTTCGCAGCCGCGCAAACGCGCAAGTGATAACTAGAACACAGAAAGCCAAAAAGGTTTAAAAACCGGCAAAAAAAGTGACGACTGGCGATATCGGATGTGACTTTTGCGAGGGCAGATGACTTTGGCGGCGGATGCGCCTGTGCAGACGAATAGATGTGTGGCAAGGGGATTCATCCCCGCTCGAACGGGCAGCATTCGCCCACCAAGCGCACAGCGCAACACTATCGGGAGTCGCTTCGCGCCCCGGCGGGAATGAATCCCCTCGCCACAACCACAGCAGCGTTCTGGCCAAGATCGGTTCTAGCGTTCGGACTTGGGCGTGGCGACTTTGTCCCGCAGGTAAACCGGTTGGGCGTCGTCGGCGGGGATGGCTTCGCCGCGCTCCCAGGCGAAACGCGCCAGGGCCAGCAGGTCTTCGGCGTGCGGCAGCATTGTCGGATCCTGGCCGCTGAGGTTCACGGCGATTCGTGCCCCATAGCCCCATCCGGTGCCAGCGCCGAACCATTGCCCATCCGTTCCGGGCGGCAAAGCCGCGGCCTCGGGCGGCATCACCGCTTCCTGGCCCACCAGGCGCATCTCGCCGTCGATTTCGCGATAGCAGCCCCAATACACCTCATCCATGCGGGCGTCGATGGCGGCGGCCACCTGGCGGGCACCTTGCTCACGCAACGCCCGCTGGGCCAGCACCGCCAGGTTCGACACCGGCAACACCGGGCGCTCCAGCGCAAACGCCAGCCCCTGCACCACGCCGATGGCGATGCGCACACCGGTGAATGCCCCCGGTCCACGCCCAAAGGCAATCGCATCCACCGCCTGCAGGGTGGTTCCGGCATCGCTGAGCAACTGCTGGATCATCGGCAGCAGTTTCTGCGCGTGAAGGCGGGGGATCACCTCGTAATGGCTCGTGACCTTGCCGTCGTGCAGCAAGGCAACGGAGCAAGCTTCGGTCGCGGTGTCCAGGGCCAGCAGGGTGCTCATCGATGTATCCGTCAATCAGGGGAAAAAAGTGCGCCAGTATAAACAACTCCGGCCCGCAAGCGGGCCGGAGTTGGAACAGCGGATCGTTTTTTCAGCTCAGCGCCTTGAGCACCTTGTCGGTGATCGCATCCACCGAGCCGACGCCTTCGATATGGCTGTATTTCGGTTTGCCCTGGGCGGCGGACAGCTTCTGGTAGAAGTCCACCAGCGGCTTGGTCTGGGAGTGGTAGACCGAGAGGCGATGACGCACGGTTTCTTCGGTGTCGTCCTTGCGCTGCACCAGTGCTTCACCGGTGATATCGTCCTTGCCCGCGAGTTTAGGCGGGTTGTAGACGGTGTGATACACACGGCCCGAAGGCTCGTGGACGCGACGCCCGGCAATGCGCTGGACGATCTCTTCGTCATCGACGGCGATCTCGACCACGTGATCGAGCTCCACGCCAGCGGCGACCAGGGCTTCGGCCTGCGGGATGGTGCGCGGGAAACCGTCGAACAGGAAACCGTTGGCGCAGTCGGGTTGAGCGATACGATCCTTGACCAGGGCAATGATCAGGTCATCCGACACCAGGCCACCGGCATCCATGATGCCCTTGGCCTTGACGCCCAGCTCGGTTCCGGCCTTGACCGCAGCACGCAGCATGTCGCCGGTGGAGATTTGCGGGATACCGAATTTTTCAGTGATGAACTTTGCCTGAGTACCTTTACCGGCCCCGGGAGCTCCCAGCAGAATGACGCGCATCGATGTGCTCCTCAATTTTTTTATGTAAAACGCTCGGATTCGCCTCGTGGGGCCAATCTCGGAAAAACAGGATCGTGGCCGCCCAAACGGCCAAAGGCTGATCAAGATACACAGCAGGCCCGACCCACACAAGCCGCCGAAAGTCGGAGGAACCCGCGCTCGACGCGACCTTTGGAGGAGGTGGCGAACGTCGCAACCGGGCAACAAACTGTCGCCTGGTCGACCTGCTTTCCCTGGCTCCTCGCATCGCCCGGCGTCACCGGGCGAGCCGTTTCGCAGCGCTGCCTGAGCTTAGCCGGTGTTGCGCAAACCGGCGGCAATCCCTGCCACAGACACCAGCAACGCCTGTTCCACGGGGCTGCCCTGGGCCACCTCCTGCTGCCGCGAGCGCGCCAGCAGTTCGGCCTGCAGCAGGTGCAACGGGTCGAGGTAGGTGTTGCGCAGGCGAATGAATTCCAGCGTCTCTGGGCTATGTGCCAGTAGTTGCGACTGACCGGTCAACCCCAGGACCACGGAACAGGCCTGCGACAATAGGTCGCGTAAATGCGCACCCAAAGGTCTCAGCGCCGGTTCCACCAGACGCTCGTCGTAGGAGCGCGCGATGTCGGCGTCCGCCTTGGCCAGCACCATCTCCAGCATGTCGATGCGGGTGCGGAAGAACGGCCATTGCTCGCGCATCTGTCCCAGCAGTTCGCCCTCGCCGCGCTCCAGGGCCTTGCCCAGGGCGGTTTCCCAGCCAAGCCAGGCCGGGAGCATCAGGCGGGTCTGGGTCCAACCGAAGATCCATGGGATCGCCCGCAGGCTTTCGATACCGCCGGCCCGGCGTTTGGCCGGCCGGCTGCCCAGGGGCAGGCGGCCCAGCTCCTGCTCCGGCGTGGACTGGCGGAAATACTCGACGAACTGCGGGTTTTCCCGCACCACGGCGCGGTAGGCCTTGACCCCGTCGGCCGCCAGTTCGTCCATCAGGTGCCGCCATTCGGGCGTCGGCGGTGGCGGCGGAAGCAGGGTCGCTTCCAGCACTGCGGCCAGGTACAGGTTGAGGTTCTGTTCGGCGATATCCGGCAGGCCGAATTTGAAACGAATCATTTCGCCCTGCTCGGTGGTGCGGAAACGCCCCGCCACCGAACCCGGTGGCTGGGACAGGATCGCCGCATGGGCCGGACCGCCACCACGGCCCACGGTGCCGCCACGGCCGTGGAACAGCAGCAGTTCGACTTGCTGCTCCCGGCAGATGTCCACCAGCCGTTCCTGGGCGCGGTATTGCGCCCAGGCCGCCGCCGTGGTCCCGGCGTCCTTGGCCGAGTCGGAGTAGCCGATCATCACTTCCTGCGGCCCTTGCAGGCGCGAACGGTAGCCCGGCAGCAGCAACAGTCGCTCGATCACCGGCCCGGCATTGTCCAGGTCGGCCAGGGTCTCGAACAACGGCACCACGCGCATCGGCCGCAGCACGCCGGCCTCCTTGAGCAGCAGTTGCACCGCCAGTACATCGGAGGCCGCACCGGCCATGGAGATCACGTACGAGCCCAGCGACGCCGCTGGCGCCGCCGCCACTTCCCGACACGTGGCCAGGACTTCCGCCGTGTCGGCCGATGGCTTGAAGTTGGCCGGTAACAGCGGACGCCGGTTGTTCAGCTCATCCAGCAGGAAGCCGATGCGCTGCTCTTCGCTCCAGTCGCCGTAACGGCCCAATCCCAGGTAATCGGTGATCTCGGTCATGGCGGCGGTATGGCGCGTCGAGTCCTGGCGTACGTCGAGGCGCACCAGGAACAGGCCGAACGTCACCGCCCGGCGCAGGCAATCGAGCAGCGGCCCGTCGGCGATCACCCCCATGCCGCAGTCGTGCAACGACTGGTAGCACAGTTCCAGGGGATCGAGCAGCTCGCGGTTGTTCTGCAGCACTTGCGCCGGGGCCGGCGTAGTGGCCTTGAGGGAAGCCTGGGCCCAGTTGCGGGTGGCCCGCAAGCGTTCGCGCAACTGCTTGAGCACGGCCCGATAAGGCTCGGCACTGTCTCCGGCCTGTGCACGCAGGGCATCGCTGGCCTTTTGCATGGACAGCTCGGCGGCCAGTTGATCGACGTCACGCAGGTACAGGTCTGCCGCCATCCACCGCGCCAGCAGCAACACTTCACGGGTGACCGCGGCGGTGACATTCGGGTTGCCGTCGCGGTCACCTCCCATCCACGAGGCAAAGCGGATGGGCGCGGCCTCCAGAGGCAAGCGCAGCCCGGTGGCGGCGAGCAGGGCCTGGTCGGCCTTGCGCAGGTAATTGGGGATGGCCTGCCACAACGAATGCTCGATGACCGCGAACCCCCACTTGGCCTCGTCCACGGGTGTCGGCCGGGTGCGACGGATTTCCTCGGTGTGCCAGGCTTCGGCGATCAGTCGTTGCAGACGCTGATGAATCTGCGCCCGCTCGGCGGCGGTCAGGTCGCGATGATCCTGGGCCGCCAGTTGCGCGGCGATGGCGTCGTATTTCTGGATCAGCGTGCGACGGGCCACTTCCGTGGGGTGGGCGGTGAGGACCAGTTCGATCTCCAGCCGGCCCAGTTGCCGGGCCAGGGACTCGGCGCCATGCCCCTCGGCCCGAAGCCGGGCGAGCAGCTCGGGCAACACCCGCGCCTCGAAAGGCGCCGGCTGTGATTCGTCCCGCCTGTGGATGAGCTGGTATTGCTCAGCGATGTTGGCCAGATTGAGGAACTGGTTGAACGCCCGCGCCACCGGCAGCAGCTCATCCTCGCTCAACTGGTTGAGGCTGGCACTGAGTTCGGCATCCACGGAACCACGCCGGTCGGCCTTGGCGCCCTTGCGGATCTGCTCGATCTTGTCGAGAAACCGGTCCCCGTACTGTTCGCGAATGGTGTTGCCCAACAACTCGCCGAGCAGGTGAACATCCTCGCGCAAGCGTGCATCGATATCGGTCATCAGCAGTTCTCCAGCAAATAGGTCCGGACAGCTATCGGGTGAGACGCGTGAGACAGAGAGTGCCGATGCCCGTCGTGTATGACAAGCGAAGAACGGGCTCAAGGCTGCGCAGTGTCCTTGGCCATGACGGACGACTCGCGCAGCCTTGCCCGCCGAGTACCCGCCGCTCGTCAAGAAATGAACGCTTGCGTGCAACGGCGCTCTAGTCTTTTAGATAAGCCACACAACGGCTTGCCATTCACCGCGCCTGCCACGAGCAGACTGACTGAGGCCATCATGAAGATCCGTGAACTCGCCCAGCACTGGGAAGAAAACGCCAAGGGTCATCTGACCCAGACCGGCTACACGATTCATCTGGATGTGGAAGCCGCCGCACGCCTGGCGGCGATCTGCGAGATGTACCCCAAGCGCCAACCCGAGGAACTGCTCGGCGAACTGATTGGCGCCGCGCTGGAGGAGCTGGAAGCGAGCTTCCCCTATGTGAAGGGTTCCCACGTGGTTGCCACCGACGAAGAAGGCGATCCGCTGTATGAAGACGTCGGCCCGACGCCGCGGTTTCTCGCCCTGTCCCGTCGTCATCTGCATGAGCTTTGCTCGCAGAACGATAAATCCAAGCACTGACTTCCCCTGCCCTCTGCGCCTGGAAGCTGTCGAAGGCTGCGATCCGCTCGCTCGAACACGCAGGCGGATCGCGGCCCCGGGCAGTCTGCAGCCCCTTCTCAAACCCCCTCCCCATACCGCTGCGCGCCTTGAAAGTTCAGCTTTTTTTCGGTTGACCGATCAGTCAGCAATGCTTTTTGGCGATTGGCCATCTTCGCTGAACTTTTGAAAAACGCCTCGGGTCACACCGAGTAACCATACTGGAACGGTCGTTTAAATAAACGCACCCTGCCGTCAGCGGCAAACAGGCGTCCCGGCTTCGGTTTCAGCATGGATTTTTAGTTTCCCAGGAGTTTTCCAATGGAGTTGAAGCCTATGAATACCTGCACTGCCAAACCCTCGATCAATGGCCTGCGCGGTCTGAAGCTGGCCGCCCTGGCCATCGGTAGCAGCTTCATCCTGGCCGGTTGCGCCGGCAACCCACCGTCGGAGCAGTACGCGGTAACGCAATCGGCGGTCAACAGCGCCGTCAGCGCCGGCGGCACCGAGTTCGCCGCGGTGGAAATGAAGGCCGCCCAGGACAAGCTCAAGCAAGCCGAAATCGCGATGCACGACAAGAACTACGAAGAAGCCCGGCGACTGGCCGAACAGGCCGAGTGGGACGCGCGCGTCGCTGAGCGCAAGGCCCAGGCCGCCAAGGCTGAACAGGCACTCAAGGACTCTCAGAAAGGGGTTCAGGAATTGCGTCAGGAAGGCATGAACAAGGTTGTTCAGTAATCCATTCATGCCTCGACGTATTGCTCATTGATAAAAGGACGACCGACTATGATGCACAAACACTTGATGATGCCCGCCCTGCTTGCCGCCTGCGTATCCCTGGCCGCTTGCTCCCACGACCCGAACGTGAACCTGGAACAGGCCCGCACCAATTACAACGGCCTGCAGGCCGATCCGGCGGCCACCAAGGTCGCCGCACTGGAAACCAAGGAAGCCGCCGATTTCCTGGCCAAGGCCGACAAGGCCTACATGGACAAGGAAGACGAAGCCAAGGTCGACCAACTGGCCTACCTGACCAACCAGCGTGTTGAAGTAGCCAAGCAGACCATCGCCCTGCGCAACGCCGAAGCCGAGCTGAAAAACGCCGGTGACGAACGTGCCCGCGCGCTGCTGGAAGCCCGTAACGCACAGATCAAGCAGCTGCAGGACAGCCTCAACGCCAAGCAGACCGAGCGCGGTACGCTGGTGACCTTCGGCGACGTGCTGTTTGCCACCAACAAGTCTGACCTGCGCGCCAGCGGCATGACCAACGTGAGCAAACTGGCGCAGTTCCTCCAGGAAAACCCGGACCGCAAGGTGATCATCGAAGGCTATACCGATAGCACCGGTTCGGACTCCTACAACCAATCGTTGTCCGAGCGCCGCGCCAGCTCCGTGCGCACCGCCCTGGTGAAGATGGGCGTCGACCCGGCCCGCATCGTGACCCAGGGTTATGGCAAGGAATTCCCGGTGGCCGACAACACCAGCGTCTCGGGCCGCGCCATGAACCGTCGGGTGGAAGTGACCATTTCCAACGACAATCAGCCAGTGGCTCCGCGTTCGACCATGAGCGCCAACTGATCGGCTGAGTGCAACGAAAAAGCCCCGCCTGACTTCAATCAGGCGGGGCTTTTTCATGGCCGCACACATTTTGTTGAGCCCATCGTCTCCCCTGTGGGAGCGAGCTTGTTCGCGCTGGCGGCAGATCAGTCGACATAGGCGTTGGCGAGCAAGCTCGCTCTTACAGGGGGACTGTAGCGCCCTTGTGGTTACGGCTGGAGCTTCTGCGGCGTCTCCTGCCCCATGCACCGCACTGCACGTTTCTTGTTGTTGATCAGCACCCCGGTCAGGCCTTTCTGTTCGGTGTCGAACAGCACCAGCACGCCGTCGATGCACTGGGCCACCTGGGGCGCCGGTTCCAGGGAGACCTTGTAGTCTTCGCCCGGCACCGTCTTGAGCATGGTGAAGTCACTGAGCAGCAACGCATCCTCGGGCTTGGCGAAGTGCAGGTAACCGTAGTACCAGAGCACCGCAACGGTGCCGAGGATGCTGCAGATACCGGTGATGATCAGGGGGATGGCATTACGTTCTTCGCTCATTGCGTGCTCTCTGGAGATTCAGCGGAGGTTTTCGGGTAGTTGGGGACTTCGCCGAGGCGGCGCAGGCCGTCGAAATGCTGCGGGTCATCAAGATAGCGCAGCATCACCGTGCGCCAGACCGGGTCGGCGAACGTCTGCACGTGACCGCCGCGGGTCAGTTGCAGCACCCGCGGCGGCGGCGCAGCTTGATACAGACGGATGCCGTTGGAAAGCGGCACGATCGGATCGTCCAGGCTGTGGTAGATCAATTTCGGCACACCGGTCAGTCCAGACACCGAGCCGATGGCGCTGTCGCCATCGGGCACCAGCCAGGACAGCGGCACCTGGAAGGCCCAGGTCACCCAGGAGGTGCTCAGGGCGAAACGTCCGACGTCGCGATAACTGGCGGGCACGCCGTCCAGCACCAGGGCCTTGAGTTGCCGCTGGCGCTGCGGATGATCCACCAGGTAATGCACTGCCAGAGCGCCACCCAGGCTCTGGCCCAGCAGCACCAGTGGCTTGCCCTGGACCTGGGGCGCCTGGTCCAGCCACTGGAAAGCCGCATCGATGTCCTGGTAGATCGCCGGTAGGCTCGGCTCCCCTTCGGACAGGCCGTAGCCGCGATAATCGACCATCAACACCTGATACCCCTGCTCCGGCAGCCACCAACTGCCGCCCAGGTGCCAGGCCAGGTTGCCGCCATTGCCGTGCAGGTGCAGCACCGTGCCCTTGAGCTCCACGCCTGGTTTGACGGGCAGCCACCAACCCCGCAGCTTGAGGCCGTCAGCGGTGGTCAGGGTCACGTCGCGGTACTCGAGCCTGGCCCGCTCAGGGGTAAATGGCAGACCGCGCTCGGGGTAGAACAGCAGTGAGCTGCAACCGCTCAGGACCAGTAGCAGGCAAAAGATGCCGAGGATTCGCATCCGGTGAAACCTCGCAAGATCAGGGTTGAAACATACCCCCCTGGTGGGAGCGAGCTTGCTCGCGATAGGGGCGGTGCAGTCACAGCTATGTTGACTGTCCTGACGCTATCGCGAGCAAGCTCGCTCCCACAGGGGTGGGTGTTGTGTTCAAAGGATATTGGAATAATCCGCTTCGATCCGATCCAGGCTCAGGTGGTTCAGGAAGTTGGAGAAACACATCCAGGCCGACAGGGCGTTCATGTCGCGGAACTGCTCGGGCAAGTACTTGGGCGGCACCACCAGGCCTTCGTCCACCAATTGGCGCAGGGTGCGCATGTCCTCCAGGGTGGTCTTGCCGCAGAACAGCAGCGGCACCTGCTCCAGCTTGCCTTTGCGCACGGCCAGCTGAATGTAGTTGTAAACCATGATGAAGCCCTTGAGGTAGGACAAGTCTTTGGTGAATGGCAGACCGGTCGGCACCGAGCCACGGAAGACCCGGCTGGCGTTGCCGTAGCTTTCAGCCATCTCGAAGCCCTGCTCGCGGAAGAACTCGAAGATCTGCAGGAAGTCGGCGCCCTCTTCCACCATATGGATCGCCCGGGTGCGGTTGGTGAGCTTGCGCAGCCGGCTGGGGTAGGACGCGAAGGTGATGATTTCCATCAGGATCGCCAGGCCTTCCTGGGTGACCGTGGACGAGGGCGGGCCCTTGGACAGGAAGGTGCAGATCGGCTGGTTCAGCCCGTTGAGGGTGGTGCCCACATGCACCAGGCCTTCGTGGACCTCCAGGGCGCGCACGTCCCGCTCGTTGAACATCGCGTCGGTACGGATCTTGATGTAGTCGGCACCCGCCGCCGCGTCGGCCACGATCCCGTCGGACTCGAAAACCCGGATGGTCTCCTCCGCCTCGCCGAAGACACGGTTGAGGCGATGCTGCAGCAGGCTGACCGCCTCCTTGGCGCTGAGCACTTTCGGCTCATCCTTCAGATCGCCACGGCCGTCGATGTTGTTCAGGTAGTCGGAAAGCATCAGGCCCAGATCGGACAGGGTCGGGTCGCCGGCATGGAAGGCATCGGAGGCGGCGCCATACAGTTCCTGGGAAATCAGCCCGAAATCCTCGGTGCCGCGCGCTTCGAGCATGCGCACCACCATGCGGTACTCCTTGCACATGCGACGCATGATCTGGCCGACCGGGTTGAATTGCCCCAGCTGGCGGGTGATGTCCCGCTCGATGTTCTGGAACTCCAGCTTTACCCCGCTGGAGTCGAAGGACAACGGTCGGTTGAGGTAATAGTCGCGGTCCACGGCGGGCAATTCCTTGCCCTTGGCCTTGAGAAACCCCTTGCGGATGTTCTCGTCCCATTTCACCGCGTCGAGAATGCGAATCGGCGTTTGCGCCAGCACTATGCGATCGGACAAGGTGCGTATCGTCTGCTGGTATTCGTCCACCCGGAACTCCTGTGAAAAAACGTCCGCTTGTTGCAGTAATGGGCCTGGAGTCTACCGGGATTTGAGCCGCTGGTAGCGCACGGCTTCCGAGAACACGTCGGAATTGGCCGGATCGTCGAGGTAACTGAAGACCCTGCCCATGTCGCTGTCCACCAGCACGCCGTCGCCCTCTTCGCTGTGATTCGGCTGGCCGCTGAGGATTTTCTGGCCAATGGCCTGGTTGATCTGTTCCATGTCCAGGTTGTAGACCACCAGTTCCTGCTTGTCGGTCAGTTCGAAACCGGCGATCACGTAGTGCCCGCCATACCGGGCCGGGACCTTGGCCGACAGGTACCAGCGACTGCCATGACGGGACACGGTCAGCGCGATGGCCTCGCGCTCCTGGGGGCGGGCCCTGAAGTACGTGATGGCCTGGTAACGGTGCCTGCCGACCTGGGTCAGCTCCAGGTTCAGCGGCTCGCCCCAGGCATTGGTGCTGGTCCAGTGACCCAGCAGGCCTTGGGGCGCGGCCTCACTGTCGGGCAACGGCGCCGTGAAGGACACCAGGCAGCCGCTGAGCAGCAGCAACGACACAGCCATGACAACGACACGCCAGGCTTTCATTCGAACTCCCTAGGCACACGATGCGTTGTCCGCAGGGGGACCGGGTGTTTACACCGACGCCAGTACCAGGTGCATGTAGCGGGTCAGGATACCGAGCATGTCTTCTTCAGCGACCGGCTCGGCGCCATTGAGCAAGCCCTGATATTCCATCCGACCGATAATCGCCGTCAACACTTTGGCATCCTGTTGCGGCTCGCGGGAGCCCAACACCTGGAAAAACTGGCAGGTGCCATGCAACAGGATCTGCTGGTGGGAACGCACCAGGTCCGCCAGGCGCGGGTTGAGCAGCGCTTCCTGGCGGAAGGCCTGCTCGGCCATCAGGTAGTCGCGACGACTGTGCAGTTGATGCTGCACGTAGTCGGCCGTCATCCGGGCGATATCGTCGGCCAGTTGCGAGCGGGATTCGGGGCTGCCGTCGCCATAGGCGACCATTTCGCGCAGCAGCCCTTCGTTGTTGGTCCACAGCTTGGCCATGAAGGCCGCGCTGCGCTCCACGTATTGGGCGAAGGTATCGGTGAGCAGGTCATCGATGTCCTTGAAATAGTAGGTGGTGGCCGACAATGGCACACCGGCCTCGGCCGCCACCGCCCGGTGTCGCACCGCCCGCACGCCATCGCGCACCACGATACGCATGGCCGCATCGAGAATCTGCTGGCGACGCTGTTCACTGCCCTGTCGGCTGGCCTTGCGACCCTGGTACTGAACACTTTCAGCGACAGCGGTGGCGACGCCCGCTGCACCTTCTTGAGCCATTGCACGATTCACGACAGGTCTTTCCTCGCTATTTCAAAAGTAACCAATTGATACGTTTGTACCAGACAGGCAATAAAAAGCCGCCTGTGATAGGCGGCTTTTTAAATGAAGCACTTACGCTTGGGGCCGCATGTGCGGGAAGAGAATGACATCCCGGATCGACGGCGAGTTGGTCAGCAACATCACCAGGCGATCGATGCCAATGCCTTCACCGGCGGTTGGCGGCATGCCGTATTCGAGGGCCCGGACGAAATCGGCATCGTAGTGCATGGCTTCGTCGTCGCCGGCGTCCTTGTCGGCCACCTGGGCCATGAAACGCTCGGCCTGGTCTTCGGCATCATTGAGCTCGGAGTAGGCGTTGGCGATTTCGCGACCACCGATGAACAGCTCGAAGCGGTCGGTCACGTTCGGGTTCTCGTCGTTACGGCGAGCCAGCGGCGACACTTCGAACGGGTACTGGGTGATGAAGTGCGGCTGCTCCAGCTTGTGCTCCACCAGTTCCTCGAAAATCATCACCTGCAGCTTGCCCAGGCCTTCGAAGCCGAGCACCTTGGCGCCGGCCTTCTTGGCGATGGCACGGGCTTTCTCGATGTCCTGCAGGTCGGCCGCAGTGATGTCCGGGTTGTACTTGAGGATCGAGTCGAAGACCGACAGGCGCGCGAACGGCTCGCCGAAGTGGAACACCTTGTCGCCGTACGGCACGTCGGTGGTCCCCAGCACCAGTTGCGCCAGCTCGCGGAACAGCTCCTCGGTCAGGTCCATGTTGTCTTCGTAATCGGCGTAGGCCTGGTAGAACTCCAGCATGGTGAACTCGGGGTTGTGCCGGGTCGAAACGCCTTCGTTACGGAAGTTGCGGTTGATCTCGAAGACTTTCTCGAAGCCACCGACCACCAGCCGCTTGAGGTACAGCTCCGGCGCGATGCGCAGGAACATTTCCATGTCCAGTGCATTGTGGTGGGTTTCAAACGGCTTGGCCGCCGCGCCGCCAGGAATGGTCTGCAGCATCGGCGTCTCGACTTCGAGGAAGTCGCGCTTCATCAGGAAACTGCGGATGTGGGCGATGACCTGGGAACGCACGCGGAAGGTCTGGCGCACGTCTTCATTGACGATCAGGTCGACGTAGCGCTGGCGATAGCGCTGCTCGGTGTCGGTCAGACCGTGGTGCTTGTCCGGCAGCGGGCGCAGGGACTTGGTCAGCAGGCGCACGCTGGTCATTTCAACGTACAGGTCGCCCTTGCCGGAACGGGCCAGGGTGCCTTCGGCAGCAATGATGTCGCCCAGGTCCCAGGTCTTGACGGCGGCCAGGGTTTCTTCCGGCAGGGTCTTGCGGTTGACGTAGACCTGGATGCGACCGGTCATGTCCTGGATCACCATGAAGGAACCACGGTTGAGCATGATACGACCGGCCACCTTGACTGGAATCGCCGCCTCTGCCAGCTCTTCCTTGGTCTTGTCCGCATACTGTTTCTGCAGCACGTCGCAGTAGGCGTCGCGGCGGAAGTCGTTGGGGAAGGCCTGGCCCTTGGCGCGCTCGGCAGCAAGCTTTTCCTTGCGCAGGGCGATCAGGGAGTTTTCTTCCTGTTGCAGGGCTTGCGGGTCGAGTTCTAGGTCGCTCATGTCTTAAAGGATTCCATCACAGGTTCGTTGCCCCCGGCCCCGGGGCCAGGGTTTGCCGGCGAGCAGCGCTTTCATGCAAGCCTGCCCGCCCGCCGCATGGGTGTTGCGTTACAGCCCTTGTTTGAGGCTCGCTTCCAGGTATTCGTCGATGTCGCCGTCGAGCACCTTGTCGCAGTCACTGCGTTCGATGTTGGTGCGCAGGTCCTTGATGCGCGAGGCATCGAGTACATAGGAACGGATCTGGTGACCCCAACCGATGTCGGACTTGCTGTCTTCCAGTGCCTGGGAGGCCGCGTTGCGCTTCTGGATCTCCTGCTCGTACAGGCGGGCCCGGAGCATCTTCATCGCGGTGTCTTTGTTGGCGTGCTGGGAGCGTTCGTTCTGGCAGCTCACCACGGTGTTGGTCGGTACGTGGGTGATCCGCACGGCCGAGTCGGTGGTGTTGACGTGCTGGCCACCGGCGCCCGAGGAACGGTAGGTGTCGATGCGCAGGTCCGCCGGGTTGATCTCGATTTCCACCTTGTCGTCGATCTCGGGGGAGACGAACACCGCCGAGAACGAGGTGTGGCGACGGTTGCCGGAGTCGAACGGGCTCTTGCGCACCAGGCGGTGAACACCGATCTCGGTCCGCAGCCAGCCGAAGGCATATTCGCCCTTGATGTGCACGGTGGCGCCCTTGATCCCGGCGACTTCACCGGCCGACAGCTCCATGATGGTGGCGTCGAAACCGCGTTTGTCGGCCCAGCGCAGGTACATGCGCAGCAGGATGTTGGCCCAGTCCTGGGCTTCGGTGCCGCCGGATCCGGCCTGGATGTCCAGGTAGGCGTTGTTCATGTCCATCTCGCCGCTGAACATGCGGCGAAATTCCAGCTTGGCCAGGGACTCGTCGAGGCGTGTCAGTTCGGCGACCACGTCGGCGACCGCGCCTTCGTCGTTCTCTTCGACGGCCATGTCCAGCAGGTCGCGGCAATCGGCCAGGCCGCTGGACAACTCGTCCAGGGTCTCGACGATCTGCGCCAGCGCGGAACGTTCGCGGCCCAGTTCCTGGGCGTACTCAGGCTTGTTCCAGACACTCGGATCTTCAAGCTCGCGATTGACCTCGGTCAGACGCTCATGCTTTTGATCGTAGTCAAAGATACCCCCGAATAGTTTCGGAGCGCTCGGACAGGTCCTTGATGGTGTTAAGGATCGGGTTGATTTCCATGGCGGGCAGCACTCGTTGGCGAACTTTTGAAAGCCGGCGAGTATAACGTAATCAAGCGCCAGCGGCAGCCCGCCTGGCGGCTTTAGGGGCAATGAGATCAAGACCGGGCCTGGTACCCCCTGTGGCGAGGGGCGGTGCGACGTTTCGCTAAATCCCCTCGCCACAGCCGCGTGCATCATCGACCGAAGGTCATTCGATCCCCACCCGGTTGCGGCCATTGTGCTTGGCCATGTACAGCCCCTTGTCCGCCGCCGAGATCAACTGGCGACAATCGCCACCCTGCTGCGGCGTGACGGTGGAGACACCGATGCTGACGGTCAGGTTCTCGCCGCCGTCGGGCGTGGTGTGGGGGATTTTCAGGGCGACCACACTCTGGCGCAGCTTCTCGGCCATCAACCGGGCACCGCCGGGCGAGGTACCGGGCAGGACCAGGGCGAACTCTTCTCCCCCGTATCGAGCCGGCAGGTCGGATGGCCGGCTGCAAGCGTCTCGGATCGCCGTAGCGACCTTGCGCAAGGCCTCGTCGCCCTCCAGGTGACCGAAGTTGTCGTTGTAGGACTTGAAGTAGTCCACGTCGATCATCAGCAGCGACAGCTGGGACTGGTCCCGGATCGCCCGCCGCCATTCGAGCTCGAGGTACTCGTCGAAATGCCGGCGATTGGACAAGCCGGTCAGGCCATCGGAGTTCATCAAGCGTTGCAGCACCAGGTTGGTGTCGAGCAGTTGCTGCTGGCTGACTCGCAGGGCGCGATAGGCCGCGTCCCGCTGCAACAGCATCATGTAGGAGCGCGAGTGATAGCGGATGCGCGCCACCAGTTCGATATTGTCCGGCAGCTTGACCAGATAATCGTTGGCGCCAGCGGCGAAGGCCGCGCTCTTGACCAGGGGGTCCTCCTTGGTGGACAGGACGATGATCGGGATGTCGCGGGTGGCCGGGTGGTTGCGGTACTCGCGCACCAGGCTCAGGCCGTCGAGGCCGGGCATCACCAGGTCCTGGAGAATCACCGTCGGCTTGATGCGCACGGCATGGGCGATGGCCTGGTGCGGGTCGGAACAGAAATGGAAGTCGATGTTGTCTTCGTTCGACAGCCCGCGTCGCACCGCCTCGCCGATCATCGCCTGGTCGTCGACGAGAAGGACCATGGCGGCATTCTCGTCACGCTTGAAATCGTCGAGCTGTAATTCGTTCATGAGGCTCACCTGAGTACGGCTTTGACCAGGACTGCTGGGGTTGTCATTGTGCAAAAATCTCTACCAGCCGGGGGGCTATGTCGTCGAGGGTCAGGATCTGCGTCGCCGCGTCGATGGCCGCTGCCGCCTTGGGCATGCCATACACCGCGCTGCTTCGCTGGTCCTGGGCGATGGTCACGCAGCCTTGCTGGCGCATCAGTTTAAGCCCTTGTGCGCCATCGCGGCCCATGCCGGTAAGCAAGACACCCACCGCATCACCGTTCCAGAAGTGGGCGACGCTTTCGAAAAACACATCGATGGAAGGCCGATAGATCTCGTTGACCGGCTCGGCGGTGTAGGCCAGGGTGCCATTTTTCAGCAGGCGTAAATGATGGTTGGTGCCAGCCAGCAGCACCGTGCCATTTTGCGGCGGCTCGCCGTTTCGCGCCAGGCGCACCTTGTGGCCCGACACACTGGCGAGCCACTCGGCCATCCCGGCGGCGAACACCTCGTCCACACGCTGGACCAGGACAATGGCCGGGCCAAAGTCCCGTGGCAAGGCCTTGAGCAGGACTTCCAGCGCCGCCGGCCCGCCCGCGGACGAACCGATGGCCACCAGCCCGTTGCGGGACGCCGCGGCACGTTGGGCCGCCGGTACGGGACGCTCGCGACTGCCCCGCTCGCCGATCAGCCAGCCGATGTTGGTGATCTTGCGCAGCAACGGTGCCGCCGCGTCCTCCGGGTTGCCGACGCCCAGGGCCGGCGTATCCACCACGTCCAGGGCGCCGTTGCCCATGGCTTCGAACACCCGGTGCACGTTCTGCTGGCTGTCGCCGGTGACGATGAGGATGGCGCAGGGGTTGTCGGCCATGATCCGGCGCGTGGCTTCCACGCCATCCATGACCGGCATGAGCAGGTCCATCAGGATCAGGTCGGGGGTGTATTCGGCGCAACGCTGCACCGCCTCGGCGCCGTTGGCAGCCACCCAGACCAACTGGTGGGCCGGCTCGAACGCCAGCGCGCGGCGCAGGGCCTCGACTGCCAGGGGCATGTCATTGACGATGGCAATCTTCAAGAACGCGCTCCTCCGATCAGTTCCACCACGGCATCGAGCAAGGCGTCGTCATGGAAACTCGCCTTGGCCAGATAATAGTCGGCCCCCGCGTCCAGGCCACGGCGGCGGTCTTCTTCCCGATCCTTGTAGGACACCACCATCACTGGCAGCGATTGCAGGCGGTTGTCGCGCCGCAGCAGGGTCACCAGTTCGATGCCGTCCATGCGCGGCATGTCGATGTCGGTGATCAGCAAGTCGAAATCCTCGGAGCGCAGGGCATTCCAGCCGTCCATGCCGTCCACTGCCACGGCGACATCGTAGCCGCGCCCCAGCAGCAGCTTGCGCTGCAATTCACGCACGGTCAGGGAGTCATCCACCACCAGGATCCGCTTGCGCGGGGCCTGGGCCTGGTCCTGGCGGGCGATGCGCTCCAGGCGTCCGGTATCGAGCAGCTTGTCCACCGAGCGCAGCAGGTCTTCGACATCGACGATCAGTGCCACCGAGCCGTCGTCCAGCAAGGCGCCGGCGGAAATGTCCTGGACCTTGCCCAGGCGCTCGTCCAGCGGCAGGACCACCAGGGTCCTTTCGCCGATGATGCGCTCCACCGCCACGCCGTAGATCGTCTCGCGCTCGCGGATCACCACCACCTTGAGAGTCTGGCCACTGTTGCGGGTTGCCGGACGGTTGAGCAACTGGCTGGCGGCGACCAGCCCGACATGCCGGCCTTCATGCCAGAAATGCTGGCGACCCTCGACCTGTACGATGTCTTCCGGCGCCAGGTCGCACATGCGTTCGATGTGCGCCAGGGGAAAGGCATAGGCTTCGGAGCCGACTTCCACCACCAGGCTGCGCACTACCGAAAGCGTCAGCGGCACTTCCAGGTGGAAACGGCTGCCCTCGCCTGCGGTCTGCTCCAGTACCACCGCGCCACGCAGCTGCCGGACCATATGCTGGACGGCATCCAGGCCGACGCCGCGTCCGGAGACTTCGGTGACCCTGTCTCGCAGGCTGAAGCCGGGCAGGAAGAGAAAGGCCAGCAGTTCCTCTTCACTCAAGCTGGCAGCGGTGTGCTCGGGCGAAAGGCCGCGCTCGACGACGCTGCGGCGCACCCGTTCCAGATCGACGCCGGCCCCATCGTCGGACAATTGCAGGACCAGCAGACCGGCCTGATGGGAGGCACGCAGGCGGATCAGGCCCTCGGCAGGCTTGCCTGCCAGCAACCGTTGATCCGGGGATTCGATACCGTGGTCCACGGCGTTGCGCAGCAAATGAGTCAGCGGGGCTTCGAGCTTTTCCAGGACGTCGCGGTCCACCTGGGTTTTCTCGCCTTCGATTTCCAGGCGCACCTGCTTGCCCAGGCTGCGGCCCAGGTCCCGGACCATCCGCGCCTGGCCAGACAGTACGTCGGCGAATGGACGCATGCGACAGGCCAGCGCCGTGTCGTACAGCACCTGCGCCCGTTGGCTGGCCTGCCAGGCAAACTCATCCAGCTCGGCCACTTTCTGCGCCAGCAACTGTTGGGTCTCGGCCAGCAGGCGCCGGGCGTCACCCAGGGCCTCCTGGGCCTGAAGACTCAAGGCGTGATCCTTGAGGTGCACGTTCAGCTCTTCCAGGGCGCGCAAACCGTTGCCTTGCTGGCGCTTGAGCCGTTGCATCGTCGCCAGCCAGGGCCTGAGGCGCTGGGTTTCCACCAGGGATTTGCTCGACAGGTCCAGCAGGCTGTTCAGGCGCTCGGCGGTGACCCGCAGCACCCGCTCGCCCCCTTCACTGACCCGCTTGCCCTTGGGGGCCGGCTCCATGGGCGCGGGCGCTGGCTCCAGTTCCGGCAACTGGACCGGCATGGGCTCGATGGGCCTGGCGCTGACCGCCGCCGGTGCACCGGAGGGGTCGAGCAAGCGGGCCATCAGCGCCACGTATCCTTCGACATCGGACGCACCGACGCTGTTGCCCGGCGTGGCGATGCGCGTCAGCAGGTCGGTGCCTTGCAGCAAGGCATCGATGTGCTCGGCGCTCAGGCGCAGGCGTCCTTCCTGGGCGCTGACAAGACAATCCTCCATGACATGGGCCACGCTGACCCCGGCGTCCACCCCGACGATCCGCGCCGCGCCCTTGAGAGAGTGAGCGGCGCGCATGCACGACTCCAGGTGCTCGACCTGGGTCGGATCGCGCTCCAGGGCCAGCAGACCGGCGCTCAGCACCTGGACCTGGGCTTCGGCTTCCAGGCTGAACAGTTCCAGCAACGAGGCATCGCGCATCTGATCGGGGGTCATGACAGGCTCCGGGCCACGGCACTCAACAACTGCTCCTCGTCCAGCCAGCGCAGGCTGCGCTCCCTGAAGGGCAGCACGCCACGGGTGTATTTATCGCCAGATGGCGACGCGGCCGCCAGGATGCGTTCGTCGATGGCATGGATGCCGTCCACTTCATCCACAGGCATCACCACCGGCCCGCCCTGGGCCGCGACGATCAGCATGCGCGGCATGATCCGTCCACCGGATGCCGCGGCCGAGCCCGGTTCCAGATCCAGTAGTTGCACCAGCGACAGACAGGCCACCAGCGCCCCGCGCACATTCGCCACTCCCAGAAGGGCTCGCGAGCGCTGGTGCGGCAACGAATGGATCGGCTGCAAGGGCGCCACTTCCACCAGGCTGCGGGTGGTCAGCGCCAACCACTCCTCGCCCAGGCGGAACATCAGCAGCGAACGGGTGACAACATCGCTGTCCACTGGGGCATGGACCTGCTCCCGGTCGTCCTGTCGAAGGGCATAGCGGTCGAGCAGGCGAGTGGCCGCCGCCGAATACACCGAACAGTTGCGGCAATGAATATGCTCGGCCAGCAACGGACAGGACTTGTCCCCCAGTACGCCGATGCGGTTCCAGCAATCGTCGATGGCCTGGGCATCGTCACGGGTGACGTCATGGAAAACCGAACCGCTCATCGTGGATGCTCACTGTCAGCCGCGCGCCCGCTGCGGGCGGCGCGTTCCTGCAATCGACGGGCTCCGGCCGCGTCCCCCTGGGAAGCCAGCAGCGCCGCCAGATGCACCAGGGCCTCGGCGTGTTGCGGCTCAAGATAAAGCGCCTTGCGATAGAAACCCTGGGCCTGGAGCGCATTCCCGCCCATGTCGCTGAGCAGGCCCAGCCAGTAGAACACCTGGGCCTTGGGTGGATGGTTGCTCAAGTATCGCTCGCAGGCGGCCCGCGCCTCGGCGCTTTTGCCAGCATTGGCGAGCGTGGCGATATCGGCCAGCAAGGTGGCGGCGTCGCTGTCTTTCGCCGGAGCTACTTTCGTCGGAGCCACTTTCGGCGAGGCCATTGGCGTCACGCTCGCCATGAACGGCCGGGGCCGGGCGGGCGCAGGGGCCACGGGCGGCACGACACGGGGCGGCAGCGGCGCAGGCACCAGGGTGGGCAACGGCTGCGGTTCGGCGACACCCTGGCGGCTGAATGCGAACGACTGGGGCACGCCGATCGAGCGCAGGCCCAGCCGCCCCAGCAGGCTGCCCTCGGCGGGACCGATGAACAGCACGCCGTCCTGGTGGGTCAGGCGCTTGAGCACCTCGAATACCAGCCGTTGGGTCGGCTGGTCGAAATAGATCAGCAGGTTGCGGCAGAACACGAAATCGTAGGGGGCCTCGTTCGCCAGCAAGGCCGGATCCAGCAGGTTGCCCACCTGCAGGCGCACCTGCTCGCGGACCCGCTCGCCGAGACGATAGCCGTCCCCGTCGGCCGTGAAATATCGCTCGCGAAACGCCAGGTCCGCGCCCCGGAATGAATTCCTGCCATAACGAGCCTCCCGGGCGCGCTCCACAGAAAGCGGGCTGACATCCAGTCCATCGACCTTGAACTGGTGAGGCTGTACGCCGGCATCGAGCAGCGCCATGGCGATGGAATACGGCTCTTCGCCCGTGGAACACGGCAAGCTGAGAATGCGTAGCGCACGCAGGTGCCGGATCGCCGTCAGGCGCTGGACGGCCAGCCGGGCCAGGGTCGCGAAGGATTCCGGGTAACGGAAGAACCAGGTTTCCGGGACGATCACCGCTTCGATCAGTGCTTGCTGCTCCTGGGTCGATTGCAGCAGGCAGTGCCAATATTCTTCGACCGTTCGCCCTGGCACGGCGGTGATGCGCTGGCGTACGGCCCGTTCGATGATGGCCACGCCCACGGAGGTGACATCCAGGCCGATGCGCTCCTTGAGGAAAACGAAAAAACGCTGGTCGTTGTTCATGGCCGGGCCTTTGGCAGGTCAAGGCTCGGCGGCGTCGCGGGGAACAACAGCGCACGGACCGACTCATCGAGCAGGTCGTTGACCCGCACCCATTGCAGCAGCCCCTGGGCATCTTCGCGAACCGGCCCCAGGTACGGCGCCTGGCGGTTATCCAGGCCATAAGGCTGGAACTGCTCCGGGTCGCACCGCAAGGTATCGGTGGCCTGCTCCAGGATCAACCCCAGCACCTGCTCCGCCGATTGCCCCTCGGGCCGATAGTGCACCAGCACCAGCCGCGTACTGGTGCGGATCTCGGCGGGCTGGCCGAAGGTCAGGCTGCACAGATCGATCACCGGCACCACCGTTCCACGCCAGGCGAATACCCCGGCCACCCAGGACGGGGCCCGGGCAATCGGCTTGAGGGGCATGCGCGGCAACACCTCCACCACGTCGGTGGCCGCCAGGGCATAGCGCTCGTTGCCGATGCGAAACTGCAGGAACAGCATCTGACGGGCCGCCGGCGCGGTGCCACGTCTGGCCTCGAAGTCGCTCATCAGACTTTGAAACGCGAGACGCCGCTGCGCAGCCCCACGGCCACCTGGCTCAGTTCGTCGATGGCGGAACTGGCCTGGCGCAGGGACTCCACGGTCTGGCTGCTGGCATCGCCCAGTTGCACCAGGGCGTGGTTGATCTGCTCGGCGCCGGTGGCCTGGGCCTGCATGCCTTCGTTGACCATCAACACCCGCGGCGCCAGCGCCTGGACCTGATGGATGATCTGCGACAGTTGCTCGCCGACCTGCTGCACCTCGGCCATGCCCCGGCGTACTTCCTCGGAAAACTTGTCCATGCCCATCACGCCCGCCGACACGGCGGACTGGATTTCGCGCACCATCTGCTCGATGTCGTAGGTGGCCACGGCCGTCTGGTCGGCCAGGCGCCGCACTTCCGTGGCGACCACGGCGAAACCACGACCGTATTCACCGGCCTTCTCGGCTTCGATGGCGGCATTGAGGGACAGCAGGTTGGTCTGGTCGGCAACCTTGACGATGGTGGTCACCACCTGGTTGATGTTGCCGGCCTTCTCGTTGAGGATCGCCAGCTTGGCGTTCACCAGGTCGGCGGCCCCCATGACCGAATGCATGGTTTCCTCCATCCGCGCCAGGCCCTGCTGGCCGGAGCCGGCGGCCACCGAGGCCTGGTCGGCGGCGGTGGACACTTCGGTCATGGTGCGCACCAGGTCCCGGGACGTGGCGGCGATTTCCCGGGAGGTGGCGCCGATCTCGGTGGTGGTGGCGGCGGTCTCGGTGGCGGTGGCCTGTTGTTGCCGCGAAGTGGCGGCGATCTCGGTCACCGAGGTGGTGACCTGCACGGACGAGCGCTGGGCCTGGGACACCAGTGCCGTCAGCTCGGCCATCATGTCGTTGAAGCCGGTTTCCACGGCACCGAATTCATCCTTGCGCGCCAGGTTCAGGCGCCCGCTCAGGTCGCCGCTGCGCATGACGTCGAGGATCTCCACGATGCGGTTCATCGGCGCCATGATCGCGCGCATCAGCAACAGGCCGCAGAGCAAGGCAATGACCAGCGCGACGAGCAACGACAGCCCCATGGCGATCTTGGCTGCCATGACCGCTGTGCCGATGGTATCGGCCGCCTGCTCCGCCAACTCGCGGTTGCGCTCGATGATCTGGTTCAGATGTCCGCGTCCGTCGAGCCAGGCCGCTGTCAAATCCTTGTTCACGACCTGCCGCGCGCCTTCATAATCCTTGCGCTGATACAGGTCCAGGGCCTTGGCCAGGGCCTGGTTGAAAGTCTGGTGATTGACCTCGAATTCATCGAAAGAGACCTGGTCGGCGGGATCTTCGATCAGCTTCTGGTAATTCTGTATTTCCTCGCGCAAGTGCTGCTCGAAGCCCTGGTATTGCGCCCGGTCTTCGGCGGTGATTTCGCGATTGCCGGAAAGACCGACGATTTGCTGGGTCTTGACGTAGCTGTCGACCCAACCGCCACGAATCATGGAGCTGTAGTACACCCCCGGCAGCGCATCGGCCCGGACTTTTTCTTCACTGTCCTGGATCTTCAACAACCGTGAATACGAGACAACCACCATCAGCAGCATGATGGCGATGATCACCGCGAAACTCGCCAGGATGCGTTGGCGCAATGTCCAGTTCTTCACAGTAAAACCTCGGGCATTTGAAAATGCTGGGGAGTATAGCCGAGGGCGGCGTAGCGTCTGCATGGAGGCTTGGGAGGATTTTGATCAAGTCAGGATAGCGATGGAGTGCGTTCCTGTGAGAGCGAGCTTGCTCGCGATAACGATGTACCCGTCGAAACGCTGCGACTGACCAAACGCCATCGCGAGCAAGCTCGCTCCCACAGGAAATAGCGCTGGCACACAAGACTGCCAAACACTCCCACAGGGAATTGTGTTGGGGCTGTTCTAGGCACTCGCCTGGCGCACCTGCTTTTCCAGTTCTGCCTTCAACCCCGGCTCCAGCTTGAGTTGGCGCGCCAGTTCATCGAGGTAGGACTTCTCCATGAAGTTTTCCTCGTCCACCAGCATCACGCTGGCGATGTACATCTCCGCGGCGATTTCCGGCGTGCTGGCGGCACGGGCGACGTCGGCCGGATCCAGGGGTTTGTTGAGCTCGGCATGCAGCCAGTGCTGCAGTTCCTGGTCGCTGTCGAGCTTGGTGAATTCGCCCTCGATCAACTGCCGCTCACGCTCGTCCACGTGACCATCGGCCTTGGCCGCCGCCACCAGCGCCCTGAGGATCGCCTGGCTATGCTGCTCGACCTGCGCCGCAGGAACGCGGTCCAGGGTCTGCGGTTCGGTTTTCGGGGCGCTGCCCTGCTGGGCCTGCCAGTTGCCATAAGCCTTGTAGGCGATCACGCCCAGGGCGGCCAGGCCACCATAGGCCAGGGCCTTGCCGCCGAAATTGCGGGCTTTCTTGTTGCCCAGCAACAAGCCCATGGCCCCGGCGGCCAGCGCCCCGCCGCCTGCGCCGGACAGCAGGCCGCCGAGGTTGCCACCGGCACCGCCGAGCAGCCCGCCCAAGCCACCGGACGATTTGCCCTGGGAAGCGCCCGCCTTGTTCTGCAACATTTCCTGACCGGACTTGAGTAGCTGGTCGAGCAATCCGCGAGTGTTCATTTGCTGCCTCCACGCATTCGGGGTAACCGGATCATTAAGGCCATCAGCCTAGATCGAAAGTGCCCCGCTGCCCCTGGCGAGATTGCTTCGAGATGTTGCCCCTCCCCTCGCTACCCATTGAAAAAACCGATATACACTGCGGCAGATCGATAAAACCGCCGACCGGATGCTTTCCCATGATGACGTTGCGCCAGATTCGCCATTTCATCGCCGTGGCCGAGACCGGCTCGATTTCCGCCGCCGCACAGACGGCCTTCATTTCCCAGTCCACCCTGACCCTGGCCATCCAGCAACTGGAGCAGGAAATCGGCGTCAGCCTGTTCAATCGTCACGCCAAGGGCATGACCCTGACGCACCAGGGGCATCAATTCCTGCGCCAGGCCCATCTGATCCTGGCCACCGTCGACAATGCCAAGCGCAGCCTGCAACACAGCACCGACCAGGTGGCCGGCCAGGTCACCATCGGTGTCACCAGCCTGGTGGCCGGCTACTACCTGGCGGACCTGCTGACTCGCTTCCAGCGCGCCTACCCCAACGTGGACATCCGGGTGATGGAGGACGAACGGCCGTATATCGAGCACCTGCTGGTCAGCGGCGAAATCGATGTCGGGGTGCTGATCCTGTCCAACCTGGAAGACCGTCACGCCTTGCAGACCGAGGTGCTGACCCATTCCCCCCACCGCTTGTGGCTGCCGGCGCAGCACCCGCTGCTGGAGCGCGACAGCATCAACCTGGCCGATGTCACCCGTGAGCCACTGATCCAGCTGAATGTCGACGAAATGGACCGCAACGCCCAGCGCCTGTGGCGCGGTGCCGGCTTGCAACCGAAGATCACCCTGCGCACCGCTTCCACCGAAGCGGTGCGCAGCCTGGTGGCGGCGGGGCTTGGTGTGTCGATCCAGCCGGACATGACCTACCGCCCCTGGTCGCTGGAAGGCGACATCATCGAGGCGCGACCGATTGCCGACCTCAGCCAGACCCTCGACGTCGGCCTGGCCTGGCGCCGGGGCACGGCGCGGCCGGCGTCGGTCGATCCGTTCCTGGCCGTCGCCCGGGAACAGCCTCATGGCGGGCGCAAGCCATCTATTTAATCGAATGCAGCCTTGAGTATTTCGAATTTGTCGGCCTTGAGGCTGAGCACTAGTCTTGCTGCATGACCGCGACCCTGGTGGGAGCGAGCTTGCTCGCGATGGCGAAGTGTCAGCAACGCATTTGTCGTCGGATAGATAGACCGTCATCGCGAGCAAGCTCGCTCCCACAGGTTCTGTGTTTCAACCGAAAGAAGAGAAATCGGACATGGCTGACACGCAAACCCCGTTGTGCACCGCGTTGCTGATCGACGCAGAGCTCGTTGCCGGTGAAGGCCCTGTCGAGCCGATCCTCAACCCGGCCACCGGTGAGGTGCTGGCCCACATCGCCGAAGCCAGCAGCGAGCAGGTGGAAGCCGCGATCCTGGCCGCCCATCGCGCCTTCGACGGGTGGTCGCGCACCACGCCGCAACAACGCTCCAACCTGCTGCTGGACATCGCTGGCGCCATCGAAAGGAACGCCGATCAACTGGCTCGCCTCGAATCCCTGAACTGCGGCAAACCGCTGCACCTGGCGCGCCAGGATGACCTGAGCGCCACGGTGGACGTGTTCCGCTTCTTCGCCGGCGCCGTGCGCTGCCAGACCGGCCAGCTCAGCGGCGAATACCTGCCTGGCTACACCAGCATGGTGCGCCGCGACCCGATTGGGGTGGTGGCATCCATCGCCCCGTGGAATTACCCGATCATGATGGCCGCGTGGAAAATCGCCCCCGCCCTGGCCGCCGGCAATACCCTGGTGTTCAAACCGTCGGAGCACACGCCGCTGTCGATCCTGGCCCTGGCACCGGTATTGGCCCGGATCCTGCCGCCAGGCGTGATCAACATCATCTGCGGAGGCGGCGAAGGGGTGGGCAGCCACCTGGTCAGTCACCCCAAGGTGCGCATGGTTTCCCTGACCGGCGATATCGTCACCGGGCAGAAGATCCTCCAGGCAGCGGCAAAGACGCTCAAGCGTACGCACCTGGAATTGGGCGGCAAGGCGCCAGTGATCGTATGCGATGACGCCGACCTGCAGGCCGTGGTCGAAGGCGTGCGCACCTACGGTTATTACAACGCCGGACAGGATTGCACCGCAGCCTGCCGGATCTACGCCCAGGACGGCATTCACGACCGCCTGGTGGCCGAGCTCGGCGCGGCGGTCAGCAGCCTGCGCTTTGCCGGCAGGCGCGATGCCGACAATGAAATCGGCCCGCTGATCAGCACCCGCCAGCGCGACCGTGTCGCCAGTTTCGTCGAGCGCGCCCTCGGCCAGCCCCACATCGAACGCATCACCGGCGCGGCGGTGCATTCCGGCGCGGGTTTCTTCTATCAGCCCACCCTGCTGGCCGGTTGCAAGCAAAGCGACGAGATCGTCCAGCGTGAGGTGTTCGGCCCGGTCGTCACCGTGACCCGCTTCGACGAGCTCAGCCAGGCGGTGGATTGGGCCAACGACTCCGAATACGGCCTGGCCTCCTCGGTATGGACACAGAACCTGGACAAGGCGATGCAGGTGGCGGCACGGCTGCAATACGGCTGCACCTGGATCAACAGCCACTTCATGCTGGTCAGCGAAATGCCCCATGGCGGCCTGAAACGTTCGGGTTATGGGAAAGACCTGTCCAGCGACTCGCTCCAGGACTACAGCGTGGTGCGCCACATCATGGCCCGCCACGGCCAGCATCTGTAGATAACAGCACTACTCTAATAACAGGCCTTCAATGGCGCTTCACCCTGTTGAAACACTGCCCCGACCATAATTAAAGCAAGAGGGATTTCCATGTACGCGCACAAGACCGCATTGCTCAGCGCAATCACCACGGCGCTGCTGACCAGCGTCAGCCTGCAGGCCGCCGAACCAGCCAAGGCTGTTGGCGCAGGGGAAGGCCAACTGGATATCGTCGCCTGGCCGGGCTACATCGAACGCGGTGAAACCGACAAGGCCTACGATTGGGTGACCGGATTCGAGAAAGAAACCGGCTGCAAGGTCAATGTGAAAACCGCCGCGACCTCCGACGAAATGGTCAGTCTGATGACCAAGGGCGGCTACGACCTGGTCACCGCCTCCGGCGATGCCTCGCTGCGGCTGATTGCCGGCAAGCGCGTGCAGCCGATCAATACCGCCCTGATTCCCAACTGGAAGAACCTCGATCCACGTCTCAAGGATGCGCCGTGGTACGTGGTCAACCAGCAGACCTACGGCACCCCGTACCAGTGGGGGCCGAACGTGCTGATGTACAACACCGACGTGTTCAAGCAACCGCCCACCAGCTGGAGCGTGCTGTTCAGCGCCCAGGACCTGCCGGACGGCAAGCCGAACAAAGGTCGCGTACAAGCCTATGATGGCCCGATCTATATCGCCGACGCGGCGCTGTACCTCAAGACCGCCAAGCCCGAGCTGGGCATCAAGGACCCGTACCAACTCGATGAAGCGCAATACAAGGCCGTGCTGGAATTGCTGCGGGCCCAGCAACCGTTGATCCACCGCTACTGGCACGACACCACCGTGCAGATGAGCGACTTCAAGAACGAAGGTGTGGTGGCGTCCGGCGCCTGGCCGTATCAGGTCAACGGCCTGATGAACGAGAAACAACCGATCGCCTCGACCATTCCAAAAGAAGGCGCCACCGGCTGGGCCGATACCACGATGCTCCACGCCGACGCCAAGCACCCCAACTGTGCGTACAAGTGGATGGACTGGTCGCTGCAACCGAAAGTCCAGGGTGACGTGGCGGCCTGGTTCGGTTCCCTGCCAGCGGTGCCGGCAGCGTGCACGGGCAGTGAACTGCTGGGGGCCGAAGGCTGCAAGACCAACGGCTTCGACCAGTTCGACAAGATCGCCTTCTGGAAAACTCCACAGGCCGAGGGCGGCAAGTACGTGCCCTACAGCCGCTGGACCCAGGACTACATTGCGATCATGGGTGGGCGCTAAGTCCCTCAGTCGGCGAAAAAACCGGAGCTGAGCACCGCTCTTGTGACGAGGGGATTTATCCCCTCGCCACAGGTCCGTGCCCGACAATCCAGCCATGACTCAATAGAAGCCCCGCTTTCTGGAGCACCGCACCATGACACTTGCAGTCCAGTTCACCCAGGTATCCCGTCAGTTCGGTGAAGTGAAGGCCGTTGACCGGGTTTCCATCGACATCCAGGACGGCGAGTTCTTTTCCATGCTGGGCCCTTCCGGTTCGGGCAAGACCACCTGCCTGCGGCTGATCGCCGGTTTCGAACAGCCCAGCGCCGGCTCGATCCGTATCCATGGCGAGGAAGCCGCCGGATTGCCGCCCTATCAGCGCGACGTGAACACGGTCTTCCAGGATTACGCCCTGTTTCCCCATATGAATGTGCGCGACAACGTCGCCTATGGCCTGAAAGTCAAAGGCGTCGCCAAGGCCGAGCGCATCCAGCGCGCCGATGAAGCCCTGCAGATGGTTGCCCTGGGCGGCTATGGCGAGCGCAAGCCGGTGCAACTTTCCGGCGGCCAGCGCCAGCGCGTGGCCCTGGCCCGGGCGCTGGTCAACCGTCCACGGGTGTTGCTGCTGGACGAACCCCTGGGCGCCCTCGATCTCAAGCTGCGCGAACAGATGCAGGGAGAGTTGAAGAAACTGCAACGCCAGTTGGGCATCACCTTCATTTTCGTCACCCACGACCAGACCGAAGCCTTGTCGATGTCCGACCGCGTGGCGGTGTTCAACAAGGGGCGCATCGAACAGGTCGATACGCCGCGCAACCTGTACATGAAACCGGCGACCACCTTCGTCGCCGAGTTCGTCGGCACCTCCAATGTGATCCGTGGCGAACTGGCTCGGCAATTGAGTGGTTATCCACAGGCGTTTTCGATCCGCCCGGAACACGTGCGCTTCGCCGAAGGCCCGCTCGCCGGCAATGAAATCGAAGTCCAGGGACTGCTTCACGACATCCAGTACCAGGGCAGCGCCACGCGCTACGAGGTGAAACTCGACAACGGCCAGACCCTGAACCTCAGCCAGGCCAATACCCAATGGACCGACAACGCGGCCCAGCATCAGGCCGGCCAACCGTTGCGCATTCGCTGGGCCCGGGAAGCGATGGTCGTGTTGCATGACACCGTCGGCGGCGAGGTGTGACATGAACACCCAGGCCCTGCCCCAGACGTCCACCTCCGGTTCTGCGTTGCGACGTTTTTCCAACCTGCTCTACCGACGCCCCAACCTGTACCTGTCGCTGCTGCTGGTACCGCCGCTGATCTGGTTCGGCGCGATCTACCTGGGCTCGCTGCTGACGTTGTTGTGGCAGGGTTTCTACACCTTCGACGACTTCACCATGGCGGTCACGCCTGACCTGACCCTGGCGAATTTCATCGCGCTGTTCCAGCCCTCGAACTTCGACATCATCCTGCGCACCCTGGGCATGGCCATCGTCGTGTCCATCGCCAGCGCCATCGTCGCGTTCCCGATTGCCTACTACATGGCCCGCTACACCCGCGGCAAGACCAAGGCGTTTTTCTACATCGCGGTGATGCTGCCGATGTGGGCCAGTTATATCGTCAAGGCCTATGCCTGGACACTGTTGCTGGCCAAGGGCGGCGTGGCCCAGTGGTTCGTCCAGCACCTGGGCCTGGAGCCGGTGTTGCAGTTCGCACTGGGGATTGCCGGCGTGGGCGGCAGTACCTTGTCCACGTCGCACCTGGGCCGTTTCCTGGTGTTCGTCTACATCTGGCTGCCGTTCATGATCCTGCCGATCCAGGCCTCCCTGGAGCGCCTGCCGCCGTCATTGCTGCAAGCCTCGGCGGACCTGGGCGCCAGGCCGCGCCAGACCTTCATGCACGTGATCCTGCCGTTGTCGATCCCGGGCATCGCCGCCGGCTCGATCTTCACCTTCTCACTGACCCTGGGGGATTTCATCGTGCCGCAGCTGGTGGGCCCGCCGGGCTACTTCGTCGGCAGCATGGTCTACGCCCAGCAAGGCGCCATCGGCAACATGCCCATGGCCGCGGCGTTCACCCTGGTGCCCATCGTGCTGATTGCCATCTACCTGTCTATCGTCAAACGCCTGGGGGCTTTCGATGCACTCTGACTCTCAAGACCGGGCCTCCTGGGGCTTGCGGATCGCGGCGTGGGGCGGACTGGTGTTCCTGCATTTCCCGATCCTGATCATCTTCCTCTACGCCTTCAACACCGAGGATGCAGCCTTCAGTTTTCCGCCCAAGGGCCTGACCCTGAAGTGGTTCAGCGTGGCGTTCTCGCGCCCTGACGTCCTGGAGGCCATCAAGCTGTCATTGCAGGTGGCGGCCATTGCCACGCTGATCGCCATGGTACTCGGCACCCTGGCTTCGGCCGCGCTGTATCGCCGTGACTTCTTCGGCAAACAGGGGATCTCGCTGATGCTGATCCTGCCGATCGCCCTGCCGGGCGTCATCACCGGCATTGCCCTGCTGGCCTCCTTCAAGACCCTGGGAATCGAGCCCGGGATGTTCACGATCGTCGTGGGCCACGCGACCTTTTGCGTGGTGATCGTCTATAACAACGTCATCGCCCGCCTGCGTCGCACTTCCCACAGCTTGATCGAAGCGTCCATGGACCTGGGCGCCGACGGCTGGCAGACCTTTCGCTACATCATCCTGCCCAACCTCGGCTCGGCGTTGCTGGCAGGCGGGATGCTGGCGTTCGCGCTGTCGTTCGACGAGATCATCGTCACCACCTTTACCGCCGGTCACGAACGCACCTTGCCGCTGTGGCTGCTCAACCAGCTCAGCCGCCCCCGCGACGTGCCGGTGACCAACGTGGTGGCGATGCTGGTGATGCTGGTGACGATGTTGCCGATACTGGGCGCCTATTACCTGACCCGAGGGGGTGAGAGCGTGGCCGGTAGCGGCGGGAAATAATCCACAGTGATCGCTCACTGGGAAACCGCAACCGCGTGGGAGCGAGCTAGCTCGCGAAGGCGTCGAGTCAGTCGCTGCAAAGGCTCAATGACCACCGCTATCGCGAGCAAGCTCGCTCCCGCAGGGGACTTGGGAAAACATTCAAGAGAGGACTTGGACATGCAAACCAAACTGCTGATCAACGGCCAGCTGGTGAACGGCGAAGGCCCCGGCCAGGCGGTGTTCAACCCTGCCCTGGGACGGGTGCTGGTGGAAATCAACGAGGCCAGCGAGGCCCAGGTCGATGCCGCCGTGCGTGCCGCCGACGGCGCCTTCGACAGTTGGTCGCAAGTGCCCCCCAAGGACCGTGCCCTGCTGCTGCTCAAGCTCGCCGATGCCATCGAGGCCAACGGCGAGGAACTGGCGAAGCTGGAGTCGGACAACTGCGGCAAACCCTTGAGCGCCGCGCTGAACGACGAGATCCCGGCGATCGCCGACGTGTTCCGCTTCTTTGCCGGCGCCAGCCGCTGCATGAACGGTTCGGCCGGCGGCGAATACCTGCCGGGTCACACCTCGATGATCCGTCGCGACCCGGTGGGGGTCATCGCATCCATCGCGCCGTGGAACTACCCACTGATGATGGTCGCCTGGAAGATCGCACCAGCCCTGGCCGCCGGCAATACCGTAGTGCTCAAGCCGTCGGAACAGACCCCGCTGACGGCGTTGCGGCTGGCGGAACTGGCGTCCGGAATTTTCCCGGCCGGCGTGCTCAATGTCGTGTTCGGCCGTGGACAGACCGTCGGCCAGCCGTTGGTGACCCATCCGAAAGTGCGTATGGTGTCGCTGACCGGCTCCATCGCCACCGGCTCGAACATCATTTCCAGCACCGCCGACAGCGTCAAACGCACGCACATGGAACTGGGCGGCAAGGCCCCGGTGATCATCTTCGACGACGCCGACATCGACGCGGCAGTGGAAGGCATCCGCACCTTCGGTTTCTACAATGCTGGCCAGGACTGCACAGCGGCCTGCCGGATCTATGCCCAGCAAGGCATCTACGAAAAGTTTGTTGAAAAGCTCGGCGCGGCGGTGGGCAGCATCAAGTACGGCCTGCAAACCGCGCCGGACACCGAGATGGGCCCGCTGATCACCGCCCAGCATCGCGACCGCGTGGCCGGTTTCGTCGAACGGGCCATCGCCCAGCCGCACATCCGCCTGGTCACCGGGGGCAAGGCGGTGGAGGGCAATGGGTTCTTCTTCGAACCGACGGTACTGGCCGACGCCCAGCAGGACGACGAAATCGTGCGCCGGGAAGTCTTCGGGCCGGTGGTATCCGTCACGCCGTTCCTCGACGAGGCGCAAGTGCTGGCCTGGGCCAATGATTCGGACTACGGCCTGGCTTCATCGGTATGGACCGCCGACATCGGACGTGCCCACCGCTTGTCGGCACGCCTGCAATATGGCTGCACCTGGGTGAATACCCACTTCATGCTCGTCAGCGAAATGCCCCACGGCGGTCAGAAACGCTCCGGCTATGGCAAGGACATGTCCATGTATGGGCTGGAGGATTACACCGTAGTGCGGCATGTCATGTTCAAGCATTGAATGCCAGGCAATGTCGGCAACCCATCCGCGGTTGCCGCGCCTTGTTCCTGCCAAGGGTTTCGTCGATCGGTGCAGGCTGGCCGGTTGACGCCAACCCAGGCAGCGGTGGCCGGTACGGATATACGCAATGATTGGCCACGCCCACCGCCCGGCCGCTCTTAGAATCTCGACACGCTCCTCATCGCGTCCACCAGATAACGCATGGCGATCCGGTCGTTTTCCGACAGCTCCCGGTAGCGTTCCACCAATCTCAATTCTTCCAGGCTGAGTCGGCGTTTCCTGCGCCCATGGGTCAAGTTTGGAAAGAGCCCCAGCATTTCGGTAATGCCCTGAATTTTTGTCATGAACTTGTCCTTCATACGTCGAATTGGATTACCTGAATCCTGATAGCCCTTTGAATTGACGGCCCGAGCCGTTCTTTCAGCCTAAGAATAGGGATGATTCATAGGGTGAGAAGAGATTTTTAGAGTAATTAGTCAAAAATTGCAGGCACTTCCAATAAAAAAGAAATATCTGTAAGAAAATTTAACCAGGTCATGGTTTCCCCTCTCACTCCTGCCTGTGTATCCCCTATGATTTCGCGCCGCGGTGAACCGATCCGGCTCTCAGGCATCTGTTCTTACGTTTGTCGCGTTTGGCCAAAGGCATTGTCCGAACTCCCTAATCACTCTCCGTTGCCAGGAACGGCTCGGGATTGCTTCGAATAAGGTTGTATTTATGCATCGTAGGAACCTGCTCAAAGCCTCCATGGCGTTCGCCGCCTACACCGGTCTATCCGCTTCCGGGCTCATGGCCGCGCGCGCCTGGGCCGCCGACCAGGCCGCCGACGGCGAAGCCCGGCCCTTTGACTTCAAAGGGTTGAAGGAACAGGCCCGGCGCCTGGCCGAACGTAGCTATGTCGATACCAAGCAAGTCTTGCCCGAAACCCTGGCGATGATGTCGCCGCTGCAGTTCAACGCCATCCGGTATGACGCCAACCATTCGCTATGGAATGAGCTGGACGGTCAGCTGGACGTGCAGTTCTTCCACGTCGGCATGGGCTTCAAGCAGCCGGTGCGCATGCACAGCGTCGATCCCAAGACCCGCATGGCCCGCGAGGTGCACTTCCGCCCCGAGTTGTTCAACTATGAGAAAACCACGGTCAACACCTCCCAACTGAAGGGTGACCTGGGGTTCGCCGGATTCCGTGCGTTCAAGGCTCCGGAACTGGACCGGCACGACATCGTTTCATTCCTGGGCGCCAGTTACTTCCGCGCGGTGGACGCCACCGGCCAGTACGGGCTTTCGGCCCGTGGATTGGCCATCGATACCTACGCCAAACGGCGTGAGGAATTCCCGGACTTCACCCAGTTCTGGTTCGAGACCCCGGAGAAGAACAGCACCCGCTTCGTGGTCTACGCCCTGCTCGATTCCCCCAGCGCTACCGGTGCCTATCGATTCGACATCGATTGCCAGCCGACCCGGGTGGTGATGGAAATCGATGCCCACGTCAATGCCCGTACCGCCATCGAGCAACTGGGCATTGCCCCGATGACCAGCATGTTCAGCTGCGGCACCGTGGAGCGGCGCATGTGCGACACCATTCACCCGCAGATCCACGACTCCGACCGGCTGGCCATGTGGCGCGGCAACGGCGAATGGGTCTGCCGTCCACTGAACAACCCTGCCACCTTGCAGTTCAACGCCTTCGCCGACAAGAACCCGAAGGGCTTCGGCCTGGTGCAGAGCGACCATGATTTCGAGAGCTACCAGGACACCGTGGACTGGTACAGCAAGCGTCCAAGCCTGTGGGTCGAGCCTACGACCGCATGGGGAGAGGGCTCGGTGGACCTGCTGGAGATTCCTACGACCGGCGAAACCCTGGATAACATCGTCGCGTTCTGGTCGCCGAAGAAACCGGTCGCGGCCGGCGATTCGCTGAACTATGGCTACAAACTCTACTGGAGCGCACTGCCGCCAGTGAGCACGGACCTGGCGCAGGTCCATGCGACTCGTTCGGGCATGGGCGGTTTCATCGAGGGCTGGGCGCCGGGCGAACATTACCCGACCGTCTGGGCGCGTCGCTTCGCCGTGGATTTCAATGGCGGCGGTCTCGACCAACTGCCACCGGGCACCGGCATCGAACCGGTGGTGACCTGCTCCCATGGCGAGGTGAAGGATTTCAACGTGCTGGTGCTGGATGCGATCAAGGGTTATCGCATCACCTTCGACTGGTACCCCACGGATGACCGTGTGGACCCGGTGGAAATGCGCCTGTTCATTCGCACCAAGGACCGGACCCTGAGCGAGACCTGGCTGTACCAGTACTTCCCGCCAGCGCCGGATAAGCGCAAGTATCCCTGACACAATCCGGGTGTCCGGGCTGGCCCATCGCGAGCCTGCTCGCGATGGGGTCGACCCAGAAACCGACTATCCCGACCCGATCAAACAACAAGCCCCGGCCAGAACGACCGGGGCTTGTTGTTTGATCGGCATTCAGTCCCGAAGATCCGACTCGTGGATCGGCTGGTCCCGATGCGTCGCCCGCTGGTACTGCGCCGGCCAGGTGGCCTTGCGTCCGCCCAGGTCATCATCGGCATGCAGGGCCCAGTACGGATCGCGCAACAACTCGCGGGCCAGGAAAATGATGTCTGCCTGGCAGGTGCGCAGGATGTGCTCGGCCTGGGCCGGCTCGGTGATCATGCCGACAGTGCCGGTGGCGATTTCCGACTCCTTGCGCACCCGCTCGGCGAAACGGGTCTGGTAGCCCGGACCGGTGGGGATCTCCGCATTCGCCGCGGTGCCGCCCGAGGATACGTCGATCAAGTCCACCCCCACCGCCCTGAGTCGCCGTGCCAGCTCGACGGTTTCATCGGGGTTCCAGCCATCCTCGACCCAGTCGGTGGCCGATACCCGCACGAACACCGGCAACTCCTCGGGCCATACGGCCCGCACCGCCTCGGTGACCTGAAGCACCAGGCGGATGCGATTCTCGAACGAACCGCCGTACAGGTCACGGCGCTGATTGCTCAACGGCGACAGGAACTGATGCAGCAGGTAGCCATGGGCCGCATGGACCTCGACCACTTTGAAACCGGCCGTCAGGGCGCGCCGGGCGGCCTCCACGAACGCCTGGATGACCGCATGGATCTGGCCTTCGTCCAGTTGGACCGGCTGGGTGTGCTGCGGATCGAAGGCAATCGGCGACGGACCGACCGGGATCCAGCCGCCGTCCTCCGGCTTCACGCTGCCATGCTTGCCAAGCCAGGGGCGCCAGGTGCTGGCCTTGCGCCCGGCATGGGCCAGTTGAATGCCCGGCACGGCGCCCTGGGCAGTGATGAAGCGGGTGATCCGCTGCAGCGGTTCGATCTGTTCGTCGTTCCACAACCCGAGGTCCTGGGCGGTGATACGACCTTCGGCGGTGACGGCGGTGGCTTCGGTGAACACCAGGCCGGCGCCGCCCACGGCACGGCTGCCCAGGTGCACCAGGTGCCAGTCATTGGCCAGGCCATCGGCGCTCGAATACTGGCACATCGGCGACACCGCGATGCGATTGGGCAGGGTCAGTTGGCGTAGGGTATAGGGTTCCAGCAGCAGACTCATGGGGCACCTCTCGAATCAGTGGGCAGGCTCCAGGGTTCTGTTTGAAAAGTCGACGAGTGACAGAAGGTGCAACACCCGCCCCCGCGGGCAAAATAGAAATGGACAAGACGTCACAAGGGCTATCAACCAGTGCTTAGAGCCTAGTCGACAACCCGCAAGGACGGAGGGTTCAGAACTTAAAAAACGACGGTGTGACGCAATGGCGTCCCCCTGTGGCGAGGAGCTTGCTCCGGCAGGGCTGCGAAGCGGCCCCCGTCCAGCCATCACATCGCAAGAGGACGCAGGCGCGCCCAGCGCGAGCAAGCTCCCTCGCCACAAAGGCCCATCGGCTAGCGCGGTTCGATATGGGCAATCATCAACTGCACCGTTTCCTGACCACGGAACTCGTTGAGGTCGAGTTTGTAGGCCAGTTCGACCCAGCGCACAGTGGGGTTCGGCCACACCTCGCGGTCGATGCCGAAGGCGATGCCATCGAGCTTCACCGACCCGCACTCGCTCTTGAGGACGACCTTAAGGTGCCGTTCGCCCACCACGCGTTGTTCGACCAACTGGAACACGCCATGGAACATCGGCTCCGGGAAATGCTGGCCCCAGGGACCGGCATGGCGCAGCGCCCGGGCCAGTTCGAGGTGAAATTCCTCCACCGCCAGGGTGCCGTCCGACAACAGCCGGCCGGTCAGGTCTTCTTCGCGCAGCTGCCGGCGCACTTCCGCATCGAACGCCTCGGCGAACAGCGGGAAGTTCGCCTCGGGCAAGGTCAGCCCGGCCGCCATGGCGTGACCGCCGTACTTGCTGATCAGGGTGGGATGCTGCGCCGCCACCACGCTCAGCGCATCACGAATGTGAAAGCCCGGCACCGAGCGCCCCGAACCCTTGAGCAAGCCGTCCCCGGCATCGGCGAAGGCAATGGTCGGACGGAAATAGCGCTCCTTCATCCGCGAGGCGAGAATGCCGATGACCCCTTGGTGCCACTGGGGATCGAACAGGCACAAGCCGAACGGCATCGAGTCCACCGGCAGCTCCTTGAGCTGGGCCAGCGCCTCGCGCTGCATCCCCTGCTCGATGGATTTACGGTCCTGGTTCATGCCATCCAGTTGCGCGGCCATGTCCCGGGCCAGGTTCGGGTCGTCGGTGAGCAGGCATTCGATACCCAGGCTCATGTCATCCAGGCGCCCGGCCGCATTCAGTCGTGGTCCGAGGATGAACCCCAGGTCAGTCGAGGTGATGCGCGAGTGATCGCGCCGGGCGACTTCCAGGATGGCCTTGATGCCGGGACGGGCGCGCCCGGCGCGGATGCGTTCCAGGCCCTGGTGCACCAGGATCCGGTTATTGGCGTCCAGGGGCACCACGTCGGCGACGCTGCCCAGGGCCACCAGGTCCAGCAGCTCGCCGATGTTCGGCTGCGGTGTGTCGGCGTATCGGCCGAGGCTGCGCAGGCGCGCTCGCAGGGCCATCAGCACATAGAAAATGACGCCCACGCCAGCCAGCGCCTTGCTCGGGAATTGGCAGCCCGGCTGGTTCGGGTTGACGATGGCGTCGGCCGCCGGCAGTTCGGGTCCGGGCAAGTGGTGATCGGTGACCAGCACCTTGAGCCCCGCCGCTTTCGCCGCCGCCACGCCTTCCACGCTGGAAATGCCGTTATCCACGGTGATCAGCAATTGCGGCTCGCGGGCCAGGGCGACCTGGACGATTTCCGGGGTCAGCCCGTAGCCGTATTCGAAGCGGTTGGGAACCAGGTAATCGACATGAGCCGCCCCCAGCAGGCGCAGCCCCAGCATGCCCACCGTGCTGGCCGTCGCGCCGTCGGCATCGAAGTCGCCGACGATCAGGATCCGTTGGCGCTGCTCCAGGGCCGCCACCAGCAGGTCCACCGCGGCATCGATGCCCTTGAGCTGCTGGAAAGGGATCAGGCGCGCCAGGCTCTTGTCCAGTTCAGCCTCGGACTGTACGCCACGCGCCGCGTACAGGCGGGTCAGCAAGGGTGGCAGGTCACCAAGGAACGGCAGGGTGTCGGGCAGCGGGCGAGGTTCTATGCGCATGGGGTAGCAGACATTCTTCTGTAGATCATGGGGTCAATTGTGTCGCAGAGGGAGCGGTGCGGGAGCAAGCGCGCCCCCTACACGGTGTCATTCGCTCAACCGCGCTCGCCCAGCAACCATTGCAACTGCACTTCATGCTGCCCACGGTCGTCGGTGACGAAAATCGTCCCTTCGCTGATCATCACATCCCACTTGATCACGCGGGGCATGTCCTGGGCCAGGGTTTCCAGTACCTCTTGCGGAACGGCGGCGATATTGACGTTCTTCAGGCCCTTGACGGCCGGCACAACCTTGCCTTCCCACACCCGCAGGCTGCCATACGCCAGCAGGCTGGTGCGTTCGGTACGACGCGAGCACCAGGTCAGGCGCTCGGCATCGGGCTGGCCGACTTCGATCCAGTGCAGCACCCGATCATCCAGGCTTTTTTCCCACAGTGCGGGTTCGTCGACATCTGACAGACCCCGGCCAAATGACAGCTGCTCGTTGTACCAGAAGGCGTAGGCCAACAGGCGCACGGTCATGCGCTCTTCGGTTTCCGAAGGATGGCGGGCGATGGTCTGCTTCACGTTCTCGTAGATACCGCGATCGAGGTCGGTGAGGTTCAGTTCAAACTTGTAGGTCGTGGACGGCTGGGCCATGAACGGGCTTCTTGAGACGGGGAAAGTCGGCAAGTCTAACCGATGACGCGGGCATTCCGAGAATTGCCGACCATCGACTTGCGCCAGCGAGTGGCCTGCTTGACCCGGTGCGCGCGAAAAGCCCAGGGCGAGTAACCGCCATGGATTGGACGCGAGACATGCCAATGAGTCTGACAGAACATGCCATATAGGCGGCTGGCCTATGATAAAACCTCTATCCGTTCTGCCTTTGTCCTACAGGATCGCTCATGTCGCTCACTGCCAAACCCCTCGCCGGCGTCAAAGTCATCGAACTCGGCACCCTGATCGCCGGCCCTTTCGCTTCGCGGATCTGCGCCGAATTCGGCGCAGAGGTGATCAAGATCGAATCGCCGGACGGCGGCGATCCGCTGCGCAAGTGGCGCAAATTGTATGAAGGCACGTCCCTGTGGTGGTTCGTCCAGGCCCGCAACAAGAAGTCCCTCACCCTGAACCTCAAGCACCCCGAAGGCCTGGACATCCTCAAGAAGCTGATCGGCGACGCCGACATCCTGATCGAGAATTTTCGCCCCGGCGTGCTGGAAAAACTTGGCCTGGGCTGGGACGTGTTGCACGCGCTGAACCCGAAACTGGTCATGGTGCGCCTGTCAGGCTTCGGCCAGACCGGCCCGATGAAGGATCAACCGGGGTTTGGCGCGGTGGGGGAATCCATGGGCGGCCTGCGCTACATCACCGGGTTCGAGGATCGCCCGCCGGTGCGCACCGGGATCTCCATCGGCGACTCCATCGCGGCCCTCTGGGGCGTGATCGGTGCGCTGATGGCCCTGCGTCACCGCGAAGTCAACGGTGGCACCGGGCAAGTGGTGGACGTGGCTTTGTACGAAGCGATCTTCGCCATGATGGAGAGCATGGTCCCGGAATTCGACGTGTTCGGTTTCATTCGCGAACGCACCGGCAACATCATGCCGGGTATCACCCCGTCATCCATCCACACCAGCGCCGACGGCAAGCATGTGCAGATCGGCGCCAACGGCGATGCGATCTTCAGGCGCTTCATGCAGGTCATCGGGCGTGACGACCTGGCCAACGACCCGCAACTGGCCAGCAATGACGGCCGGGACAGCCGCCGCGACGAGTTGTATGGGGTCATCGACCGCTGGGTCAATTCCCTGCCCCTGGACGTCGTCATGGAGCGACTGAACCACGCCGACGTGCCGGCCAGTCGGATCTTCAGCGCCGAAGACATGTTCAGCGACCCACAATTCCTGGCCCGGGAGATGTTCCTGCAGGCCCGGCTGCCGGATGGCAAGCCGTTCAAGATGCCGGGTATCGTACCGAAGCTCTCAGACACACCGGGCAGCAGCGAGTGGGTCGGCCCGGCCCTCGGCGAACACAATGCCCAGGTCCTCGGCGAACTGGGCTTCGATGCGCAGCAGATCGCTCGCCTGCGGTCGGAGGGGGCCATCTGAAGGCACTCGGCACCCGAAACGGGTGCCCCCCTTTTCAGCAGGCAAAAAGAAACCCCGAGAAGTGGGGAGACAACTCGGGGTTAAACGTGACCATTCAAGGTCCGTACAACAAGCGACAAGCACCGGAGCACAATGCTCGCTCTTGTTGGTAAAGGGTCTGACTCGTAAGGACGTAGGAAGGTTCCCACGACCTATCATTCAATTCGTTACGGGGATCACCTTGTCACGCGCCAGATTACGCAGTGCCGCAATCACACAGGGCTCCAGGCGCCCCTCGGCAATCATCACATCGCGATGCAGGCCATCGACCACGTCGGTCAGTTGACGTTTGTCGGTCAATTGCGCCTGGTTGAACATCCGCTCAACCATGATGGCCCCGGAGGCATTCCTGAGCGTCACCAGGCATTCACCCTTGGCGCCGGAAGGCGTCAGTGTGACCTGATAGGGGCTCAAGGCCTCACCCAGCAATAGGCTGATACTTTCCATTCGATCACCCTTCAATAGTCCGAAAACAACTGCATGTGCACAGTAAGTGACCGTGAGCCGCAGCAGAAAGTTCTTCAGCGCACCGAAACGGCTTGCTTCCAACCTGTTCGACCGAGCATGCGCGCCCAATATGACAGGCAAACAACAGTCCTGCCGGGACACGACCGCTTGGTGTCGCGACGCCTTCACTCAGCACGACGCCAGCGCCGCCCCGCATCGCTCCAGCCACCCAGGAGGCCGCGCAACTGCCCATCGGCGCCGTAGAACGGCACCGACCAATGGTAGATATCCCTCAGGCCGCCGTTGAACATCAGTTGGCGATCGATGAACCGAGACTGCCCCGTTCGCAGCTGCTGCATCATTTCCCCATGCAGCAGCTCGGCAGTGGCCGGGGGAAACGCCGTGGAGTCGGTCAGGCGCGTCCCACGCAGCTTTTCGAAGCGGATCGCGAAGTGCTCCTCATAGCTCCTGTTGCACATGAGCAGGCGCCCTTCCAGGTCACGGATGAAGATCGGATCGGGGATGGCATCCATCAACGCCCGCTGGAGCAGCAACTGGTCGTTGAGAATGGCCTCTGCCTTCAGCCGCTGGTCGATCTGCGCCTGCAGGCGACGGTTCCACAGCAGCGACAGCAGGCCGAACACGCCAATCGCCACCACGCACCAATAGCCCCATCGGGACACACGCAGCCAGAGCGATGGCGCCTGGCTGGGCACCACACCCGCCATCCATTTGCTGCGCAGGGCACGCATCTCTTCGGCCGGAAACGCTTCCAGAGCCTTGTTCAGAATACTCAACAGTGGCAGCAGGTCCTGGCGGACAGCCAGATAATCCGGTTCCCACTTGCCCTCAAGGCTGTTTCCTACCTTCAACTGCCCGGCCGGATACAGGTGGACCCCGGTTTCATTCTCGATGGTGGCGTGAGCCTCACGGCTCTCCACCAGCGCCCTCGCCTCGCCGTAGGTCTTGACCGTGCGCAGTTCGATACTGGGGTAGTCGCGCCTGATCTCCGCCTCCAGGGCGTGCCGGGCCGGCAGCGCCAGGATCTTGCCCTTGAGCTGCTCCAGCGAATGGAGCGCCGAGTCCCCGTCACGCCCGACGAAGACCCAGCCCGAACCGCCGAATGCATGGCTGAAGGCAAGGAAGTCCCGGCGCTCGTCATTCATCGCCAGGGTGGTGGTCATGTCGGCTTGGCGGCCCTCCAGCATCGCCAGCAACTGGTCCGGAGAGAATGACTCCCGGTACACGAATTCCAGACCGGTCATTTGTGCGATGCGCTGGAGAATATCGTGGTTCAACCCATTCCACTGCCCCAGCTCATTCTTGAACAGGTACAGGGGAAACTGCATCGACGCCACGACGACCCTGGGGTGCTCCTCGATCCACTTGAGTTCCTGCGTGTCCAGCGCCAGCCCTTGGCCCGCCTTGAACGGTCGTGATTCCAGGGCCGCCAGTTGCGCCGTGCTCGCCCACTGCATCCAGCACATCAGGGCCAGACCTGTCGCCCAGCTCAGCGCTGGTTTGCATTTGATAAAAAACAACATCTGCATTTCCTTCGAGATGGCTCGCCCCGTCCCTCCAAGGGGCGAAAACCCGACCAGTTTGGCATGCAGAAACAAGAAAGCCCGTCAGGAGACGGGCTTCAAAATGTGACAGGTTTCAGCGGTCAGAGCGGCTTGCCGCGGTTGCCATGCTGGCTGACAAAGGCCTGTACGGCTTTCAAGTCATTAGGCAGCACGGTGCAGCGCTCTTCTCGCTCAAACAAATCAGAAAGGTGTGCAGGTAGTTCAAGCGCTTTTCCTACGCCTGCTTTCTCCACCGCGTCCGGGAACTTGACCGGGTGAGCGGTGCCCAGCACCACCATCGGAATGTCCAGGCTGCGACGGCACTCGCGGGCAGCCTTCACGCCGATGGCCGTGTGCGGATCGAGCAGTTCGCCGGATTGCTCGAATACCTCGGCGATGGTTTCGCAGGTCTGCGCATCATCCACGGCCAGGGAGTCGAACAGCTTGCGGGCCTCGGTCCAGCGCTCGGGCTCGACGCTGAAGCCGCCGCCCTGCCTGAAGCTGTCCATGAGGCCGGCAATCGCCGCACCGTTGCGCCCATGCAGGTCGAACAGCAGGCGTTCGAAGTTCGACGACACCATGATGTCCATGGATGGCGACAGCGTGGCGTGCAGGGTTTCCTTGACGTACTGGTTGCCGCTCATGAAGCGGTGCAGGATGTCGTTGCGGTTGGTGGCGACGATCAGCTGATTGATCGGCAGGCCCATGTTGCGCGCCAGGTAGCCAGCGAAGATATCACCGAAGTTGCCAGTGGGCACCGAGAACGCTACCGAGCGGGCCGGGCCGCCCAACTGCAGGGCCGCGTGGAAGTAATAGACGATCTGGGCCATGATCCGCGCCCAGTTGATCGAGTTCACCGCCACCAGGCGTGTGCCCTTGAGGAAGCCCTGGTCGGCGAAGCTGGCCTTGACCATTTCCTGGCAATCGTCGAAGTTGCCTTCGATGGCGATGTTGTGGATGTTTTCGCCGAAAATCGTCGTCATCTGCCGGCGCTGCACTTCCGAAACACGGTTGTGCGGGTGCAGGATGAAGATATCGACGTTCTCGCAGTGCTTGCAGCCTTCGATGGCGGCCGAACCGGTATCGCCGGAGGTCGCGCCGATGATCACCACACGCTCGCCACGCTTTTGCAGCACGTAGTCCAGCAGGCGACCCAGCAGCTGCAGGGCGAAATCCTTGAACGCCAGGGTCGGGCCGTGGAACAGCTCCATCACCCACTCGTTACCGTTGAGCTGACGCAGCGGTGCGATGGCGTTGTGGGAAAAGACGCCGTAGGTTTCTTCCAGGATCTTCTTGAAATCGGCATCCGGGATGCTGCCGGTGACGAACGGGCGCATCACCCGGAACGCCAGCTCGTGATACGGCAGGCCGGCCCAGGAAGCGATTTGCTCCTGGGTGAAACGCGGCAGGTTTTCCGGCACGTAGAGGCCGCCGTCCGTGGCCAGGCCGGCCAGCAGGACATCTTCGAAATTCAGGGCCGGTGCCTGGCCGCGGGTGCTGATATAGCGCATAGGGGCAAACCTTTGGTTTGAGCCTCAAGCTTCAAGCGGCAAGCCTCAAGTGAGAGCAGATCTGCTTTTACCTGGAGCTTGCAGCGTGCTGCTTGCAGCCTTGATTAATTCAAATGCTCGACGCGGATACGGACCACGGGGCCCACCACGCCCTGGAGCGCTTCCAGCGCGGTGATCGCGTCGTTGATGCGCTGCTCGACCACACGGTGGGTCAGCAGGATCATCGGCACCAGGCCATCGTGCTCTTCGACTTCCTTCTGCATGATCGACTCGATGTTGATGCCACGCTCCGAAAGGATACTCGCCACTTGGGCCAACACGCCCGGGTGATCCTTGGCCTGGATACGCAAGTAGTAGGAGCTTTCGCACGCTTCGATCGGAAGAATCGGGTGAGCCGACAACGAGTCTGGCTGGAAGGCCAGGTGAGGCACACGGTTTTCCGGGTCTGAAGTCATGGCGCGAACCACGTCCACCAGGTCGGCCACCACCGAAGAGGCCGTCGGCTCCATGCCAGCGCCAGCGCCGTAGAACAGCGTAGAACCGGAGGCATCGCCGTTGACCATCACCGCGTTCATCACCCCGTTGACGTTGGCGATCAGGCGGTCGGCCGGAATCAGCGTCGGGTGCACGCGCAGTTCGATGCCACTGACGGTGCTGCGTGCCACGCCCAGGTGCTTGATGCGATAGCCCAGGGCTTCGGCATAATTCACATCGGCGGTGGTCAGTTGGGTGATGCCCTCGGTGTAGGCCTTGTCGAACTGCAACGGAATGCCGAACGCGATGGAAGCCAGGATCGTCAGCTTGTGGGCCGCGTCGATGCCTTCCACATCGAATGTCGGGTCGGCCTCTGCGTAGCCCAGGGCCTGGGCTTCGGCGAGTACGTCCTCGAAAGTACGACCCTTCTCGCGCATTTCGGTGAGGATGAAGTTACCGGTACCGTTGATGATGCCGGCGACCCAGTTGATACGGTTGGCCGAGAGGCCTTCGCGAATCGCCTTGATCACCGGGATGCCACCGGCCACGGCGGCTTCGAAAGCCACGATCACGCCCTTCTCCCGGGCCTTGGCGAAAATTTCATTACCGTGAACAGCGATGAGCGCCTTGTTCGCGGTGACCACATGCTTGCCATTGTCGATGGCCTTGAGTACCAGCTCGCGGGCAACGGTATAGCCGCCCACCAGCTCTATGACGATGTCGATCTCAGGGTTCGTGGCCACTTCGAAGACATCGTTGGTAATCGCAATACCGGTCGTCTGGAACTGAGGCTTTGGCGTGCGCGTGGCAATCTGTGCCACCTGGATCCCACGCCCGGCACGACGAGCAATTTCCTCGGCGTTGCGCTGAAGTACGTTGAAGGTGCCGCCACCGACGGTACCTAACCCACAGATGCCTACTTTGACCGGATTCACTCTTGACTCCCCATGAAACGGCCGACACAAGGTCGGCCGTGAAATACAGCCGCGCAGCTACGCGACTTTGTGTTTAACGGCCCGACGAAGGTTTTCGCCGAGCCGTGATCTTCAACAGCGGATCATTCATGCTCATTTCGCGCCAAGGGCCAGTTTGGCGACTTGTGGCGCCGGCTGGTAGCCCGGAATTACCTGACCATCGGCCAAAACAATTGCCGGTGTACCGTTCACACCTATTGACTGACCGAGGGCAAACTGCTTGGAGACCGGGTTCTCGCATTTGGCGGACTTGATTTCCTTACCATCGACCATCTTGTCCATGGCCGCTTTCTTGTCCTTGGAACACCATACCGCCTGCAACTGCTCATCGCCCGGCGATCCCAGGCCCTGGCGCGGGAACGCCACATAGCGCACTTCGATGCCGCGCTTGTTCAGCTCCGGCACTTCGGCGTGCAGCTTGTGGCAATACGGGCAGGTGGTGTCGGTGAACACGGTGATGTGGGACTTGGTCTCGCCCACCGCCGGATACACCACGGTTTCGGCCACCGGGATACCGTTGATCAGCTTGGAAATGCCCTGGCGCTCGGTGAGCTCGGTCAGGTTGACCGGCTTGCCGTCCTTGAGCTCAAACAGGTTGCCCTGGACGATGTACTGGCCATCGGCGCTGGCGTAGAGCACACGACTGCCCTTGAGCTTGACTTCATACAGGCCGGACATGGGGCTGGCGGAGATGGCTTCGATCGGCACTTCGATCTGGAGGTTTTCCAGGCTCTTGCGAATAGCCTTGTCGGCCGCGTCGTCGGCGATGGCAAAGGTGCTGGCCAGCGCAAGGGCGGCGGCGGTGAACAACTGGGTCAAGCGCATGGGGACTCCTGAGGCGAACAAATGGGACGGGAAACGCCGACACGAATTCGGGTTCCAACCGCCCACTGTGCAAACCGCCCAAGCCTACCACATAAGGCTGGCGTGACCGAATGCCGCTGACGCACGACAACACGCAATGCATGAGGACAAGACTTGTGGCGAGGGGCGCTTATCCGCGTGGATGATGCTTCGCATGCAGGTCCTGCAGCCGTGCCCGGGCCACATGGGTATAGATCTGGGTGGTGGACAGGTCGCTATGACCCAACAGCATCTGCACCACCCGCAGGTCGGCACCGTGGTTGAGCAGATGCGTGGCGAAAGCATGACGCAGGGTGTGGGGCGAAAGGGACTTGCCGATCCCGGCCACCTTGGCCTGATGCTTGATACGGTGCCAGAAGGTCTGGCGGGTCATCTGCTCGCCGTTGCGGCTGGGGAACAGGACATCGCTGGGGCGCCCGGCCAGCAGCTCGTTGCGGCCATCGCGCAGGTAACGCTCCACCCATACAATCGCCTCTTCACCCATCGGCACCAGGCGCTCCTTGCTGCCCTTGCCCATCACCCGCAGTACCCCCTGGCGCAGGTTGACCTGTTCCAGGGTGAGGCTGACCAGCTCGGTGACCCGCAGGCCGCAGGCATACAACACCTCCAGCATGGCACGGTCGCGCTGGCCGATGGCTTCACTGAGGTCCGGCGCTGCCAGCAGGGCCTCCACGTCGGCTTCGGACAAGGATTTAGGCAACGGACGGCCCAGTTGCGGCATTTCCACCCGCAGGGTCGGGTCCACCGCGATGAGCTTTTCCCGCAGCAGGTAGCGATAGAACCCACGCAGCCCGGAGAGAAACCGTGCGGTCGAGCGGGGTTTGTAGTTTTGCTCCAGGCGCCACGACAAATGATCGAGGATCAGCTCCCGCCCGGCATGGGCCAGCTCCAGGTTTCTTTCCTGCAACCAGCCATTGAACAGCGCCAGGTCGCTGCGATAGGCGTCTCGAGTGTTATCCGAGAGGCCCTTCTCCAGCCACAGGGCATCGAGAAACTGGTCTATTAGGGGATGATCGATGGCTGGCATAAAGACTCATCAAGGGTGCCGGGGGCACGACATCGAAATGGGAAACGAAAGTAGGCAGGGTGAGCAAAGACCAAATTCCAGGCAACAAAAAAGCAGCCCGCAGGCTGCTTTTTTTTGCATCGGAAGCTGGACTTAAGCCAGTTTTTCCTTGATGCGTGCTGCTTTACCAGACAGGTCGCGCAGGTAGTACAGCTTGGCTTTACGCACGTCACCGCGACGCTTGACAGCCATGCTGTCGATTTGCGGGCTGTAGGTCTGGAAAGTACGCTCTACGCCAACACCGTTGGAGATTTTACGAACGGTGAAAGCACTGTTCACGCCACGGTTGCGCTTGGCGATAACGACGCCTTCGAATGCCTGCAGACGGGAACGGTCACCTTCCTTCACTTTCACCTGGACGACGATGGTGTCGCCTGGGGCAAAGGTAGGGATTTCTTTGGTCATCTGCTCTGCTTCGAGTGCAAGAATGATTTTGTTGGTCATGCTGTGCTCCTAAGGCAAGTCTTTGGACTTACCATCGATACGTTGTGAACTATCGTCCCGCTCGTGGATATATTCCTCGAGCAGCTTCTTCTCTTCTCCAGAAAGCGAGCGGCTTTCCAGAAGATCGGCGCGTCGTTCCCAGGTCCGACCAAGGGACTGCTGTAAACGCCAACGCCGGATGTGCGCGTGGTTGCCACTCAGCAACACGTCGGGAACACGCTGATCCGCATACACCTCCGGTCGGGTGTAGTGCGGGCAATCCAGCAGACCATCCGTAAAGGAATCTTCCTCAGCGGAATCTGCATGCCCTAAAGCTCCAGGCAGCAGTCGTGTAACCGCATCGATCAGGACCATCGCCGGCAGCTCGCCGCCAGACAGTACATAGTCGCCAATCGACCACTCTTCATCGACATGAGCTTCAATGAAACGCTCGTCAATGCCTTCATAACGGCCGGCAATCAGGATCAATGCATCCGAATTCGCCAGCTCGCGTACCGCCGACTGAGTCAGCTGACGGCCTTGGGGCGACAGGTAGATCACCTTCGCACCCTCCCCGGCTGCCGCCCTGGCCTGAACCAGTGCATCTTCCAGGGGCTTGATCTTCATCACCATGCCCGGACCACCGCCAAACGGGCGATCGTCCACAGTGTGATGCCGATCCGTGGTGTAGTCCCGCGGATTCCAACAGGTCAGCTGCAAGAGCTCCTGTTTCACCGCGCGGCTGGTTATGCCGTACTCGCTGATGGCGGAAAACATCTCGGGAAACAGCGTGATGACTTCAACGCGCAAATTGGCCACGTTCAGAAATCCGCATCCCATTCCACCTTCATCTCGCCTGCCTCCAGGTCGACGGCCAACACGCACTGCCCGGTATAGGGCAACAGGCGCTCGCGATCATCCAGGCTGCCGACGCAAGGCTTTACCACCATGACATCGTTCGAACCGGTCTCGAGCAGGTGATCGATTTTCCCGAGCAGTTGCCCGAGTTGGTCGATGACCTTCAGACCAACCAGCTGGTACCAGTAGTACTCGCCGTCGGTCAGTTCAGGGAACAGGTTGCGCGGCACGCAGATCTCATAACCGGCCAGAAGACGTGCTTCTTCACGATCGTCGAGACCCTTGAGCTTCGCGACCAGGAACTTGTCGTTCCCGCGTCCGCTGACCAGCTCAACCTGCTTCACGCTGCCTTCGCGCTTTAGCGTCCAGGCCTTGTAGTTCAACAGGTTCTTGATCGGATCAGTAAAGGAATAAACCTTCACTTCGCCGCGAACGCCATGTACAGAATAGATTTTGCCGACAACGATCAGATCATCAGCATCTTTTGGCGTCGCGTTCATATTGCTCAGGCCGCAGCCTTAGCCGATTCCTTCAACAACTGAGCAACACGCTCAGAAGGTTGTGCACCAACGCTCAGCCAGTAGGCAACACGCTCTTGGTTCACGGACAGACGAACTTCCTGACCACGGGCGATAGGGTTGAAGAAACCAACCTGCTCTTTGTGGGAACCGTCACGCGGGTTGCGGCTGTCGGTTACGGTCAGGTGGTAAAACGGGCGCTTTTTGGAGCCGCCAAGGGCAAGACGGATTGTTAGCATGTGAACATCGTTCCTGTAGTCGGTGCTGCAAATCTAAATGCACAGCGGGCATGGGTGCCCGAAAGGCCGCATATTCTAAGGAATATCCAGACTTTTGCAAATGACTTTTTCCGGCGAGTGCCGGCCTGCCATTCAGATCTGCGACGTTCAGCGCCCGCCGGAGACGGGTTGGCTGGAGATCCCGCGTCCCCGCGGGTAACGCCGGCATGAAGCCGGCGGCTGGATTCTTTACAGCTTGGGCATGCCGCCGCCGGGCAACATACCGCCCATGCCGCGCATCATCTTGGCCATCCCGCCCTTGGCGGAGAATTTCTTCATCATCTTCTGCATCTGCTTGTGCTGCTTGATCAAGCGCCCGATGTCCTGCACCTGGGTGCCGGAACCCATGGCGATCCGACGCTTGCGCGAACCGCTGATCAGGTCAGGGTCGCGGCGCTCGGCCGGGGTCATGGAGTTGATGATGGCTTCCATCTGCTTGAACTGTTTTTCAGCCGCGCTCTGGGCATTGCCCATCTGCGCCAGGTTCACGCCACCGATGCTCGGCAGCTTGTCCATGAGGCCGCCGAGGCCGCCCATGTTCTTCATCTGTTGCAGCTGGTCGCGGAAATCCTCGAGGTCGAAGCCCTTGCCCTTCTTCAGCTTCTTGGCCAGTTTGTCGGCCTTTTCCTTGTCGAGGGTCTGTTCGGCCTGCTCGATCAGGCTGAGCACGTCGCCCATGCCCAGGATGCGCGACGCGATACGCTCGGGGTGGAACGGTTCGAGCGCTTCGCTCTTCTCGCCCATACCGATGAACTTGATCGGTTTGCCGGTGATGGCGCGCACCGACAGCGCGGCACCGCCACGGGCGTCACCGTCGACCTTGGTCAGGATCACACCGGTGAGCGGCAGCGCGTCACCGAACGCCTTGGCGGTGTTGGCCGCATCCTGGCCGGTCATGGCGTCGACCACGAAGAGGGTTTCCACCGGGTTGACCGCGGCGTGCAACGCCTTGATCTCGCCCATCATCTCTTCGTCGATGTGCAGGCGACCGGCGGTGTCGACAATGACCACGTCGATGAACTTGAGCTTCGCTTCCCGGATGGCCGCCTGGGCGATATCCACCGGCTTCTGGCTCAGGTCGGAGGGGAAGAACGTCACGCCGATGTCATTGGCCAGGGTTTCCAGCTGCTTGATCGCTGCAGGGCGGTAGACGTCCGCGGACACCACCATCACCGACTTCTTCTTGCGCTCCTTGAGCAGGCGCGCCAGCTTGCCGGCAGTGGTGGTCTTGCCCGCGCCCTGCAGGCCGGCCATCAACACCACCGCTGGCGGCACGGCGCTCAGGTTCAGGTCCTCGTTGGCAGCGCCCATCAGGCTTTCGAGTTCGGCCTGGACGATCTTCACGAACGCCTGGCCCGGCGTCAGGCTGCGCGACACCTCGGTGCCGACGGCGCGTTCCTTGACCGAATTGACGAAGTCCTTGACCACTGGCAGGGCGACGTCGGCCTCAAGCAACGCCATGCGCACTTCGCGCAGGGTGTCTTTGATGTTGTCCTCGGTCAGTTTCGCCTTGCCGGTGACATGGCGCAGCGTCTGCGAGAGACGGTCGGTTAGGTTTTCAAACATGCGCGATCCTTTCGGGCCCGGATGGGGCCGGGATAATGGCGGCCCAGACCGTGAAGAAATGTGCTCGGCGAGCCTGCGGCGTGGGCAGGTCGCGGATTATAGCGAAGAAGCGTGCGGCGTACACCTGGTGACTCCGGTGGTCTTTCGTACGGTATGGGTTCTATGCCAAACTCAGCGCCTTTCGGGCCTGCCTAACAGGATTTATGCTCCCCTTGTCACCCAGTTTGCTTGCCTCCCTCGCCGCCGCCTGCCTTTATGCCGCTGCGACCCTCTATCAAGGCACCCGCCTGGCCTCCGGCGCCAGGGCGAACAAGCGCCTGCTGGTCACGCTCGGCGTGCTGGCGGTGCTCGGCCACGCGGCCAGCCTTTATACCCACCTGATGACGCCGATCGGCCTGGGCCTGGACTTCTTCAATGCCGCCAGCCTGATCGCCGTGGCCGTGATCGGCCTGACGCTGCTGGCCTGCTCGCGCATCCCGGTGGAGAACCTCCTCGTGCTGCTGTTCCCACTGGGGTTGGCCACGGTGCTGCTGGCGCAGTTCGCGCCATCGGGTACGGTCCAGATCATCGATGAGGAACCGGGGATCCTGGCCCATATCCTGCTGTCGATCCTGGCCTACGGGCTATTCACCATCGCCGTGTTCCAGGCCCTGCTGCTGCTGGTGCAGGACCACCAGCTCAAGCACAAGCACCCTTCCGGGCTGATCCGCAACTTCCCGCCGCTGCAGACCATGGAGAGCCTGCTGTTCGGTTTCCTCTGGGCCGGCTGGACCCTGCTGTCGCTGTCGCTGATCTCCGGCTGGCTGTTCGTCGAGAACCTGTTCGCCCAGCACCTGGTGCACAAGACTCTGCTGGCCTGCCTGGCATGGGTGGTGTTCAGCGTGCTGCTCTGGGGCCGCAACCGTCTCGGCTGGCGCGGCCATAAAGCCATTCGCTGGACCCTGGCCGGCTTCTGCCTGCTGATGCTGGCTTATTTCGGCAGCAAACTGGTCCGCGAATACATCCTGCATATCTGACGGACGGCACTGATGGATAGGTTGCCCGCGGGGCCGCTGCTCGCTGTACTGGTGGTGCTGATCCTCTGGGCGGGGCTGTTCACAGCCATAGAAGCCGCTCGCTCGCACCTGTTGACGCTGCGCCAGGCCTCCCGGAGCGGCGACAAACCCCTGGCGAAGCTGCATTTTCCCCTGACCAGCCTGATCCTGGGCAACACCCTGTGCCGCACCCTGGCGGTGGTGATCGCCACGCTGCTGAGCCTCTTCACCTGGCTGGACAACGGCCCGTGGATCGCCTGGCTCGCCACTGGCGCGGCGTTGCTGGTCCTGGCCGACTACCTGCCTCGCACCCTGGCCCAGCGCTATCCCGATGCGGTGCTGGCGCTGGGCAACGCCCTGCTTGCCGTCCCCTTGAAGCTGGTTTATCCACTGGCCTGGCTGCTGAACGGGCTCAGCGAGCTATTGCTGCGCCCCTTCGCCCGCAAGGCCAGCGCCGTGCAGCAGAGCGATGACGACATGCTCCTGCCCCGCGCCGAACATGACCCTGAACACAGCACCGGGCGTCCCCATCCGGTTTCCGGCATCCACGCCCTGGACAACATCACCGTCAACGACATCCTGGTCCCCCGCAGCGAAGTCGATGGAATCAATCTCGACGACCCCATCGGCGACATCATCGAGCAGTTGCGCCTGAACCGTCGTACCCGGTTGCCGGTTTTCCACAGCGATATCAACCAGGTCGAGGCGGTGCTCAACACCCGCCAGGTCCGCCACCTGCTGGCGGACGCCAGCCTGACCAAGGAAGCACTACTGGCCGCCTGCCACGACCCTTACTTCGTTCCCGAAAGCACACCGCTGCAACTGCAATTGCTGAATTTCCACAAGCAACAGCGCCGCCTGGGCATGGTGGTGGACGAATACGGCGAAGTACTGGGCATCGTCACCCTGGAAGACATCCTCGAGGAGATCGTCGGCGAGTTCGAAAGCGAGCACAGCCTCGACAACCCACACGTTCATCCCCAGCCCGACGGACGCCTGATGATCGATGGTGCGGCGTCGATCCGCGAATTGAACAGGACCCTGGGCTGGCACTTGCCCTGCGACGGTCCCAAGACCCTCAACGGGCTGGTCACCGAAGCGCTGGAGACCATTCCCGAAAGCCCGGTGTGCCTGAAGATCGGCCGCTACCGGCTGGAGATCATCGAAACCGTGGACAACCGCGTCAGCCAGGTACTGGCCTGGCTGTAGAAACAAACGCTCACCGGTGTTCGACCCATAATAATAAATCGCTCCAACGGAGCACATGACTGTCAGGGATAACCGCATGACGACGACCACCACCTGCAACGACGCTGTGCCCGCCCAACCGACAAACTCCACTACCCGCGTGGCGACCGCGAGCTTCATCGGCACCGCCATCGAATTCTACGACTTCTACGTCTATGCCACGGCCGCCGCCCTGGTGATCGGACCGGTATTCTTCCCGCAGACATCCGGCACGGCACAGATGCTGTCGTCCTTCCTGACATTCGGTATCGCCTTCCTCGCCCGCCCGTTGGGTTCGGCGCTGTTCGGTCACTTCGGCGACCGGATCGGGCGCAAGTCCACCCTGGTGGCCTCCCTGCTGCTCATGGGCATCTGCACCACGCTTATCGGCGTGCTGCCCGGCTACGCCAGCATTGGCGCCTGGGCACCGTTGCTGCTCTGCCTGCTGCGCTTCGGCCAAGGCCTGGGGCTGGGAGGCGAATGGGGCGGGGCCGCACTGCTGGCCACGGAGAATGCGCCCAAAGGCAAGCGCGCCTGGTTCGGCATGTTCCCCCAACTGGGCCCCTCCATCGGTTTCCTGGCGGCCAACGGGCTGTTCCTGAGCCTGGCCATGGGCCTGGACGACGAGCAGTTTCGCTCCTGGGGCTGGCGGATCCCGTTCCTGCTCAGCGCCGTGCTGGTGATCGTCGGCCTCTATGTGCGCCTCAAGCTCCATGAAACGCCGGTCTTCGCCAATGCCGTGGCCCGTCAGGAGCGGGTGAAGGTGCCGCTGGTGGAGCTGTTCAGCCAGTATTGGGCACCGACGTTGCTGGGCGCGGCGGCGATGGTGGTGTGCTACGCGCTGTTCTACATTTCAACGGTGTTTTCCCTGAGCTACGGGGTCGCCACCCTCGGCTACAGCCGAGAGACATTCCTGGCCCTGCTGTGCTTCGCCGTGCTGTTCATGGCCGCCGCCACGCCCTTGTCGGCCTGGGCCAGCGATCGCTTCGGCCGCAAACCGGTGCTGATCGTTGGTGGCGTGCTGGCGATTGCCTCGGGCTTTCTCATGGAACCCCTGCTGACCCACGGCTCGACCTGGGCCGTGGCCCTGTTCCTGTGCGTCGAGCTGTTCCTGATGGGCGTGACCTTCGCGCCGATGGGCGCCTTGCTGCCGGAACTGTTCCCCACGCATGTGCGTTATACCGGCGCTTCGGCGGCTTATAACCTGGGAGGCATCGTCGGCGCCTCGGCTGCCCCGTTCTTCGCCCAGAAGCTGGTGGCAATGGGCGGCCTGGGCTATGTCGGTGGCTACGTATCCGCGGCTGCGGTACTGAGCGTGATCGCCGTGCTGTGCCTGAAGGAAACCCGTCATAACGACCTGAACCGGGTTGCCTGACCCTCATCGTGGCGAGGGGGTTCGCTCCCTCGTCCACCCGCCCATCGCCAAACCTGTCACAAAGCTGAACGCCTCCCAATGAAATAACCGCTAACAATCCCCCACCATTGAAACCGCCCCCCACCTGCCCCATCTAAGAGCCATACTCCATTGCGCAGGTGCCCCAATGAGCGACCAGCACTCTACTGAAGCCACGAACGACTACGCAGATTCCGAACACATCGAACATACCGTTTCCGGAACCGGCCTCGCCCTGCCCGGCCAAAGCCTGCCGGACAAGGTCTACATCATTCCCATCCACAATCGCCCGTTCTTCCCGGCCCAGGTGCTGCCGGTCATCGTCAATGAAGAACCCTGGGCCGAAACCCTGGAACTGGTAGCCAAGTCCGAACATCATTCCCTGGCCCTGTTCTTCATGGACACGCCCCAGGAAGACCCGCGCCATTTCGACACCTCGGCCCTGCCGCTGTACGGCACGCTGGTCAAGGTCCATCACGCCAGCCGTGAAGCCGGCAAGCTGCAATTCGTCGCCCAGGGCCTGACCCGGGTGCGCATTCGCACCTGGCTCAAGCATCACCGCCCGCCGTACCTGGTGGAAGTCGAATACCCCCACCAGCCGAGCGAGCCGACCGACGAGGTCAAGGCCTATGGCATGGCGCTGATCAATGCGATCAAGGAACTGCTGCCGCTCAATCCGCTGTACAGCGAAGAGCTGAAGAACTACCTCAACCGCTTCAGCCCCAACGACCCATCGCCGCTGACCGACTTCGCCGCCGCGCTCACCTCCGCCACCGGCAATGAGCTGCAGGAAGTACTCGACTGCGTGCCGATGCTCAAGCGCATGGAAAAAGTGCTGCCGATGCTGCGCAAGGAAGTGGAAGTGGTGCGCCTGCAGAAGGAGATTTCCGCCGAGGTCAACAGCAAGATCGGCGAACATCAGCGCCAGTTCTTCCTCAAGGAACAGCTCAAGGTCATCCAGCAGGAACTGGGGCTGACCAAGGACGACCGCAGCGCCGACCTCGAACAGTTCGAACAGCGGCTGGAGGGCAAGACACTGCCGTCCCAGGCCCGCAAGCGCATCGACGAGGAAATGAACAAGCTCTCCATCCTGGAGACCGGCTCGCCGGAATACGCCGTTACCCGCAATTACCTCGACTGGGCGACCTCGGTGCCATGGGGCGTGTACGGCCAGGACAAGCTCGACCTCAAGCATGCCCGCAAGGTGCTGGACCAGCACCACGCCGGCCTGGACGACATCAAGGACCGCATCCTGGAGTTCCTCGCCGTTGGCGCCTACAAAGGCGAGATCAGCGGCTCCATCGTACTGCTGGTGGGACCGCCCGGAGTGGGCAAGACCAGCGTGGGCAAGTCCATCGCCGAATCCCTCGGCCGGCCGTTCTACCGCTTCAGCGTCGGCGGCATGCGCGACGAAGCCGAGATCAAGGGCCACCGGCGCACCTACATCGGCGCCCAACCGGGCAAGCTGGTGCAGGCGCTCAAGGACGTCGAGGTGATGAACCCGGTGATCATGCTCGACGAGATCGACAAGATGGGCCAGAGCTACCAGGGCGACCCGGCCTCGGCCTTGCTGGAAACCCTCGACCCGGAACAGAACGTCGAATTCCTCGACCACTACCTGGACATGCGCCTGGACCTGTCGAAGGTGCTCTTCGTCTGCACCGCCAACACCCTGGATTCGATCCCCGGCCCGTTGCTGGACCGGATGGAAGTGATTCGCCTGTCGGGCTACATCACCGAAGAGAAGATCGCCATCGCCAAACGCCACCTGTGGCCCAAGCAGCTGGCCAAGGCCGGCGTGTCCAAGGGCAGCCTGAGCATCAGCGACAGCGCCCTCAAGGCGCTGATCGATGGTTATGCCCGAGAGGCCGGGGTGCGACAGTTGGAGAAACAGCTGGGCAAACTGGTACGCAAGGCCGTGATGAAGCTGATCGAGGACCCGAAGGCCGTGATCAAGCTCGGGCCGAAGGATCTCGAGGCCTCTCTGGGCAAACCGGTGTTCCGCAACGAGCAGGTGCTCTCGGGCGTCGGGGTGATCACCGGCCTGGCCTGGACCAGCATGGGCGGCGCCACCCTGCCGATCGAAGCGACCCGCATCCACACCCTGAATCGCGGTTTCAAGCTCACCGGACAGTTGGGGGAAGTCATGAAGGAGTCGGCGGAAATCGCCCACAGCTACGTCAGCTCACACCTGAAACAGTTCGGCGGCGATCCGAAATTCTTCGACGAGGCCTTCGTCCACCTGCATGTTCCCGAAGGCGCAACCCCCAAGGACGGCCCGAGCGCCGGGGTGACCATGGCCAGCGCCCTGCTGTCCCTGGCGCGCAACCAGCCACCGAAGAAAGCCGTCGCCATGACCGGCGAACTCACCCTGACCGGGCATGTGCTGCCGATCGGCGGCGTGCGGGAAAAAGTCATCGCGGCACGGCGGCAGAAAATCTTCGAACTGATCCTGCCGGAAGCCAACCGGGGCAACTTCGAGGAACTGCCGGACTACCTCAAGGAAGGCGTCACGGTGCACTTCGCCAAGCGGTTCGCGGATGTGGCGAAGGTGTTGTTCTGAGGGTTTTATAGACGCTGTACCGGCCTCATCGCGAGCCTGCTCGCGATGGCGCCATCAGCAACACCACATACCCGCCTGACACACCCGGTAGCATCTTCGGTTATGCTCGCCGTTCGTCGTGAATGCCGGAGCCCTTGCCCCAATGTCCCTCACTCGCCTGTTCGTACCTCTCAGCCTCGCCCTGCTGAGCGCCTGCGCCACGCAAACCAGCAACAACGTGACCGTGGAAAAACTGAGCCAGTGCCCGGTAAGGCTCAACAACGGACAGAACCTGATCCTGAGCCTGCCCAGCAATCCCAGCACCGGTTATCGCTGGGCGGTCCAGGATTCGGCCGGCGGTGTGCTGAAAGCACTGGGCCCCGAGGTGTACCGCAACCCGGAGGACGCCGGTATCGTCGGAGCTGCCGGGGTTTCGACCTGGCGCTTCCAGGCATTCAACCCGGGCACCGGCCGGCTGCGCCTGACTTATCAACAGCCCTGGGCCCCTGAAGTACCGCCCGTGGAGACCTTCGACTGCGCTATCGCGGTGAAATGAGCATGGGCTGGCTGATCCTCGCTCTGATGGGAGCGGCCACCTACCTGTATGGCCTGAGCGTGCATGCCTCGCTGCTGTGCCTGCTGGTCAAGCCGATGCCGGTGCTGGCGCTGCTGGGTTGGCTGCACGATGCGCCGCCCGGCGACTATCGACGCTGGATCAGTCTCGGGCTGATTTTTTCGCTGGCGGGCGACGTACTGCTGGCGTGGCCGGGCGACTTGTTCGTGTTCGGCCTTGGCGCGTTTCTCCTGGCGCACCTGGCCTACCTCAAAGCCTACCTCAGCGATTGCCGCCGACCGGCGCTGCTGCCCTTGGCCCTGGCCTTGGGCATCGGTGCGGTGCTCCTGGCAATCCTGGTGTCGAGCGGTCTCGGGCCGTTGCTGGTGCCAGTGGTGATCTACGGCCTAGTCATCAGCGCCATGCTCTGGCGGGCGTTGGCACGCCTGGGCACCAACGTGCCCAAGCGTTCGGCAGGGCTGGCCGCCGCCGGGGCGCTGGCGTTTGTGTTTTCCGACAGCCTCATCGGCATCAACCGGTTCGTGCACCCCTTCCATGCCGCGCCTTACCTGATCATCATCAGTTATTGGCTGGGCCAATGGGGCATTACAGCGTCGGCGTTCGCCCGAAAGCCACAGTGAGCCAGATAAGGTGGGAGCGAACTTGCTCGTGATAGCGGTCTGTCAGTCAACATTATGGCCGGCTGAACCATCGCCATCGCGAGCAAGCTCGCTCCCGCAGCATTTTTGGTTAAAATGCCGGCCTTTTCACCACCCATGCCGCTGGAATCGCCGTGAGCAAAGAGTCCGACCGCCTATTCGCCCAACCCCTGGCCCAAGTGCCTGACTTCGCGTTCAACGAGGACGTAGTGCGGGTGTTTCCGGACATGATCAAGCGTTCGGTGCCAGGCTACCCGACCATCGTCGAAAACCTCGGCGTGCTCGCCGCGCAATTCGCCCAGCCGGGCAGCGTGCTCTACGATCTCGGCTCTTCCTTGGGCGCGGTGACCCAGGCCCTGCGCCGTCATGTGCGCACTGATGGTTGCCGGGTGATCGCGGTGGACAACTCGGCGGCCATGGTGGAGCGCTGCCGCGAATACCTCAACGGCCAGGACTCGATGTTCCAGGAGCTGCTGCCGGTGGAAGTGATCGAAGGCGACATCCTGGCCCTGGACTTCCAGCCGGCTTCGGTGGTCGCGCTGAACTTCACCCTGCAATTCATTGCGCGGCCGCAGCGCACCGAGCTGCTGAGCCGAATCCGCCAATCCCTGTTGCCCGGTGGCGCCCTGATCCTCTCGGAAAAACTGCGTTTCAACGACCCCGAGGAACACGCCCTGCTCACCGACCTGCACGTGGCGTTCAAGCGCGCCAACGGCTACAGCGAGCTGGAGATTGCCCAGAAACGCAGCGCCATCGAAAACGTCATGAAGCCCGACAGCCTCGAAGAACACCGCGAACGCCTGCTGGCGGCCGGGTTCTCGAAAGTCGTGCCGTGGTTCCAGTGTCTTAACTTCGCCTCGTTGATTGCCCTGCCATGATCGATCTGTCTCCCCTCGCCCGCCGTCTGGCCGGTACACCCCTGGCCGACTGGGCCGCGACGCTGCAGTCGCAGCTCGATATCAAGATGCAGAAAGGCCATGGCGATCTCGAACGCTGGCAGAACGCCCTGGATGCCCTGCCGTCGCTGCAACCGACCCGGATAGACCTGCTGAACAGTCTGACGCTCGACACCGAGTGCAGCGATGAAACCCGCGCCCAGATGCGCACCGCCCTGATGGGCCTTTCCCCATGGCGCAAAGGCCCGTTCGAGCTGTTCGGCGTGCACGTGGACACCGAATGGCGTTCGGACTGGAAGTGGTCACGGGTGGCACCGCACCTGGACCTCAAGGGCAAGTGCATCCTCGATGTGGGCTGCGGCAACGGCTACTACATGTGGCGAATGCTGGGGGCCGGGGCAGACACCGTGATCGGCGTCGACCCCAACTGGCTGTTCTTCTGCCAGTTCCAGGCGGTGCAGCGCTACCTTTCGCAGCCCAACGCCTGGCACCTGCCGTTCCCCTTCGAAGACCTGCCGCCGGACCTCGAAGGCTTCGACACGGTGTTTTCCATGGGCGTGTTCTACCACCGCCGCTCCCCCATCGAACACCTGCTGGCCTTGAAGGACTGTCTGGTGAAAGGCGGCGAACTGGTGTTGGAAACCCTGGTGATCGAGGGTAACGAGCATCAGGTGCTGGTCCCCGAGGACCGCTATGCGCAGATGCGCAACGTCTGGTTCCTGCCGTCGGTTCCAGCCCTGGAGCGCTGGCTGCGCCGGGCCGGGTTCAGCGATGTGCGGTGTGTGGACGTGAGCCTGACGACCGTGGAAGAACAGCGCAGCACCGAGTGGATGAAGTATCAGTCGCTGAGCGACTTCCTTGACCCTGCTGACCATGGCAAGACCATCGAAGGGCTACCGGCACCGATGCGGGCGGTGATCGTGGCGCGTAAATAAATCGCCCAACCACCACGAACCTCTGGAAGCGAGCCGGCTCGCGAAGGCAGTGGTTCAGTCACAGGGATGTCGGGCTTGCCGGCCTCATCGCGAGCAAGCTCGCTCCCATAGGTTCTTGTGTGGTGTGCGGATGCTGTGAATACACACAGGGGGCCGGTATCTAGTCTGTGGCCTTGGCTCTACGCGCCTTGAAGAACTCGCTCAGCACCGTGCTGCACTCCTCGGCCAGCACGCCGCCTTCGTACATCACGCGATGGTTCAGGAAACCCTGGCTGAAGAACTGCCCTTGGCTCTGCACGATGCCGGCCTTGGGCTCCAGGGCACCATAGACGACCCGGGCAATGCGCGAGTGAACGATCAGGCCGGCGCACATGCTGCACGGTTCCAGCGTGACGTAGAGGGTGCTGCCGGGCAGGCGATAGTTGCGCATGGCCTGGGCCGCGGCGCGGATGGCGACCATTTCCGCATGGGCACTGGGATCGTGACCGCTGATCGGGCAATTGAAGCCGCGTCCGATGATCTCGCCGTCCTGCACCAACACCGCTCCCACCGGCACCTCACCCAGGGCGGCACCCTGGGCGGCAAGGGCCAGGGCTTCGCGCATGAAATCCTGGTCACGGCTGCGGTCGATGATCCTGGCGGGACGAATCTGGCGCATCACGCCACCTCGATGGCGGCCATCAGGCCGGTTTCCATGTGATCAATCACATGGCAGTGGAACATCCACACCCCAGGGTTATCCGCCACCAGCGCCACCTGCGCCCGCTCGTTCTTGCCCAACAGGTAGGTGTCGGTGAAATACGGCACGACCTTGTGCCGGTTGGACGCGATCACCTTGAAGCTCATCCCGTGCAAATGGATCGGGTGCTGGTACTGGGTCATGTTCTTCAATTCGAAAATGTAGCTCTGGCCTTTCTTCAGGGTAGCGATCGGCCGGTCGGCGCAGGTCTTGTCGGTGATGTCCCAGGCCTTGCCGTTGATCTGCCACAGGCTCGGCGGCTTGCCGTTGTCCACATTGACCGACACCGAACCGACCCACTCGAAATTGAAGTTGAGTTTCTCGGCATTGGCCAGGTCCGGCTCGGCCACCGGGTTGGCCGGCAATGCTGGCGGCCAGGCAGTGGGGGCATCGCTGTTGGCGACCGACCGCAAGGTGCCCAGGCGTACCGGGCCGTTGCGCAACGACAACTCTTCTCCGGCCGCCGGTGCCTTGATGGCCAGGCAGATGCGCATGCCCGGGCCCAGCCAGTACTCCTTGCCCAGCGGGCGCGGCTCGACGGGGTTGCCGTCCAGGGCGTAGATCTGCGCCTCGACGCCGGGAATGTTGATGCGATAGGTCAGGGTGTTATCCAGGTTGAGCAGGCGCACCCGGGTGATCTGCCCCGCCGGCAGGTCGATCACCGCCTGCGGCACGCCGTTGATGGTCGAAAGCCGCCCGGCCGTGCCGCCACGGGCGGCCTCGCGAGGGATGCTGAACTCCACGAACTGGCCTTGCTCGTCTACATGCCAGCTCTTGAGGCTCAGGGTCTGTTCGTACTTGAACCCGGTAGGCTCGCGCTCCTCGACGATCAACGGCCCCACCAGTCCCCGTCCGAGCTCTTCGCTGCTGTTGACGTGAGGGTGATACCAATAGCTGCCGGCGTCCGGCACACGGAACTCGTAATCGAAGTATTCGCCCGGCAGCACCGGCAGTTGCGAAACGTACGGCACGCCATCCATTTCCAGCGGCAGACGGATTCCGTGCCAGTGGATCGTGGTGGCAACCGGCAGGCGGTTGATGAAGCGCACCCGCAACCACTCGCCCTGACGTACCCGCAGCTCGGTGCCCGGGGCCGACGGACCGAACGCCCAGGCCTGGGTCTTGTGCCCGGCCACCAGCTCGACGTCCAGGGGCGCCGCGATCAGCTCATAGTCATGACCGGCCTGGGCATCGGCCATCCTGCCCAACCAATACCGCGAAGCCCCTCCCGCCCCGACGCCAACGACAACAAGACCGGCCAGGCCACCGAGTATTTGGCGACGGGTAAAGGACATGAACGCAACCACCTATTGAATCTGCGGCGAACCGGCAGGTCCGCAAAAGGCGAATACGATACACCCGCGATTGAGAAATATTAAGTGAAGGATTGTCGCGGATAAGTAATGTCAGCTAGCCGATTTGCGTGCCGTGACAATCCATGCCGCGCCGTCAATCATCACCGACCGCTCGCCGGGGAGACCCGCGAAGGCGGCGCGAACCGCGGCCCAGGCGTGGGCACGGATGTCGTCGGGCTGATCAGCGAGCACAAGCGACAGCGGGCCACCCTCGAATGCCATCTTCACGGCGTCGTCGATCGCCGCGTCCCGAGTCTCGCCTTGGCCGAACGAGATGGAAGCATCGAAGGGCGCGATAGTGATATCGGTGAAGCCGGCCGTTGTCAGGATGCGCTCCACGCGCCCCCGGTCGCCGAACGAGAATGGGCCGGGCACGTCAGGACCGGGCGGCGCGGGCAGCGGGACAATGTCCTTGATCGCGATCATGGGCAGACGCACCCAATCGTTCTCGGCCACGCCGCGCCAGCAGACGAAAGCGACCCGCCCGCCCGGTCGGAGCGCGCGTCGCATATGAGTGAACGCCGCTGTCGGATCGTCGAAAAACATCACGCCGAAACGCGAGAACAGCATATCGAACGCGCCCTCGGGCAGCTCGGCGCTGCTGGCGTCGGCCACTTGGAACAGGACCGGCGTATCCTGTGGCGCAAGTGCGCGCGCACGGCCAATCAACGGCTCGGATATGTCCACGCCCAGCACTTGGCCGCCCGCGCCGACGCGGGCGGCCAGATCCAGACTCGATGCGCCCGCGCCACAGCCGACGTCCAGCACCCGCTCACCCGTCGCGGGCGCGGCGGCTTCGATCGCGGCCTGGCCGAATACCGCAAACATGGCGTCGAGCCGGGCCTGGTTGACGGCCCAGTACTCCCCGCTTTGGCCATTCCAGTCGGCGACCTGATAGGTTTTTTGCTCTGTCATGACATTTCCTCATTTTGACGCATTCTTCAGGCCACGCAAAAGCCGCGGACGGCGACCTTCTGGAACAAGTGCGGGCTGCCTACGACGGATGACGGATAGGCTGAAAGCTTCGCGACGAACTCGGGATGAGTGAGACCGGCGCGGACCGTCTCGGTGGACTCCCACACCACATAGTTCAGGTAAGTCGGGCTATCGCCGATCGCTCGATGCAGTTGCATGGAAATGAAGCCCGGTTGCTTCGTTATGATCTCGGCAGCCACCTTGAAAGCGTCCAGGAAGCCCGCTTCGTCGGCATAATCGAGCGTGAACAGGTTGATGAGCACAACTGGCGCGGCAGTGATGCCGAGTTGACGCTCAAGCGGGAATTTATCGTCTAGCGGTTTGAATTTACGCTCTTGCGACTTTGGGTCGGCCATGGTGGCACTCCCGTCTAATGGGAAAATGAAACTACCGTAATCGATGCTGCTTCGAAGCAACCTTTAAAAGCCTGCGCCATCCGAAGTGCCCTCAAACCAGCATCGACTGCTGGGCGCAGATGCCCGCCGTCGCGCCTTGCCATGATGCCGTGGTGACCGAGGGCATTGCGGGGTTGGCGAGGTCGCCGGCGGCGTAGATGCCGGGCACGCTGGTTTCGCGGCGCTCGTCGACCTTGAGGACGATGCCCTGGGGCGTATCGACCGTGGCGAGCCCCAGCGATTCATGCAGGCGTGCGGACGGCTTGTTGCGCGGATGCGCGAACAGGATGTCGACCGCAACAGAGGGGCCGGCGTCGAGCCTGACGGTGGCGTTATGGCTCTCGTCATGGTCGATTTCGGTGACCCGACCATCGACGACAGGGATGCCACGGCGAGCCAGATCGGCCCGGATCTCGGGTGGAATGTCGTGACCATTGGCGAAGACCGTCAATGTGTCAGTCCAATCGTGGTATAGCCTGACGTAGTTGTGCGACATTGGGCCGGACCAGACGAGGCCCCAATGCCGGCCGGCAACTTCAAAGCCGTCGCAATACGGGCAAGGCACGATGGAGCTGCCCCAGCCTTCGGCAAAGCCGGGAAGTTCAGGCATCTGGTCGGCGACGCCATAGCTCAGGATCAGGCGGCGCGCCCTCAGGGTTGCGCCCTCGCCAGTGAGGACGGAGAAATCGTCGAGGGCGCCGGAGACGCTCTCGGCCCGGGCATTGACCAGCTGGATCGTGGGATAGCGTGCCAGTTGCTGCCGCGCCTCGGCCAGTATTTCCAGCGGTGGCTTGTGGTCGTGGCCGAGCAGGCCATGGGAGTGGTCGGCGAAACGATTGCGCGGCAGGCCGGTATCAAGAACGGTGACCTTGCGGCGGGCACGGCCGAGTTGCAGGGCGGCGGCAAGACCGGCAAAACTGCCGCCGATGATGATGACGTCATTCATGATGATGGGCTCCGCGCTGTGGATGAAGGGAGATCGGCTTGCACAATTAAGATACTTACGAGTACCATAATTCACAAATTTAGATACTGTCAAGTACTGGAATTTTATGACCGAACACAGTCAGGCCCGACGCGGCCGGCCCGCCAACGATGCGCTAGGCCAGACGATCATCGACGCCGCGGGCGAACTTTTTGTGGAATTGGGTTTTCAAGCGACGACAATGGACAAGGTCGCCCAGCGGGCGAAGATATCCAAGCTCAGCATTTATCGGCACTTCGAGAACAAGGAGGCGCTGTTCAGTGCGGCCATTGCGGCCCACTGCCATCAGTTTGCACCCCAAGCCCTTATTGAAGGCGTCGGCGGTTCGGCGGCAGATCAGCTCATGGCGGTGGGAACATCCCTGCTTCGCACGTTGCTGAGTCCCAACGTGCGCAGTGTCGAAGCCATGATCATGGCCGACAAGACGAATCAAAAATCGTTAAGCAAGCGCCATTACGAAGCCGGCCCCGCCTATGTCATTGCTCAGATCGAGGCCCTGTTGCGTCAGTTGCACGCGAAGGCGGTTCTGAACGTGCCCGATCCTCTGCAGTCCGCCCGTTTGTTTGCCGCGCTTTTCAAAGGGTCCGATCTGCTGATGATCGCGCGCTTCGATGAGGCCAGGGCAGAGGACGACAACGAAATCGAATCCTATTGCCGGGCAGCCGTCGCCATGTTCATCGCCGCGCACGAAAAATAAGACCGTGCCCGGAAAAGCACTCATGGATCACGAGAGAACCCAACGAAACCGGGCCGATCAAGAGATTTGATCCCAGGCCCTTCCCTGCCGTGGCGACAGGGTATCGAGCCCCCGGCAGGGCATTTGCCCCAAAAGGCCAAAAGCCCGCAATTACGCGGGCTTCAGCGCATTTCCTGTTAATGGGTGCCGGACAATGCCGGACGCCCAATCATTCCCATTCAATCGTCGCCGGCGGCTTGCTCGACACGTCATACGTGACGCGAGAGATACCTTCGATCTCGTTGATGATCCGGCCGGAAACAGTTTCCAGCAGCTCGTAGGGCAGGTGCGCCCAACGAGCGGTCATGAAGTCGATGGTTTCCACGGCACGCAGGGCCACGACCCAGGCGTAACGACGACCATCGCCCACCACGCCCACCGATTTCACCGGCTGGAACACCACGAATGCCTGGCTGACCTTGTGGTACCAGTCGGCCTTGCGCAGTTCTTCGATGAAGATATGGTCGGCGCGACGCAGCAGGTCGGCGTATTCCTTCTTCACTTCACCGAGGATCCGCACGCCCAGGCCAGGGCCCGGGAATGGGTGGCGGTAGACCATGTCGTACGGCAGGCCCAGCTCCAGGCCAAGGCGACGTACCTCGTCCTTGAACAGTTCGCGCAGCGGCTCGACCAGCTTGAGGTTCATTTCCTCTGGCAGGCCGCCGACGTTGTGGTGAGACTTGATCACGTGGGCCTTGCCGCTCTTGGCACCGGCCGACTCGATCACGTCGGGGTAGATGGTGCCCTGGGCCAGGTACTTGATGTTTTCCAGCTTGCAAGACTCGGCGTCGAACACATCGATGAAGGTACGGCCGATGATCTTGCGTTTCTTCTCGGGGTCGGATTCGCCGGCCAGGTTGGCCAGGAACTGATCCTCGGCGTTGGCGCGGATCACCTTGACGCCCATGTTCTCGGCGAACATCGCCATCACCTGCTCGCCTTCATGCAGGCGCAGCAGGCCGTTGTCGACGAAAACGCAGGTCAGTTGGTCGCCGATGGCCTTGTGCAGCAACGCAGCGACCACCGAGGAGTCCACGCCGCCGGACAGGCCCAGCAGCACGTTATCGGTACCCACCTGCGCACGCACCTGGGCGATGGCGTCTTCGGCGATCTTCGACGGGGTCCACAGGGCCTCGCATTCGCAGATGTCGAGGATGAAGCGCGACAGGATACGACCGCCCTGCTTGGTGTGGGTCACTTCCGGGTGGAACTGGACGCCGTAATAGCGGCGATCGTCGCTGAACATGCCGGCAATCGGGCAGCTCGGAGTGCTGGCCAGGATATGGAAATCTTCCGGCATGCGGGTGACCTTGTCACCGTGGCTCATCCACACGTCAAGGCCGAACAGGCCGTCGGCATCGATATGGTCTTCGATGCCGTCCAGCAGGCGGCTCTTGCCGACCACGTCCACACGGGCATAACCGAACTCGCGCAGATCGGAGCCTTCCACCTTGCCGCCCAGTTGCTCGGCCATGGTCTGCATGCCGTAGCAGATACCGAAGACCGGCACACCCAGGTCCCAGACCGCCTGGGGCGCCCGAGGGCTGTCGGCGACGTGCACGGACTCCGGGCCGCCGGCCAGGATGATCCCTTTTGGCGCGAATTCGCGAATCGCTTCGTCATCCATATCGAACGGATGCAATTCGCAATACACGCCGATTTCACGCACGCGGCGGGCGATCAGCTGGGTGTACTGGGAACCGAAGTCGAGAATCAGGATGCGGTGAGCGTGAATGTCGAGGGCCATGACTCATTCTCATATAGGGAATCAGAAACAACTCGGGGCTGAATGAACAGCCCCGGTGATTACGTTTGCAGGAAAGCCTTAACCTACGCGGTAGTTCGGCGCTTCCTTGGTGATCTGCACGTCGTGGACATGGGACTCGGCCATGCCCGCGCCGGTGATGCGGACAAATTCCGGCTTGGTGCGCATCTCTTCGATGTTGGCGCTGCCGGTGTAGCCCATGGAAGAACGCAGGCCGCCCATCAGTTGATGGATGATGGCGCTCAGGGTGCCCTTGTAGGGAACGCGACCTTCGATGCCTTCCGGCACCAGCTTCTCGGCACCTGCGGAGGAGTCCTGGAAGTAACGGTCGGACGAGCCCTGGGCCTGGGACATGGCGCCCAGCGAGCCCATGCCGCGATAAGCCTTGTAGCTACGGCCCTGGAACAGTTCGATCTCGCCCGGTGCCTCTTCGGTACCGGCGAACATCGAGCCCATCATCACGCAGGACGCACCGGCCACAATGGCCTTGGACAGGTCACCGGAGAAACGGATACCGCCGTCGGCGATCAGGGGAATGCCGGAGCCTTCGAGGGCTGCGGCGACGTTGGCGATGGCGCTGATCTGTGGAACACCGACACCGGCGACGATGCGGGTGGTGCAGATCGAGCCAGGGCCGATACCGACCTTGACCGCGTCGGCGCCGGCTTCGGCCAGGGCCTTGGCGGCAGCGCCGGTGGCAATGTTGCCGCCGATCACCTGGACGTCAGGGAAGTTCTGCTTGACCCAGCGAACGCGGTCGATCACGCCCTTGGAGTGACCGTGGGCGGTGTCGACCACCACCACGTCCACGCCGGCATTGACCAGGGCGGCGACGCGGTCACCGGTGTCCTTGCCGGTGCCGACCGCGGCACCGACGCGCAGACGACCCTGGTCGTCCTTGCTGGCCAGCGGGTAGGCCTTGGCCTTTTCGATGTCGTTGACGGTCATCATGCCCTTGAGGGCGAACTTGTCGTCGACGATCAGCACGCGCTCAATGCGGTGCTTGTGCAGCAATTCGCGGACTTCGTCCTTGCTGGTGCCTTCCTTGACCGTGACCAGGCGCTCTTTAGGCGTCATTACCTGGCGCACGGTGGCATCCAGGCGGTTCTCGAAACGCACGTCGCGGGAAGTGACGATGCCGACCAGGTCGCCATCGTGCAGCACCGGAACGCCGGAGATGTTGTGCATGCGGGTCAGTTCGAACAGATCGCGCACCGTGGCATCGGCCTCGATGGTGATCGGGTCCTTGACCACGCCGGCCTCGAACCGCTTGACCTTGCGCACTTCGGCGGCCTGCTGTTCGATGGTCATGTTCTTGTGGATGATACCGATGCCGCCTTCCTGCGCCATGGCAATGGCCAGGCGGGCTTCGGTCACGGTGTCCATGGCGGCGGATACCAGCGGAATATTCAGCTCGATGCCACGGGTAAGACGGGTTTTGAGACTGACTTCGTTAGGCAGTACCTCGGAATAACCGGGCACAAGGAGAATGTCGTCGAATGTCAGGGCTTCTTGGCTGATACGCAGCATCGCGGGGGCTCCCGAGCGGGAAAATGGAAGCGCGCCATTATACTCATGGACCCCGTCTCGCTCAATGTAAAACTCTGCCTATTATTGCCGGGCAGATTGACGGGGCTGATCCCCTCACTGCGACTGTACATCGCCCCTGTGGCGAGGGGATTGATCCCCGCTGGACTGCGCAGCAGTCCCGAAGCGGCCGACTCGATATGCCAGATGTACCGCATAGCCCGGTTCAGGGCCGCTTCGCGCCCCAGCGGGGATCAATCCCCTCGCCACAAAAACAGTCCGCCGTGTGCCTATCTACAACTCCACCTTCACCCAACTCACCGGCTGGTCCAGCCAATCGGCGAATTCATCGAGGAAATCCTGCTTGAACCCGGCCTCGAGCCAGTTGTTGAAGATGAACCCCAGGTTGGAAAAGGCGCAGGGCTGCAGGAACAGGAACCCGTTGATGTCATCTTCATGCCCGCATTCGGGACAGGTGAAATTGTCGGTGCGGCCTGGCATCCAGTCTTCCAGGCTTTCGAACAGCGCTTCGCCGATTTCCCTGCGGCACTCGGCGCAACCCGCCTCCTCGAGGAATCCCTTGGCCGGGGTATAGATACAGCGCCGGGTAATGATCTCCAGGCCGTTGACGGGCTCGCCGAACGGCAAGGCTTCGGGGTACAGGGCCACCTCCCGGGCGCCAGGGGCAATGGCGTGGCCCATGCGGTTGCCGGTGCGGCCGCAGGTGGTCAACTGTTCCTGGACAATATTCTTGCGTACCAGCCAGCGCACGATCGCACGGGCCCGGGGTTCGTGGACCGGCAGCGTGGAGATTTTCGGGACGATGATGCTTTGCGAATTCATGGCGAGGCCCGCTGTTTCCCTTGCTGAGCGAATGAAGGCCGGCAGCTTAATCCCTGGCCGGGCCAGGTCAAGCACTCAGGTAGCGCACGATCAACGCGATGCCGCTGGCGAGCACCAGCCAGGTGACCAGGCGCACGAATGCCTCGCGGGACATCCGCAGGGTCAGGCGACGCCCCACCCACAAGCCCAGCGCCATGGCCGGCAACAAGCACAGCGCCAGTACCAGCAAGGGTAGCTCGGCATATACCCCGGCGATGACGAACAGCGTCAAGCGCACCACGGTACTGCAACTGATCAGCGCGCTTTGCGTGGCGCGGGCCGGGTCCTTGGGCAAGCGGCTGTTCAGATAGATGGCGTATAAAAAGCCGCCACTGCCAAACAGCGCACCGAACATCCCGCCCACCGTCCCCATCGGCAGCGCCCACAGCGCCGACAGCTGCGCCGGCCGGGCCTTTACCCACAGGCTATAGATCGCATAGGCGCTGATGAACAGTCCCATCAATAACAGCAGCAGGTCGGATTTGAGGTTGAGCAGGAATATCACCCCCAAGGTGCAACCCAGGGCCATGCATGGCAGCAAGCGCAGCAGCTCCGACCGGGACACGTCCCGCCGCGACGGCAGCAGGTTGCCGAATGCGGCGACGAAATCCAGCAGCACCAGCAGCGGCACGATTTTCGACAGGGGCATGAACAGCAACAGAATCGGCGCGGCCACCAGCGCCGTCCCGAACCCGGCGATGCCGAACACGATGTAGGCCAGGGCTATGGCCGAGCCGATCACCAGCCATTCCAAGGGGGCAAATGCCCACTGGCCCAACCACGACAGCAGATTCATCCGACACTTCCTTGCTGAGGAGAGCGGGGACTTTAGCCAGTTGTGTCACGGCATATCCAGCATTTGTGGTGACAGGTGCACCGCTATCGCGAGCAAGCTCGCTCCCGCTAATGGCTCCCTGGTGTTCACAAAGCTTGCGACCACCCAAGATCCCTGTGGGAGCGAGCTTGCTCGCGATGAAGGCAACCCGGTCCGATTTGTCTTCACTCATGGAGATTCACCGACGAATGCCCTTATCATGCCGCCCATGATTAAAGATCCCTTTGCCCGACTGGGCCTGGACCGCGAGGTCCTGACTGTCAGCCAGCTCAACGGCCGTGCGCGGGTGTTGCTTGAAGACGTGTTCAGCAATATCTGGGTCGAGGGGGAAATTTCCAACCTGGCCCGGCCCGCCTCCGGCCATGTGTATTTCACCCTCAAGGACAGTGGCGCCCAGGTGCGTTGCGCGCTGTTCCGGCAGAACGCCGCGCGGGTGCGCCAGGCCCTGAAAGACGGGTTGGCGGTCAAGGTGCGCGGCAAGGTCTCGCTGTTCGAAGGGCGCGGCGACTATCAACTGATCCTCGACACCGTGGAGCCGGCCGGCGACGGCGCCCTGCGCCTGGCTTTCGATGCCCTCAAGGAAAAGCTCAGCGCCGAAGGCCTGTTCAGCGCCGAGCGCAAGGTGCCGCTGCCGGCCCATCCGCAACGCATCGGCATCATCAGTTCGCCCACCGGCGCGGTGATCCGCGACATCATCAGCGTGTTCCGCCGCCGGGCGCCGCAGATCGCCCTGACGTTGATTCCCACCGCCGTACAGGGTCGCGAAGCCACCGCGCAGATTGTCCGCGCCCTGAAACTGGCGGATACCCGCGGTTTCGACGCGCTGATCCTGGCCCGGGGCGGCGGTTCGCTGGAGGATCTGTGGTGCTTCAACGAAGAGGCCGTGGCCCGGGCGGTGGATGCCTGCGTCACGCCAATCGTCAGTGCCGTCGGCCATGAGACCGATGTGTCCATCAGCGATTTCGTCGCCGACGTGCGTGCCCCCACCCCCTCCGCCGCCGCCGAACTGCTGGCGCCGGATGCCGGCGAACTGGTGCGGCGGGTCGAAAGCCTGCACCGACGCCTGGTGATGCGCATGCGCGACCGCCTGATGCGCGACCAACTGCGCCTCGAAGGCCTGACCCGGCGCCTGCGTCATCCGGGCGAGCGCCTGCGTCAGCAGGCCCAGCGCCTGGACGACCTGGACATGCGTCTGCGCCGGGCCTTCGAACGCAGCCTCGATAACCGTCGCGAACGCCTGATTCGCCTGGAAACCCGCCTCACCGGACAGCATCCGGGCCGCCAGCTGGCTTTGTTGCGTCATCGCCTGGACAGCCTGGCCGAGCGCCTGCCCCGGGCCATGAACGAAGGCCTGAAGGCGCGTCGCCTGCAATTGCAGAACCAGATGCAGACCCTGCACATCGTCAGCCCCCTGGCGACCCTCGGCCGGGGCTATAGCATCCTTTTGGACGAACGCGGCCATGCGATCCGCAATGCCGGGCAGACCCACACCGGCCAGCGCCTGACCGCCCGGCTCGGCGAAGGCGAACTGCTGGTGCGGGTCGAAGACAACCACCTGACGCCGGTCACCCTTTCTCTACTGGATTGATTCATGCCGCGATCTATCGCCCCCCTGCTGTTGCTGTGCCTGACCATCAATGCCCACGCCGACAGCTACATCACCCGTCTGCTGAACAAACCGGTACCCGGCGGCGTGGCCGTGGTGGACCTGGGCAGCGCGACCCAGGCCCCCAAAGTCAGCTACCAGGGCAAACCGGTGCTGGTGGTCAAGGAACAGCAGAACTGGCTGGCGATCGTCGGCATCCCGCTGACGGTCAAGCCCGGCACCGAGCAGATCAAAAGTGGCGGCAGCACCCAGCCCTTCGTGGTCGGCTACAAGAAGTACCCCGAGCAACACATCACCTTGAAGAACAAGCGCCAGGTCAACCCGAACCCGGCGGACCTCAAGCGCATCGACGCCGAACTGGCCGTACAGTTGAAGGCCTACCGCACCTTCAGCCCGAACATTCCCAGCAACCTGTTGCTGGACAAGCCTGTCGATGGCCCACTGTCGAGCAAGTTCGGCGTGCGCCGCTTCTTCAATGGTGAAGAGCGCAACCCGCATTCGGGCCTGGACTTCGCCGTACCCGCCGGGACGCCCATCAAGACCCCGGCCGCAGGCAAGGTGATCCTCACCGGCAATTACTTCTTCAACGGCAATACGGTGTTCGTCGACCACGGCCAGGGCTTCATCAGCATGTTCTGTCATATGTCGAAAATCGATGTGAAGGTCGGCCAGCAGTTGGCCAGGGGAGCGGTCGTGGGCAAAGTGGGTGCAACCGGCCGGGCAACAGGGCCGCACATGCACTGGAACATCAGCCTGAACGATGCGCGAGTGGATCCGGCGATTTTCATCGGGGCGTTCCAGCCCTGAGTTCATGGTGGGGCTACTTCCCTCAGCCCCATCTTCCGTGAATTGCCAAGCTCAAAACATCGACGCAATTTCCAACATGGAAGCTCCGAATATTCGCGATTAAATCTCGCAAAATCGCTCGAAATCAGAACTTCTCTCAATTTTTTTCGATTGCTTGCGATCCTCTGCCCACCCGGTTAGGGTTGAGGGCATGAAAACCTCTCACACCCTCATCCAGCTTCGCCAGCACCGCAGCCTGTGCCTCGTCAGCGCACGACTGCCGGGCTGAATCGCGGCACCTCGTTCCGGCTGAGAAGCCACCCCGTTCGAACCACCGGCAGGCCGCCTTTTTTCGGCCACGACAATAAAAGGATTCCGCCCATGAGCATGCTCAAAGACCCGTCTTCCAAATACCGCGCCTTCCCGACCATCAACCTGCCGGATCGCACCTGGCCGTCGAAGACCATCACCACCGCGCCGATCTGGTGCAGCTCCGACCTGCGCGACGGCAACCAGTCGCTGATCGAACCGATGGACGCGGTCAAGAAACTGCGTTTCTGGAAAACCCTGGTCGCCGTCGGCGTCAAGGAAATCGAAGCTTCATTCCCGGCCGCTTCCCAGACCGACTTCGACTTCGTGCGCACCCTCATCGAGGAAGGCCACATCCCGGACGACACCACCATCCAGGTGCTGACCCAGGCTCGTGAAGACCTGATCGCCCGCACGTTCGAATCCCTGCGCGGCGCGAAAAAAGCCATCGTCCACCTGTACAACGCCACCTGCCCATCGTTCCGCCGCATCGTGTTCAACCAGGACAAGGAAGGCGTGAAGGAAATCGCGGTGAACGCGGCCAAGCTGTTCGTCAAATACGCCGCCCAGCAGCCGCAAACCCAGTGGCAGTTCGAATACTCCCCGGAAACCTTCAGCGCCACCGAGCTCGAGTTCGCCAAGGAAGTCTGCGATGCGGTCATCGAAGTGTGGAACCCGACGCCCGAGCGCAAGGTGATCCTCAACCTGCCCGCCACCGTGGAAGTCGCCACGCCGAATGTCTATGCCGACCAGATCGAATGGTTCGGCCGCAACATCACCCGTCGCGACAGCGTGATCATCAGCCTGCACACCCACAACGACCGTGGCACCGGTGTGGCCGCCACCGAACTGGGCCTGATGGCTGGCGCCGACCGTGTCGAAGGCTGCCTGTTCGGCAACGGCGAGCGTACCGGCAACGTCGACCTGGTGACCGTGGCACTGAATCTCTACACCCAGGGCATCGACCCTGAACTGGACTTCTCCGACATCGACGGCGTGCGCAAGGTCGTCGAGGAATGCAACCAGATTCCGGTGCACCCACGCCATCCGTATGTCGGCGACCTGGTCCACACCGCATTCTCCGGCTCCCACCAGGATGCCATTCGCAAGGGCTTCGCCCAGCAGAAACCGGACGCCCTGTGGGAAGTGCCCTATCTGCCGATCGACCCGGCCGACATCGGCCGCAGCTACGAGGCGGTGATTCGTGTCAACAGCCAGTCGGGCAAGGGCGGCATCGCCTACCTGCTGGAACAGGAATACGGCATCAGCCTGCCCCGCCGCATGCAGATCGAATTCAGCCAGGTGGTGCAGCGCGAAACCGATCGCCTGGGCCTGGAAATGACCGCCCAGCAGATCCACAGCCTGCTGCAACGCGAATACCTGCAAGCCAACACCCCGTATGCGCTGGTCAGCCATCGCCTGCAGGAAGAAAACGGCCACAGCGCCGTGGAAGTGGAAGTGGCCAGCAAGGGCCAGGGCGAAACCAACCTGCACTGGCGCGGCAAGGGCAACGGCGCCCTGGAAGCGCTGGTGGCCGGCCTGCCGATTCCCGTGGAAATCATGGACTACAACGAACATGCCATCGGCGCCGGCACCAACGCCAAGGCCGCGGCCTATATCGAGCTGCGGGTCAACGGTGAGCGCGCGGTACACGGCGTAGGCATCGATGAGAACATCACCACCGCCAGCTTCAAGGCTTTGTTCAGTGCGCTGAACCGCTCCCTGAGCCAGCCGGAAGCCAAGGCGGCCTGATCCTGGGCTGACATGCAAAAAGGCCCCAGGGTGTGAATCCTGGGGCCTTTTTGTTTGACTTGGGATATGGGTTGCCGTCCGGGACCTGCTCGCGATAACGGCCTACCGCGCTACCCCCTCTCAGGCATGGGTATCGATCCCGACCGTCATGGCCTGCAATAGCGCCGCTCGAAGCGTCTGCAGGGCCGCCTGGGTTCCCATGATCTGGGTCTGGATGGCCATGGCCTGCTGAGCCTTCTGCTCTTCGCTGGCCTGGCTCTTCTGCACGCGAGCCAATTGCACCTGTTGCTGGGCCAGCAGTTTCTCGGTCTGCTCGATCTGCTTCTTGATCTGCTCGATCACATCCACACCCGTGCTGCTGGGTGCGCCGGCGACGTTAGCACCGCTGGTATCGACCTTCAGTGACTTTTCCTTCTCGCTGCCGGCGTCCGTGGTCGCGTCCGCAGTCTCCTCGGTCGTACCTTTGATCGACACCTTAGGGGCCGACATCGGATACGGGTTTACGGTCGTTGCGCTGATAGTGGTCATGAGCATTCTCCTTGGCTGACCGTTTATCGGCACGCAATAGCCGTTCTTGAGGGTTGAAACGATTCAATCAGATGAATTCGAAACGATCGGCATCCAGGTTCGCCGGAAACCGCGCACGATACGCCGCCAGGTCCGCCGCATTGAGATTCACCATGAACACGCCATCGGCCTCTCCCACGCTGAGCAAGGTCTCGCCCTGGAAGTCCAGCACCTGACTGTCCCCAGTGTAGGCAAAACCCTTGCCGTCGGTGCCGATGCGGTTCACTGCCGCTACGTAACACAGGTTCTCGATGGCCCGGGCCGGCAGCAGGCGGTTCCAGTGCAAGCGCCGGGCGCCAGGCCAGTTGGCGGTGTACAGCAGCAGGTCGGTGTCCTCGGCGTCGCGGCTCCAGGCCGGGAAACGCAGGTCGTAGCAAATCAACGGGCGCACCCGCCAGCCCTTGAGTTCGAACAGCACCTGACGCTCACCCGGTGTGTAGTGGTTGTGCTCCCCGGCCATGCGAAACAGATGGCGCTTGTCATAGTGCAGCACCTCACCGTCCGGACGGGCCCAGAGCAGGCGGTTGCGATGGCTGCCGTCGGCGGCCTGGACAATCAGGCTGCCGGTGATCACCGCATCCAGCCTCGACGCCTGCGTCCTGAGCCAAACGCTGGTAGGCCCGTGCTCCGGTTCGGCCAGGGCCTGGGATTCCATGGAAAAGCCGGTGGTGAACATTTCCGGCAAAATCACCAGGTCGGCCCCGCGGGCCTGTTCCAGCAGACTTTCGAAATGCTCCAGGTTGGCCTCGCGGTCGTGCCACGCCAGGGTGGTCTGGATCAGGGCAACATTGAGATTGGGCAACATACTCAGATCACGCATAGCTTTTGCGCCGCTTCGCGCAGCGTCTCCTCGCGTTTGGCGAAGCACAGGCGCACCAGGCGCTGTCCCTCGGGAGGGGTCTGGTAGAACACCGACACCGGGATCGCCGCCACCCCGTGCTCACGGGTCATCCAGACCGCCATGTCGACGTCATTCAGGTCCGGGCGGATCCGGGAATAATCCACCAGTTGGAAATAGGTGCCGGCCACCCGCTTGAAGCTGAACCGCGACGGGGCCAGCAAGTCGCAGAACAGGTCGCGCTTGGCCTGGTAGAAATCGGGCAATTGCTCGACATGCTCCGGGTGGTCGGCCATGTAGTCGGCCAGGGCGTATTGCAGCGGTGTCACCCCGCAAAAGCTGACGTACTGATGCACCTTGCGCAGCTCGGCGGTGAGGGCCGGTGGCGCCACGACGTAGCCGGTCTTCCAACCGGTGACGTGGTAGGTCTTGCCGAAGGAGCTGACCACGAACGCGCGCCGATACAGCTCCTCATGGGCCAGGACACTGGCATGGGGCACGCCGTCGAAGACCAGGTGTTCATACACCTCGTCGCTGACCAGATAGATGTCGCGATCATGGATCAACGCCGCCAACTGATCCAGCTCGGCCCGGCTGATCAGGGCCCCGCTGGGGTTGTGCGGTGTGTTGAGGATGATCATGCGCGTACGCGGCCCCAGGGCGTCACCGAGCTTCTGGAAGTCGATGGCAAAGTCATCCAGGCCCAGTTGCACGTGCACGCACCTCCCACCGGCCAACTGCACCGCTGGCTCGTAACTGTCGTAGCTGGGGTCGAACACAATCACTTCGTCGCCGCTTTGCACCACCGCCGCGATGGCGCAGAAAATCGCCTGGGTCGCGCCTGGGGTCACGGTGACCTCCTGGTCGGCGTCGACATCGACGCCATAGCTGCGGGCGATCTTCGCCGTGATCTGCTGACGCAACGCCGGCAGGCCGGTCATGGGCGAATACTGGTTATGGCCTTGGGCGATGTGCCGGCCGACCGCATCGCGCAGCGCCTGGGGGCCATCGAAATCGGGAAACCCCTGGGACAGGTTCAGCGCACCGGTCTGGGCGGCAAGCTGGGACATCTGGGTGAAGATGGTGATGCCGACATTCGGCAACTTGCTGGTGATCATCGAGGGTTCCCTGCTCTACACCCGGCTCTGGCGCGGCGCGGGAGAGTTCGAGGATAGCCCAATCGCCAGGTATGAAAAAGGGTGCCACCCAGGGCACCCTTTCTTATGCTGACACAACTCAAACCTTGTGGAGCGAGCTTGCTCGCTCCACAGTGGATCTGCGGTGACTATCAATCAGCGCTTGTCGCGGCGCTTCTTGTCGGCCTTCTTGTGGTGCGACATCAAGCGACGCTTCTTGTTGACCTGCCGGTCGGTGAGCGTGTTCTTGTTGCCTTCATACGGGTTCTCGCCGCCCTTGAACTCGATACGGATGGGCGTACCCACCAGCTTCAGGACGCGACGATAGGTGTTTTCCAGGTACCGAACGTAGGATTTGGGTACCTTCTCGATCTGGTTACCGTGGATCACGATGATCGGCGGGTTGGCGCCCCCCAGGTGAGCGTAACGCAGTTTGATCCGGCGGTTGTTGACCATCGGTGGCGCGTGCTCGCTGACGGCGTCTTCCAGGATCTGGGTCAGGCGGTTGGTCGGCCAGCGGGTGACCGCCGACTTGAACGAGTTCTGCACCGACGCGTAGAGGTTGCCCACGCCCGTGCCGTGCAAGGCCGAGATGAAGTGGATATCGGCGAAGTCGACGAAGAACAGCCGGCGCTGCAATTCCACCTTCACAAAATCCCGCTCGCTCGGGGTCATGCCGTCCCATTTGTTGATGGCGATGACCAGCGCACGTCCGGCCTCCAGGGCGAAGCCCAGCAGGTTCAGGTCGTGATCGACCACGCCTTCGCGAGCGTCCATCACGAAGATCACCACGTTGGCGTCCTTGATCGCCTGCAGCGTCTTGACCACGGAGAACTTCTCGACTTCCTCGTGGATCTTGCCGCGCTTGCGCACACCGGCGGTGTCGATCAGCGTGTACTTCTCGTCGTTACGTTCGAACGGGATGTAGATGCTGTCGCGAGTGGTACCGGGCTGGTCGTACACGATGACCCGGTCTTCGCCGAGCATGCGGTTGACCAGCGTCGACTTGCCCACGTTCGGGCGGCCGATGATGGCGATCTTGATCCCGTCCTTCTCGCTCGGGCCCGGAATGCGCTTGGCTTCCTCGCCTTCGGCAACGATCTCTTCCTCGCCTTCTTCCGGCTCGTCTTCATCGTCTTTCGGGAAATCCGCCAGGGCGACTTCCAGCAACTGGCTGATGCCGCGACCATGGGCGCCGGCAATCGGGATCGCCTGGCCCATGCCCAACGGCGCGAACTCGGCGCGGGCCATGTCCGGATCGATGTTGTCGACCTTGTTGGCGACCACATGGGAGCGCTTGTTACGCTTGCGCAAATGCTCGGCGATCATCTGGTCGGCGGCGGTAAAACCGGCCTTGGCGTCTACCAGGAACAGCACCACATCCGCTTCTTCGATGGCCAGCAGCGACTGCTCGGCCATTTTTTCGTCCATGCCGTGTTCGTCACCGGAGATGCCACCGGTGTCGATCAGGATGTAAGTACGCCCTTGCCACTTGGCCTCACCGTATTGGCGATCACGGGTCAGACCGGACAAGTCGCCGACAATGGCGTCGCGAGTCCTGGTCAGGCGATTGAACAAGGTGGACTTGCCGACGTTCGGTCGGCCCACCAGGGCGATTACGGGAACCATGCGGCTCTCCACTTCGTTATTTCAGAAAATACAAAAGCCGCTGCGAGGCAGCGGCTGGTGCTCGGAGGCAGTCCCGTGGGATCGGGCTTGCTCGCGAAAGCGGTGTGTTCAGTCGACAACAGTTTTCTTCTGATACACCGCATTCGCACGCAAGCCCGCTCCTGCACAGGACGGGCCGCTTGGGATCTAGCCCCAAGCATAGTCTTACTTGATGGTCAGGGCTTCCAGTTTGCCGCTGTTGCCATACACATAAATCATGCTGCCCACCACCAGCGGACGGGCACGCAGGCCATCGCTGTCGATACGCTCACGGCCGACGAAGCGACCGTCCACCTGGCTGAGCAGGTGCAGGTAACCTTCCAGGTCACCGACTGCGACGTAGCTGGAGAACACTTCCGGGGCCGACAGCTGACGACGGGCCAGGGAATCGTTGCTCCACAAGGCGGTGGTGGAACGCTCGTCGACGCCTTCGACCGTGCCCGAGGCCAGGCTTACGTAGACGCTGCCGAAACCCTGGGCGACACCCGCGTAGCTGGACGCGTCGCGCTGCCACAACGGACGGCCGGTTTCCAGGTCCAGTGCCGCGACGCGACCCTGGTAGCTGGCGACATACAGCGTGCCGCCGGACAGCAGCAGGCCGCCGTCGATGTCGACCACGCGCTCCAGTTCCGAACGGCCCTGGGGAATGGCGACACGCTGTTCCCACACCGGCACGCCGTTGGAAACATCCAGGGCAACCACTTTACCAGTGGACAACCCGGCCACCGCGAGGCGGTTGGTCACGATAGGGGCGCTGGTGCCGCGCAAGGTCAGCACCGCCGGGGTGCTGTCGTACAGCCAGCGCTGGCTGCCGGTGGCGGCATCCAAGCCGATCAGGCGGTCATCCTGGGTCTGGACCACAACCACGTCGCCATTGGTGGCGGGCGGTGCGAGCACTTCGCTGGTCACCCGGGCACGCCATTTCTCTTCGCCGCTGCTGGCGTCCAGGGCCACGATCTCGCCCTTGAGGGTACCGATCATGACCAGCCCGTAACCCACGCCAACGGCACCGGATACAGGCAGTTCGAGATCCTTTTCCCATTTGACGTCGCCGTTCATGCGATCCATCGCCATGACGACACCCGTCACGTCGCCGGCATAGATGGTATCGCCATCGATGGCCGGCACCAGCATGTTGTAGGTTTCGCCCTGGCCGTCACCGATGGAGCGGCTCCACTGCTTCTGCAGCACGACTTCTTCTTTGAAGTCGGTCAGCTCGGCCGGTGGCAGTTCTTTCTTGCTGTTGCTGCTGCAACCCGCGGCCAGAATGGCCAGAGCCAGCAATGCTGCATGTTTCCACTGGATCACGTCACGCATCCCCTTTGGCCAGGTCGTCCAGCTTGATTTGCAGGCCACCGACCGCGGCTTCATCCGACAGCGCAGCCTTGGCTTTTTGGTAGGCCGCGTGGGCCTCGTCGGCACGACCCAGCTGTACCAGCAGGTCGCCCTTGAGTTCTTCGCGGGTCGCCAGGAACGCCTTGTCGGCGTCGCCGGCCAGCAGCTTCAGCGCGTCTTCGACCTTGTTCTGTGCCGCCAGCACCTGGGCCAGGCGCTGACGTGCCACTTCGCCCAGGGTCGGGTTGGCCGGCTTGTCGACGATGGCCTTCAGCTCGGTGGCCGCGTCGTCCAGCTTGCCGCTGTCTACCGCTACCTTGGCCACGAACAGGCTGCCGTACTGGGCGTAGGCGGTGCCGCCGAATTCCTTGTTGAGCTTGCCGGCCAGGTCCGCCACGCGAGCAGCGTCAGGCTTGCCGTCCGGGGTCAGCGTGGTTTCCAGCAATTGCTGGTAGAGCACCGAGGCGCCTTGCGACTGGTTGCTCTGGTATTTCTGGTAGGCCTGCCAGCCGAACACGATGACCAGCGCCAACAGGCCGCCAGTGACCAGCGGCTTGCCGTTGCGCGTCCACCAGTCCTTCAAATCCGCCAGCTGTTCATCTTCGGTACTCGACACCCCAATACTCCTTAATCGCTAAATCGGCTGTTTGACAGCTTCAACCCTGCACGACGCAGGTGGCCAGGTGTGCAGCAAGCGCATCCCAGGCAATGCTTTGTTGTTCGCCCTGGCCACGCAGGGGTTTGAAACCTACCACTTGTTGGGCCAGTTCGTCGTCACCCAGGATCAGTGCGTACAGCGCACCGCTCTTGTCGGCCTTCTTGAACTGGCTCTTGAAACTGCCGGCGCCGGCATTGACCTGCAGGCGCAGGTTGGGCACCTGGTCGCGGATCCGCTCGCTCAGGGCCAGGGCCGCCAGTTCCGCCGCTTCGCCGAAGGCGCAGAGGTAGACGTCGACCTGGCGGGCCAGCTCTTCAGGCACCTTGTCCAACGCTTCGAGCATCAGCACCAGGCGCTCGATACCCATGGCAAAACCCACGCCGGGGGTGGGCTTGCCGCCCATCTGCTCCACCAGCCCGTCGTAGCGGCCGCCGGCGCATACGGTGCCCTGGGCGCCGAGCTTGTCGGTGACCCATTCGAAAACGGTCTTGCTGTAGTAATCCAGGCCACGCACCAGCTTGGGGTTGATCACGTAGGGAATGCCGACAGCGTCGAGACGCGCCTTCAGCCCTTCGAAATGCGCACGGGACTCGTCGTCGAGGTAATCGGCCATCTTCGGTGCATCGGCCAGGATCGCCTGGGTATCGGCGTTCTTGGTGTCCAGTACGCGCAGCGGGTTGGTCTTGAGGCGGCGCTGGCTGTCTTCGTCGAGCTTGTCCATGTGGGCGGAGAGGAACTCCACCAGCGCTTCGCGATAGCGAGCGCGGGATTCACTGGTGCCCAGGCTGTTGAGCTCGAGCTTGACCGCATCACGCAGCCCCAGCTCGCCCCACAGGCGCCAGGTCAGCACGATCAGTTCGGCGTCGATGTCCGGCCCTTCGAGGTTGAACACCTCGAGACCGATCTGGTGGAACTGGCGATAGCGGCCTTTCTGCGGGCGCTCGTGACGGAACATCGGGCCGACGTACCAGAGCTTCTGCACCTGGCCACCGCCGGTGATGCCATGCTCCAGGACCGCGCGCACGCAGGCCGCCGTGCCTTCGGGGCGCAGGGTCAGCGAGTCGCCGTTGCGGTCCTCGAAGGTGTACATCTCTTTTTCGACGATATCGGTCACTTCACCGATGGAGCGCTTGAACAGCTCGGTGAACTCGACGATCGGCATGCGGATCTGCCGGTAACCGTAGTTATCCAGCAAACGCGCCACGGTGCCCTCGAAATAGCGCCATAGAGGCGTCTGTTCGGGCAGGATGTCGTTCATGCCACGGATGGCTTGCAGGGACTTGCTCACAGAATTTCCTTAAATTCGTTCGATCAGCCGCGTGCGATGACCGCTGCGTCGGCTTCGACCTTTTCGGCCGCCTTCTCGCGGATCAGCTTTTCCAGCTCGTCCACCAGATTGTCATTCGTCAGTTTCTGCGACGGCTTGCCGTCGATGTAAATCAGGTTCGGGGTACCGCCGGTAAGGCCGATATGCGCCTCCTTGGCTTCGCCCGGCCCGTTGACCACGCAACCGATCACCGCGACATCCAGTGGCACCAGCAGGTCTTCCAGGCGCCCTTCCAGCTCGTTCATGGTCTTGACCACATCGAAGTTCTGCCGCGAGCAACTCGGGCAGGCAATGAAGTTGATCCCACGGGAACGCAGGTGCAGGGACTTGAGGATGTCGTAGCCGACTTTCACTTCCTCGACCGGATCGGCCGCCAACGAGATGCGGATGGTATCGCCAATCCCTTCGGCGAGCAGCATACCGAGGCCGACGGCGGATTTCACCGTGCCCGAACGCAACCCGCCGGCTTCGGTGATGCCCAGGTGCAGCGGCTGGACGATTTCCTTGGCCAGCAGACGGTAGGCCTCGACGGCCATGAACACGTCGGAGGCCTTCACGCTCACCTTGAAGTCCGGGAAATTAAGGCGCTCAAGGTGCTCCACATGACGCAGGGCCGACTCCACCAGCGCGGCCGGGGTCGGTTCGCCGTATTTCTTCTGCAGGTCTTTTTCCAGGGAACCGGCGTTGACGCCGATGCGGATCGGGATGCCCCGGTCGCGGGCCGCATCCACCACGGCGCGCACGCGGTCTTCGCGGCCGATGTTGCCCGGATTGATGCGCAGGCAATCGACGCCCAGCTCGGCCACGCGCAAGGCGATGCGGTAGTCGAAGTGGATGTCGGCCACCAGGGGCACCTTGACCAGTTGCTTGATCCTGCCGAACGCCTCGGCGGCGTCCATGTCCGGCACGGAAACCCGCACAATGTCGACGCCGGCGGCTTCCAGGCGATTGATCTGCGCGACCGTGGCGGCCACGTCGTTGGTGTCGCTGTTGGTCATGCTCTGCACAGCGATAGGCGCATCGCCGCCCACGGGCACGTTACCGACCCAGATCTTGCGGGATTCGCGACGTTTGATTGGAGATTCGCCGTGCATGACTTATTGACCCAGCTTCAGGCGAGCAGTCTCGCCAGTGGTGAACGGAGCCACGTCGACCGGCTGGCCGTTGTAGCTGACCTGCGCGCCACGGGCATAGCCCAGGCGTACGGCAAAGGGTGGCTTGCCATTGACTGAGGTGCTGTCGCCCTTGCGCTTGAGGCCGCTGAACAGCACCTTGCCGTTGCCGTCGGTGATCTGCGTCCAGCAATCGGCCGTGAATTGAATCTGTACCTGGCCTTCGCCGGCGGCAGGTGCCACAGGCGCAGCGGAAGGCGTAGCCGGCGCAGTCGGAGCCGCCACGGTCGGGGTCGGGGTGGCCGGTGCAGGAGCGGGCGCTGCAGGGGTGGCCGGGGCAACCGGCGCGCTGGTACCGGGTGCAGGCGTGGCTGGCGCGGCCGGAGCGGTTGGTGTCGCAGGCACGCTTGGCTCGGCGCCGGCCTCGGCATCGGCACCGTCCTGACCCTGCGGCAGCGCCAGGCTGGTTTCGCCCTCCGCCTGGCCCTCCAGCACCGCCTGGTCTTCCGGCTCGTCCAGCGGATGGATCCGGGTGGTGCCGTCGGCCCCCTCCACTTCCACATGCTCGGGGGCCATGGCCACCGGTTCCTTGGTGCGCAGGGAGGTCTGATCCTGCCACCAGACGAAACCGCCGCCGATCACCGCGATCAGCAACAACAGGCTGACGATTCGCAAAATGGTGTGGGAAACACGCACTGGCTCCTCGATGCGGCCCAGGCTGTGTACGCTGCTGCCTTGGGCGTCGGAACCGGTGTACTGGTCGAATTGCTGGACCAGTACGGTCTGGTCCATGTCGAGCAACTTGGCGTAGGCACGGATGTAGCCCCGGGCAAAGGTATGCCCTGGCAGCTTGTCGAACGCACCCGCTTCCAGGTTGCTCAGGGAAGCCACGGTGAGATTGAGCTTGAGGGCCACTTGGGCCAGCGACCAACCATTGCTTTCGCGGGCTTGACGCAGGGTCTCACCGGGATTTACGCGAGTCGCTGCTACAACTTCAGGATGCGCCGCTTTCATCATTGCTCCGACAGGTATTGCTGATATTCCGGCGTACCGGGATAGAGTCTTTTGAGTTGCAGGCCATAACTTGCGGCCTTGTCGCGATCTTCAAACACATGGGCCAGCCGAACGCCGAGCAATAGACTACGTGCATTTTGCTCGCTGAGCAGGCTAAAACGCTCGTAATAGTCGCGCGCCGGCACATAATGCCTGTCTTCGTAAGACAACTCAGCCATTTCCAGCAAGGCCCGGGGCTGCTGGCGGTTGAGCCGCAGCGCCTTTTCCAGCTGCTGGCGGGCCAGATCGCGCTGGCCGAGCTTGGCGGCCGTCATGCCAAGGTTCTCGAAAACCCGCGAACGCTCAGGATAAAGGGTATCGGCGGCGGCCTGCTCGAAGCGCTCGTACGCCTCTTTGTAACGTTGTTGCTCGTAAAGGAAGCTGCCGTAGTTGTTCAGGATCCGAGCATCCTGAGGCCGGGCGGACAACGCCTTGCGAAAATGCTCGTCGGCCAGCTCGGGTTCCAGCTCGGCCTGGAATACCAGGGCCAGGGCCGCGTTGGCATCGGCATCGGAACTGTCCAGCTCCAGGGCCTTCTTGAGCGGTACCTTGGCCCGTTCGGTCATGCCCTGCTGCAGGTAGCCGATGCCCAGCTGCACATAGGCCTCGCGCGCCTCGTCGCGCCCCTTGCTGGTCTTCATCGGGTTGTAGTCGCCCGACAGGACACAACCGGAGCAAAGCCCGGCCAACAGCAACAGTAGCGCGAAGCGCAAGGACATAGAGTTCCTCTCTTAGTGGCTGTTCGCAGCGTTCTGCGCCACATCGTCGGCGGCGTTCAATTCGCGCACGGCAATGTAGCGTTCGCTGCGACGGGTGCGATCCAGCACCTGCCCTACCAATTGACCACACGCCGCATCGATGTCTTCGCCGCGGGTAGTGCGGACGGTGACGTTGAAGCCGGCGTGATGAAGCTGATCCTGGAAGCGACGAATCGCATTGTTGCTCGGACGCTCGTAACCGGAGTGCGGGAACGGGTTGAACGGGATCAGGTTGATCTTGCACGGAATATTCTTGAGCAGTTCGATCATCTCGACCGCGTGCTCGACTTTGTCGTTCACATCCTTGAGCAGGGTGTACTCAATGGTGAGCACACGCTTTTCACCCAAGGCCGACATGTAGCGCTGGCACGAGTCCAGCAGCATCTTAAGCGGATACTTCTTGTTGATCGGCACCAATTGGTTACGCAATGCGTCATTGGGTGCGTGCAGCGACAACGCCAGGGAAACGTCGATGTGCTTGGCCAGCTCATCGATCATCGGCACCACGCCGGAGGTGGACAGGGTCACGCGGCGCTTGGAGATGCCGTAGCCCAGGTCGTCCATCATCAGGTGCATGGCGGCAACGACGTTGTCGAAGTTCAGCAGCGGCTCACCCATGCCCATCATCACCACGTTGGTGATGGCACGGTCGACGGTCGCCGGGACGCTGCCAAAGGATTTGTTCGCAATCCACACCTGGCCGATCACTTCGGCGGCGGTGAGGTTGCTATTGAAGCCTTGCTTGCCGGTGGAGCAGAAACTGCAGTCCAGGGCACAGCCTGCCTGGGACGAAACGCACAAGGTGCCGCGCTTGCCCTGGGGAATGTAGACGGTCTCGACGCAGCTGCCGGACGCCACGCGCACGACCCACTTGCGGGTACCGTCGCTGGAAATGTCCTGGCTGACCACTTCGGGACCACGAATCTCGGCAACGGCCTTGAGCTTTTCGCGCAGGGCCTTGCCGACATTCGTCATGGCGTCGAAATCGTCGACGCCAAAGTGGTGGATCCATTTCATTACCTGACCGGCACGGAAACGCTTCTCCCCGATTGAGTCGAAGAATTTCTCCATTTCCGGCTGGGTCAGACCCAACAGGTTAGTCTTGCCGATCGATGCAGTCATGGTCTCACCCTCACTCACCAGCTTTACTTAGCGAGTGGTTACTTCAGTAGCGGCGAAAAAGTAGGCGATTTCGCGAGCAGCGGCGGCTTCGGAGTCCGAACCGTGGACGGCGTTGGCGTCGATGGACTCGGCGAAGTCAGCGCGGATGGTGCCTGGAGCAGCTTCCTTAGGGTTGGTGGCGCCCATCAGCTCACGGTTGCGAGCGATGGCGTTTTCGCCTTCCAGCACCTGAACGACAACCGGACCGGAGGTCATGAAGGCAACCAGCTCGCCGAAGAAACCGCGGGCGCTGTGCTCAGCGTAGAAGCCTTCGGCTTCGGCCTTGGACAGTTGCTTCATTTTCGAAGCGACAACGCGCAGGCCGGCGTCTTCGAAGCGGGTGACGATCTTGCCGATCACGTTTTTAGCAACGGCGTCAGGCTTGATGATGGAAAAAGTACGTTGAACAGCCATGGTGTAACTCCAGAAACGGTAATTTGCGAAAAATTAAACCCGCGAATTATACGCGGGTTATCGGGTATTGCCTAACTGCGTACAGTACAGACTCAATCTGCTTCTTCGATCCAGGCGGCTTGAATGGCCTCAAGCACTTTCTCGCCGCCACGGGACGGATCATCGCTGAACTCCGGCAAGGCCAGCACCCACTGGTGCAGATCGACGAAGTTCACGTAACGCGGGTCTACATCAGGCTTGGTCTCGGCCAGCTGGATCGCAATCTCCAGCACATCAACCCATTTCAGACTCATGTTGGATTCCCGGATCAGTGCGGCGCTTCGGCAGCGTGGTTGAGCGAGTATTTGGGGATTTCGACGGTCAGGTCTTCCGTACCGACGATAGCCTGGCAGCCAAGGCGCGATTGCGCCTCCAGCCCCCAGGCCCGGTCGAGGAAGTCCTCTTCCAGTTCGTCCGCCTCTTCCAGCGAGTCGAAGCCTTCACGGATGATGCAATGGCAAGTGGTGCAAGCGCAGACGCCGCCGCAGGCACTTTCCATTTCGATATGGTGCTCATGGGCGAGCTCAAGGATGGAGATCCCAGGTTCAGCCTCCACAACCATGCCCTCGGGGCAGAACTTCTCGTGGGGCAGGAAAATCACCTGTGGCATCAATTACTCCTCGATTTCATTCAGGTTGCGCCCCGCCAGGGCGGCCTTGACCGTCGAGTCCAGGCGGCGGGCGGCAAAGGCATCGGTGACTTGCGACAGACGCTTGGTCTGCTGCTCGATGGCATGGCCATCGGTACCCTTGATCAATTCGGACAATTCCTGCATCTGCAGCTCGATGACCATGCGCTCTTCGGCGTCGAGCAAACGCTCGCCGTCCGCTTCAAGGGCGCCCTGCACGGCCTCGATCAGGCGCTGGGCATCCACTTGCTGCTCGCGCAGTACGCGGGCCACCTTGTCGTCGCCGGCGTGCTGGAACGAATCCTTGAGCATGCGGGCAATTTCGCCGTCGGTCAGGCCATAGGACGGCTTGACCTGGATGCTCGCCTCGACGCCCGAACCCAGCTCGCGGGCGGAGACATTGAGCAGGCCATCGGCGTCGACCTGGAAGGTGACGCGGATCTTTGCCGCGCCAGCCACCATGGCTGGAATGCCGCGCAATTCGAAGCGCGCCAGGGAGCGGCAGTCGCTGATGAGCTCACGCTCGCCTTGCAGCACATGGATCATCATGGCCGACTGGCCGTCTTTATAAGTCGTGAAGTCCTGGGCGCGGGCGACGGGGATGGTGGTATTACGCGGAATCACCTTCTCCATCAGGCCGCCCATGGTTTCCAGGCCCAGGGACAGCGGAATCACGTCGAGCAACAGCAGTTCGCCGCCATCGCGCTTGTTGCCGGCCAGGGTATCGGCCTGGATCGCGGCGCCAATGGCGACCACCTGGTCCGGGTCGATTTCCGTCAGCGGCTGGCGGCCAAAGGCCTCGGCGACGGCTTCGCGAACCCGAGGCACGCGGGTCGAACCGCCCACCATGACCACGGCCTTGACGTCTTCGAGCTCCACGCCGGAATCGCGCACGGCGCGGCGGCAGGCCTTGAGGCTGCGGGCCACCATGGGTTCGATCAGGGCATCGAAGACTTCACGGGTCAGCGAGGCCTTCCAGTCGCCGTAAGCGACTTCAACCGCGGCGGCATCGGTCAAGGCTTCCTTGGCCGCACAGGCGGTTTGCAGCAGATGACGTTGCGCGCCCGGGTCGAGGTCAGCGGACAGGCCCGCCTGCTCGATGATCCAGCCAGCGATGGCATGGTCGAAATCATCGCCGCCCAAGGCGCTGTCGCCGCCGGTGGCCAGTACTTCGAAGACACCGCCCGTCAGGCGCAGGATCGAGATATCGAACGTGCCGCCGCCCAGGTCATAGATGGCGACGAGGCCTTCGGCATGCTGGTCCAGGCCGTACGCCACCGCAGCCGCGGTGGGCTCGTTCAGCAGGCGCAGCACATTGAGGCCGGCGAGCTTGGCCGCGTCCTTCGTGGCCTGGCGTTGGGCGTCATCGAAATAAGCCGGAACAGTGATGACCGCCCCCACCAGCTCACCGCCGAGGGCGGCCTCGGCCCTTTGGCGCAGGACCTTGAGGATGTCGGCGGAAACCTCTACCGGGCTTTTCGGCCCCTGTACGGTTTCGATGAACGGCATGTGCGATTCGCCGCCCACGAAGCGGTACGGCAGTTGGTCGCCCAACTGCTTGACGTCGGACAGACCCCGCCCCATCAGGCGCTTGACTGACACAATGGTATTGAACGGATCGGTGGCCGCGGCCAGCTTGGCCTCTTCGCCCACTTCGACGCGGTCGGCGTGATATCGCACGGCGGACGGCAGGATGACCTGGCCGCGCTCGTCAGCCAGCGGCTCGGAAAGGCCGCTGCGCACTGCAGCGACCAGGGAATTGGTGGTACCCAAGTCGATTCCGACAGCCAGCCGACGCTGGTGCGGTTGTGGACTTTGGCCGGGTTCGGCGATCTGCAGTAGGGCCATCGTGATCAGGACTTATCTGTAATCAGGCGTGCGACCGGAGCGGCACTGGGTTAATCGTCGAGGCGCTCTTCGAGCTGGCGCACTTCATAGGTGAGCTTGTCGAGGAACTGCATGCGCCGCATCAGGCGCTCGGCCTGTTCGCGTTGCGCAGCATCGTTCCAACAGGCTGCGAAGCTTTCGTTCAGGGTTTGCTGGGCGTCCTTGAGGCGGCGCTTGAACGCCGCGACGCCTGCCAGGTCGGCGCTGTCCTGCAGGTCCTCGAGCTCTTCGCGCCACTGCATCTGCTGCAGAAGAAACTCGGGGTCGTGCACCGTGACTTCCAGGGGCAGCTCATGACCACTGATGGCGAGCAGGTATCGCGCGCGCTTGGCAGGGTTCTTGAGCGTCTGGTAGGCCTCGTTGAGGTTCGCGGATTGCTCGAGCGCCCGGCGCTGCTCAGCCTCGGAGGCATCGGCGAAGCGATCCGGATGGACGCCACGGGCCAGTTCGAGATAACGCGCAGACAGCTCGTCGAGATCCAGGCTGAAACCTGGCTGCAACTGGAACAACGCAAAATGACAAGGAGTACCCACGAGCCGCCTCAGATGTTGAAGCTTTCGCCGCAGCCACATTCACCGCGTACGTTGGGGTTGTTGAACTTGAAGCCTTCGTTCAACCCTTCCTTGACGAAATCCAGCTCGGTGCCGTCCAGGTACGTCAGGCTCTTCGGATCGATGATCACTTTCTGACCATGACTCTCGAAAACCTGGTCGTCTTCGCCCACTTCGTCGACGAATTCCAGTACGTAGGCAAGGCCAGAGCAGCCCGTGGTGCGAACACCCAGGCGGATACCCTCGCCCTTGCCGCGCCCCGCCAGGGAGCGCTGCACATGCTTAGCTGCCGCTTCTGTCATCTGGATAGCCATGGAAACTCCTTACCTGTACAGATCAGATCAAGCCTTTCTTCTGCTTGTAATCGCGAACGGCGGCCTTGATGGCGTCTTCGGCGAGTACCGAGCAGTGGATCTTCACCGGCGGCAGGGCCAGCTCTTCAGCCAGCTGGGTGTTCTTGATGGTTTCGGCTTCATCAAGGGTCTTGCCCTTCATCCACTCGGTGGCCAGGGAACTGGACGCAATGGCCGAACCGCAGCCGTAGGTCTTGAACTTGGCGTCTTCGATGATGCCTTGCTCGTTGACCTTGATCTGCAGGCGCATTACGTCGCCGCAAGCCGGTGCACCGACCATGCCGGTGCCGACATCAGGATCCTGCGCGTCCATCTTGCCGACGTTGCGCGGGTTCTCGTAGTGGTCGATGACCTTTTCGCTATATGCCATTTGCTTCAATCCTCATCAGTGGAGCCGCTCTGGTGGCGACTTCTCAGTGCGCCGCCCATTCGATTTTCGAAATATCGACGCCGTCTTTGTACATGTCCCAAAGCGGCGACAAGGCGCGCAGCTTGGTCACTGCCTCGCAGACTTTCTGCGCGGCATAATCGATTTCTTCTTCGGTGGTGAAGCGGCCGAAGGTGAAGCGGATCGAGCTGTGGGCCAGTTCGTCGTTGCGGCCCAAGGCGCGCAGTACGTACGACGGCTCCAGGGAAGCCGAGGTGCAGGCCGAACCGGACGACACGGCCAGGTCCTTGAGCGCCATGATCAGCGACTCGCCTTCGACATAGTTGAAGCTCAAGTTCAGGTTGTGCGGTACGCGGGCGGTCATGCTGCCGTTTACGTAGAGCTCTTCCAGGTGCTCGACCTGCTTGAAGAAGCGCTCGCTCAGGGCCTTGATGCGCACGTTTTCGGCAGCCATATCTTCCTTGGCGACGCGGAAGGCTTCGCCCATGCCGACGATCTGGTGGGTCGCCAGGGTGCCGGAACGCATGCCGCGCTCGTGACCACCGCCATGCATGGTGGCTTCCAGGCGAACCCGTGGCTTGCGGCTGACATACAGCGCGCCGATACCCTTGGGACCGTAGGTCTTGTGGGCCGAGAAGGACATCAGGTCGACCTTGAGCTTCGACAGGTCGATGTCGACCTTGCCGGTGGACTGGGCCGCGTCGACATGGAACAGGACGCCCTTGGAACGGGTCAGTTCGCCGATGGCTGCGATGTCGTTGATGGTGCCGATTTCGTTGTTCACGTGCATGATCGAAACCAGGATGGTGTCTTCACGCAGCGCGGCTTCGACCATGGCCGGGGTGATCAGGCCGTCTTCACCTGGCTCGATGTAGGTGACTTCGAAACCTTCACGCTCCAGCTGGCGTGTGGTGTCCAGGACCGCCTTGTGCTCGATCTTGGAGGTGATCAGGTGCTTGCCCTTGGTGTGATAGAAATGCGCGACACCCTTGATTGCCAGGTTGTCCGACTCGGTGGCACCGGAGGTCCAGACGATTTCACGCGGGTCGGCGTTGACCAGGTCGGCGACCTGGCGACGGGCATTCTCGACCGCTTCCTCGGCCTTCCAGCCGAACACGTGGGAGCGGGACGCCGGGTTGCCGAAGTTTCCGTCGACCAGCAGGCATTCACTCATTTTTTGCGCGACACGCGGATCGACCGGGGTGGTCGCAGAGTAATCAAGGTAAATCGGCAATTTCATGGACTCTCTCCTAAATCAGGCTGGCTGGCGTTCCGCTTGCTCTGCGGCAGTCATTCGACGGCGGACGCTTCAATCTTGTCCAGGTGCGGCGCCTTGCCATTGCAACGGCGCTGGTCCTGACGCTGGGCTACTTCCTGCACCTCACGGCGGGTGACAAGGTCAGCCAAGCTGATACCGCTCAGAAATTCGTGGATCTGCAGGCTCAGGTCGCACCACAGATGGTGGGTCAGGCAAGTATCGCCGCCATGGCAATCGCCCAGCCCCTGGCATTTGGTCGCATCGACCGATTCGTTCACGGCGTCGATCACCTGGGCGACCTGGATGCCCTGCATGTCACGCGACAGTTGATAACCGCCACCGGGACCACGCACGCTGGAAACCAGGTTGCTGCGGCGCAGCTTGGCGAACAGTTGTTCAAGATAGGACAGGGAAATGCCCTGGCGCTCGGAGATATCGGCCAGGGACACCGGCCCGTGCTGCGCATGCAATGCCAGGTCCAGCATCGCGGTCACGGCGTATCGGCCTTTTGTAGTCAGTCGCATGGACAATTACCACGGAGTTCGGAATGGGGGCGAGTATGCAATTCCCGAGTGTTTAAGTCAAGTATAAGACCTAGTAGGTTACTCAGGTTTACCCGCGAAAGAGCGCGCGCATGATAGCAAAGGCTGGCCGGTGGCGACCAGCGATACCGCGTTGTGGTTTATCGCGAACAAGCTCGCTCCCATCAGGGAGGGCTTCGGTGGATGCACAATGGGCGCACACCACAGATCCCCTGTGGGAGCGAGCTTGCTCGCGATGAGACCAGCCGGCTTTAGCTGGCCCGGGTTTCGTCCTTGTCCTTCACGCAGGCGAAATCTTCTTCGCGCAGCTCAGGCAGGTCCTTGGCACAGTAATTACTGCCCAGGTCCTTCAGGGCGCCGCACATCCCCTCCAGGCGCCCATCGACGGCCTGCAGGTGATCGAGCAGTTGATTGATGGCGCGGGCCACCGGGTCGGGCATGTCTTCGCCGACACCGTAGGCATCGAAGCCGATCTTCTCGGCCATGGCCTTGCGGCGAGCATCCTGCTCGTCATCGGTTTTGACGATGATCCGCCCCGGGATCCCCACCACGGTGGCACCAGGCGGCACCGCCTTGGTCACCACGGCATTGGAGCCGACCTTCGCCCCCGCGCCCACAGTGAACGGCCCCAGCACCTTGGCACCGGCACCCACCACCACGCCATCGCCCAGGGTCGGGTGGCGCTTGCCCTTGTTCCAGCTGGTGCCGCCCAGGGTGACACCCTGGTACAGCGTCACGTCGTCGCCGATCTCGGCGGTCTCGCCAATGACGATGCCCATGCCGTGGTCGATGAAGAACCGGCGACCGACCTTGGCGCCCGGATGAATCTCGATGCCGGTGAGCCAGCGACCGAAGTTCGAGACCAGCCGCGCCAGCCACTTCCAGCCCATGTTCCACAACGCGCCGGACAGGCGGTGGATCCAGATCGCGTGCATTCCCGGGTAGCAGGTCAGCACTTCAAAGGCGTTGCGCGCCGCCGGGTCACGATGGAAAACGCTTTGGATATCTTCACGCAAACGATCGAACATTTTATTCCTTCCGCTTAATCAGCTCGCCACGGCCCGCTTTCTGGGTTTCCGTGAGGATGCCGCGCAATATATTCATCTCCGCTCGGCTGACCGAGCTTCGTCCGTACAACCGACGCAGGCGCGCCATCAAGTGCCGCGGCTTTTCCGGGTCGAGGAATTCGATATCCACCAGGGTCTGCTCCAGGTGTTCATAGAATCGCTCCAGCTCATCCATGGTCGCCAGTGTCTCACTGCGCGGCGACGTCGCCTCGAATTTTTCGACCTTGCTTGGCTTGCCTTCGGCGGCCAGCCAGGCCATGCGCACTTCATAACTCAACACCTGCACCGCCGCCCCGAGGTTCAGGGAGCTGAACCCGGGGTCGGAAGGGATATGCACGTGGAAATGACATCGCTGCAGCTCTTCGTTGGTCAGGCCGGAATCTTCGCGGCCGAACACCAGGGCGATCTCGACGCCCTGCGCGGCCTCCTCGACCACTTTTGTCCCGCACTCGCGGGGGTCGAGCAGCGGCCATGGGATACGGCGATCACGGGCGCTGGTGCCCAGCACCAGGCTGCAACCCACCAGGGCATCCTCCAGGGTGGCGACGACCTGGGCACTGGCCAGGATGTCACCGGCGCCGGACGCCCGGGCATCGGCTTCATGGTGCGGAAACGAGCGAGGCTCGACCAGCACCAGGCGCGACAGGCCCATGTTCTTCATGGCCCGCGCAGCCCCGCCGATGTTTCCCGGATGGCTGGTATTGACCAGGACGACACGAATGTTCTGCAACAAGGGAGGCGCTCTCGAACACGATAAAGGGAGCAAATCTTACCTAAGCACCTACCGTTAAGCTATGAAAGCGAACGCCAACCTTCTCCTCGGAAAAGTTTCTGATAGAATGCGCGGCTTTCTTTAACAACCTTAGGTGACACATCCATGCAGCCCATGCTGAATATCGCGCTGCGCGCCGCCCGCAGCGCCAGTGAACTGATCTTCCGCTCCATCGAGCGCCTGGATACCATCAAGGTCGATGAAAAAGACGCCAAGGACTATGTGTCCGAGGTGGACCGCGCCGCCGAACAGAAAATCGTCGACGCCCTGCGCAAGGCTTACCCGAACCACTCGATCATGGGTGAAGAGACTGGCATGCACGCCGGTACCGGCATCGAGGGTGAAGAGTACCTGTGGATCATCGATCCGCTGGACGGCACCACCAACTTCCTGCGTGGCATTCCTCATTTCGCTGTCAGCATCGCCTGCAAATACCGTGGCCGCCTGGAACACGCCGTCGTGCTGGATCCGGTTCGCCAGGAAGAATTCACCGCCAGCCGTGGCCGTGGCGCCCAGTTGAACGGTCGGCGCCTGCGCGTCAGCGGCCGCACCAGCCTGGACGGCGCCCTGCTGGGTACCGGCTTCCCGTTCCGCGATGACCAGATGGACAACCTGGACAACTACCTGGGCATGTTCCGCGCCCTGGTCGGCCAGACCGCCGGCATCCGCCGCGCCGGTGCCGCGAGCCTGGACCTGGCTTATGTGGCTGCCGGTCGTTTCGATGCGTTCTGGGAGTCGGGCCTGTCCGAGTGGGACATGGCGGCAGGCGCCCTGCTGATCCAGGAAGCAGGCGGCTTGGTGAGTGATTTCACCGGCGGCCACGATTTCCTTGAAAAAGGCCATATCGTTGCCGGCAACACCAAATGCTTCAAGGCTGTGCTCACTGCTATCCAGCCACATCTGCCGGCTTCGCTGAAGCGCTAAGCAGCCCGACTACAGAAAAAGCACCTTTCGGGGTGCTTTTTTTATGCCTGCCAGAACCTGCCCATGCAAGCAACTCCCTTGCGGCGAGGGGATTTATCCCCGCTGGGGCGCGAAGCGGCCCTAAATGCTGGCAACCCGGTATGTCAGGCAATTGAATCGGCTGCTTGTGGAGGGCTGCTACGCAGCCCAGGCGGGGATAAATCCCCTCGCCACAATGGATGTCACCCAGAACACGGATGCAGACTGACCCACTGCAATCGCGAGCAAGCTCGCTCCCACAAGGGGTTGGCGTGAGTCGTGGATCACGGGCACAAAAAAGCACCCCGAAGGGTGCTTTTTTGTAGCGGTTGGATCACTGGGCTGGTTCGTTCTGCCCCAGGATCAGTTGGCCTTCCTTGTTCACCGGGATCTGGTTGCCCGGGTCACGATCCATGCGGACCTTGCCTTCCTTGCCGTCGAGCATGTAACGAACGTCGTAGCCGACCACCTTGTCGCTGATGTCGTTGACGGTGTTGCAGCGCGTCTGGGTGGTGGTGTAGGTGTCGCGCTCCTGCATGCCTTCCTGAATCTTGTTACCGGCATAACCACCACCGGCCGCACCTGCCACGGTGGCGATCTTCTTGCCGGTGCCGCCGCCGATCTGGTTACCCAACAGGCCGCCGGCCACGGCACCCAGGACGGTACCGGCGATCTGGTGTTGATCCTGGACCGGTCTCTGCCGGGTCACGGTGACATCCTTGCACACTTCACGCGGGGTCTTGATCTGGGTCTTGACCGGTTCCACGGCCAATACTTGCGCATACTCAGGGCCACTTTTTACCAAGCTGTAGGTGGCGACCGCACCACCGGCAGTAACACCGACAGCACCCAATACCGCACCAACCAGCATCGATTTGTTCACTTGAACCTCCTGACCATCACAAGCGGGATTAACCCGCGCTTCTCCCAGCCTTGGAGCACAAAAAAAGGCGCGAGTTCAACTCGCGCCTTTTGAGCGGTGACGGACGAGGCGAAGCCTTATGGACGGTCGTCCACTTCCGTTTCGGTGGCCGCGGGCGGAATCAGGTCCTCGGTATTCAGGTTCAGCCAGATCAGCACCACGTTGGCGATGTAGATCGACGAGTAGGTACCCGCCATCACGCCAATGAACAGGGCAATGGAGAAACCGAACAGGTTGTCGCCACCAAAGAACAGCAGCGCAGCAATCGCCAGCAAGGTGGAGATCGAGGTCGCCATGGTCCGCAGCAGCGTCTGGGTGGTCGAGATGTTGATGTTCTCGATCAAGGACGCCTTGCGCAGCACACGGAAGTTTTCACGCACCCGGTCGAAGACCACGATGGTGTCGTTGAGGGAGTAACCGATGATCGCCAGCACCGCCGCCAGCACCGTCAGGTCGAAGGTGATCTGGAAGAACGACAGGATACCCACGGTCACGATCACGTCGTGGATCAGCGAGACAATCGCGCCCACCGCGAACTTCCACTGGAAGCGGAAGGCCAGGTAGAGCAGCACGCCGCCCAGCGCCATCAGCATGCCGAGGCCGCCCTGGTCGCGCAGCTCTTCACCGACCTGCGGACCGACGAACTCGACACGCTTGACCTGGGCCGGGTTGTCGCCGCCTGCCTTCTGCAAGGCCTCGGCAACCTGGTGGCCCAGCTGCGGGTCTTCGCCCGGCATACGCACCAACAGGTCGGTGGTGGCACCAAAACTCTGGACGACCGCTTCACCGTAGCCCGATGTCGCCAGTTGCTCGCGCACCTTGGTCACGTCGGCCGGACGCTCGTAGGTCAGCTCGATGAGCGTACCGCCAGTGAAGTCCAGGCCGTAGTTCAGGCCCTTGGTGGCCCAGCTGAACAGCGCCAGGACCGTAAGGAACAGTGTGACGCCGAACGCAACGTTGCGAACGCCCATGAAGTTGATTGTACGTAACATGGCAGCCCCTTAAATCCACAACTTCTTGAAGTCACGTCCGCCAAAGATCAGGTTGACCATTGCGCGGGTCACCATGATGGCCGTGAACATCGAGGTAAAGATCCCGAGGGACATGGTCACTGCGAAGCCTTTTACCGGGCCGGTGCCCATGGCAAAGAGAATCCCGCCGACCAGCAAGGTGGTCAGGTTGGAGTCGAGAATCGCGGTGAATGCCCGGCCGAAGCCTTCGTTGATTGCACGCTGGATCGACATGCCCGCGGCGATCTCTTCACGTATCCGCGAGAAGATCAGCACGTTGGCGTCCACCGCCATGCCCATGGTCAGCACGATACCGGCGATACCCGGCAGGGTCAGCGTGGCCCCCAGCAGCGACATCAGGGCCAGCAGCAACACCATGTTCACCGCCAGTGCAACCGTGGCGATCAGGCCGAAGAAGCGGTAGATGGCGATGATGAACAGCGAGACGAACAGCATGCCCCACAGGGATGCATCGATACCCTTGGTGATGTTGTCGGCACCCAGGCTCGGGCCGATGGTACGCTCTTCAGCGAAGTACATCGGCGCGGCCAGGCCACCGGCACGCAGCAGCAGGGCCAGTTCCGAGGACTCGCCCTGGCCGTTCAGGCCGGTGATACGGAACTGACTGCCCAGCGGCGACTGGATGGTCGCCAGGCTGATGATTTTCTTCTCTTCCTTGAAGGCTTGCACCGCGACGTCTTTCTCGACGCCGTCGACCACTTGCCTGGTATAGGTGGTGATCGGCTTCTGCTCGATGAAGATCACCGCCATGCTGCGACCGACGTTGCTGCGCGTGGCGCGGCTCATCAGTTCGCCGCCGTGGCCGTCGAGGCGGATGTTCACCTGCGGGCGACCCTGCTCGTCGAAACTCGCCTGGGCATCGGTAACCTGGTCACCGGTGATGATCAGGCTGCGCTCGATCTGTGCCGCCGGGCGGCCGCCCTCACGGAACTCGAAGCTCTCGGAGGTGGCCTTGGACGCGCCCGGCTCGGCGGCGAGGCGGAACTCCAGGTTGGCGGTCTTGCCGAGGATACGCTTGGCTTCGGCGGTGTCCTGCACGCCTGGCAGCTCGACCACGATGCGGTTGGCGCCCTGGCGCTGCACGATCGGCTCGGCCACGCCCAGCTCGTTGACCCGGTTGCGCACCGTGGTCAGGTTCTGCTTGATGGAGTATTCGCGGATTTCCGCCAGCTTGGCCGGGGTCATCGCCAGACGCAGCACCGCCTGACCGTTGAGGTCGGCCGGTACGATGTCGAAATCGTTGAAATTCTTGCGGATCAGCGCACGGGCCTGCTCGCGGGCATCTTCATCGCTGAAGCCCAGCTGGATGGCACCGTCGAGCTGCGGCAGGCTGCGATAGCGCACGCGCTCCTTGCGCAGCAGGCTCTTGACGTCGCCTTCGTAGACTTTCATTCGCGCGTCGAGGGCTTTTTCCATGTCCACTTCCAGCAGGAAGTGCACACCACCGGACAAGTCCAGACCCAGCTTCATGGGGTGCGCGCCAAGCTTGCGCAGCCATTGCGGAGTGGTCTGGGCCAGGTTCAGGGCCACGACGTATTCGTCGCCCAGCGCCTTGCGCACCACGTCCTTGGCCGGCAGTTGGTCCTCAGCCTTGACCAGGCGCAACAGGCCGCCCTTGCCGTTTTCGGCGATGGACGCAGCCTTGACCTCGATATTGGACGCCTTGAGCGCTGCGCTCGCACGGTCCAGATCGGCCTGGGTGACCTGCAACGCCGTGCTGGCGCCGCTGACCTGAATGGCCGGGTCATCCGGGTAAAGATTGGGAGCGGAATAAATCACACCGACCGCCAGCACCGCCAGGATCAGTACGTATTTCCACAGAGGGTATTTGTTCAGCATCACGCCGCCCGCTTATGACGCGGGGCGCCTTGCGCGCCCCGTCGATTGAAGAGAAGTTGTTACTTAGATCGCTTTCAGCGTGCCTTTTGGCAGCGTGGCCGCGATGGCGCCCTTCTGGAACTTCATTTCAACAGTGTCGGACACTTCCAGAACCACGAAGTCGTCGGCCACTTTGGTGATCTTGCCGGCGATACCACCGGTGGTCACCACTTCATCGCCTTTCTGCAGGCTGCTGAGCAGGTTCTTCTGCTCTTTGGCGCGCTTGGCCTGTGGACGCCAGATCATCAGGTAGAAAATCACCAGGAAGCCGACCAGGAAAATCCACTCGAAACCGCCACCCATAGGCGCAGCTGCAGGTGCAGCGGCATCGGCCATGGCGTTAGAGATAAAAAAGCTCATTTAGCACTCCAGTTGCAAGTATTGAATCTTAGGATCGGAAAACTCAGTCCAAAGGCGGAACAGGCAACCCGCGCTTGGCATAGAAGGCCTCGACAAAGGCGGCCAATGTACCCTGTTGGATAGCCTCGCGCAAACCAGCCATAAGCACCTGATAGTGGCGCAAATTATGGATGGTATTGAGCATACTGCCGAGCATTTCGCCGCACTTGTCCAAATGATGCAGATAAGCGCGAGAGAAGTTCTGGCAGGTGTAGCAATCGCACGTCGGATCCAGCGGCGAATCATCGTGGCGATGAAACGCGTTACGGATCTTCAGCACGCCGGTGTCGATGAACAGATGCCCATTGCGGGCATTACGGGTTGGCATCACGCAATCGAACATGTCCACCCCGCGGCGCACACCCTCAACCAGATCTTCCGGTTTGCCAACGCCCATAAGGTAACGAGGTTTGTCAGCCGGCATCTGGCCCGGCAGGTAATCCAGCACCTTGATCATCTCGTGCTTGGGCTCGCCCACCGACAGGCCGCCGATGGCCAGGCCGTCGAAGCCGATCTTGTCCAGGCCTTCAAGGGAGCGCATGCGCAGGTCCTGGTGCATACCGCCCTGGACGATGCCGAACAGTGCCGCCGTGTTGTCGCCATGGGCGTTCTTCGAACGCTGGGCCCAGCGCAACGACAGCTCCATGGACACCCGCGCCACGTCTTCATCGGCCGGGTACGGCGTGCATTCGTCGAAGATCATCACGATGTCCGAGCCCAGGTCGCGCTGCACCTGCATCGACTCTTCCGGGCCCATGAACACCTTGGAACCGTCCACTGGAGAGGCGAAGGTCACGCCCTCCTCCTTGATCTTGCGCATCGCGCCCAGGCTGAACACCTGGAAACCGCCGGAGTCGGTCAGGATCGGGCCTTTCCACTGCATGAAATCGTGCAGGTCGCCGTGGGCCTTGATCACTTCCATGCCCGGGCGCAGCCACAGGTGGAAGGTGTTGCCCAGGATGATCTGCGCACCAATCGCCTCGATGTCCCGTGGCAGCATGCCCTTGACCGTGCCGTAGGTGCCCACCGGCATGAACGCCGGGGTTTCCACGGTACCGCGGGGGAAGGTCAGACGACCGCGACGAGCCTTGCCATCGGTGGCGAGCAACTCGAAGGACATGCGACAGGTGCGACTCATACTGTTTCCTCGGGTCCGCGTGGCGCGGGGTTACGGGTGATGAACATCGCATCACCGTAGCTGAAAAAGCGGTATCCATGCTCGACGGCGGCCTTGTAGGCGGCCATGGTTTCGGGATAACCGGCGAACGCCGAAACCAGCATCAACAACGTGGATTCGGGCAGATGGAAGTTGGTGACCAGGGCATCGACCACATGGAACGGCCGGCCCGGGTAGATGAAGATATCGGTGTCGCCACTGAACGGCTTGAGCACACCATCGCGAGCAGCGCTTTCCAGGGACCGCACGCTGGTGGTCCCCACCGCCACCACCCGCCCACCGCGCGCGCGGCAGGCCGCCACGGCGTCCACCACTTCCTGGCTCACTTCCAGCCATTCGTTGTGCATGTGGTGGTCTTCGATACGCTCGACCCGCACCGGCTGGAACGTACCAGCGCCAACGTGCAACGTCACGAACGCGGTCTCCACGCCCTTGGCGGCAATCGCCTCCAGCAATGGCTGATCGAAATGCAACCCCGCCGTCGGCGCCGCCACCGCCCCCAGGCGCTCGGCGTACACGGTCTGATAACGCTCGCGGTCCGAGCCTTCATCGGGACGGTCTATATAAGGAGGCAACGGCATGTGCCCGACACGGTCGAGCAGCGGCAACACCTCTTCGGCAAATTCCAGCTCGAACAACGCATCATGCCGCGCCACCATCACCACCTCGCCGCCGCCGTCGATGAGGATCGACGAACCGGGCTTGGGCGACTTGCTGGAGCGCACATGGGCCAGCACACGATGACTGTCCAGCACCCGCTCCACCAGAATCTCCAGCTTGCCGCCGGAGGCTTTCTGACCAAACAACCGTGCCGGAATCACCCGGGTATTGTTGAACACCATCAAATCGCCCGGACGCAAATGCTCAAGCAAATCAGTGAATTGACGGTGAGCCATGGCCCCGCTGACCCCGTCCAGGGTCAACAGGCGACTGGCGCGACGCTCGGCCAGAGGGTGGCGAGCGATCAGCGAATCAGGGAGGTCGAAGGTAAAGTCAGCAACACGCATGATGGGGTTCGTCTAGCAGGGCCGGAAAGTCTAGCGGAATTATCAAAAATTGACCATGAAACGTGATTGACCAACGGTAGGCACCTCTCTATACTTCGCCGCCATTGAGCCCTGATGGCGGAATTGGTAGACGCGGCGGATTCAAAATCCGTTTTCGAAAGGAGTGGGAGTTCGAGTCTCCCTCGGGGCACCATCTTAAAGAAAGACCTTGAAATTCAAGGTCTTTTTTTTCGTCTGCAGGAAAGTCACCGATCCATTTGTGGCGAGGGGATTTATCCCCGCTGGGTCGCGAAGCGGCCCCAACCACCAAATCGGTGACAAGGAAGAATCTGTGGCTAGTAGGAACCTGTGGCGAGGGAGCTTGCTCCCGCTTGAGCGCAAAGCGCTCACGAAAATGTCACAGCTCCCATCGATGCTCCGCCTTGCGACGCCCAGTTGATCCACCGCCCCTCCTCACCCGCTGACAAAGGACTTCACCCCATGGAATTGCTACTGGAAACGGTCGCTCTTTACTCGCTGAAGCTGGCTTATGAGACGGAGGGGCATAGTCCGATTTTGCGGGATGACCACCTGATGGCGGACTATGAGCGGGAAGTGTTTGGGTTGTTGGTGCGCAGAGAAGACATCCAAACTATCCAGGCGAAAGTGCAGCACTGCCTGGACTTGGCGCTGGAGGCACTTGGGGGCAGCAACACCGCTTTGGGACGGGAACTGGGCCGGTTGGCGACTGACTTCAGCGCTACCCAGACGATAGCGGAGCTTCGGGATACGCTTATAACCCTTAGGGATTACCTGAAAGATATCCAGTAAACCTGCGGGACCTGGCGCAACCGAACATCTTGGAGAAATACGTTTTGCTGAAATGGATCTCTGCATTTTTTGTTAGAAGTCGCGAAAACGATACGCTGGGCGAGTTAGTGATGGAGAACCGGCGCTGGCGCATGTTCGCCAAGGTCGGCTTCACCATATTGGTGTTCATGCCCATCCTCACCTACTGCTCCTGGATAGCCCCACGGTTTGAGGACTCGGGGCTTACCAATCCCGCAGTGCTTGAGGTGATCAATAGCGAAGAGTATCAACGGGCAACCCGGGAGGTCTTTGCTCTGCTCGACCTGTATAACCGCGGGGAGATCGACCTGGATTCGCTGCATGGTTTACAGGGCGTACATCGAATTGGCGGGGTGATGGTCACTTTCAACCTGAAACTGGTGCCACGAGACGAGCCCAGGCAGGGAGGAGGCAGCAAATACAAGCTTGATGGCCAGTACAAAGTGACAGTCTCCATAGGCTATCTTGTTTTGTTTTTGACCATCGAGTTGGTCCTGATCGGGCTAGCAGCCTGCGCAATTTTCCAAGGGCCACCAAAAGCGCAACGCAGGTTTGAGGAACAGATACTCCAAGAGCATTTCTCCTTTGATATGCCCGTGCTCCCCGCCCCCCAAGAGCGAGCCGACCAGATCATCGAGCGCATGCTGCTGCGTTTTCACCGTTTTGCGAAAGACCTGGAACACCGCCCACGCGGCCGAAAGGGAATCCAGCTTGACGATGAATACGACGTCCAGTTTCTGGTCAACGCGTTGCTAAGATTGCAGTTCGATAACGTAAAGCCTGAAGAGCCGTCCCCTAGCATGGCAGCAGGCGGCACCCGCGCAGACTTCTTTCTGCCTGAACATGGGCTCTTTATTGAACTCAAGATGACCCGCGATGGCATGACGGTAAGATCGCTGGCAGGTGAGCTTATCCTGGATATCGCACGCTACCGGGCCCATCCCGAATGCCATGCAATCATTTTCTTCGTCTATGATCCTCGCGGCCTGGTTAAAAACGTTGTGGCATTGCGGACGGAGCTATCGGAAATTGCGGGTGAGTTGCCTGTGAGTCTGATCGTTTCGCCTAGCCACTGAGGGATGAGATACCCCCTCCCCAGTGGGTTCGACCAAGCGTTTCAACTCTACGCTCGCTCAGATGCATAGATACGACGTCACCGCTCGCTCAAGCATGTCCTCCAGCTCAGTGTCCAGGAAGCAATAGTCATCGGGAATGTCCAGAACGTGCGGCCGCTTGCGCTCAAGCAGCCGAGCGTACTCTGCCCATAGACGATGCTCGTGCTTACGCTCCATCACAAAAATGACATCGGCCCAACGGATATCCGCTGGGCCGATAGGCTTGCGTGCGTTCGGACTGGTGCCCGCCGAACGAGTGCTGAAGCCAGGACGCCGACGCCAGATCGCCTCCCCGGTAGGGCTGCGCCATTGGTTACGACTGCAAACGAACAAGAGATTAGTCACTCTTGATCCAACAGTTGGCGGGTGATGCCGATGGGATAGCTCATACCGAGCTGACGCGCCCGATGCAGCTTGTCGGCACGGGTGTAGATCAGCTTCCAGTTCTTTTTGATTTGGGGTCCTGCGGGCTAATCGCTTCGCGCCCATTGTGCTTGCGGGATTGCGCGCGTCTCCAGCTGCGGGTTCTTTCCATGGTTGTTTCCTCGTGAGTACCGGGTTCAGCAACCGCGGTAATACGAGGTGGTGGGATGGTAAGCGTGAATTGGGTTGTGGCTAGTGCGGGTGGGGTTGGACAGCGGTGGTTAGACGGTCCGTAACGGCTGTCGTTTCGGGATAAGGCAAGAGGAAGGTGTCGATCCATTGCTAGTAAAAGAAAATAAATCTGTCCCCTCTTCGGAAACTCCGACGGTCTGGGCGCCGGCGGTGAACTCATCCTCCGCGGGCGCTTGCCACTCTTCAAAGATTTTATTTTCCCCTAAGCCTCAGTGGATCTTTTCTCCCGCCAGCGCTATCGTCGCCATAATCACATGACTCCGATGGACGCTATCAGGTAGATCCATCGCTCCTTTTGAATTTAGGCTTCAGGTGTAGGAAATTGATCAACCCGCCATTTTTAGCCCTGAGACGAAGAGCTCAGGAATTGCATACCTCCGCGAATCGTGAAATGCCTCATAACCCTGACTCGGGAGCGTTACTACTTTTTTATGCGGCAGAATGCTCTTTAAAAGCGGCGTATATGCAAAAAAACAATCTTCGGGACACGAACGAAGAACGTGGCCCCTATCGATCCGCCAAAAGCTTCATTCACAACTTAATTTTGCTAATTAAAGAACTAAATATACCCGCGACCTCCATACCAGCCACTCCATTGGTCGTATTGAGCCGCACGGGTCAGAGAAATGAAATCAGCAACCTACATCAAGCATGGAGATACGGTGAAAAGATAGAGGAAACCGTAACCATTTGTCAGTGGCTGACTAAACTAATCGAATGGTGCAGGAGGAACACATGACTCCTATTGATCAAACTCCCATGACTTGGATGGATGTTGCTCGAGCCTTCGCAACAATTCCTCCTGAAAACTCATCTATCCCAGCAACACTCATCCGCGCTCGAGTAGGCTGGTTTGGAATCATTCTTGAGGCGACGGAAAAGAACGACCCAATTGAAATTCTAGACTGGTTAGAAAACTTATTCCCAACCCGTCTGAGAACCAATCCTCTATCGCTTGAACTTGAAGGCCCCACGCACGGCAACGTGCTCCCAATAGAAATAGTGATAGAGGAAGAGAAATCTCGCTTCCGTCAATCATTTGGCATTATAGATGGAGTGGTTGAGTTCTCCTCCCCACCTCCTACAACCTCAAATACAAGACCAGTTCCGGTCGTCGCCACCCTTAGTGTCAAAGGCGGAACGGGACGAACTACAACTGCAATAGCCTTCTCATTGCGTTGGGCGGAACTATCAAAATCTCCAGTGCTACTGGTAGACGCAGATCTCGAGGCTCCGGGCGTTAGCTATTTATTCGAAAGTTACGCTGGAACCCCAAAAATATCCCTCGAAGATATAATAACCCTCGCACACTCGGAAGAGACCGAAGGAGCGCCGAGAACAATATCCTTTGCGGCTGACAGACTAAAAGACCACACAATTAGCGGAAGCCTGATAGTTCTCCCGCTAAGAAGAAACATAGACGAACTGGCAAGTTCCTCTATTCGACCTGAGCACCTATCCACACCTGAACATCCTTTCGCGCTCGCTGACATTCTTTCAAATATTGCAGCCGAACTCGGTTGTTGCGGAGTTGTTGTTGACGTTCGTGCTGGGCTGGTACCTCTAGGTGTAACAATGGCAATGGACCCCAATGTCTCCCCTATCATAGTAACAACCTTGGCAGATCAGTCTATTAGAGCGACATCCGGCTTAGTTAAATTTCTATCCAGAGAGCTAAGCCGTCATGGCGGCCACCTTAGAAAACCATTAGTAGTAATCAATCGGGTTCCCGCAATTTTCAAGCAGGCCGGCCTGGACAAAAAGCTCATTGAACCGTTGACCGCCGAACTATTATCAAATCTCGTCTCTGACAAATCGGATAGTATTTCCGCGCACTCCGATTTATTTGATGACCCAATAGAACTAGAACCCTACATACAAGTAGAGATCCCCGAACTACCCGACATTCAAATTTCATCCAGAGAATGGGACATCTACACCTCACAAATCATCGGAAGCGGATTCTCTAAAATAATTGGTTCCGGCATAGACCATTGGATATCAACCGAACTTAAAGCGACACCAAGAACAAACAGTCAAAATAGCGCGTCGTTAATCGAGGCAAATCCGGAGACATCCCGGCGATTGCTTTCGACTTTTTCAAACCAATTAATTGCAGCCGAGAACGCTCAAGGCGATGTACCTAAACCGCTCGTAACTCAGTCACTAGCCGCCCTAGCACAACGATTCCAATCTGAAGTTCCGATAGCCGTAAGTGAAGGAGCTAAGGGCACGGGTAAAACACTGGCCGCACGCTACTTTATTTCTCAACGCTACTGGAATAAAGCAGTGGAGGAATTAGTTAACAAAACCGGTGCTGTTAGCTCCCTTCTCGTACCTATCTGCGCGTCGATTCAGTCGAGTGCTAAATTTCAAGAGGAGGTCGATAGCGCTCGCGAAAATGCAGCTAGGGAACTTGGCTTTGGTACTCCGATGAACTCGTACCAAACCACATCCTGGCTTAAAAATGAATTCAACAAAGACCATAGCGAACAAGACTGGGTTGGAATTTGGTTAGATATTATTGCATGGAGCTCCGGCTACAAAGTAAATACGTTAGATATAGGAAATGATTTTTTAGAGCATTTACGCGCAACAGGAAAAACGTTTATCGCTGTTTTTGAGGGATTGGAAGAGCTCTACGCTTCCGCAAGCGATATAGGCGTAGATAAGGCAATGAGAGCAATTTTGGTCTCTCTCCCACAACGACTGAGATCTGAAGCAAGACGTCCCTTGGGCGCACTAATTTTCGCTCGAAGGGACACCGTAGAGGGAGCAGTAAAGCAAAATCTCGACCAGTTCCGACGAGAATACTCACCTTTCGCCTTAACATGGACAGAGGACGATGTACTTGAACTCGCAGCTTGGCTAGCGACACAATCTGGCGCACTTCCCGAACTTTGGTCGAATGACTTTAATCAGATCAGCTCACCTGAAAAAGCTAATCGACTAGAAAAACTCTGGGGTAGTAAACTCGGCCCCGACGATATTCCAGGCAAACGGACAAGAGAAGCATATACCGCCACTTGGATAATTGCAGTTTTGTCTGATTTAAGGGGCAGATTGGTCCCAAGAGATCTCGTCAGATTCCTTGCCAATGCCGCTAGCCAATCACCAGAAGATGATGAAATTTCGACATATGCTGGACGCCTTCTATCACCCCGGGTCCTAAAAAATGCTGTTGAACCTACAAGTAACGCTAAAGTTAAGGAAGCAGAAGAAGAAATATCGGAACTAAAGCCAATTTTCGGAAAGTTCCGCACCAAGGCTGATGAAATTGCCGCACCGCTTACCACCGAGTCTCTGGCAGAAATAGGCATTGGAGATGCCGAAATCCTAATTCTAACTCGCCACGGCATCGTATACGGAGATACGGCGCCATATGAAGTCCCAGAACTTTATAGACGAGGCTTAGGTCTTCGCCATACTGGCGCTCGTCGCAGTGTAGTGAACCTCTACAGAAAGGCGCGCAAAACTTAAGCAGAGCAAGGGAGACAAATTTATTTTCACTCAAAGAAATAGATTCGTCTCCTCTAACTCCTTCGGAAATCTCATCGACAGCCCCTTCCTGTTAGTAGATTAACAAAAAGCAAGGGGACGCATAGGTATGGTATGCCCAGTAGGAAGCCCCCGATCCTTGGGAGCCCAGAACAACTACATCTTAAACTCCACTACCTCGTTCAGACCGCTAACTAGCAATACTAGCGAAATGACCGGCACGTACTGAGAAGGACCATCCTTCAAAAGAAGGGAAATCTCTTTCGAAATATTTGCTTTCGCAGCACCAGCTTTATCGTAAAACACATCGAGATCGATAGTCCCTGTGAACGTCGTCTCAACATTCGCATGCTTTTTCCAAGCATTTTGGATATTGAGGATTTTGTCTCGAACATGATCCGCCCAATTTTTTGAACGATCATTTTCGTAGGAGGAATCCTTTTCCTTACGCGAAACCGTATAGCCAAGCATGAACAGCTTAGAAGTCATAGATAAATTATCAGATTATTTAATTAATTTCCCAGCGTGCTACGTTACGTTGTTCCTGCGCCCCATGCCCAATCGCCGCCAACTACAATGAAGATCTCAGAGGTCAAAAGCCGCGCTCGGAAAGCAGCTTGTACTGAATTGCGGACATCGTTTCTTACAGTAGCCGCGCTGGTACCATTAAAGAATCCCATCGTCGATGTCGTAGGAATGACCACATGCTGCCCCTCATCTGCCTTGACCACCTTTGCAAGGCCGATACGCTGCAGATCCATATATGCGTTCTCATAATCCTTCGCCGACGCGCTCTTCAAATCAAATGTGCAATAAACCAAATAGCTCATAGGACAAAACTCCTGGAAACTCACATTCAGTAAAAATGGGGGCCAGCCTATGAAGCAGCCGGCTCACCCAAGAGCCAGAAACTTGAGTTCTCGCCTCAACCTACTGGGTATGGCATACCGAGGAGCACGTCCGACAACCGTTCGACTGCGGATACGTGTTGCGAGCCAGGCGTACAGCAGTCACACAGGTGCTGTGCTGGCCAAGATCAAGGCGGTTTTGGGGGGACGGCAAGAAAATGCACGTACTGGTATGCACCTCATGGTCACCGTTGTGTTGTGCATTGCGGTTAACGAAATACTGAGCCATTTTCACGCCCCCCGCTCTTTGTTCGATTGGGCGAGTACCGAGGCCGCTAGGGTCTTGGTGGTAGCGCTGTACTTGTTGCTGTCCAAGACTTGGCTGGCCTTGGTCTCCATATCGGCCCCGGTTTGCTTACCAGTCGAGGCTTGAGCCATAGCTGACCCTGCCAGTTCCTTTTGAATGGTCGAGGAACTGTCATTACGGAGGATTTTGGAGGCCAGACTGGCCACTGAAGTCGACGTTTGTTTAGTATTTTTCGGCACGATTAGGTGCTCCTGTATCTACATGAGATTGAGTAGGCAGGAGCAACCCTTGAGCGAAAACCGAACTGGATGGTTGACACCAAAAGTCGGATTTTTCTCTAATGCGCTCCCCACCAATGTACGCATTGGTTCAGGGAAGGCGGGTATGCGTACTCGGCGACCAAACTTCGTACGCATATCCGCTGTCTTTTCTGAATTCGCTGCTAACCCGCAAAAACACAACATATTGTGTCGCTGACGAGATGAGATACAAGATAATGGGGGCGCTTTGACATTACAAGATGACAAAGCTGTGGATAACTTGTGCGTAAAGTATTGATTGGATCCATTTTCACCCTGTATGGATGGCCAGGCCTTCTAAACCGCGGGCGGGCACTCTACAGACTAGAAACAATTCGAAACACTTCCCCTTATAATGACCATATTTACCTTTGAAAGAGTCGCTCTCGGCATTTGAAATCGACGATTTTATGGCGCCATTTCTTTGCGTTTGCAGCTTTGACGTTGCTCGTTTTGGACCACTTTTCTGCGACTCACGCAGCAGCAAGAAAGCTTGCTTTTGCTTGCTCAACCAAGGGATATCCGACAACTGTTCCTTTGTCATATTCAAAGCTGATCTATGTCTGCGGTAATACGAGATGGGACATAGTAAGCATGCCACGGGGTGGCGGCCGAGCTGCTGTAACAGCTGCCGCACATAGCGGTCTCAACAATCCCATCTTGCCCTACCAACGGAGTCACTACTCGTTTACGCACCGGAGCCCCAAACGCAGCTTAAACGTGGTCAGCCCCCTACCCTTTTCTTGTAATAAATTCTTTTTTGCTCAGGACTCCGGCGACTTTTCTGGCGTGGAACCCATAGCGTTGGGTAACGTAGCTCTACCTCCCTCACCTCAAGGAAGACTCGTGTTCTGGAAAAGAGATAACAAAGTTCTAGTAGAGATTCTGAATCCAATCAGCATCAATTCTCCGTCTATCAGCCCTCAACAGATCGATGCTAAGGCCACATCAATCGTGAAAGAGATTGATAAGGATCTGGCGTTCAAGCTCCTTACCTACTTCGCGATAATCCTGCAGGCGGGTTTGCTTGCGTATGGCTATCTCGAACTGAGCGCCTACTACGAGCAGTTTGGTATCAGCACGACTGAGCTGGAGCTCGGCACCCCAACCATATTGACATATGGATACAGCTATGCCTTTTCCAGCATCATGGGATTGGTTTACCTGATCCCTTTCATTGGTGTGCTCATACTAGGATTGCTGTTTATATCCGTGGCGTTGACGTTCGTTTATTTACTGATGAATCGGGTCAGCAAGAAAGGAGAAATCCTTGAAAAAGGGACATGGGGAGGGATGCTTCTGCTCCTAGTATTTATAGCCCCGGTCCTCGGAGTCCATCACGGGGTAGAGAGAGCACGAGAAAATATCAAAGCGGACTCTGGTATCGACACTAGCAACGGCATCAGTAGGGTTCACAGCATAATCACAGACAAGGGTGAAAAAATCACCGGTCAACTCGTGGTTGCTGACACAAAGAGCTCATTCCTCCTCGTTAAAGACACTCTCTACAAAATTGATAACAAGTCCAACCGAGTGATGAGGCAAACTTTGCTAAAGGCTAAAGATAAAAAAGAGCCCACGGATGCGCGTTGATTCGGAGGTACTGCACCCGTCAAAGCGATTACACATCAGAATAAAAAACCTCTGAAGGCCTTGAGGATACTGGATCACTACAGGCTCCCTCGCTAAAAAGGTCTTGCTAGGCAAGACCCTTTTTTCATCTAGGTAGCGCGTGATATTGCTGCCTACCTCACCTCAACAATATCCAAAGCCCGATTCGCCAATAATTCACTCACCTCAATCACCTGCAAAATCCCCAACGCAACCCGCCGTCTCGAACCATCTAGATCAAACGCCAAATCACTGATCATGGCATTCGCCGAAGCCAGATTCTCACTGAGATTCGCAAGCAAACACTCAGAATCAACCCCCGGATCAATCCGAAAAATAGAGTCGGACTTGTCAGACGTTTCGCCCTTAGGCTTGGGTTTCAAGTAGTAATCCAACGCACGGGTAGCCGCGTCGTCGAGCTTTTTGTTGCGGGCAGACTGGGCACGGGATGTGGGTTCGTCTGAAGCTGTAACTGGAGGATTCGGTGTAACTTTGACCATGGTCTTAACTCTCTGGTTGAGGCCACGACCCGTTCGCTGCTAAACGAATTGGGAGGCAGCTGTACGCAGGTTAGCAGACCGACGAGTTAAGAAATCGGCGCGTCCGAGGACGCCCTGCGCACAGCCACCATCAAGTGCAGGAATGGGGATTCCTGTCTGATGGACGCGTTGTGCGACTTAACTCGGCGAGCTGCTAAACCCGATCACTGACCATCAGTGACAGGTCCAAAACTACCGACGCAACCCCAGACGCACAAGCCGGCGGATTCTGGCGTAGTTGTAGGCAAAGGCGCAAGGCGCTGTGGCTTGGCGGGCCTTCGTCGTTGGTGTCTGTCGGTCTTTACTGACAGATGCCATTCGACTGGTCCGGGCAGATGCTCGATGCCGTTCAATGAGGCTGTCGGAAGATTTGTGACGAGGCGTTCATAGGAAGAGGGCTGCTGCGCAGCCCAGCGGGAGCAAGCTCCCTCGCCACGGTGGTTTGCTTCCTGAATTGCGTTGTGAGTGGAGCCACTAGTCGCCCTCGCCCTTCTCCCCCGATTCATCGCTGTGCACCACCACCAACAACTGTGCCTGAACATCCCCCACCGAACGCAGGCGGTGGGGTTTCTGCGCATTGAAATGCAAGGCATCACCACGGTTCAGCAGCACGCGTTCGTTCATGAAATCCACCTCCACCTGGCCCTCATGCACGAACAGAAACTCCTCCCCCGTATGCTCCTTGAACGCGTGATGCGCCGTGAATTCAGCCGCCGGATAGAGGATGAAGGGCAGCAGGCTGCGCTCGGACACTTGATGGGCCAATACCGCGTATTCGGAGCTGCCGCTGCTCGCCGCCAGGGATTGGCGGTCTTCGCTGCGCACCAGGCTGTAGCTGTCGAGGGAGACGCTTTCTTCGGAGAACAGCTCCTCGACTTTCACGCTCAGGGCCTTGGCGAGCTTGAGCGCCGTGGCGATGGAGGGCGTGCTCAAGCCCCGCTCCACCTTGGACAGGTAGCTCTTGGTCATCCCGGTTTTTTCGGCCAGGACGTCCAGTGTCATGCCGAGTTTTTTCCTGAGCAATTTCAAGCGAATGGACATAGGTAACCAACATTTCCAGAGAAACGGACAATCTGCGATTGCAAATGACACTTTGTGTCATATAGTCTATTTAGTGTCATTAGCACCTTCCTTTCACAGCTTCCATGACGCGGATCAAGAACGGTCAAAGCACGAATCAGGAGAACGGATATGAGCAAGACACTGGCGACGCCCAAGGACCAGTTGGTCCAGCATGCTGTTAACCAGATGCAAAAAACACTGCCGGATAATACGTGGACTGTACGACAAAAGCTGGCCCTGACCTGCCGCATCCTGTTCGAGAACGGCCACGACTCAGGGCTGGCAGGGCAGATTACCGCGCGCGGGCCGCAACCTGGCACCTATTACACCCAGCAATTGGGCCTGGGCTTCGATGAAATCACCGCTGGCAACCTGTTGCTGGTCAATGAAGACCTCGAGGTGCTGGAGGGCCATGGAATGCCCAACCCGGCCAACCGCTTTCATACCTGGGTCTACCGCGCCCGCCCGGATGTGAATTGCATCATTCACACCCACCCGACCCACATCGCCGCGTTGTCGATGCTGGAGGTGCCGCTGCAGATTTCCCACATGGACCTCTGCCCGCTGTACGACGACTGCGCCTTCCTGGAGGGCTGGCCGGGGGTGCCGGTGGGCAACGAGGAAGGCGAATTGATCGCCGGTGCCCTGGGTGACAAGCGCGCCATCCTGCTTTCCCACCACGGCCAGTTGTCCACCGGTGCCACCGTGGAAGAAGCCTGCAACATCGCCCAACTGATCGAACGCGCCGCGAAGCTGCAATTGCTGGCCATGGCCGCCGGCGAGGTGAAACCGATCCTGCCTCACCTGGGCCGCGAAGCCCACGACTGGATCGCCCGCCCCAAGCGCCACGCGGCCGCCTTCAACTACTACGCCCGGCAGACCCTGCGTCAACACGCCGACTGCCTGAACTGAACCCACCAGGAGCGAAGCCATGTCTACCCCCAACATCCACGGCATCATCGGCTACACCATCACGCCCTTCTCCACCGACGGCCAGGGCTTGGACCTGGACGCACTGGGCCGGTCCATCGACCGTCTGATCGACAGCGGCGTGCATGCCATCGCGCCCCTGGGCAGCACCGGCGAAGGCGCCTACCTGAGCGACGCCGAGTGGGACCAGGTCAGCGAGTTCAGCATTGCCCGCGTCGCCGGCCGAGTGCCGACCGTGGTCAGCGTGTCTGACCTGACCACCGCCAAGGCGGTACGCCGCGCGCGGTTTGCCCAGGCGAAGGGCGCCGATGTGGTGATGGTGTTGCCGGCCTCGTACTGGAAACTGAGCGAGGCGGAAATCCTCGCGCACTACCAGGCCGTCGGCGCCAGCATCGACCTGCCCATCATGCTCTACAACAACCCCGCCACCAGCGGCATCGACATGTCGGTGGAGCTGATCCTGCGGATTTTCAACGCGGTGGATAACGTCACCATGGTCAAGGAAAGCACTGGCGACATTCAGCGCATGCACAAGCTGCAGTTGCTGGGCGAAGGCCAGGTGCCGTTCTACAACGGTTGCAACCCCTTGGCGCTGGAAGCCTTCGCGGCCGGGGCCAAGGGTTGGTGCACCGCCGCGCCGAACCTGATCCCGCAGCTCAATCTCGACCTGTACGACGCTGTTTTGACCAACGACCTGAGCCGGGCCCGGGCGTTGTTCTATCGTCAATTGCCACTGCTGGACTTCATCCTCAAGGGCGGGTTGCCCGCCACCATCAAGGCCGGTTTGCGAACTCTTGGCCTGGAGGTCGGCGATCCGCGTCTGCCGGTTTTTCCATTGGATGAGGCGCGTAACCAGCAACTGCAGGCGATGTTGAAACAACTGCTCTGATTCGCTCTGACTTCGCGACGGACAGGTGGCGCCCCAACCTGTCCGCTCGCTCCATTGGCTGTCACCGGGAGAACACCATGACCCTCAAAGTCTATGACACTCATGTACGCACCCAGGACGGGCGCTACCTGCATTTCGATGTGCTGATCGACCGTAACGACCAGGCATTCGCCCAAGCCTGCGCGCGACGTTTCCTCGCCGAACAGGGCATCGAAGACCAGGACATCATCTTGAACGACTGCCGCTTCTGCCATGTCGAGCCGGGCAACCCCGCGGTAGACGAGGCCATCGCCCGGCAAGGTTTCTTCGTCCTCAAGCTGCAAGGTTGCGAGGCCTGACATGAGCACCTATCGACCGCTGGACTGCGACCTGCATGACTACCTGGAAATTGCCTGCCTGTACGGCTACACGCTGGAGATCGAACTGACTGACGGCCAACGCCTGACAGCGCGTGCGATCACCACGCGTACCGCCCCCACGCGAGAGGAATTTCTCGAGGTGGAAACTGCCGATGGGCACCAGGAGATTCGCCTCGATCGGTTGCTGGCGATTACGCCGCAGGATCGCAGCGCTCGGTTTGGTCGGGTTGTGCTGGCGAGTGGGTGACGGGGCCACTCGCTGTACAGATGATGCAGGGAGCGGGCCTGGCGATGGTCAGCCGGCTCCGCCCTTCGATCAACACGCTCCCTTCCCGCAAAAAAATTTTCGAATCGTCCCTTCCCGCAAAGCTGCCATCCGCTCCAGCAAAGTCCTCCGCTTATTGCCGCCTCGATAATGCCTTCTTCACTCTCTGGCGTTACAACCGAGCACCGTGTACCTCCCATGAACCTACGCACCTTCGTTCGTCGCTACTGCCTCGACTCCAGGCTCGTCACGAATGCCCTGATCCGCCTGCACAAGGCACTGTCTGCCCTGGTGAGTTCTCTGGCGCAGCAGGGTTTCGATTCCCAGAGATGGCCAGCGACCCGTGATGAAGAGGCTCCGGACCGGCGCATTGGCTCCATCTGCCCGGAGCTGGCCGCGACGGTGTTCAGCCACGGGCGGGAGGGGGTCGCCCTTGTCGATCCGTACGGTCGGGTCATCGACGTGAACGAGGCTTTCACGCGCCTGACCGGCTACGGGCAAGACGAGGTCAGGGGCCGGGAGTTGAACGCTCATCGCATGGTGCGTCGGCTCGCGGCGTTTTATGCGCCGATGAAGAATGCGCTGGATTTCCATGGGCATTGGTCGGGTGAAATCCAAAGCAGCCATAAGGACGGTCGGGAGATGACGTCGCGCATCAGCATCAGTGCCGTGCATGACCGTCACGGGAATGTTCAGCACTATGTGGCGCTGCTCAGCGATATGACGCAGGTGAAGCAACGCCTTCAGTTACTGGAGCGCGATGCCCGTTATGACGCGCTCACGCAGTTGCCCAATCGGTTGCTGTTGGCCGAGCGGATGCGTCAGGCGTTGGGCAAGGCGCGGATTCACCAGCACCAGGTGGCCATCGCGTTCATTGATCTGGATGGGTTCAAGGCGCTCAACGACAGTTATGGGCATGACTGGGGTGATCGGGTATTGCAGATTGTCGCGGCGCGGATCAATGCGACGCTGCGGGAGGGCGATACGTTGGCGCGGCTCGGTGGCGATGAATTCGTGGCGGGGCTGGTGGGTTTGCAAGAGGTGGAGGACAGCGAGCCTTTGCTCAAACGGATGCTGGCGGCGGCCAATGCGCCCATCTTGATCGGTGCGCAAACAGTGGAGATTGCCGCGAGTATCGGCGTGGCGTTCTTTCCTGAGCATGGGCAGGAAGTCGATGCGTTGATCAGCAAGGCGGACCAGGCCATGTACCTGTCGAAAAAAGCCGGGGGCAATCGCCTGGCGTTTTGTCCGACCCGCTTCATTTCGGTCAATAGCGAAGCCTGACGGTGGTGCCCAGGGTTCGTTCGCTGCCGGTCATGGCGCCGTAGTCACCCGCGCCCAGCAGCGAGTACACGGCAGTGATGTAGTGGCGGTCGAACAGGTTGCGTGCCCAGCCTTCCACTTCCCAGGCACGGTCCTGGCTGCGCAGGCCCAGGCGCAGGTTGGTGAGGCCGTAGCTGGGCTGATAACTGCCTTCGCCCCCTTCGAGGGTGCCGTAGTAGCCGGTGCGAAAGCTGTAGTCGACGCCGCTGTAGACCTCCAGCCCGTACGGCAACGGATGGCGATGGTCCAGGCCGCTGCTGAGGTTCCATTCCGGCGCGTTGTAGAGGCGATCGCCGCTGAGGTCGCAAGTCCATTGGCCCGAGGCCGGCGGGCACGGGGCGTTGGGAAAACTGCGGTAGCGCGCATCGCTCCAGGCCAGGCCAAGGCGCCCGGTGAGCCAGGGAGCCAGTTGCCAGGCCGAATCCAGCTCGACACCGCGCAGGCGGACCTTGCCGACGTTGATCAGATTGTCCCTCAACGGTGGCGCGAGCACGGAGGTCGGCGGGCTGTAGGTGAGCGCCTGGTAGTTGTCGACATCGGTCTGGTAGAACGCCAGGTCGAGCATCGCCCGCTCATCCCACAAGCGTGTCTTGATGCCCAGTTCCAGGGACGTGGCGCGCTCCGGTTCGAAGGTGGGCTCGGCGAACGGGCCGACCACGTCGAAGTTGATGCCGCCGGCCTTGTAGCCGCGAGACCAGCTGACATAGCCCATCACCGCATCGCTGAAGCGATAGCTGGCGCTGAGCAGGCCGGAGAGGTTGTCCTCTTCGATCGAGTCCTCACGGTAGTAACTGCCCCCCAGGGCGATGTCGCGCAGCAACTGGCCGCCGGCCTGGAACGTCGGCGGCAAACCGTCCAGCGAAGCGAGGTTGCTGACGTCGCGGGACACCCAACCGTCCTTGCGCTCCTGGCTGTAGCGCAGGCCGCCGGTGAGCTCGAGAGGGTCGACGGGGCGCCAGGAAACCTGGCCGAAAATTGCCCGGCTGTCGCCCTTCTGCTCGCCGTCGTAATGCTGCCGGGCACCTTCCAGCAACTGCGCCGGCACCTGGCTCGGATCGGTGAAGATGATGCCATAGAGTTTCTGCAACAGCGCCAGTTGGTCGCCCACGAACCAGGGTGCGGCATCCTTGCCGAACGCCACGTCGATCTCGCGGTCGAGCTGCTGGCGCAAGTAATAGAGCCCAGCGACATAGTCGACGGACGAGCCGGCCGTGCCGGACAGTCGCCATTCCTGGCTGAACTGCCGATGCCCCAGCTGCGCCTTGGACTGCGCCACCGCCAACGCGGTGCTGTCGCCGTCCCGCGTGGCGCGGTAGTCCCAGTCACGATAAGCCGTGATGCTGGTCAAGCGCATCGCCTCGTCCAGGTCCCAGTTCAGCTCAAGGGAAACACCGTCCTGCAGGGTTTGCGGACGCCCCGGCGCGTCAATGCGCACCTCGCGCCGGTAAGGGTCGGGCTCCGCCAGCGGATAGCCGAGGAACCGGGCGCGCTTGCGGGTCTGTGGGCTGTAGTGATTGACCAGCAGCACGTTGCCGGCCTCGTTCTGCTCGGCATAGTCGGCGATCAGACGCGCGCTGAAGGCCTCGGTGGGCGTCCATAGCAATTGCCCGCGCAGGCCTTGGCTGTCGGCGTCGCCGAGGCGGGCGCCGTCTTCGAGGTTTTCCACCTGCCCATCCACCGAGCGTTCGAAGACGTTGAGCCGCCCGGCCAACACCTCGTCGCGCAGCGCTCCGGAAATCGTCCCGCGGTATTCGCCCAGGCCATGCTCGCCGTGGCTGGCTTCCAGGCTGGCCTCGGATTGGAACGTCGGTGGGCGGGTGACGATGTTCAGCGCCCCCGCCGTGGTGTTCTTGCCGAACAAAGTACCTTGGGGCCCACGCAGCACTTCGATGCGCTCGATGTCCATCAGCTCGGTGAAGGCCATGCCCTGGCGCGCCAGGTAGACGCCATCGACATAGGTGCCGACGCTGCCCTCCAGACCGTCGTTATAGGCGGTCGCGCCAAACCCGCGCAGGCCGAAGCCGGCATAACGCGCATCGTGCCCGGACACCACCAGCCCGGGCACCCGTTGCTGGATGTCCTGGAGGGTGTGCAGGCCGGCTTCGTCCAGTTGCTCGCCATAGAGGACATTAATGGGGATCGGCACGTCCTGCGGGTTTTCCTCTCGGCGCCGAGCGGTCACCGTGGTTTCGTCGAGCACCAGTGAGCTGGGCGACGCGGGGGTGGATGGCTGCGCTGGCCCGGCGTTGACCGATGCCCAGGGCAATGCCGCCAAGCTGCCGAGCAAGAGCAGCCTGCAACGCGGACCCGGCACGCTATCGCTCCCAGGCCATGGCGCGAGGCACCGTGTCCAAGCCCGCCAGTGTCTTGACCCACGCCAGCAACTCGCGGCTGTCGGCGGGCTTGAGCAGGACCGCATCGAAGACCAGATCCGGCGGATAGCCCTGCGGCCTGCGCGCAGGCACCGCCGAGTAGAGCATCACTGGCAGACCGCGCCAATGCTCACGTACCCGTTGCAGCAGTTCCCAGCCATCCATGCCAGGCATCATCTGGTCGCTGATCAACAGATCGACCGGCTGCTGCGCCAGGCAGGCCAAGGCGTCCTCGCCGTTGGCCGCGATGCTCACGTCGAAACCGTAGCCGGCCAGCAGGTCATACAGCCATTCGCTGTTCTGCTCGATATCGTCCACCAGCAGGACCTGCTTGCCCTGGCCATCCAGCGGCGCGGCATTGTTATCGACGATGCCGTTTTCAAGCTCGTCTTCCTGGGCGCATTTCAACTGCAAACGAAAGCTGAAGCGGCTGCCGCCCTGCCCCGTGGCCTGGGGTTGCAAACGGCTGCCCATGCGCTCCAGCAGTTGGGTGACGATGGACAGGCCCAGCCCGCTGCCTTCGAAGCGTTGCGCATTGCGGCCGCGGCGAAACGGTTGCAGCAGCTGTTCGAATTCCTGTGGATCGATGCCGATACCGCTGTCGATCACGCTGAACGTCAGCTCGACAGTCTCCGGGCCGGCTCCTGGACAAGCATTCACTTCAAAGCGGATCTGGCCGTCACGGGTGAATTTCGCCGCGTTCGCCAGCAGGTTCATGAGGATCTGCCGGAGGCGTTTGAAATCGGCCTCCACCAGCGCCGGCAGGTCATCCGCCAGGACGGCTTCAAAGGTATTGCCCTGCCGCGCGGCGAGGAAGGCCGCCTCATCGGCGACCTCCCTGAGGAACCCGTACAGATAGCCGGGCGCGAGAGTCAGTTGCATCTGCTCCAGCTCGCCGCGGGAGAACTCGAGCATCTCGTCGATCAGCTCCAGTTGCTGGCGGGCATTGCGCTCGATGCTGGCCGGGTATTCCCGGTTGGGCCCGCCGTGCAACAGCCGTGCGTAGTCGATGATGCGCACCAGCGGCGAACGCAGGTCGTGGCTGATGCGGGCCATCAACGCACTGCGGGCCGCCAGGGATTCGCGCAACTGGGCAGTGCGTAGCGCCACGGTGCTTTCCAGGCGCTCATGCTCGGCCTGGCGCTGTTGTTCGAGGCTCGACAGCGCATGCTTCTCCCGGTGACGGCTGCGGCTGACTTCCATGATCAGCGTGCACACCAGCAACGCCACGCCCGGCAGAGTCGAGGACAGGCTGTTCTTGCTTTGCGGCGATTGCCAGGGCAACTGTTCCTGGGGGAAGAAATACCGCATCAGCAATTGCGAAAACAGCAGTGCCGGAACCAGCCACGCCATCCAGCTGTAGCTGAGCCGCCTGCGCCAGGCCATGAACAACGTGGCCAGGAGCACGCCGTAGAAACTCAACAGGGAGGCCTGGATCATCTGCGCCCCCTGGATCGGATCGACCTTCAGCCACCAGACCCGGCCAAGGGCACATCCCAGCAGCGGTACCCAATAACTCCAGCCAATGAAGGCGGGCAGCCGGGCCACCTGCAGCAGCACGCGCATGTAGGCGAGGAACAGCACGAAGGAGATCACGCTGGCGCAGGTCAGCAGTTCCCGCGTCCAGCCCAGCGCCGAGGGCCAGTAGACGAGGTAGCCGTTCAAGATACAGGTCAGCAGGATATAGCTCAGGACCGCGCCCGCATTCACGCTCAGCAACCGGGAACGCAGGATCCAGCCCACGATGAGGCCGAACGGGACCACCAGCAGGACGATGCCCAGGGTGAGGCCGTCGCTCAGGTACGTCTGCTGCTGACTGCGCAGCAATGCCGGTTCGGACCATAGCTGCGGCTCCAGCAGCATCTGGAAGTGGCTGGTGACCCGGATCAACAACGTGGTGCCCTGCCCTGCCGCCAGCGACACCGCAAACGCCGGCTGACGCGCCGCTGGTTGGGGCCATTCGGCCAACGGATGGGCACTGCCGGCATGGGCTTCGCGCCAGCGCCCCTCTGAAGGCTGGTAGACACGGATGTCTTCCAGGCGCGGCGCTCCGATCACCAACAGGCGCGAACAGGCCGTATCGTTCGGATTGGTCAGTTGCACTTTGAGCCAGAACGCCGAGCGGCTATAGCCTTGCGCCGGCCAATCCGGAGTCGCGATGCTGAATCGCGTTTCGGGCAACCGGGCAATTTCATCCACGCTCAACCTGGCCTGCTCGTCCTCGAAAACCTGCATCAAGGGCATCAGGTCCAGGCGTTCACCCTGGCAGAAGCCCATGGGTGCCGCACGCAAACGGTCGGCGCACAACAACGCCAGCGCCAGCAGCACAAACCGTAGAAGCCGCATCAGGTGCGCCCGGCCGACTCTGTATCAGCGATGCCCAGGGTCTGCTGGCGAAACTGGCTGGGGGTCATGCCGATTCGCTGGCGGAAGGCCGTGGTGAAGTTGCAGGCATTGCGAAACCCCACCAGTTCGGCGACGTCTTGCACACTCATGGCGCTTTCGCCGAGCAACTCCTGGCCGCGACGCAGCCGCGCATCGCGAATATAGGCGAACACGGTCAGGCCCAGATGCTCGCGAAAAATCCGTGAAAGGCGTTTCTCATGGGTGCCGACCTTGTGCGCCAGTTGCACCAGGGAAGGGATGTCGTCGAGGTGATTTTCGATCAGCCGCATCGCCGCGCGCAGGACGATCTCGTCACCCTCGGGCTCCGGCTCCGCCGGGCTGTGCTGGTTGGTCGGCGGTGCGCGCCAGGTCAATTGCAGGTGGATCCTGATACGCGCCAGCACTTCCTCGGGGGCGCAGGATTTGGGAATGTAATCGACCCCGCCGACGGTCAGCCCCTCCAGGCGCTCGACGGTGCTGTTGGCCGAAGACAGGAAAAGAATGGGGGTCTGGCGGGTCGCCGGTGCCTCGCGCAACAGCCTGCACAGGCTGAAACCATCCATCTGCGGCATGTGCACATCCAGCACGATCAGGTCCGGACGCAACGCCAAGGCTCGCTGGTAGCCCTGGTGGGCGTCGCTGGCCAGGGATATGCGCCAGGGTTGCGCCTTGAGCAGGACGAGGGTTGCCCGGAGGTCCTCGGGCTCATCGTCGATAAGCAGGATATGCGGCAGCGGCCCGGATGACACAGCCGCATCCCCAGCCGCCCGCCTTTCATATCGTCCGTCGTCCATACGCTGCGTTCTCTTATCGTGCCTTTGCCAGGCCTGTGCCGAAAAAGCAGAGGCATCGCAAAGGCAATCGATGGATCGGTAAAAATCGTTATACCGATAGCGGCAGGTCAGGTGAAGACTTGAAGGCGTAGCGCAGGGACGACATTGTTTCCTCAAGGTCGTTTGCATGAAAAAAGGCCTTGCCGGGCAAGACCTTTTTTATGCAAACGACATCCGTGGCGAACATCGGACAGGACATGGCGGGAGGCGTCGAAGATTTGTTGTCGAAACGCAGCCCAGCAATATAGCATCGAGCCATCATTCGAAAGGACGCCTGGACCATGCACGGATCGCTACACGACTCCACAACCCCAACCGCTCCGGCGGTCCCATCGTGAGCGCCCTGGACTCCAGCACCATCGGGCAGTTGAGCACGTTCCTGATCATCTCGCTGTCCTTGCTCGCCCTCCTTGGAATCGCAAAGGCCTTGAGCAAAGCCAATCGGAAAACAAATCCCGACTCTCAGGTTTTCCTCTACGGCACCCTTGCGGTTTCATTGCTGATCATCGTCTCGGCAACGCTGATCTGGGACAAGAGTAATCTTCCCGCATGGCTCCAAGGTATCGGCAGTATCTACGCGATCATTGTGGCGATACTCGTCTCCCGGCACGAAAGTAGAAACTCCGAAGCGCGAAGCCGACAGGAGAGAGCCGACGACCACAGACGCGAAGCCCAGCGGCTGATCGAGGAGAAAGTAGAGGCCACCCGAGCCATCTACCAGATGGTGCTTCGGGCGTTCATGTGTTTTAGCTACGTACGTGAAAACGCCTATGACAAAAGCCTGACGTGCAAGGATATCGGCCCCCGCAAGGGGAAGCCGGAGCTCAAGATCAATGCCGGAAAAAAATGGATTTCGCTCGGGTTCAAGGCATCCGACATCCGGGTACAGCTCCGACAGCTTGAAGCGTTCACGCAGCAATTGGAAAAGATATCGCCCTTCGATCACAGAGACGCTGTCCTGGCCTTGCTGACGTCTGAGTTCTGTGCCTCGATCAAGGTATTGTTTGCCGATCTAGCGACGGGCTGGAACATCAAAAGCACGCTTGCGCCCCCCGATGCCAATGCCGATACAACGATCAAGTATCCACCTTGCGAAAGAAACGCCACCTACACCGAAACCGAGAAGCTCATTGGGCTGAGCGAGTTTCTCGCCCACGGCATATTCCACCTGTATTTGGACGAGCCGGAATGCAATCGCATCGAGGAGGTTTTTCTCCAGTGGGAGAAACGGGCAGATGAGATTTTTGCCAGCGGCGGTTCCACCACAGCCTGATGCAGAGGCCAATGAGCTATAGGCTCAACATCCCCCGGAACCCTCTCGCCGCGTAATACGACTGGACACCGTTGTGGTAGATGAACACCCGCCCATAACGGCAGTCCCCGAATATCGCCCCACCCAGCGCACGTACTTCGGGGGGCGTCGCCAGCCAACTGGAGGTTTTCAAATCAAACGCCTCCAGCGCCTGGAGTTCGCGGTACTGCTCCTCGGTCAATAGCGCCACGCCCATCTCGGTCGCCATGTCCAGGGCATTGCCCTGGGGCTTGTTTTCCTTGCGCGCATCCAGGGCCGCGCGATCGTAGCAGAGGCTTCGACGGCCGGTGGGAGTCTCCCTGGCGCAGTCGCAGAAGGTCACGCGCCCGGTGTGCGGGTCGTGGCCAATGACGTCGGGCTCGCCTCCGGTGGCTTCCATGGCGTGGAGGGTTTTCAACGCGGCGCGGTTGCCTTCGAGACGGGCCAGGACGTCGGACCATTGAAGGCCAGGGTGGCGCTGGGGATTGCGTTCGAAGCGGGTCTTCAGGGTGTCGAGAAGGTCATTGTGTTCTTGTTTTTTCATGAGGCTAAAGTCCCAGGCTCTGTATGAGAAGCCTAGTGCGATGTTTGAGAAGCACCACACTAGAACAAGGCGCCACTGAACACCGGGGCATTATGGAACCGCGTATGGCCTGCCACTGCGTTCGTATACTGCTCGACCAGGTCGTATTCCCCCAGGTCCACCATTTCGATCGAATTGGGCACGGTGACCGACTTGGTCATGGGCTGGATGACCAGGCCCTTGACCACGGGTGGGCCCGGATTGATCAAGGCGTCGAGAATTTTCCTGACCATGGTGGTCTTGGCGAACACATCCGTGGTGGACGTGCTGGCCAGATTCCCGTTTGTGCCCAGCAGGCCGATCAGGCAGTAGAAAACCCAGCAGGGCGACATCTGCCAGCCGTACTGGGCTTCGTTCAGGGATGCATCCACGCTGCCTTTGCACTCGACGATGATGTACTCCTCAACCACGCCGCTGAGCAGATTGCGCTTGACCCAGATCTGGTCGATGCCGTTATTGCGCCCCGATGAAGCCTTGCCGATCTTCATCTGGTACTCATTGCCGAGCACGGTGATCAGAAGCTTGGCGGCGGCATATTCGCCGCGGGTTTCACTGGCGAAATGGATGGCTTTGGAGTTTTCCAGGTTCTGGAAGTGGTTCTGGATCCGGTCGCCTGACTTGCGGTCATGCACCGAGAACTTATGGGAAATGCCTCCGTAGGCTTGCAACCAGTTGTACACCTTCGCCTGTGCGGCAGGATCCATGCCCAGCAGGTTCCAATAGTTCAGCGCGGTCGGGTCGGGCACAGGCTGGAACAGCGCGGCCCGGCGCTCGATGACCTGCTGGGCGGCAAAGGTCGAGACGGGATTGGTCGTTCCGAATACCTGCTCGACATCGGGGTGGTAATAACTGCTCTTGGTGAATTGCTTGTCCCGTGCGACCGCTTCCTTGATCTTCACGGCGTCCAGGGTGTCCAGCAGGACCAGCTGATCGGCCCTGTGGGGGTTGTTGTAGTCCGACGTGAGGCCATGCCGGTTGGTGATCTGGTTCAGTACGTGCCGCCACTCCTGGCCCAGGCTGTCCACTTTCGTGATACCCAGGCTGCCGATGGGCGTGAACGGATAGCTGCCTGTCGTCAGGGTCAGGGGCTTGGAATCGAACTCGGTATCGGAAGTGAAGAACAAGGTGGTTTTCTTGCCATCGCGCTTTTCCTTGGGCGCCAACTCCATGATCTTCACGTTCAATGGCTCGGTCAGGCTCGTGTAGTCATTCAATTGATTCATCGGTATCCCTCCCCGTCATCCCGGCGCGAATAATTCACTCTAGGCGGCGGAATTCGGGACGTCCAGGGATCGGAAAACAGTCCTTCAGGGGTGCGGCATTGCCTTGGAGGACCTATGTTGACGCGTGTCCCTTTGACAGGCCGCCCGTCATGATCCAATGCAAACGCGCCTATGATGCCCCGGCTCCCGAGGACGGCAAACGCGTGCTGGTGGACCGCCTGTGGCCACGCAACTGCCGCAAGGATGAACTGCACCTCGATGAGTGGCTTGCGGACGTCGCGCCCACCCATCAATTGCGCAGGGCGTTCAAGGCTGGGGACCTTTCCTTTGCCCAGTTCAAGGCGGCGTATCGCCAGGAACTGAATGCCCGGCCGCAGCATTGGTGGGCGCTGGTGGACATCGCCCGCAGCGGCAATCTCACGCTGGTCCATGCCGCCAGGTCCACAGTGGAAAACAACGCCGTGGTGCTGGCCGAATGGCTGGAGGATGAGTTGGAGAAACGGGCAGAAATGAGCTCGCCGGCCTGTTATCTATTGGAGTTTCCCGGAGACTGAGACGCCCAGGCAGGGCGGCTGGGCTGGCGTCTTCGCGGGCGAGCCCGCTCCCACCGGGACGGATCCGGGAGAGTAGTTTTTTCAGCCCAGGAGATGCTTGGAGATCAACCTGGATATCTCAACGATGCCGGTCTTGCCGGTGAATTCGAATTTCACCTTGCCCAGGGATGAAAAGTAGATCTCAAGCTCCGAGTCCAGGTCGAAGGTGCCGGACGTTTCGATCGAGTAGGCGACGATGTTCTTGTAAGGCAGGGAAGTGAAGTCTTTCTTGCTGCCGGTAATGCCTTGCACGTTCACCGCGATGATGCGTTTGTTGGTGAACACCACGCCGTCGCGCATGGACTTGTAGGCGTCGATGACCTGTTCGCCTTCCAGCAGCAGGGCCGTGACGCGTTCGGCGTATTCGTCGTTCTGCTTGAGCTTGAAGAAGCCTTTGTTATTGAAGTCGATCATGGGTTCGATCCTTGTGGGGTTGGAAAGCGTTCCAGGCTTCCTGGGCCGGTGCTGGCTGGATTCTGCTTCAGTCGACATCCGGATCACAAGGACATGCGTTTTTTCTCCTAGACTTGCCGTTGTCCCGGCTGCGGAATGAGCCCGGGCCGTCCATGAACGCAGAGGGAACCTGGCAATGCTCAATGTTTTTTGGAAAACACTCGTCTTTGGCCTGGCTGTCGGTCTGTTGGGCACGGCCATGGCGGCTGACCCCATTGTGATCAAGTTTTCCCATGTGGTGGCCGAGCAGACGCCCAAGGGCCAGGGCGCGCTGATGTTCAAGAAACTGGTGGAAGAACGCTTGCCGGGCAGGGTGAAAGTCGAGGTGTACCCCAATTCCACGCTGTACGGCGATGACAAGGAAATGGAGGCGTTGCTCCTGGGGGAGGTGCAGATCATCGCCCGGTCCCTGGCCAAGTTCGAGCAGTACACCAAGTCGGTGCAGCTGTTCGACTTGCCATTCCTGTTTGACGACATCGCCGCCGTGGACCGTTTCCAGCAGAGCCCTGAAGGCCAGAAGCTGCTCAAGTCCATGGAAAAGAAGAACGTTACCGGCCTGGCCTATTGGCACAACGGCATGAAGCAGTTGTCGGCCAACAGGCCCCTGCGGGTGCCCGAGGATGCACGGGGACTGACGTTCCGGATACAGACCTCCGCCGTACTGGACGAACAGTTCAAGGCGGTAGGCGCCAAGGCCCAGCCGATGATTTTTTCGGTGGTGTACCAGGGGTTGCGTACCGGTCTGGTCAACGGCACGGAAAACACCTATTCGAACTTCTACAACCAGAAGCTCAATGAAGTGCAGAAGTACGTCACCGAGTCCAACCATGGCATCCTCGACTACATGTTGATCACCACTTCGGACTTCTGGAACGGCCTGCCGCCGGATATCCGCAGCGAACTGGACAGGATCGTGGTGGAGTCCACCGCTCATGCGAACAAGGAAGCGGAACGGTTCAACCAGCAGGACAGGCAGCAGGTCCTGGATGCCAAGACCACCGAGATCATCACCCTCACCCCACAGGAGCGCAGCGCCTGGCGTGACAGGATGAAGCCGGTGTGGACGAAGTTCGAAAAAGAGATCGGAGCGGACTTGATCAAGGCGGCCGAGGCGTCCAACACCACTCAGTGACGCGACCGGGCCACGACAGCGTCCTTGGGCGAGCCATCTGAAGAGAGGTTCCGCGCTCGGCGTGGGCAGGCCTCCCATGAGGCTTGGCGGCACCTGCCGCAAGCGGAACGCGGAGCATACCTGGCAGTGGTCCCACGCGGCGCGTGGGCACGGTGGAGTCCGCGACATTTGCGCCAGGCTGGCCTCTCCCCAGTTTTGAGGCCCATTGCGTTATGATCCCCGCCTCCACCCGAACCTGAGCTCTACCCGCGAATGCTGCCGTCCAGTCCCGACACGTCCCCTGCCCTGCCTCCTGTCCTGGTCGGCCCGCTGCTGCGGCGGTTGGAACCCACGCGGCTGGTGATGTGGCTGGTGGGAACACGTCCGTTGGCATTGACGCTGCGTGTGGATGGCCTGGGCGACCTTGCGCTGGATGCATCGCGCTGCACGGTGGTGCCGGTGGGACAGCAAGCGTTCGTGCACCTGATCGATGTGCGCCTCCAAGCCCCCCTGCCCCAGGACGTGGCGATCGAATACGACCTGCTGGTGGATGGATCGCCCATCGCCGAATGGGCGCCGCATCTGCTGTACGGCCAGGCGCAATGCCCGAGTTTCGTGCTGCATTCGCGCATCGGGCAGCTGGTCCATGGCTCGTGCCGCAAACCGCATCATTACGCCAACGACGGCTTGCTGTGTGTCGACCGACTGTTGGAGCAGGCCCCGGAACAGCGGCCGGCGCTGTTGATGATGAGCGGCGACCAGGTCTACGCCGATGACGTCGCCGGGCCGATGTTGCGGGCCATTCATGCGCTGATCGAGCGCCTGGGACTGTTCGAGGAATGCCTGGACGGCGCGGTGGTGGAAGACAGCGCCAAGCTCTATCGACACCCGGCCAGCTATTATCATCGCGCCGATCTGCTGCCGGCGCTGGAGAGCAACGAAACCCTGCGCGAGCGCTTCTTCGGCGGCGCGCGCAAGCCGATCTTCACCAGCAGCAGCGCCGATAATCACCTGGTGACGTTCGCCGAAGTCATGGCGATGTATCTGCTGGTCTGGTCACCGGTGCCATGGACCCTGGTCGACCCGCAGCCACCGGAGCTGACCGCCGAACGGCGCCAGCGCTACGACCTGGAACAGCAACGCATCGATGGCTTCAAGGCCGGACTGGGCGGTGTGGCACGGGTGTTCGCACACCTGTCGTGCCTGATGATCTTCGACGATCACGACATCACCGACGACTGGAACCTGTCCGCACAATGGGAGGAAACGGCCTACGGCCATCCGTTCTCCAAGCGCATCATCGGCAACGCGCTGATCGCCTACCTGCTCTGCCAGGGCTGGGGCAACAACCCGGACGCGTTCGAGGAGGTGATCCGGCACACCGTGGCCCTGGGCGAGACCGCCCGGGACCGCTACCTCGACAGCGAGCCCCAGGACAAACTGATCGACAGGCTGCTGGGTTTCCAGCAGTGGCATTACGTGCTGCCCAGCAGCCCGGCCCTGGTGGTCCTCGACACCCGCACCCGCCGCTGGCGCAGCGAGCGCAACCTCAGGCACCCCTCGGGCTTGCTGGATTGGGAGGCCCTGAGCGAACTGCAGCAGGAGTTGCTGGACCATCCCTCGGCCATCATCGTCTCGCCGGCACCGATCTTCGGGGTGAAGCTGATCGAAACCGTGCAGCGGGTGTTCAGCTGGTGCGGCTATCCGCTGCTGGTGGACGCCGAGAACTGGATGGCCCATCGCGGGGCGGCCCAGGTGATCCTGAATATTTTCCGACACTCACGCACACCCGGTAACTACGTGGTGCTGTCGGGGGATGTGCATTATTCCTTCGTCTATGAAGTGCTGATTCCGCACCGCAAGGGCGGCCCGCGGATCTGGCAGGTCACCAGCAGCGGCATCAAGAATGAATTTCCGCCGAGGCTGCTGGAATGGTTCGACCGCCTGAACCGCTGGCTCTACTCGCCTCGCTCGCCCCTGAACTGGTTCACCCAGCGCCGACGCATGCGCATCATTCCCCACACCCCGGAACATGCCGAGGCCGGGGAGCGCTTGTGGAACTCGGCGGGGATTGGCCAGGTGTTCTTCAACGAACAGGGGCAACCGGCCCGGATCTACCAGCACAACGCCAACGGCGCACCGCCGACGCGGATGCTGACACCACAATCGCCTCCGGACTGAGGCTGGAAAGCGTCGCCTCCCGGTCCGCGTCGGCATCGGTGCCGTCGACAAATCCGCTTTCGCGGGCAAGACCGCGCCCACAGGTTGGGTGATGAGCACAGCTCGGGACCGGATGGAAACGAGGCCATGAAAAAAACGGGGGGCCATGTTTGCATGGCCCCCCGTTTTCATCCACTGCCGGCAATCAAGGGTATTGCTGGTAAGTCTGCCCCTGCTGTTGCGGAGCCTGGTACTGCTGGCCAGGGATCGCCTTGAGGTTCACCTCGACGCGACGGTTCTGGGCACGGCCGTTGACGTCGGCGTTGCTGGCGACCGGGTTGTCCGGGCCGGCGCCACGAGCACTCAGGTTGGCACTGCTCACCCCTTGGGAAGTGAGGTAGGTGGCGACGCTTTGCGCACGACGCTGGGACAGGTCCATGTTGTGCTGGCGGCTACCGGTGCTGTCGGTATAGCCCACGATCTCGATCTGGTTCTGGTTGAACTCCTTGAGGGAGTTGGCCAGGTTATTCAGCGGCTGGTAGAAGCTGGGCGCGATGTTGGCCGAATCGGTGGCGAAGGTGATGTTGCCCGGCATGATCAACTTGATCTGGTCACCCTGGCGCTGCACTTCCACGCCGGTATTGGCCATGCTGGCCCGCAGTTTCTTTTCCTGCTGGTCGGCGTAGTACCCGTAGCCGGCGGCGGAAGCACCCACGACTGCGGCGCCGATCAGCGCCCCTTTGCCACGGTTATCGTGACCGATGGCTGCACCGGCCAAGGCACCGGCCAGGGCGCCGAGGCCGCCGTACTTGGCCGTCTTGCTCATCCCTGAGGACTCAGTGGAAGCCTGGCCCTGGTTGTCATAAGGATTAGGCGACGCGCAGCCGGACAACAGGGCCACGGCGGTAGCGACAACGATCAAGCGACGCGAGGTGAACATGGGGACAAGCTCCTGGTTTTTCAGTCTGATGTGCCAGGGCATGGGCAATCGACTCTGGCTGGCGTTGGAACGCGGCAAAGGTTGAAAATTCCGTGCAGTGGCGAAGGTTTACCAAGAACTTACAAATCGAAACGGCCCCCCTTCAAGCCTTGGCCACGCGACGGCGATGGCAATCGCCCGCCTCGAGTTTCCTGCCATCGAGCGAACGAACCTCGAGCAACGCCACCGGCTCGTCCCGCTCATTGTCCAGCAGCACCGAGTACGTTTCCCCGGCCTTGAACAAATGTCGCTCACCCCACTGGCGCAGGGAAACCACGATGGGGAATACCTCGCGCCCCTTTTGCGTCAGTACATATTCCTTGTAGGCGCTGCCATCGGAGGCAGGCCTCGTCTCCAGCACCCCCACCTCCACCAGCGCCTTGAGGCGCGAAGCGAGGATGTTCTTCGCCAGCCCGAGGTTCTTCTGGAATTCACTGAACCTGCGCACGTCGTCGAATGCGTCGCGAACGATCAGCAGCGACCAGCGATCCCCAATGACCTCCAGCGCCCGGGCCACCGGACACTCATGGCTGCCTGACCCTGTCTGCTGCGTCATCTGAATCACTCCCGCCGGAAAAACTGGTTGCAGATTAAAACCTGAACAGTTAGAAATCAAACAAGTGGTTTCAAATCAAAACCTGAATCTGCCAAGGAAGCACCATGACGTCACATGATTCCACCTTCCCCCAGTCGGACCGGACAACCGCTCCCGGGCTCACCCGGGGGCTGACGCTGCTGTTCTCCCTGGCCTGCGCCCTGGCCGTGGCGAATGTCTACTTCGTCCAGCCGTTGCTCGACTCCATCACCCAGGACCTGCGGATCGCCCCTGGCTTGGCCGGCACCGTGGTGACCGCTACCCAGGCCGGCTACGCCGTGGGCCTGGTGTTCATCGTTGCCTTGGGGGACCGGGTCAACCGCAAGCACTTGATGGTCTGCCAGACGCTGCTATCGGCCGTGGCGCTCGCTGTCGCCGGCTGCGCCAGGCAATGGCCGGTGCTGTTGGGTGCGATGGTCATGGTGGGGATGCTGGCGGTGCTGGTCCAGGTCATCGTCGCCTATGTCGCCGCCCTTGCCTCGCCGCAACAGCGCGGCCGGGCCGTGGGGTCGGTCACCAGCGGCGTGGTGGTGGGCATTCTGCTGGCCCGTCTGGTGTCGGGGGGCATTGCCGACCTGGCGGGATGGCGCACGGCGTATTTCGTTTCGGCGGGACTGATGCTGACCCTGTGCGTCGTGCTCGCCAGGGCGGTCCCGGCGATCAGCACACCCAGGCCCGACATGTCCTATGTGAGGTTGATCGGCTCGTTGTTCGCACTGTTCGTCACGGAACGCACCCTGCGGACCCGGGGCCTGCTGGCCTTGTTGATCTTCGCCGCATTCAGTGTGTTATGGACCGCGATGGTGTTGCCTCTCAGCGCCGCGCCGCTGTCGTTGTCCCATACCCAGATCGGCCTGTTCGGCCTGGCCGGCGTGGCCGGTGCCCTGGCCGCCTCGAACGCCGGACGCTGGGCCGACCGGGGACTGAGCCGACGCACCACGGGCATTGCCCTGGCCTTGCTGACGCTGTCGTGGCTGCCCACGGCCTTCCTCCAGGTGTCATGGCTGGCATTGATTGCCGGGGTGATCATGCTGGATTTCGCCGTTCAGGCCGTGCACGTGACCAACCAGAGCCTCATCTTCGCCGCCCGCCCCGATGCACAGAGTCGCCTGGTGGGCGCGTACATGTGCTTCTACTCCCTCGGCAGCGCAGTGGGCGCCAGCGCCGCGACCCAGGTCTATGCCCGGTGGGGCTGGGGCGCGGTCTGCCTGTTGGGCGCGCTGATCAGTGCGGCGGCCCTCGCCTGGTGGGCCTGGACTGACCTCAGGCCTGCGCGAGCACCCGGCTCACGCCCCTGACGATCATTTCCACTTCCCGCTCGTCGACCGTCAACGGCGGCAGCAGGCGGATGACCTTGCCCCGGGTGACGTTGATCAGCAGGCCGTGGTCCCGGGCGGCGCAGAGGGCCAGGTCGCGGACCGGCTGCTTGAGTTCGATGCCGATCATCAGGCCCCGACCGCGAATCGCCAGCACGTTCGGGTTGTCCGCCAGTTCCGCCCGCAACCGGGTCAGCAACCGATCGCCCTGGACGCCGGCATTGTCCACCAGGCCTTGCTCTTCGATGATATCCAGCACCGTGCAACCAACCCGACAGGCCAGGGGGTTGCCACCAAAGGTACTGCCATGGCTGCCGGGGGTGAACAGTTCGGCCGCCTTGCCCCGGGCCAGGCAGGCTCCGATGGGCACTCCATTGCCCAGGCCCTTGGCGAGGGTCATGACGTCCGGCACGATGCCCTCGTGCTGGAACGCGAACCACTGGCCGGTACGGCCGATGCCCGTCTGGATCTCATCGAGCATCAACAACCAGGCCCGGCGGCTGCACAACTGCCGCAACGCCTTGAGGTAGCCCGGCGGCGCGAGCTGCACACCGCTTTCGCCCTGGATCGGCTCCACCAGTATCGCGACGATGCGTTCGCCGTGGGCTTGCTGGAGTGTTTCCAGGGCCTGTAGATCACCGAACGGCACCTTGATGAAATCCCCCGGCAAGCGGTTGAAACCCAACCGTACCGCCGGCCCATCGCTGGCGGACAGCGTGCCTAGCGTGCGCCCATGGAAAGCGTTCTCCATGACCACCACCAGCGGCTGCTCGATGCCTTTGTGCCAGCCATACAGGCGCGCCAGTTTCAACGCGGTTTCGTTGGCCTCGGCCCCCGAGTTGTTGAAAAACACCCGCTCCAGGCCGGAGAGCTGCGTGAGCCTGAGCGCCAGCCGCTGCTGCCAGTCGATGCTGTACAGGTTGGAGGTGTGCAGCAGCAGGCCGGCCTGCTCGCTGATGGCAGCCACCAGCCGGGGATGGGAGTGCCCGACATTGGTCACCGCCACGCCGGCCACGGCGTCGAGGTACTCGCGACCGTCCTGGTCCCACAGGCGCGTACCCAACCCGTGGGAAAAATTCAGCGCCAGGGGTTGGTAGGTGCTCATCAGGCAGTCGGCAGTCATGACATCGGGCTCCATCAGGGTGATTTTTTCCAGTATGGTTAGCCACCCTCGATGGATAAATGCCGCTTTACTTCATTCATTTAAAAGCAGGAATTGATAATGGACCTGTTCCAGGCCATGAACGTCTACGTCAAGGTGGTGGAGGCCGGCAGCCTGACCGCCGCGGCCCAGGCGTGCGAGATGTCCACTACCATGGTGGGCAATCACCTTCGCGCACTGGAGCAACGTCTCGGTGTGCGGCTGATCAATCGTACGACCCGTCGCCAGCGACTGACCGAATTCGGCTCGACCTACTATCAGCGTTGCCTGGAAGTGCTGGGGCTGGTGGCCGATTCCGAGCGCCTGGCCGAGCAGACCCAAGGCGAGCCCACCGGCACCCTGCGCATCACGGCGCCGCTGACCTTCGGCACCGAACGCCTCGCCCCGGCGCTGGCGCAGTTCAGCCAGCGCTGCCCCCAGGTCAAGCTGGACGTGGTACTGACCAACCAGCGCCTGGACCTGCTCGACCATGGCTTCGACGTCGCCATTCGCCTGGGCCTGCCGGATCCCAAGCTGATCGCCCGACCGTTGATGGACTACACCCTGACCATCTGCGCCTCCAGGGCCTACCTGGCACGCCGTGGCACCCCGCGACAACCGGCCGACCTGCAACAGCACGACTGCCTGTCCTTCGCCTACTCCGCCGGGGACGAGTGGCGCTTCGCCCAGGACCACTGGCCCATCAACGGTCCGGAGGGGGAAATCAAGGTGCCGGTCAACGGACCGATGCTGATCAACAGCTCCTCGGGCCTGCACCGCGCCGCCCTGGCCGGCATGGGCGTGGTGATGCTGCCCGATGCGCTGGTGGAACAGGACTTGAAGGACGGACATCTGGTGGCTCTGCTGCAGGACTACCAACTGCCCCATCGGCCGATGAACCTGATTTACGCCCAGGACCGCTACCGCTTGCCCAAGCTGCGCAGTTTCGTGGAGTTTGCGTTGGAGAAATGGGCAAGATCTGCTGACGAGACGAAAAGTAGCCTTTAAAGGCTACTATTGAAGAAGTAGCCTTTAAAGGCTACGTTACGGCATCCCATGACAGGATTAAGTGCAATGAAGCTAGAGGCGGTCTTGACCGGCGACCTGATCCACTCGCAAAGCGCAGGGGATACGCTCGCCTACATCTCTGGCTTGAAAGCCGTGCTCAAGCAATTGGAAAAACGCTACAAGGCAAAAGCGGAAACCTTTCGCGGCGACGGTTTCCAGCTTTCGCTGGATCGGCCCGAACAGGCTCTTCACTGCGCCATTGCTCTGCGGGCAGCCCTGGTTGCAGCCAGCCCCGAAGGAGAGCGCTGGGATGCGCGGATCGCCGTAGGCATCGGTTCCGCGCAGCAATCGCAGACCTACCGCGAAGCCTTCGTCTTGTCCGGCCAAGGACTCGACAATATGAAGAAAAACACCCTGGCGATATTCAGCAACCATCAGGCATTCCAGGAACGTACAGAACTGCTGACAGAGTTCGTCGCCGCCATCCTTGAGCAGTGGACGGCTGTCGAAGCTCAAACCTATGCCATTCACCTGATCGAAGCCACCGACCAACAGAGCATTGCCGACGCCCTGGGTAAATCCCGCATCACCGTCAACAAAGCGTTGCAACGTGCCCAGGCACGTTTGCTGGATAAATACCTGGCGTATATCAGCCGGCTGATCGGAGAGCTGTCCGATGGTTGATGCATCGGCCTTGCTGGTCATCCTGTTGTTGGTACACGTACTACTGGGTTTCTGGATACCGCGCTACAGCAGCTTCCAACCGCCCCACCGCTTTAGCCAAAAGGTCATCATCAACCTGTTGATTGCAGGCCTCTATTTCGTCGCGTTTACCTTGGTGATGATCCTGTTGCGCGATGATGACGCCTTCGCCTGGAAGGCCGGGCTGCTCATGGCGATTGCCAGATTCCTGACCCTTATCCTGACTCCGAATTCACCCAAATCACCGACCCTGGCTTTGCTGTCCAGGGAAGCCGTCCTGATAATCAGCCTGGTTGCGGTCTGGCTGGTTTGCGAGAACAACATTGCCAAGCTCCAGGTTTCCCTGGCCAAGCTGCTCACCCTGCCAGTGCTTGCTGTCGGACTTGCCTATGTCACCATGCTGCGTCCCGCTTCCGCCTTGATAAGCACGATACTCAGCCCGTGGATCAAGGAGATCGACAAAAGCGGCTCCCTGGCAAACGCCGGGACATTGATCGGTTATCTGGAACGGCTGCTGATTCTGACGTTTGTATTGCTCGAACAATGGGAGGCGGTCGGTTTCCTCCTGACGGCGAAAAGCATTCTGCGCTTCAATGAAATCCAGAACGCCAAGGTTCGTTCCCTGAGTGAGTACGTATTGCTGGGAACCCTGCTGAGCTTCAGCCTGAGCATCGCAGTGGGACTGCTCGTGACGTACATCCTGAAAACGCATTGAACATTTGTAGCCTTCTGAGGCTACTTTGGGCGATGTAGCCTCAGAAGGCTACATTGCAAAAGTTTGCAGCATTGAGGCAAGTGCAACGGTCATAGATTGACCCTTGCAACCCGAGGCTCCGCCCTTGCCGACTGCTTTTCCCTCTCGCTCATGCCTTTACCTGGGCTGCGCCGGCTGGTCGCTGCCCCGGGAGCAATGGCCAGAATTCCCCGAGGACGGTACGCATTTGCAGCGCTACAGCGCCCGCTTCCCGGCCGTGGAGATCAACAGTTCGTTCTACCGGCCGCACCGCCCCGCCACCTATGCCAAATGGGCGGACAGTGTCGCGGCGCACTTCCGGTTCTCGGTCAAGGTGCCCAAACAGATCACCCATGAACGGCGACTGCACGATTGCGAAGGGCTGCTGGATGAGTTTCTCGGGCAGTGTTCGCAGTTGGGAGAAAAGCTGGGCTGCCTGTTGATCCAGCTACCACCGTCCCTGGCATTCGAAGCTTCGGTGGCCCGCGCGTTCTTCACTGCCCTGCGCGACCGTTACCAGGGCTTGGCGGTGCTCGAACCCCGGCACCCGAGCTGGCTCGCGGCGCATGTCAGCACGCTGCTGTATGAGCAATGCATCGGCCGCGTCGCCGCCGACCCATCGCCTTTGCCCGATTGCGATCGGCCCGGTGGCTGGCCTGGCGTCCGCTATTACCGGCTGCATGGCTCGCCGCGAATCTATTACTCCGGTTATGAACAGACCTGGCTGGAGCAGCTTGCCCGGCAATTGAAGCACGAGCCCGACACACCGACCTGGTGCATTTTCGACAACACCGCCGCCGGCGCCGCGGTGCCCGATGCATTGCGACTGCAAGCGCTCATGGAGTGTTGAACTCCACCCGGGGTAACAAAAAACGACCTGCCGCCGGTTCAACCGTGACAACATCGCCCGCCTCCAATAGATTAGGCGGCCGAAAAAAGCCGTATGCCTTTCTCGCCTCATCCCGCTAACAGAAGTAGTGAAATTTCAATGTCCGATTCCAACACCGCTGAATCCGTAGTCACCCTGTCGTCCAAAGCGGAATACGAAAACTCCATCAATCTTTCACAGCATCTGCCCCAGGCCAAAAGCATCAGCGAGATGGTGCTGGACGCCTTCCAGTCGAATCGCGAAAGCGACCAGATCCGCGAACTGCGCAGCGCCATCCGCCAGGCTCACGATGCATTCGACGATGACAAGGCCTATGAACTGATGGGTCAGCTCAAGCAGCTCAAGGACGCCGAAGCCGCCGATTTCGCCGCCCTGGAAGACTTGAGCAGTCGCTTCCCCATCAGCCGCATCCTTTCCAGCTACAAGGACGATCCGGCCTTCCAGGAACTGGTCTACGGCCTGGCCCTGAAGGTGCTGAACCAGACTCACCAGGCCATCAGCAATCCGGGTGGCGGCAAAGGCAAGGCCTCGCGGGCCAAGAAGGAAGCGGAAGTGTTCGTCATCAGCAAGGACGGCATCAGCGTCACCCTGCCCTTGCGCACCCCACGCTCCAAGCCGAACGTCGACCGCGAAGCCTACGAGTTCCTGGGCTTCAGCTTCGTCGGCGAGGGCGACGACGCCGAGCTGGAAAACGAAACCTTCCTGGACAGCGACGGCACCGAACAACCGGCCACCCGCAAGAGCATCGTCACTGCCCTGCAGCAGCAAAAGGCATTCGACGGCTACAGCATCACCCAGCAATAAATCTCACTGTGGGAGCGAGCTTGCTCGCGATGAGGCCGTCACCTTCAACACTCATGAAAGCTGAGCCACCGCTATCGCGAGCGGCTCGCGCCCACAGGAACATCGACCGCCCGCAACGCCCATGAAAAAAGCCCCGCGCTTCTCTCGAAGGCGGGGCTTTTCGTATAGCGCCTGAAGCTTAAGGTGCGTAAGTGAGCAGCAGCTCGCTCGGCACTTTGAAGTCCAGGGACATCATGACGCTCAGGGCGGTGATGGTGAAGATCGAGAACACGAACAGCTTGCGTGCCCAGACCGTGTCATCCACCGCCTTGTAGCCGGTCCAGGCCATGTACAGCCAGTACATGCCCATGGCAGCGGCGACGGCGAGGTAGCTCATGCCGGCGTAGCCGCTGAAGGTCAGCATCAGGGTCGCCACCAGGAACGCCAGGATGTAGAGCAGGATATGCTTCTTGGCCACGCGGATGCCGCGCTTGACCGGCAGCACCGGAATCGACGCTGCCAGGTAGTCATTGAAGCGGAAGATCGCGATGGCATAGGAATGCGGCATCTGCCACAGGCTGAACATCACCAGCAGCGTCAGCGCAGCCATGTCGAAGCTGTTGCTGACCGCCACATAGCCGATCACCGGCGGCATCGCCCCCGACAGACTGCCCACCAGCGTGCCGTGCACCGACTTGCGCTTGAGGTACAGGCTGTAGAGGCCGACGTAGATGACGAAACCGATCACCGCGAACAGCGCCGCCAACGGGTTGGCCACCCAATACAGCAACGCCACCCCGGCCACGCCCAGCACCGTGGCGAACGCCTGGGCCAGTTGCACCGGGATCAGCCCCTGGACCAGGGCACGGTTCTTGGTGCGCTCCATCTTGATGTCGATGTCACGGTCGATGCAGTTGTTGAACACGCAACCGGACGCTACCACCAGGGAGGTGCCGATCATCGCCGCCAGGAAGATGGCCAGATCGACATGCCCCTTGGAGGCCAGGAAAAAACCGCCTGCCACAGAAAGCACGTTACCGAAAATGATCCCCGGCTTGGTGATTTGGATAAAGTGCTTCAGGGACATCCGGAATTTCCTCAGTGCGCCATCATGTTGGTGTGGATGCTGAACATGATCCACAACGACAGGCCAACCAGCAGGACGATCACCAGCGCGGCGAAGATGAACGCAATCACGTTGTTACGCTGGGCGGCGGAACGATCCAGATGGAGGAAGTACACCAGGTGCACCAGGACCTGGACCACGGCGAAGATCAGGATGATCCACAGGGTCAGGCTCTTGGGCAGCGACGGGTACATCACCAGGCCGAACGGGATGACGGTCAGGATCACCGACAGGATGAAACCGATGGCATAGGACTTGACGCTGCCGTGGCCGGCGTCGTGGCCATCATGGGAATGTGCGTTAGCCATTTACAGGGTCCCCATCAGATAAACAACGGTGAATACGCAGATCCACACCACGTCCAGGAAGTGCCAGAACAGGCTCAGGCAGCTCAGGCGGGTCTTGTTGGTGGCGGTCAGGCCATTCTTCTGGACCTGGTACATCATGATCGCCATCCAGATCAGACCGCTGGTCACGTGCAGGCCGTGGGTACCGACCAGGGTGAAGAACCCGGAGAGGAAGCCGCTGCGGCTAGGACCGAAGCCTTCGGAGATCAACACGTGGAACTCGTTGATCTCCATGCCGATAAAGCCCGCACCGAACAGGAAGGTCATGCCCAGCCAGCCCAGTACCTGGTTTTTCTTGCCCTTGTACAACGCCAGCATGGCGAAGCCGTAGGTAATCGAGCTGAACAGCAGCAGAGCGGTCTCGCCCAGTACGTAGGGCAGCTCGAAGATGTCGTGGCCCGACGGGCCACCGGCGACGTTGTTCACCAGCACCGCGTAGGCCGCGAAGATCGACGCGAACAGAATGCAGTCGGTCATCAGGTAGAGCCAGAAACCGAATACGGTCATCTCGCCCGAGTCATGGTGATGGTCATCATGCCCATGGTCATGACCATGGGCGTGTCCAACATTGGTCACTAAGTTCGACATGGTTTAAGCCTGTTCCAACGAGGTTTCAACACGGGTGGCGGTGGCTGGGACTTTCCCGGCCGCTACCAGACGTTTGTGCTGCTCGGCTTCGATGCGCTCGATGACATCCACCGGCACCATGTAGCCCTGATCGTCACGGGCGGCATGGATGGCGAAATACACCACGGTGCCGACCAGGCTGGCGATGGCCAGCCACCAGATGTGCCAGATCATCGCGAAACCGAACACGGTCAACAGGCCGCCCATGACCACGCCGGTGGCGGTGTTGTTCGGCATGTGGATCGGCGAGTACTTGGCCGGAACCTGGTACGCGGTACCGTTTTCCTTGGCTTCGGTGAACGGGTCGATGGTGTCGGCTTTCGGCAGCACGGCAAAGTTGTAGAACGGGGGTGGCGAAGAAGTCGACCACTCCAGGGTATGGGCATTCCACGGGTCGCCGTGTTCGCACATGTTTTCCGGCTTGTTGCGGTCACGCACGCTGACGTACAGCTGGATCAGCTGGCAGGCGATACCGACGGCGATCAACACCGCACCGAACATTGCGACGTACAGGTACGGCACCCACTCAGGGTTGGTGGTGGTGTTCAGGCGACGGGTCATGCCCATGAAGCCCAGTGCATAGAGCGGCATGAACGCGACGAAGAAGCCGGTGATCCAGAACCAGAACGCGCCCTTGCCCCAGCCTTCGTGCAGCTTGAAGCCGAACGCTTTCGGGAAGTAGAAGGCGAAGCCGGCGATGTAGCCGAACACCGCGCCGCCGATGATCACGTTGTGGAAGTGCGCGATCACGAACAGGCTGTTGTGCAGGACGAAGTCAGCACCCGGGATGGCCAGCAGTACGCCGGTCATGCCGCCGATGGCGAAGGTCACCATGAAGCCCAGGGTCCACATTACATGGCTGGTGAAACGCAGGCGGCCCTGATAGATGGTGAACAGCCAGTTGAACAGCTTCACCCCGGTCGGGATGGAGATCAGCATGGTCGCCAGGCCGAAGAAGGCGTTGACGCTGGCACCCGACCCCATGGTGAAGAAGTGGTGCAGCCAGACCATGAAGCCCAGTACCGAGATCGCGCCCGAAGCGTAGATCATCGAGTGGTGGCCGAACAGTTTCTTGCCGGAGAAGGTCGAGATGACTTCGGAGAAGATACCGAACGCCGGCAGGATCAGGATGTACACCTCAGGGTGACCCCAGGCCCAGAACAGGTTCACGTACATCATCGGATTTCCACCCAGTTCATTGGTGAAAATGTGGAAATCCATGTAACGGTCAAGCGTCAGCAGTGCCAGGGTAGCGGTCAGGATCGGGAAGGAAGCGACGATCAGGACGTTGGCCCAGGTGCAGGTCCAGGTGAAGATCGGCATGTCCATCAGCTTCATGCCTGGAGTACGCATCTTCAGCACGGTGGCCAGGAAGTTGACCCCCGTGAGCGTTGTCCCCAATCCGGATAGCTGTAGCGCCCAGATGTAGTAGTCCACCCCCACGCCCGGACTGTACTGCAGCCCCGACAACGGCGGATAGGCAACCCAACCGGTCTTGGCGAATTCGCCGACGCCCAGGGAAACGTTGATCAGCACAACGCCGGACACCAGCAGCCAGAAGCTCAGGGAGTTCAGGAACGGGAAGGCAACGTCGCGCGCGCCGATCTGCAGCGGCACGGCCAGGTTCATCAGGCCGGTGAAGAACGGCATCGCCATGAAGATGATCATGATCACACCGTGGGCGGTGAAGATCTGGTCATAGTGTTCAGGCGGCAGGTAGCCAGGCGAACCCTCGGTGGCCATGGCCAGCTGGGTACGCATCATGATGGCGTCGGCAAAGCCGCGCAGCAGCATGACCATGGCGACGATGATGTACATCACGCCGATTTTCTTGTGGTCGACCGAGGTCAGCCACTCGGTCCACAGGTAGGTCCACTTCTTGAAGTAAGTGATCCCGGCGAACAGCGCCAGACCACCGAGCGCGATGATGGCGAGGGTCACCATGACAATCGGCTCGTGGAATGGGATCGCTTCCCAACTTAATTTACCTAACATCGTTTACTCCTCTGCCCCGGCAGCTGAATGCGAACTCATGTCCATCCCTTCCATGTTGTGCGCCACTTCCTTCTCTTTCTTCTCGTGGTGCATTGGCTTGCCCGGGTTCATCCCTTCATATTTATCGATGATGGTCTGGAACAGGTTCGGCGTGACCGACGAGTAGAGTTCGACTGGGTTGTTCTGGCTCGGTTTGGAAAGGGCTTCGTATTCAGCTTTTTCAAGCTGTTTAGGTGCCTTCTTCACATCGTTGACCCAGGCGTCGAATTCTTCCTGGGTCGTGGCGATTGCTTTGAACTTCATGCCGGTGAAACCCGCGCCGCTGTAGTTGGCCGAGATACCTTCGAGTTCAGTGTTCTGGTTGGCGATCAGGTGCAGCTTGGTCTGCATGCCGGCCATCGCATAGATCTGGCCGCCCAGGCCCGGGATGAAGAACGAGTTCATCACGGTGTCGGAAGTGACCTTGAAGTTGATCGGCGTGTGGGCCGGGAAGACGATCTTGTTGACTGTGGCGATGCCCTGTTCCGGATAGATGAACAGCCACTTCCAGTCCATCGAAACCACTTCGATGGTGACCGGCTTGACGTCGGAATCCAGCGGACGATAAGGGTCCAGGGCATGGGTCGACTTGTAGGTGATGTAGCCCAGGGCAATGATGATCAGGACCGGAATGGTCCATACGGCCACTTCGATCTTGGTGGAGTGCGACCACTTCGGCGTGTACACGGCCTTGGTGTTGGAGGCGCGGTACTTCCAGGCGAACAGGAACGTCATGACGATGACCGGCACGACGACCAGCAACATCAGCAGCGTGGCGGTGATGATCAGGTTTCGTTCATCCAGGCCGACCTGGCCCTTGGGATCGAGCAGGGTCATGTTGCAGCCTCCCAGCAACAACGTGCCGAGCAGCGGCAACAAGCCTAGTAATCGGGGGTACCTGTTTTTACTCATCTCACGACCTCTAAAGCAGCTTGCGCAATGCAGTTGGGTTTTGATCGCCAACACTTCACCCTGCCAAGGGTTGGCATTTTCTTGGATTTGAATAAGGGCTGCCCGTCGAGCGTCAGACGCTGTTCGACACATCCTGGGTCAGCAGTGAGTTCTTATTCGAATTCGTCGGTAAAAGGCCTTGTTACAGCCCAATTCCATTTGGTGCGGGTAGTTGGAAGGCACCGACACCTGGGATCGCATGGGGCGCTGGCGCCCTTCGACCACCTCTCGCGCTCAAGCCTGAGCCGGGCCGGATATTCGGTGCGGGCGATTGTAGTGAGCTGAAGCGCTGTAGACCATGTCTCATCCCGAAATAATTTTTATCCGAACCGGCAACAATCTATGGCGGATTCTGCAACAGACACCCATGTTATCGAAAACAGTTCTCAACAAGAACCCCAAAAAACGTAGGTCTACTAAGCCCGATTTAGACAGGCCGCAAGGGGTTCACAGACTTTTCAGGCCACGCAAGCGCCCAGTTTTCGGGGCCTTTGCCCCATGGCGCGATATTGTTAAAAATGCCTGCCCTACACAGGGAAGCGATGGCGAAAGCAGGGCACTCGAGGCCTTTTTTTGTTACAGGACAAGGCGACTATTGGCGTCGTGGAAGACGTGTCAGAGGCAGGATGTGTGACAACGTGTCGCAGATTGTCGCAGAGCATTCTTGTCCGGGATCAAGGCCATCGCCGTGGACGACTGAAACGAAAAACGCCCCGGCTCTTCGGATGAAAAACCGGGGCGTTTGCGTCAGCCATTCAGCGAAGCGATTTGCGATTGCGCGACACCAGCAGCGGCACCAGCACCACGATCAGCACGAAGGCCACCAGGGCCCATTGCGCCAGGGACAAGCCCAGGATCGGCGGATAGGGCGTGGAGCAGAAACCGTCGACCTGGAACCCCAGCGGGAAGATCTTCGCCAGCGGCAGGTCGTCGACGATCGGCTGCAGCACATCGACTCCGCAGCTCACCGCCGGAAAGAACTGGGTATAGACGTGATGCCCCGCCACTCCCGCACCGGCCAGGGCGCAAAGCACCACGATGCCTTCAAGGATTGTCAGGCTGCGACGTGTGCGCATGGCCGCGCCGATGAAGGCGAAGATCGCGATCAGCAACAGCGCGTAGCGCTGCAGGATACACAGCGGGCACGGTGCTTCGCCGAGGGCCACCTGCATGTACAGCGCGCCGCCGATCAGCGCCAGGCAGATCAGGCCCAACAGCACCAGATAGCGCCGCTCGCGGCCCAACCGCATCATTTCCTCACTCATTGGGTTTCCCTTTGTCATACATGGATCGACGCACAGCCTTGCGAACTCGGCGCGCTGTCGGATGGCCGAAGTCTACACGCTGGCCATGACAGTGAACGAGCGGTTGTCGTCGACTTTCAAGGGAATAGACAGGAAGAACGTTAAGCGCCGATTAATTGCCTGGAAGCAGGCCTGCCGGTGGGCGTCGAGCTGATCGTCGTGATCGCAAGCAGGCTCGTCCCCACACGTTGGTTCGTGTTGTTCACGAAGTCGCGTCCAACACGAATCTTCCTGTGGGAACGAGCCTGTTCACAAAGCGCGCAACCCGGTTTCCCGGGCCGGCCGATGACTTATTCCAGGGCCGCAGCCGGTCCGAAGAACTCGTAACGGCTCTGTCCGGCCGGCACACCCAGGTTCTTGAGGTGGCGCTTGACCGCCGCCATGAAGCCCTTGGGTCCGAGGAAGTAGGCGTCCAGATCCCGCTGTTCCGGCAACCACCTGGCCAGTTGTTCCTGGCTCAACAAGCCCACGTTGTCAGCCGCCGGGCTCGAACCGTCGTCTTCGTCATAGCAATAGAACCGCTTGAGTTGCAGGTGCCGACGGGCAAGGTCGTCGATCCAGTCGCGGAAAGCATGGACACGACCGTTGCGCGCACAGTGGATGAAATGCACCGGCCGTTCGGTTTGCAGCGCCGCCTGCAGCATCGCCAGGGTCGGCGTGATGCCGACGCCGCCGCTGATCAGCACCAGGGGCTTGTCGCTGGCGGTCAGGTAGAAATCCCCGGACGGCGGGAACAGCTGGATGCGGCTGCCGACAGGGAAGTCGTCGTGCAGGTAGTTCGACACCCGCCCACCGGCCTCGCGCTTGACACTGATCCGATACTGGCCGTTGTCGGCCAGGGCCGACAGCGAATAGTTGCGCCGTACCTCTTCACCGTCCAGCACCAGCTTCATACCGATGTACTGGCCCGGCTCGGCCACCAGGATCGGCCCCTTGTCCACGGGCTCGAAGTAGAACGAGGTGATCTCATCACTCTCCTGCACCCTGGCCGCCAGTATGAATTCACGCTCGCCCCGCCAGCCGCCCGGTGCCGCGGCTTTCTGGTCGTACATGCCGGCTTCGGCACCGATCAGGATATCGGCCAGCTGGTTATAGGCCGCGCCCCACGCGGCAATCACCTCGGGAGTGGCGATTTCCTCGCCCAGCACCTCGGCAATGGCCCGCAACAGACAGGCGCCAACGATCGGGTAATGCTCTGGCAGGATCTGCAAGGCCACATGCTTGTTGACGATTTTCGCCACCAGGTCACCCAACTGGTCGAGCTGGTCGATGTGCCGCGCATACATCAATACGCCATTGGCCAGGGCGCGGGGCTGGTCGCCGCTGGCCTGGTGAGCCTGGTTGAACAGGGGACGCACCTGGGGATATTCGGACAGCATCATGCGGTAGAAATGGGTAATGAGCGCTTCACCACCGCTTTCCAGCAATGGAACAGTGGAACGGATGATGGCGCGTTCTTCTTGGCTGAGCATTGGGTGACTCCATGCAAGGACTTGATAACAACTGCCTTGTCCTATCAGATTTCATGCCATGATTAATTTCGTTATTTTTCAATAACTTAAAATCAGAATAGTCATAAAGACACAAGACTCGATATAGTCTTTGGGACTACATGGAGTCTTTATGACCGCAACCTCTCTGCTGACAGCCTTGTTGCCACTGGTGGCGGACCTGTCCCGGGAACTGCCTGAAGGCGAGCGCTATCGCCGCCTGCTGGGAGCCCTGCGCGCCTTGTTGCCCTGCGACGCAGCCGCACTGTTGCGCCTGGACGGAGACTGCCTGGTGCCCCTGGCGGTGGACGGCTTGAGCACCGACACCTTGGGCCGACGCTTCCGGGTCAGCGAGCACCCGCGCTTCGAAGCGCTGCTGGCCAATCCGCACCCGACCCGGTTCGCCACCGACAGTGACCTGCCCGATCCGTACGACGGGCTGGTCGAAGGCCTCGACGATCATCTGGAAGTCCACGATTGCATGGGCTGTCCGCTGTTCGTCGATGAACGACCGTGGGGACTGCTGACCCTCGACTCACTGGATCCGGGCCGCTTCGAGCCGATCGACCTGAGCGCCTTGCAGGCCTTCGCCAGCCTCGCCGCCGCCACGGTCAGCGCGGCCGAACGCATCGAGCGCCTGGCCTTGAAAGCCGAAGACGAACACCGCCGCGCCGAGGTCTATCGCCAGGCCAGCGGCCATCAGCACCGGGACATGGTCGGCCAGAGCAAGGCCCATAAACGCCTGGTGGAAGAAATCAACCTGGTGGGCAGCAGCGACCTGACGGTACTGATCACCGGCGAAACCGGCGTCGGCAAGGAACTGGTCGCCCAGGCCATCCATGCCGCCTCGAAGCGCGCCGAGCAGCCGATGATCAGCCTCAACTGCGCCGCCCTGCCGGACACCCTGGTGGAAAGCGAACTCTTCGGTCACGTGCGCGGCGCCTTCACCGGGGCCACCGGTGATCGGCGTGGCAAGTTCGAACTGGCCGACGGTGGCACGCTGTTCCTCGATGAAGTGGGCGAGCTGTCCCTCACCGTCCAGGCCAAGCTGCTGCGAGTGCTGCAGAGCGGCCAGTTGCAGCGCCTGGGCTCGGACAAGGAACACCGGGTCGATGTGCGCCTGATCGCCGCCACCAACCGTGACCTCGCCGAGGAGGTGCGCAACGGTCGCTATCGGGCCGACTTCTATCATCGCCTGAGCGTCTACCCCCTGCAGGTACCGGCCCTGCGCGATCGCGGTCGCGATGTGCTGTTGCTCAGCGGCTTTTTCCTGGAGCAGAACCGTTCGCGCATGGGCCTTGGCAGCCTGCGCCTGAGCAGCGACGCCCAAGCCGCGCTGTTGGCCTATGACTGGCCAGGTAACGTGCGCGAACTGGAACACCTGATCGGTCGCAGCGCCCTCAAAGCCCTGGGCCGCTGCCCGGTGCGGCCGAAAATCCTCAGCCTCGGCGCCCAGGACCTGGATTTGCCCCAGACCGGCGAACCGCTTTCAGCCTCGGCCACGGCCAGCCCGACGCCCGCCACGGAACCGGCCACCGGAGATCTGCGCGAAGCGGTGGACGATTTCCAGCGCCGGTTGATCACCGCCAGCCTGGAGCGCCACCGGCACAACTGGGCCAGCGCCGCCCGGGAACTGGGCCTGGACCGCGCGAACCTGGGGCGGATGGCCCGGCGACTGGGGCTCAAGTAGCTCCCCTTCCCCCTGCTCGGACCCAGAACAAGAGTGGGCACCTTGTGGCCAGGGGATTTATTCCCTGGCCACAGATCAATCCCGCGTCACAGGATAAGCGTGCGCAGGCCGCTGACTTGAAATTGGCTGACGACAGCTTTCGTCCTAAAGCCTGCCCCCAACAAGTCGATAACCCAATATCAAAAGCTGTTTTGGCGATCTTCATGCTCGCCCCACCTTTTTACACAGAAGGTTTTTATGTCTTCCAACAAAGCCCGCGCAGATTCACTTTCGCTTCTGCTGTTTACCTTGCGCAGCGGCAAGCTGATGGCAATCAACCTGCTCAAGGTCAGTGAAATCATCCCCTGCCCGCCACTGACCAAACTGCCGGAGTCGCACCCCCATGTAAAAGGCATCGCGACCCTGCGTGGCACATCGCTGTCGGTGATTGACCTGAGCCGCGCCATTGGCGAGCGCCCCCTGGAAGATCCCGATGGCGGCTGCCTGATCGTCACCGATGTCAGCCGGTCCAAGCAGGGCCTGCATGTGCAGGCAGTGAGCAAGATCGTGCATTGCCTGACCACCGATATCAAACCGCCGCCCTACGGCTCCGGCGGCGTGCGGGCGTTCATCACCGGCGTGACGTCGGTGGACGGCACACTGGTGCAAGTACTGGATATCGAAAAAGTCATCCATGGCATCGCCCCGGCGCAGATCGAGACGGCGCCCACCGAATTGAGCATGGAAGACGCCGAGGTATTGGGTAACGCGCGGATCCTGGTGGTGGATGACAGCCAGGTCGCCCTGCAACAATCGGTGCACACCCTGCGTAACCTGGGCCTGCAATGCCACACCGCCCGCAGCGCCAAGGAAGCCATCGAGTGCCTGTTGGAACTGCAGGGCACCGCACAGGAAATCAACCTGATCGTCTCGGACATCGAGATGTCGGAAATGGACGGCTACGCCCTCACCCGGACCTTGCGCGAAACCCCGGACTTCGCCCATCTCTACGTGCTGCTGCACACCTCCCTCGACAGCGCCATGAACAGCGAGAAAGCCCGGCTGGCCGGTGCCAACGGCGTGCTCACCAAGTTCTCTTCGCCGGAACTGACCAAGTGCCTGATCACGGCGGCCAAAGCCGTTGCCGAACAAGGACGCTGAGGACAAAGACGTCGTTACCCGCTGATGGGCACCGCCTGTGGCGTGCCCCCGGACGGCCCCCCAGTCACGCCTGGAATCACGTCGCCGTGTCACGCGCTCGCCGTTGTGGGCTTATAGTGCAGGCTCCCCTGGCGCTCTGGAGTCGAACATGAACAGCACCGCACGAACCGCTCTTTACCTGGTCGCCCTGACCTCCCTTGCCTTTCACGCCCACGCCTCGAGCCCCAGCGCCTGGGCAGCTCATGACAAAGAGGTGCTTGCCAGTTGCCTGAAAGCCAGCGGCCTGAAGGACGCGGCGCCCGTGGGCAGCGCCGCGCAATTCGATGACCGGGTGGGCTACACCGCGCTGTTGCTGCAAGGCCACTATCCGCAGAAACACATGAAAGGCGCGAACGGCACCGAACTGTGCCTCTACCACAAGCAAGCCAAGGTCGCCTACGTCACCGAATGGGATTCGATTCGTCCAGCCATGACCTCGCACTGAGTGGCGCATAATTTGCTTTGCAGGGCTTGGCACGGCGTATTTCTGTCGCCGCTTTCAGCCTCGCATCCGGGCAATCGATGAACACGACATTTTCCTGCGTAGGGTGTGGCAAATGCTGCACCGATCACCACGTCCCCCTGACACTCGACGAGGCCCGAATGTGGGCTGATGACGGCGGCCAGGTGATCGTCCTGGTGGAAGCCTTCCTGCCCAATGGCCTGGGCCTGCCGGCGGGGCAACGCGAGCATGCCGAACGGCGTTCGGCGGTGGTTCGCACCGGCAGCACCGAAGCGTTCGTGGCGATCACCTTCGCCGCCTACAACGCTGGCCGTTGCAGGAACCTCGACGAAGAAAACCTGTGCCGCATCTATGAGCGCCGGCCATTGGTTTGCCGCATCTATCCCATGGAAATCAACCCGCACATTCCCCTCGACATCGCCGTCAAGGAATGCCCGCCGCAATCGTGGGAAACCGGACCGCAGTTGATCCTGGGAGGCGAACTGGTGGACCAGGAACTGGCACGGCTGATCGAGCGTTCGCGCCAGGCCGATCGCGACGAGATCCGGATCAAGGAGCGGGTCTGCGCTCGCCTGGGCATCCATGTCACCGCGCTCAAGGGCGACGGGTTCACCGCCTACCTGCCGGACATGGCGGCGTTCGCCTCGGCGATCGACCAGGTGCGCTCCCAGCCCCTGGAGCAACAGGCCAACGAGTGGCAGCTTCACCTGTCCGGTGCCGATGTGGCCGACCAGGTCCAGGCCAGCGGTGCATGCGTCGCCACGGAAACGCCGGCCAACTACGCCTTTATTTCGCTGCGGGCGGCATAGCGGCAGATCGTGACGAACCCTCCCGTGGGAGCGGCCTGGTCCGCTCTCACACGGTGTCTTCATGGCTTGCGATCACTTCCCCTCTCGCCTAACCCTCGGCAAGAATGTTAGCGTGCTTGGTATTCTCTGCCAGACGAGCCTTGCACGATGAAAAAAACCGTACTTGCCTTCAGCCGTATCACGCCCCAGATGGTCGAGCGCCTGCGACAGGATTTCGACGTGATCGTGCCCAACCCGTCGAACGGCGACATCAATGCCCAGTTCAACGAAGCCCTGCCCCAGGCGCACGGACTGATCGGCGTGGGACGCAAGCTTGGCCGCGAACAACTGCAAGACGCCGCGAACCTGCAAGTGGTGTCCAGTGTGTCGGTGGGCTACGACAACTACGACCTGGCCTACTTCAATGAGCGCGGGATCATGCTTACCAACACGCCCGACGTGCTCACCGAAAGCACCGCCGACCTGGCGTTCGCCCTGCTGATGAGCAGCGCCCGGCGCGTCGCCGAACTGGACGCCTGGACCAAGGCCGGTCAATGGCAGGCCACCGTCGGCCCGCAACTGTTCGGCAGCGATGTGCACGGCAAGACGCTGGGCATCGTCGGCATGGGCAACATCGGCGCGGCCATCGCCCGGCGTGGCCGCCTGGGCTTCAACATGCCGATCCTCTACAGCGGCAACAGCCGCAAGACCGAACTGGAAAACCAGTTGGGCGCGCAATTTCGCGAACTCGATCAGTTGCTGGCCGAAGCGGACTTCGTCTGCCTCGTGGTGCCCTTGAGCGAGAAGACCCGTCATCTGATCGGCCAGCGCGAACTGTCGCTGATGAAGCCGAGCGCCATCCTCGTCAACATCTCCCGCGGCCCCGTGGTGGATGAACCGGCGCTGATCGAAGCCTTGCAGAACAACCGCATCCGCGGCGCCGGGCTGGATGTCTACGAAAAAGAGCCCCTGGCCGAGTCGCCGCTGTTCCAGCTGAAAAACGCCGTGACCTTGCCCCACATCGGTTCCGCCACCCATGAAACCCGTGAAGCCATGGCCAACCTTGCGGTGGAGAACCTGCGAAGCGCCTTGATGGGCGAACGGCCCAAGAACCTGGTCAACCCGCAAGTCTGGAAATAAGACTCGCCGGGTATCATGAGCCCTGTGGCGAGGGAGTTTGCGCCCTCGCCACGGGATATTCGCCAGCCACTGCGCCTCAGCGCGCACCCAGCGCGACTTTCGCGGCCACCGGCCGCGGTTTGCGGAACACCAGCACGTTCCCCAGCATCACCAGCACCAGCCCGACCAACGCCGGTGCCGTCCATTGGTAGCCCTCGGCGAACGCCGAGACATTCAGCGCCACCACCGGAAACAGGACCGTGCAATACGCTGCCCGCTCCGGCCCCATGCGCCCCACCAGCGTCAGGTACGCGGTGAAGCCGATCACCGATCCCGGGATCACCAGGTACATCAACGAGCCGATATAACGAGTATTCCATTCCACCTCGAAGGGGATGTCGTTGAACAGGCACCACACAGCCAGCATCGCCGCGCCATAGGCCATCCCCCAGGCATTGGTCGTCAGCGGCTTGAGCCCGGCTTTCTGTTGCAGGCTCGACAGCATGTTGCCGGCCGAGAAACATAAGGTCCCCAGCAGCGCCAGCGCCAACCCGAGCGACGTCTGTGGGCTGGCCTGGTGGCCGGCCAGTTCCGGCCAGAACAGCAGCCCCAACCCCGCCAGCCCGAGGGCACCGCCCAACAGCACGTTACGCGCGATACGCTGGCCGAAGAACACGCGTGCGTTCAAGGCATTCCACAGCGTGGCGGTGGAGAACACCACGGCCACCAGGCCGCTGGGAATCCACTGGGTGGCGGTGAGGAAGCACATGAAGTTGATGCAGAACAGACACAGGCCCTGGGCCAGGCAAATCAGATGGCCACGGCGATTCATGACCTGCAGGCGCCGGCTGAGCAAGAGCATTGCGAACAGGATCAAGGCCGCGAGGCCGAAGCGATAGACAATCGACACCGCAATGGCGACGACGCCCAGTTGAAGTTTCAACGCGATCCAGGTGGTGCCCCAGATCAGTACGGTGAGCAAGTACAGCGAGAGGTTCATGACGGCGTCTCCTGACATTGGCCACCAGTGTCACGCCATGGGCCGACGGCCAGTTGCGTAAACTTGCGGTTTTGTCGGTGGGCGGGCTGGCAGGGAGCGGCCTACGGAGTAGGATGCAGGCTGGAGAGAACGAACATGTCCACACTGCAAACCCTGCAAGTCTTTCAAGCCCTCAACAGCTCGCCCAACGCTCGCCTGGAATACAGCGCCGAGCTGGGGGATGGCATGGCGGCCGCCTTGTGGAGCAATCATCACGACGCGCGGGACTACGAGGCACCGACCCACCACACACTGTCGTGCTACATCGCCGGCGGTACCGGTACCTTTCGCCGCGAACGCCCCGACACCACCGGGGCTCCCGACAAGCTCTGCGTCCTGCCGGCCGGCCATGAATCGGCCTGGGTCATCAACGGCGACATCCGCCTCGCCCACCTGTATTTCAGCCCCGAGCAATTCGCCCTCGGTTGTGTCACGTTGCTGGACCGCGAACCCCGGCAACTCCAACTGCACGAAGCGACCTTTCTCGACGACCCGCAACAAGCCCAGCGTTTTCGCCAGTTGATCGGCCTGGACTGGAACGAACCTGCCGAACGCCTGCTTTGCACCAGCCTGGCCCATGACCTGCTCGGTCATTTGCTGCTGAGCCAGGTCAGCCCGCGCCAGGGGCTACGCCTCAAGGGCGGGCTGGCCGCTCACCAGCGACGCTTGCTGGTGGACTACATCGACAGCCACCTGGCCGATGGCATCAGCCTCGGGCAACTGGCGGCATTGTGTACGCTGTCCGAATACCACTTTGCCCGGATGTTTCGCGAGAGCTTCGGGCTGCCCCCCCATCAATACGTGCTTGCGCGGCGTCTTGCCCGGGCGCGTCACCTGCTACGCACCACCTCACACCCCTTGGGCGATGTCGCCCTGGCCTGTGGGTTCGCCAGCGCCAGTCATTTCACCCACCGTTTCCGCCAGGCCCTGGCCGCCACGCCTGGAGAGTATCGACAGGCCTTCCTGCGCCAAACGCCCACGTGACCCGGTTCAACGAAAGAACCCGATACTCATCCCGATTGCCGTAGCCCCCGTCGCGCCACTACAATGCGAACAATTCTTGTTCTCTAACGTAGTCGATCGCTGTCGGAGTGTCCCCGTTGCCGCCCGCCCCCACCGTCGAAGTGCTTTATACCGCCCATCACAACTGGCTCAACGGCTGGCTGCGACGCAGGCTCGGCTGCCCCGACAGCGCCGCCGACCTGGCACAGGATACGTTCATTCGGGTACTGACCGCTCGCGATCCACAGCCGATCCTCGAACCGCGGGCCTTTCTCACCACCATCGCCAAACGCGTGCTGTTCAACCATTACCGCCGCCAGGACCTGGAGCGCGCCTACCTCGAGGCCGTGGCTCAATTGCCCGAGCAGGTGGCGCCGTCGGAGGAGGATCGGGCGATCATTCTGCAAACCCTGCTGGAACTCGATCAGTTGCTCGACGGCCTGCCGCGTGCGGTCAAGCGTGCCTTTTTGCTGGCCCAGGTCGATGGACTGACCTACAACGAAATCGCCCGCGAACTGGGCATCTCCCTGGCAACGGTCAAACGCCATTTGAACAAGGCAGCGATGCGCTGCTATTTCGCGCTGTGACCCCATGAACACGCCCCCCAACGTGAGCACACGCGTCGCCGAGCAGGCGGTCCACTGGTTACTGGAAATGCAGCAGGGGCCACTCACCCCACGTCAGCAACAGGCCTGGGAACAATGGCTCGACGCCCACAGCGAACATCGCCGCGCCTGGGAGCACATACAACGCGTCAACCAACGACTGCGCAGCGTGTCGTCCCCCTTGGCCCACGCCGCCCTCAATGCCCCCAAGCGCAGCACCCGGCGCCAGGCGCTCAAGCTGCTATCGATACTGGGCGCCGGTTCGGCCCTGGCCTGGGGCCTGCGCGAACGCCAGGTGCTGCCCCCGCTGCTGGCAGACTATCGCAGCCCGGTGGGCGAGCGTCGTCGCCTGACCCTGGATGACGGCAGCCAGTTGCAGCTCAACACTGGCAGCGCCGTGGACGTTCGCTTCGACGCCCAACGCCGCGTGATCCGCCTTCTGGAAGGGGAACTGCAGTTGGCCAGCGCCCGGGACCCTCGTCCGCTGCACATCGTGACCGCCCATGGCCTGCTGGACAGTCATGGCGCGCGGTTCAACGTCCGTGAGTTTGCCGACCACACCCAGGTGGCGGTGTTCGAAGGGCAAATGCAAGTCCATGACCGGCATGGCGCCTCACTCTTGTTGACGGCCTCGCGGCAAGTGGGCCTGGGCGTCAACGGCCCCGGCCCGGTCACGGCACTGGACGCCAACAGTGGTGCCTGGACCGAGGGCATGCTGGTGGCGTCCCACATGCGCCTGGCGGATTTCCTCGACGAACTCAGCCGCTACCGGCGCGGCCAGTTGCACTGTGACGAAGCGGTCGCCAACCTGCTGATTTCCGGAAGCTACCCACTGGACAACAGCGAACGCATCCTCGATCTGCTGGAAGTCAGCCTGCCGGTGACCGTGCGACGGTTTACCCGCTACTGGGTCAGCGTCGAAGCTCGCAGCTGAAACATGAGCATGACGAGAGCCGGGCATCGCCCATCGAACAAACCCGATTGCGCCCTGTTTAAAAAAATAATGTTCCGGTGAGCCGTTTTCGACACCTCGGGTGACAGAGAAGTAAAGCCACTTTGACGCAACCTTCTCAGGACCCTCCTTCATGCAGCCATTGCCTACCCGTCTCACCCCGATCACTCGCATCCTGCGCCGACTGCTGCTGGGAGCAAGCCTGGGCCTCGTTGCGTTACCGCCGGCGCAGGCAGCCGAACCCAAGGCCTACCACATCGCGCCGTCCTCGCTGGAAGAGGCCCTCAATCAGTTCGGTCGGGAAGCGGGGGTCTTGATTTCCTTCGGCTCGCAAGTGACCAGCGGGTTGAAAAGCCGCGGCCTGGAAGGCAGCTACAACCCCGAACAGGCCCTGGATGCGTTGCTTGAAGGTACGGGCCTGCAAGCCCGTCCCGAAGGCGACAACGCCTTCAGCCTGCAACCGGTCAGCGACGCGGCGCTGGACCTGGGGACCACCACCGTGGTGGGCGACTGGCTCGGCGATGCCGCGCAGGCCAACGTGTTCGAGCATCCCGGCGCCCGTGACGTCATCCGTCGCGAAACCTTCGAGCGGCAGGGCGCGACCCAGGCCCGCGATGTGCTCAATCGTATTCCCGGGGTCAACGCCCCCGAGAACAACGGCACTGGCAGCCACGATATGGCGCTGAACTTCGGCATCCGGGGCCTCAATCCACGCCTGGCCTCACGTTCCACGGTGCTGATGGACGGTATCCCGGTGCCCTTCGCCCCGTACGGCCAGCCGCAACTGTCGTTCGCCCCGGTCAGCATGGGAAACATGGACGCCGTGGATGTGGTGCGCGGTGGCGGTGCGGTGCGCTATGGCCCACAGAACGTCGGCGGCGTGGTCAACTTCGTGACTCGGGCCATTCCCGATGCACCGACGGTCAAGGGTGGCTTGCAGACCGAGACGAGCCCGTCCTCCAGCCACGACGGCTTCAAGACATCTTCCAACCTGTTGGCCGGCGGCACCGCCGCCAATGGCCTGGGCGGTGCGCTGCTGTATTCCGGAACCCGTGGTGGCGACTGGCGCGAACACAGCGACACGCAGATCGACGACCTGATCCTCAAAGGCAACTACCAGCTGGACGAAGCCAACAGTTTCAACGCCATGGCCCAGTACTACGAGGGTGAAGCCAATATGCCCGGCGGTCTGAATGTCGCCGACTACGATGCCGATCCGTACCAGTCCACTCGGCCGAACGACCGGTTCTGGGGCCGCCGAACATTGGTCAACTTCGGCTATCGCTACCAGCAAGACCGCCGGGAATTCACCGCCAGCACATTCTTCACCAAGACCTTGCGCAGCGGTTACCTGGATCAAGGCTCGTTCCTCTCCCTGTCGCCTCGCGAATATTGGGTGCGCGGCCTGGAAACCCGCTTCGCCCAGGGCTTCGACCTCGGCCCGACCCGCCACGAAGTCGGGGTCGGCTACCGTTACATCAATGAAGCCGGCCACGAGTTGCGCTATCGCACCCCTATCGCCAGCAACGAGTTGCCGACGACCGACAGCCGAAACGACCGAGACACCCGTGGCGGCACGCAAGCCAACGCGTTTTTCATCGATGACCGGATCGACATCGGCAAGTGGACCATCACGCCGGGTATTCGCTACGAGATGATCGAATCGCAGCAAACCAACAACCTGACGAACGTGAAGTACAAAGGCGACTACAACACCGCCCTCCCGGCGCTGAACGTGCTCTATCACCTGACCGACGATTGGAACCTGTACGCCAACACCGAAGGCTCCTTCGGCAGCGTGCAGTACAGCCAGATGCCCAACCGCGTCAGCAGCGGCGAAGTGAAGCCGGAGAAAGCCCGCACCTGGGAGATCGGCACACGCTATGACAATGGCAATCTGAAGGCAGAGATCGGCGCATTCCTGATCAACTTCGATAACCAGTATGAAAGCAACCAGACCAACGACTCGGTGATCGCCCGCGGCGAAACCCGTCACCAGGGCGTGGAAACCAGCATCAACTATGCCCTCGATGGCCTGAGCCCGGTGCTGGCCGGTTTCGATGTCTACGCCACCTACGCCTTCGTCGACGCCACGATCCGCGAAGACGGGCCGAACAAGGGCAACCGCGTGCCGTTTTCCTCGAAACACAAGGGCACCCTGGGGATCGGTTACACCGAAGGCCCATGGAAGCTCAACCTGGACAGTACCTACCAGAGTGCGCAGTTCGCCGACAACGCCAACACCCGCGCCGAAAGCGCTGATGGCAGCACCGGCAATATTCCCGGCTACATGCTCTTGAGCAGCCGTGCCGCCTACGACTTCGGCCCGCAGTTGTCGGACCTGAATGTCGCCGTGGGGGTGAAGAATATTTTCAATACCCAGTACTTCACCCGCTCCTTCGACGACAACAACCGGGGCAAGTACGTAGGGGAACCGCGCACGTTGTATGTGCAGACCTCCGTGGCATTCTGATCGGCACGCAACCCGCGTCCTGTCCATGACACCACAGAAAACGAAACGGGCCTGCAATTGCAGGCCCGTTTAGCAGGTCAGTGGGTTTGAATCAGGCTCAGCCGTTCAGGGCAGCCCGCTCGTTTTCCAGGAATTCTTCCTCCAGCATCGCGTCGGCCAGTGCCACGGACTCGGTCTTGACTGCCGCGGCGCGCTTGCCGCGCAGCTTGCCGAACAGATGTTCCAGGGCATTTTCAAGTTTGGTGGCCGCGCCTTCGATCGCCGCATCCAGCGAACCGGCCTTGTGCGTCACGGAGATCGGCTGATGGCCCTTTGGCCGAGCTTCGATCTGGCAGCGCATGTCATGGGGACCAGGCTTGTCGCCGTTCTCATCCCCCAGGTGGACCTCGACCCGAGTCAGGTCTTCTTCGTAACGTTCGAGCGTGCTTTCAATGGTTGTACGTACCCACTCCTCCAGTCGGATGCTGCTTTGAATATGGTTATCGCTGTTGACTTGGATTTGCATAGTTCATCCCTTATTTCGGCTAGCTCGCCAGGGGCCTGTCGACGTTGGCGTAACGGCCCCTTGAATACAGAGTCGGGCTGTGGGAGGAACAATTCAACCCCTGGAGAAAGATAAATATTCATTTGCAAATAAAGGCGGACAACACGCAAAAGCGCTGTTAAGGTCGGGAATTGCCCTGCCTCGCCTCCTCTGGCAAACCCTCTCCTTCCTGCACCTTCAACGACCATTGCGCCCCGAAACGGGCAGCCGTTGCAGCGCCGTTCCAGAGCGCTGTGGATCGATACGCCTGGAACCATTGTCCGAAGGTTTTTCCGGCATGTCCCTTGCTACCTCTCAACCAGGCACCGCAGGGGAATGACTGTCAAATGGCCACCTGCCGACGCCTTGCAACATAGGATGAAATACGAACATGGAATGGCCGATGGTCCGGTATTGCGAACTAATCCTGATCACGGCCGGTCAACAACTGCACGTTCAATCAGGCGGTGACGCATCATGGACAACCCTTTTCAGATCATTACCGACGCTTTTGCGCCGCACTATCAAATCAATCTGAGCATCCAGGGACTGGACGGCAGCATCATGCTGACCTTATCCAAGGCCGGTCGGATCGTCGCCAAGCGCATGATCAGCGCCCAGCAACGCAACGATCCGGAACGCCTGAAACGCCTGGTGCAAAGCATCCAGTTCGGCATCGCCATCGAGCAGGGCCACAGTGCCGTGGCGATCCTCGAAGCCATGACCGGCGGTGACAACGTCAAGCTGCCACCGCGGCAGGCACAAAGCCTGGGCGCCCCTGCCGCCAGCCTCTGAGACGGCGCGAGGGGCCCGCGGCGACTTCTCGTTGAGCCCCTAGATCTCGCCTTTCTCCACTTCGGCATGCTCGCTGGAACCCGCACCGACCTTACGGTGCGGGTGTTCGATCTTCACCGAAGGAAATTGCGAGGAAGCGTAGCGCACCACCAGGATAGAGAACGCCAGCAGCAGGATGCCGCCACACAGGTAGATGATCCCGAGGTCCGGCGGGCTGTGATGGGAAACGTTGGAAATCAGCAGGCGGGTCAGCGCGGTAATGGCCACGTAGATCAGAAACCGTACCGGCATGTGGTTGGTCTTGAAATAGATCCCCACCATCGCCCCCAATTCCAGGTAGATGAACAGCAGCAGGATGTCATCGATCTTGATGTGCCCCTCTTCGATCATCTGCAAAAATTCCATCACCGCCGCCCAAGCGGTCACCGCTCCGATGGCGAACAACGCCAGGTAATGAAACGTCTCGACGAACAGGTTGCCCAGGGATTCGGCCAGTTGATGCACGTTCTGCCGCAGGTTCTCGGCCCAGTTGATTTTCACGGTGTGGTTTCCTTAGGTCGTTTCGACCGGATGATGCGGATTGGACGTGACGGTTGTTCTGCATGCAGAAAAAAGGCCAGCGACTGTGGGTGAGATGGCAATGGGCCGTGCTTCGACACTTTTGCGCGGCTGGCGAAGACGGGATCTCTGCCACCAGGCTCAGCCCGCCAGGACAAATACCGAAACCGGTCTACATTAAAAAGCCACTATCCAAGGGAAAGGGTTTTCGCTTATCCTCTTGGCTGTATATAAATACAGTAGTCAGAAAGACTAACCAATGTGAAGGCATGTGAGGTGGTGAATGGCCGTCGAAGTGGTATACCGCAGCAGCCGAGATCTGGAGCGCTTGTTCATGGATAAAGCCGAAGCTGACCGTCATGACAAAATGCTGGAGCTCGCCGAATTGCTGGCCGAAGTGTTGCAAAAAGCCGTTCCATCGCTGAGCGAGCAACAGGTAGAGGAAGCCGGCATCTACATGGCGAAGAATCGCGAAGTATTTGCAAGGGCATTCAAGAGCCAGCCGGACGCGCTGTCCGAACTGCTCAATCCTTCCGCCGAATGAACAAAAAAGATCGCAGCCTTCCGGCCGCACCGCATGGCATTGAATGCATGCAGGTGCGGCCGGAAGGCTGCGATCTTTTTTATCGGTTCACTTGTACAGCAAGCGCTCCGCCAGTTCGTCCGCCACCCGCGCCGGCGAGCGCTTTTCGGCCTGGGCATGGGCGAAGATCTCGGTAAGCCGGGCGCCGATCTTCGACAGGTGAGCCGTAATGGTCGGCAACTCTTCACCGTGGTGTTTCAGGGCGACGTAGATCAGGCCGCCGGAGTTGATCACATAGTCCGGCGCATAAAGAATCCCGCGCCTTTCCAACTGATCGGCCACTTGCAGGTTGCTCAACTGGTTGTGGGCCGAGCCGGCGACGGCCGAGCAGCGCAGTTGCGCCACGCTGTGGCTGTTGAGTACACCGCCCAGGCCACAGGGCGCGAGAATGTCGCAAGGGGTACTGAGCAGCGCGTCGTTGGCGATAGGATGGGCACCCAGTTGCTCCATTGCCAGTTGCACCTTGCCGGGGTCGATGTCGCTGACCAGCAGTTCGGCGCCCGCCGCGTGCAGTTGTTCGGCCAGGGCATATCCCACGTTGCCCAGGCCCTGGATGGCCACCCGCAGGCTTTCCAGGTTATCGCTGCCCAGGCGCGCCATGGCCGTGGCGCGGATGCCGGCGAACACACCCATCGCCGCATGGGGTGCGGGGTCTCCCGAGGCCGTGGTGCTGGTGACATGGCGAGTCTGCTGGGCGATGCAATCCATGTCGGCCACCGACGTGCCGCTGTCGATGGCGGTGATGTAGCGACCATCCAGTTGCTCGATGCAGCGGCCGAAGGCTTCGAACAATGCGGCCCGGCTTTCGACATGGGCCGGGCGCATGATCACCGCCACCCCGCCGCCCACCGGAAGTCCGGCCAGGGCAGCCTTGTAGCTCATGCCCTGGGCCAGGCGTACCGCGTCGACCACGGCACTTTCGTCGTCGGGGTAGGACAGATAACGACACCCTCCCAGGGCCGGCCCAGGACGGCTGCAGTGGATGGCAATGACCGCCTTCAACCCGGTCGTCGGGTCTACGCTCAAGTGCAGCGATTCAAGGCGGGAGCTTTGCATGAGAGCAAACATCGAAAGGCTCCCGAATCACTTTTGTTTGTTTCGCCAGTATAGGCGTGTAGTCGAAAATTGCTGGAGCACGCCGGAATAAGCCGCAGCCGTTGTCAGTCTTTTCGGACATAACCATTACGACGACTGTCCGAGACTGGACGAAACCCCATGGCGGGGCTAAAACGAGGCAAAGCCCGGAGACTGTGATGAAACCGCGCCAAGCTTTTTTTGAATGCCTGCACCGCTCGCCACCGGCCCTGTTCGAAGCGGCGCTGTGGATTGCCGCCGAACATGACCGTGACGTGGACGTGCCGGCCCTGCTCAGTGATTTCAAGGACCTGCAACGGCGTGTCAGCCAGAACCTGCCGATGCTCCCTGTCGCGGAGCTGGGCCAGCCCCTGCTGCGCTGCCTCAATGACCTGGGTTTTGCCCAGGATGACTTCACCCCGCTGCGCCCGCGCGCCGCGTTGCTCGACAAGGTACTGGCGCGCAAGCGCGGGCAACCCCTGGCCCTGGCCTTGATTGCCCTGGAGTTGGCGCGAGGCCTGGAAATTCCGATGGTCGGCGTCAACTTCCCTGGCCATTTCCTGTTGCGCGTGCCCGGCGCCGACCATTTGCTCGACCCCTGCGGCGGCCGCCGGCTCTACCCCAATGACTGTCGGGAACTGCTGCAACGCCAATACGGTGCAAACATGCCGCTCAAGGCCGAGCACCTGGTCACCGCCGAACCGATGCAGATGCTCCAGCGCCTGTCGCGCAACCTCCGGCAATTGCACCTGACGAACGACGAATACATCGATGCCTTGATCGACGCCGAACGGGTACTGGAAATGGGGAATGCCAGCGCCGCCGACTACCTGGCCCGCGCCAGCCTGTACCAGCGGCTCGATTGCCCCAACGCCGAACGCTTCGACCTGGAACACGCGTTGATGCTCAGCGACGATCCGATCCAACGGATCCGGTTGACCGAACGGCTGGGGCATTTACCGCCGAATTCGATTGTGCATTGAACCGGTGGACGGCATTCGGCAGGGATGATGGCCCTGTGGCGAGAGAGCTTGCTCCTCGCCACAGCAATCACCTGGTTTTCAGAACAGCAAGCCTTCAGGGTGTATCCGGCTGGTTCGCCGGATGCGCCTGCCGGAAGGCCGGATGGGCAGCCGCCAACGCGGCAACGCGGCGGATCCGTGGGTACGCGTCCAGGGTCACGTTGAACCGCTCGGCCGCATACAGCTGCGGTATCAGGTAAACGTCCGCCAGCCCCGGTAACGGGCCGAAACAATAGCCCTCATCGCCGATCAACTGCTCCACCGCCGCCAGCCCTTGGCCGATCCAGTGAGCGATCCACTCCGTCACCTGCGTTTCATCGTGTTCCCACTGCCGCAGCTTATTAAGCACGCTGACGTTGTGCAATGGATGGATGTCGCAACCGATCAGTGCCGCGACGCCCCGTTCATGGGCACGAACCGTCAGGTCCGGATTGAGCAGTGGCACCTGTGGATAACGTTCCTCCAGGTACTCGATGATGGCAGGCGACTGCACCAGCAGCCCGCCCTCGTCGGTACGCAGCGCCGGCACGCGCCCCTGCGGGTTGATCGAAAGATAGGCCGGCTGGCGATGCTCACCGCCCGGTGGGGCGATCAGGTTGACCGGCAGGGCCTGGTAATCCAGGCCCTTGAGCGCCAGGGCAATACGCACCCGGTACGACGAGGTGGAGCGGTAGTAGGTGTAGAGTTCCATGCCCCGGTTCCTCAACGCGCCGGCAGGATCTTGCCACGGCACTCGCCGAAACCGATGGACGCGACGCCCTCACGGCTGCAACGGGCCCGCAAGATGATCTCGTCGCCGTCCTCGAGGAATTTGCGCACTTCGCCGCTAGCCAGTTCGACCGGCTTCTTGCCACCCTCGGTGATCTCCAGGAGGCTGCCGAACTGTCCGTTTTCAGGACCCGACAAGGTGCCCGATCCGAACAGGTCGCCGGCCTGCAACTGGCAGCCGTTGACGCTGTGGTGGGCAATCATCTGCGCCACGGTCCAGTACATGTACCGGGTGTTGCTCAGGGTCAGGCGATGGGCCGGCAGGTTCTGCTCGCGCATGGTTTCGGTCAGCAGCAGCACTTCCAGTTCGATATCGAAGGCGCCACCGGCCTGATCGCGCTTGTCCAGCAGATACGGCAACGGTTGCGGATCGCCTTCCGGGCGCGCCGGTTGTGGCCGGCGGAACGGCTCGAGGGCTTCGGCCGTCACGACCCAGGGTGACACGCTGGTGAGGAAACTCTTCGACAGGAACGGTCCCAATGGCTGGTATTCCCAGGCCTGGATATCCCGCGCCGACCAGTCGTTGAGCAGACAGAAACCGCCGATATGCTCGGCAGCGTCACCGATGGCGATAGGCTCGCCCAAGGCGTTGCCCTTGCCGATCCAGATGCCCAGCTCCAGTTCGTAGTCCAGCCGCGCACAGGGGCCGAAGGTCGGCTCGGTCTGGCCGGCGGGCAGGGTCTGGCCCCTGGGACGTCGCACATCGGTGCCGGAAGGGCGGATGGTGGAGGCACGACCGTGATAGCCGATGGGGACGTACTTGTAGTTGGGCAGCAAGGGATTGTCGGGGCGGAACAGCTTGCCGACATTTTGCGCATGCTCGATGCCGACATAGAAATCGGTGTAATCGTTGATCCTGGCCGGCAAGTGCATCTGGCAATCCGCCGCCTGGGGCAGCAGTCTGGCGCCCTGGGCCAGGATCTGGTCGCGCTGCGGGCTGTCTTCGCCCAACAGCACCAGCAGCCGCTCGCGCAAGGCCACCCGGGCGCCGCGCCCCAGTTCGAAGAAGGCATTCAACTGGCCCTCGCCCATGGCCTCGACCGCTTCGCGGGCCGCGCCCTCGAACAGGCCCGCCTCAAGGGCGGCCTGCAGGTCCAGGATATGATCGCCGATGGCGACGCCGCTGCGCGGGCCGCCATTGCCGGTGCTGAAGATTCCCAATGGCAGGTTCTGCAGGGGAAAATCGGCATGGCCGTTGGCGGAGGCCACCCAGCTACGGGCAGGGGAAACGTGAGTCATGGGTTATCTCCGGGTCGGGTCGAACGTGACGGGCAGCGAGGCCCAGCAGGCATCGTAGTCGGTTTGCAGTTGCGGGCAGTCCAGGGCGAACCGGCTCGGGCGCAGCACCTGGCTGGTCTCGAACATGAAGGCCATGGTGTTGTCGATCTTCGTCGGCTCGAGCGTGGCATTGATCGCCTTGGTGCAGGTCTCGCCATCCGGGCCATGGGCGCTCATACAGCTATGCAACGAGGCGCCACCCGGCAGGAAACCTTCGGCCTTGGCATCGTAGGCGCCCTGGATCAAGCCCATGAACTCGTTCATCAGGTTGCGGTGGAACCACGGCGGACGGAAGGTCTTTTCCGCCACCATCCAACGCGGCGGGAAGATCACGAAGTCGAGGTTGGCCAGGCCGTGGACACTGGTCGGCGACGTCAAAACGGTGAAGATGGAAGGATCCGGGTGATCGAAGCTGACCGTGCCGATGGTGTTGAAGCGTCGCAGGTCATATTTGTACGGCACGTTGTTGCCATGCCAGGCCACCACATCCAGGGGCGAGTGATCCAGTTCGCACGCCCACAACTCACCGAGGAATTTCTGTACCAGGGTGGTGGGTTGCGCCAGGTTCTCGTAATGGGCCACCGGCGCCAGGAAATCACGCGGGTTGGCCAGGCCGTTGCTGCCGATGGGGCCCAGGTCCGGCAGGCGCAGCGGCGCACCGTGGTTTTCGGCGAGGTAGCCCCGGGCCTGTGGGTCGAGCAATTCGACCCGGAATTTAAGCCCACGAGGCAACACGGCGATTTCCAGCGGAGCCAGCTCCAGCACACCCAGTTCGGTGGCGATTCGCAGTCGTCCCAGTTGCGGCACGACCAGCCATTCACCGTCGGCGTTGAAGAACACCCGCTCCATGGAGCGGTTGGCACGGTAGTGATAAAGGCTGATGCCGGCGGGTTTGTCCTGGCTGGCATTGGCCGCCATGCGCACCAGCCCGTCGATGAAGTCGGTGGGCTCGGCAGGAATGTCCAGCGGGCTCCAGCGCAGGCGATTGGGAGTGATGTCCCCCAGCGGCCCACCGGCCAGCTGACGCTCCAGGCGGGTAAAGGCCGGATGATTGGCCGACGGCCGGATGCGGTACATCCAGGTGCGTCGCGCTTCGCTGCGAGCCATGGTGAAGGCGGTGCCGGAGAATAGCTCGGCGTAGAGACCGTATGGGGCTTTCTGCGGGGAATTCTGGCCGACGGGTAACGCGCCTGGCAGTGCTTCACTGGCAAATTCGTTGCCGAAGCCCGATTGATAGGCCAGGTCCGATGCCGTGGGATCGAGGTTCATGGAGCCTCCTGAACATCTGTTATTTTTATCGTAATCCAATTACGCATAACGTAATTTGCCCGATAGCAACCGTCAAGCTATAAAGACGCCCATTCGCCCCCCAGATCAGGCCTCCATGGAAAACCCGCTCAGTAACGGCAAACAGAAAGTCCGCTCGGCCGAAGTCGGTACCGACATTCTCAAGGCCCTGGCCGAACTCTCTCCGTCCACCTCCCTGTCGCGCCTGGCCGAACACGTGCAGATGCCGGCGAGCAAGGTCCATCGCTACCTGCAAGCCTTGATCGCCAGCGGTTTCGCCGAGCAGAACGCCGCGACCAACCATTACGGCCTGGGCCGCGAAGCGCTGCGGGTGGGCCTCGCAGCGTTGAATGGCATGGATGTGCTGCAGGTGGCCGCCCTGCCCCTGGCAGAGCTGCGGGACGACCTCAATGAAACCTGCTTCCTGGCGGTATGGGGCAATCACGGCGCAACCGTGGTGCGGATCGAACCCGCCGTGCGGGCGGTGACCGTGGTGACGCAACTGGGGTCGGTACTGCCGTTGCTCAGTTCATCCACCGGCCTGGTGTTCAGCGCCTATCTGCCGGAGCGCGAGACAATCGAGTTGCGCCAGCAGGAAGTGAAGAGCAGCCAGGCGCACGCCCTGGCCGACGACCACGCCTATGCCAGCCTGTGCGAGCAGATTCGCAGTCGCGGCCTGCACCATGTGCACGGTTTGCTGATGCCGGGCGTGGACGCCTTGTCCGCCCCGGTCTTCAACGCTGTCGGCCAGGTGGCCGCCGTCATGACCATCGTTGGCCCGACATCGCTGTTCCATGCCGACGAACACGGCCCGGCGGCGCAACGGCTGTTGGCGGCCACCCGGGCCGTGAGCTGGCGGATGGGCTACGAAGGCTCTGTCTGAAAAGCCCTTACTCGGTGAGGCTGCGTTGAAACCGGCTCGTGCGCGAGCCCCATCGCCATGCTCATTCACTCCAGTAAAGTCGCGCGCGACCCCGGCCGTTCCTCGCCTTGCCTGACCCTCGTCTCAGACTTTTCAAACAGAGCCTGAGGCAGGCCCGCCGGAAGCTTGCAAGAAAGCCACGCGCCGTCCTAACTCATGACCCCCATGCCCTTGGCTTTCGCCACCGCTTGAGTCCGTCGCTGCACGCCAAGTTTGCTGTGGATCCGACGGGCGTGGGTTTTCACGGTGTGCAGCGAGATGAACAACTGTTCGGCGATCTGCTGGTTTGAATGCCCTTGTGCGATCAACCCCAGCACTTCCAGTTCACGCTGGCTTAACAAGGTCTCTTCGGCCGCGGTTGCAGGCGGCTCGATAGGGGCCGCCGCCTGCACCCAGCGCAATAGCTGGGGCTGGCGCAGGCGCAATTCACTCAGGGCGTGTTCCGCTCGCCAGCAGGCGACGCGTTCGAATCCCTCCTCCATGAGCGAACGCGCCAGGGCATGGTCGGCGGACAGCCACGCCACTTCGGCCAGGGCCAGGTGCAACTCGGTCTCCTGCCCATGCATGCCACAGCGCTGAGCCTGCTCGATCATTGCCTTGAGCCGTGCCTGTGGCTCCTGCGCCCGCTGCAGGTAGACCTCGGTGAGCACCAGCAAGTATTCGAGCCTGGGGATCAACTCCAGGGTCGCCGGTGGCGCATGCTTGGCCTGGGGCCCATGGAAATGCCGCAGGACCCTGGTAAGGGCTTCATGGGCCAGCTCCGGACGCCCTTGCTGCAACCAGAACTGGCAGCTGGTTTGCAGCAAAACGCCACGGTAGACCGTGTCGGGAATGTGCCGTTGCTGCATGATCCGCTCGGCATCGCGCAGTTGCATGAAAGCTGCGCCGTAATCCCCCAGGTTGACAGCCAGGCTGGCCTTGCCGAGAAACCCGTAGAGCACCTGTTTATCCTGGTAGCGCAAAGCCGTGTCCAGGCCCCGCTGGAATTGCTCGGCGGCCTGGTCGTCAAAGCCCATGCGCAACGCCAGGCGTCCACGACGCAGGGCGATACGCCCCAGCAGCGCGGAAAAATCCTGGCCCGGCTTGTCCAGCAATACTTGCACCGCCCTGAGCAGATCGTCGGCTCGATGGGGCGCGCCGCGCTGTTCCAGGATCTGGGCATGGTCCAGCTCCAGCAACCCTTCGAACACCAGCGAACCCTGGGCCCGGGCCAGGCACAGCGCCTGGCGGCTGGTCCACTGGGCCGAGGCCAGTTCGCCCTTGAGCAATGCCTGCTGCGTCAATCCCGACAGGCACAGCAACTGCAAGGACCAGGCTTGCGGATCCAGGCCGGCCTGGGCCTGGAGGAAGTGCTCGCGTGCCTGTTCGCCGTCGCCCGACAGATGCAGCAGCCACCCCCGCAGGACCTGCCAGCGAGCCACCAGTTGCCGCTGCTGGCAAGCCTGGGGTTGCGGTGCGAACCGGGTCAGTTGCTCGATGCAGGCCGAGGCCTGATCGAAGCGTCCGGCGAACAGCAGCGCGGCAGTGACCAACCCCACCGATTGCGGCGTGCTCAGGGTCAGTGCCTCGCCTTGCTGGTCATGCAGGTCCAGCAACAGCAGTACATTGTCGCGCTGCAAGACGTGCTCGAAACTCAGGTGGCGCAGGAAACTGATGGCCGCTTCGAACTCCTCGGCCTGGATGGCCTGCTCGAACGCCATTTGCCAGTCCTGTTCGGCGGCGAACCACTGGCACGCCCGTCGATGCCAGGAGCGTCCCTGGGGCCAGGGTTCATCACGCACCAGCCGAGCCAGCGGCGGGAAAATCTGCAGCCAGTCCGAGGACTGCTCCCAAGGTTCGATGAAGCATCCCAGCTCCAGCAGCAAGGGCAGGCACTCCGCCCCCACGGTGTCACCGAACAGATGCTCGCAAAGTCGGGCGTTGAAGCGCGGCAGATGCGCCAGCACGCGCCACGCCTGGGCCAGGTCCGCGGTCAACGTGCTGAACAACTCGTACTCGAGGTAGTCCAGCAAGGTGCCGGGCCGCCCTGGCGAGGCGTGACGGCGCGCCCATTCGCACTGTTCGAGCAAGGCGATGCGCACGCCGGCGCACCAGCCGCCACTGCGCTGTATCACCTCCCGGGCGGTTCGGGTTGCCTGGGGCGGGGTCAGATGACCGAGCAAGGGCAGGATATCGTCGGGCGTGAAGACCAGCGCCTTGGCATCGAACTCGTACAGCTCGTCGTCGAGCAGCAGGCGCGTCCAGTTGCAATGCGGACGCCGACGGCCGTTGAGCCACAGATGCAGCAGCGGGCTGCTGGCATTGAGCAGACGGTCGAGCCAGTGGTCCAGGCCGGGGTTCGACACCCGGCAGTAATCATCCAGGAACAGCCAGGTGGGGGTTTGCAGACGGGCCAGATGATTCAGCAGCCCCGCCTCGTCCATCATCGGCAGGCCCAGGGCCTGGGCCAGGCGCTCGCACATCTGCGTCGCATCCAACACGCTGCCTGCCAGGGGCAACCAGTGCACTCGACAATCTTTGGGGGCTTGCAGGAAACACTCGGCGAACAAGGCGCTCTTGCCGCTGCCCGCGGGCGCGCACAGCAACTTCACCCGAGCCCCCGAGGCCAGCAGGGGCTCGCTCAGGGACCTGCGCGGCACATGCGTCGAAGACAGGCGAGGCAGCAATCCAGGACGGTCCGGGCACGGGGACATGGCGGTCATGCGGGCAGGTCCTTTTTATTGTTCTCCCTCCACCCTAGCCCTGTGTCACCCACCTTTGGAGAAGTATTCAGCGCGCTGATCGCAGCCCATAAAAAAAGAGACCGATCGGTCTCTTTTTTCGTAGCGACGGCAGTGGGTGTTACCGAACCCCACTCGACCGCAGCGCCGCCGGGGTGTAGTCGGCCGCACGGGCCTCGAAACCATACACGTAGCTGTGCTTCTCCTCGTTCTTCATGCCCAGGGCGATATAGCGGCCGGCGATGAGGTCGTAGAGTGCCTCGAGGGTGTAGCCCGGGTTCTGGTGATCGTAATAGAACTGGGCATGCCCTTCGGCCACGCGCCACAGTTGCCCACGACCGTCGTAGTGGTCCACCAGCGCGGCCTGCCAACTGTCCTCGTCGATGTACATGTGGCGCTTGGCATAGATATGACGCTCGTTGGGCTTGACCGTGCCGATCACTTCCCAGACGCGATGCAACTCGTAGCGGGTCAGGTCCTGGTTGATGTGACCGGCCTTGATCACGTCGTCGTACTTGAGGTTGGGCGAGTCGAGCTTGTAACTGTTGTACGGGATGTACATTTCCTTCTTGCCCACCAGCTTCCAGTCGTAGCGATCCGGTGCGCCGGAAAACAGGTCGAAGTTGTCGGAGGTACGCAACCCGTCGGCGGCAGTGCCCGGACCGTCGTAGGCCACCTGAGGCGCGCGGCGTACACGCCGCTGGCCAGCGTTGTAGATCCAGGCCAGGCGTGGTTCCTTCACCTGGTCGAGGGTTTCATGCACCAGCAATACGTTGCCGGCCAGACGCGCCGGAGCGGTGACCTCCTGCTTGAAGTAGGTGAGCACGTTGCTGGCCTTTTCTGGATCGGCGTCCTTGATCAGGAACGGCACGGCAATTTCTTCTTCGAAGCGGATCGGCGTGAAACTGCCGTTGGTCTGCGGCGTGGCCTGGGTGATGATGCGCCGCAGGTTGCCACCGTGGTAACGAGTGACGTGGTTCCACAGCACCTCCACGCCGTTCTTGGGAATCGGGAACGCGTAGTAGCGGTTACCGGTGAAATTGGACAGGCCGTTGCCATCGTTGATCGCCGTGACGTTGAGCGCGCTGCGCTTGATCGACTCGTAGATCTCGGGGGGTAGCGACACACTGCGATGGGTCGGATAGACCGGGATCCGGTAGGTTTCCGGGTAGCGCTTGAACATCGCGACCTGGCCTTCGGAAAGCTTGTCTTTGTATTTGTCCACGGTGGCGGCGGTGATGGTGAACAGCGGTTTTTCACTGGCAAACGGATCAGCCAGGAAACCTTTGCTGTCCACCGCCCCGGCATTCTTGGGAATGCCGCCGGTCCAGGCCGGAATCGAGCCATCGGCGTTGCCCGCCTTTTCCGCGCCCACCGGCGTCAGGCTGGTGCCCAGTTTGTTCGCTTCCTCCGGCGAAACCGCCGCCATCACGTTCGCGGCCAGCAGGCTCAGGGCCAGGGCACCGCATTGCAGAATCATCTTGCGCATTGGGTTTTCCTTGTCAGCCAGATCAGAAGTTCACGCCGAAGCTCAGGGCGAGGAAGTCGCGGTCTTCGAGGACGTTGTAGTCGCCGCCGAAAAAGTCGGTGTAGCTCAGGCTGGCGGTGTAGGTGTTGCGGTAGTCGGCGTCGACGCCAACGCTGACAGCCTTCGCGCCCTCGTTGAACAGGCCGTTGGGGCCGTAGCCTGACACGTCGTGAGACCAGGACAGGTTGGGTTTGAAGTTGACGCCGGCGACGACGTTGGAATAGTCGAGAATGGCCCGCGCGCGGTAGCCCCATGAGGTCGAGGTGACGAAACCGTCGGTGTCACCGTTGAAGCCGTACTGGCCGTAGACCGAGTCGCGGCCATAACGCAGCTGGTCCTTGGACTCCAGCCCCCCCACATGCACCACCGCCGCCTCGCCCACCAGGGTCAGCCGATCGGCCCCCAGCACCTGGTCGAAGAAGTGCGTCATGGTGCTCTGGATCTGGGTGATTTCCTTGCGCCGGTAGCCGGTGTTGTCGGCACCCGGCGCGGTCGCGATGGGCGATGCCGCGCCACCGGCAATCGGGTTGACCAGGGCCAGGGTCAGGTCGTTGGTATTGACCTGCACCGGTGCGTTGGGACGGTAGCTGATCTCGCCGGTCCAGGCGGTGCCGGTGGGTAACGTCGTGGAGAAACTGGCGCCGTACAGGCGGATATCTTCCGGGTATTCAAGGTAGTACCCACCACGGCCCAGCATCACGCTTTGCGCAAGGCCCGCACCGCTGCCAGGGACCAGGCCGTTGGCGATCGCGACCATTCCCGGCAACGCCGCCAGCGTCGAAAGCCCCGCCGTGGTGGTCCCGACGGTAGGCGTACGGCTGTGGTAATTCATGAAGTACAGGCCGTACTCGGTATCATCGCCAAGCCAGCGCAACGCCGTGCCCCACTGGCCGGAGTCGCGGGCGTCGCGGTCGCCGCCACGGGGAATGATCACCCCTTCGCTGGACACCTGGATCTCCTGGCCGAATGCCTGGGTCAGGGGCACGAACGGCGCAATCGCCGGACTGCCCACGGTGTAGCCACTGGTGCAACCATCGGCCACCACGTCGTTGCCGAAGAACGTGCCGCAGTTATCCACCACGGTCTGATCCCACTCCAACTGGTAGAAACCTTCGATGGTGAGCTTGTCGGTCAGGCCCTGGGAGGCGAACAGCATGTTCACCGGAATCAGGCCTTCCTTGATTTCCGCACCGGGGCGACGGAAGGCGGACACGTCCACCGGGTTGATGCTGTTGATGGAGTTGCCGATGAAGGTGCTTTCCCCCCAACTGACCACCTGCTTGCCGGCGCGCACAGTGCCCGGCAGATCGGCGATGGAATAGTTGTGATAGACGAAGGCATCGAGAATCTGTGCCCCTGAGGACTTGGCGCCTTCCTTGCGATTGCTGTCGCTGATGTCCTTGAACTCGCGGCCCTCATCCTTGAGCTCGAAGTCATACCAGTACTTGCCACGCACGAACACACCGGTGTCGCCGTACTTGAGTTCGAGGTCGTGCAGTCCTTTGAAGATCTTCGAAAAGGTCTCGCCTTTCTTGAAGTTCAAGCGCCCATCGTCACCGGTGGAAGATTGCCCCCGGCCACCGTTGACCGTCCCCACCAGATCCCTGTCGGCGTCGCGCATGCCCCAGCTCGCGCCAACGGACAGCGAGGAGTCGAACTGGCCTTCGATCTCGCCAATGTTGAATGAAACGGCCTGCGCCTGGGCACAGCAACCCAAGGCCACCGCGACGGCCAGCGCCTGCGGCTTGAAGATGGCGCGCATTGTTATTGTTGTCATGCGTCTTCCCCGGTGAGTGACAGAGACTTCACCCTACTGCCGCCCGGAGCGGGCGATAAGCGCACCAAGGAGGTATTCGCGCTGTCGCTCGAAAGGATTACAGCCTTTGCGAGACGGGCCTTTGCACGACGCATGGATGGACTGGATGACCCATCATCAACGCCACGCATATCCATCGCGGCCATGACACTGTTGCGCGCACTGCAACAGTGCATGTCCGGATCCGGGCTGTTTCCCGACGCGGTCGATCCTTATGCTGGCCGGGCTTGCAGGGTAACGGGCCTGCCAGCAGCCGCCACGGCATCCCTCACGCCTGGCGCACCGTCATTCGGATGGACTGGCGTCATCGGTTCATCATCCCGTGCTTGCGACGTTGATTTGTAGCTCCTTTGCAACGTCATCTTCAGGCCGCTGCTTTTTGCAGCGGCCTTTTTTATTTGGTTTATTCCCAGATGAAATTCTCGACGCTTACATCAATATCGGAAATATCCAACAGCCCGGCCACCTGCTCCAGCGCATTGCTTTCTTTCATTTCCATTGAGTACAACTACGTCAATTGCAATGAACGATGACAAGTGCTCAACATACCGCCATATCACTGATATACCGGCATCCGATATATGCATGGGAAGAACACCCAGGGACTCTTAAACCAACGTAGACCGGAAGCAGCGGCAAAATAGAAACAGGGCACAAGCAAGCCTGAATACCTTACCGGTGACACCAGTTAAGAGCGGCAACTGCCGTACCTCTAACGCCCTGAAGACCAGACGCCAATTCCCACACGAAACCAAGACCTTCACTACATGCCGAACCCACAGTCATTGTTAGCCTGATTTACGTCGAAGCCTGTTGCATCGACCTTCTTCAGTTATCAGTGAGTTTCTTATGTACGCGATCAACTCCACAAGTTACCGATCAAGATATGGCTATAACAATCGGGTTCGTTTCCTCGTCTTTCACTATACCGCCGCCAACTTTTCGTCCTCTGTCAATACATTGACCGGCGCCTCGGTCAGCGCTCATTACCTGATTCCGGATTTCAACGACCCGAGTTATCTGAAGGCTGGGTTCAATGAGCCGCAGATCTTCAACCTGGTGGACGAGAACCAGCGCGCCTGGCACGCAGGGGTGAGCAGCTGGGGAGGCAGGAATAACCTGAACGACACTTCGATTGGCGTCGAAATCGTCAATCTCGCCACGGATAACCAGGGACAATTCACCTTTCCTCCTTATGACCCCCGGCAAATCGAGGCAATCCAATACCTGGCCTCGAACCTGCTCCAGCGCTATCCGGACATCAGCCCGGTCAACGTGGTGGGGCATTCGGACATCGCCGCCGGCAGGAAAAGCGATCCCGGCCCGATGTTCCCGTGGCAGGCGCTATACGCCAAGGGCATCGGTGCCTGGTTCGATGAGTCCACCCAAAGGGCCTGCATGCACGCCTACGAATGCGCCGGCTTGCCTACCCGCGAACAATTGCTCGGGCTGTTCAAGAAATATGGCTATGACACTTCGGCTGCCACGACCAGTATGGGCTTCCAGCGCCTGGTGCGCGCCTTCCAGCTTCACTTTCGCCCGGCCCGGTATGACGGTGTGATGGACATCGAGACCGCCGCGAACCTGGCGGCACTGGTGAAGAAGTATTGTCCGTGACCGACGTTGCCGTCATCGACGGCAACCGGTCTGGCGGCGAGTCAAACGGCGTAGCGTTGCAGATTCGCCATCATCTCCTTCAATGCTTCCAGGTTGTCGTTCGGGTGGACTGCGTCCTTGAAATCACAGATCTGCTGCCAATGGGCGGCGACGTCTTCGGGGGAAAAACCCTTGTTCGGATCGAATCCGGCACCGAGGCTGCGTTCCCAGCGCACCTTGCCCATCCAGCCGCCACCCACCTCGAACAACCCGGAAGTTTCCTGGCAGGCTTCGCTGGCCAGGTACACCACCAGCGGGCTGACCAGTTCGGGCTTGAGCTGTTCGAACACCTGCGGCGGCATCAGGCCTTCGGTCATGCGGGTGCCGCCAGTAGGCGCGATGGCATTGACCAGGATGTTGTTCTTGCGACCTTCAATGGCCAAAGTGCGCGTCAGGCCATACAGGCCGAGCTTGGCCATGCCGTAGTTGGACTGGCCGAAATTGCCATAGATCCCCGAGGTCGAGGCCGTGAAGATCACCCGGCCATAATTCTGCTCGCGCAGGTGCGGCCATGCGGCACGGGTGACTTTGTAGGCGCCCTCGACATGGACGCGATAGACCAGGTCCCAATCGGCATCGTCCATCTTGTGGAAGGTCTTGTCCCGCAGGATACCGGCGTTGTTCACCACCACATCGACCCGGCCGAACACGTCGAGGGCATTCTGTACCAGTTTGTCGCCATCAGTGACCGAGTCGTGGTTTGCCTCGGCAATACCGCCGGCCTCGCGAATCTCAGCCACCACCCGATCCGCCGCCGAGGCGTTGGCCCCCTCGCCCTGGGCGGAACCACCAAGATCGTTGACCACTACCCGGGCGCCTTGCCTGGCGAACAGCAGGGCATGGGCCCGCCCCAGGCCACCGCCAGCTCCGGTGACGATCACCACTTTATCTTCGAAGCGCACAGATTCACTCATGGGCAGAACTCCAGCAGGCCGAATGGATTGCAAAGCCCGAGTGTCGGGCACAGGGAGCATGATCCACAATCAACACGGCTGAGAGTGAATGGTGGGCGATAAGGCGAGGGGATGATGCGTTGGCGCATGACAGGACGCGAATCCGAGCCTGGCTCAACCCGATCCCAAGGCAACAGGCGTCACGAGTACACCACCTGCCGCACCGGCCCAGGGATGCCCGCACGGAACGCCAGGTAATGCTTGAGCACCTGCACCGGTGCCTCCGCCTGCGGATAGTGGCCGATGTCGGGCAGCAGCACCGTATCCGCATTGGGAATCAGCGCCTCGTAGCGCGCTACCATGTGCGCACCGGAAATCGGATCGAACCCACCATCGATGACCCGCATGGGCACTTCGCCGCGCTGCATCGCGTGCACCCAGCGATCGCGCCGCACACGGCGTTCGGGAATGTAGCGGATGAGTTTGTGCATGATCCGTGGGCCGCCGTTGCTGTGCACCAGGCTCCAGTAATCGTCCAGTTCGCTTTCGCTGGGGCCGGTCCATGGCCCGAAGATCCGCCGAAAACTCTTGGCCAGGCCCTCGCGGGAAAAGGCCCGGGCCACCAGCCAGCCCAAAGGACCGAGCAACAACCTTTGCACCAGCACCGGACGATGGGTCTCCGGAAACAGGCCGCCGTTGAGGAACACGCAACTGGCGATGTCGATACGTGCCTCGCAATGACGAGCGATCAGTTCCTGGGCCACGCTGTCCCCATAATCGTGGGCCAACAGGTGAACCGCTTGCCTGACATTCAGGTGCTCCAACAGCGCCTGCTGCAGATCGGCCTGCTCCAGCAGGCTGTAGATGTGATCCACCGGCTTGGCGGAATCACCAAACCCGAGCATGTCGCAGGCAATCACCCGATAGCGCTGGGCCAGGGGTTGCCACAGGTAGTGCCAATCCCAACTGGCGGTGGGGAACCCGTGGATCAGCAGCAACGGTTCACCGTGCCCCGCCGCCCAGTACCGGATGGCATGCCCCCGGAACATGAAGGTCTGGCCGCGCTGGCGCCAGATGCGCAGGGGAACCTGCACCATAGGCATCAGCTTCTATAACCCTGGTCTTGTTGATCGAGCTTGCGCAGCAACGCAGGCCACGCCAGCGCGCCCCCCATGCCCTGGGCACTCCTGGTGACTGCGGCGATCATCGCCTTGGCACCGGCCAGTATCGGCGTATCGATGGCAATCAGCTCGACCCCGCCATTTTGTGCCAGTACCTGGATCTCACAGGCCCGCTGAAAGGTGAACATCATCAGGAAGGTATCGGCGATAGTCCCGCCGCAGGTCAGCAGTCCATGGTTGTGCAGCAACAGGAAGTTGCTGTCGCCCAGGTCTGCCTGCAGACGGGCCTTCTCTTCGTGATTGAGGGCAACGCCCTCATAAGGGTGACAGGCCAGGCTCGACAGCACGAACAGGGATTGCTGGCTGATGGGCAGCACCCCTTGCTTCTGGGCCGATACGGCGACGCCGGCAGCGGTGTGGGTATGCAACACACAGGCTACATCGTGGCGCACTTCGTGCACTGCGCTGTGAATGGTGTAGCCGGCCGGATTGATCTCGTAGGGGCTGTCCATGAGCTTGTTGCCGGCCTGATCGACCTTGACCAGGCTGGACGCGGTGATCTCGTGGAACATCATCCCGAACGGGTTGATCAGGAAGTCCTCGGTGCCGGGAATCTTGGCGGAGATATGCGTGAAGATCAGGTCATCCCAGCCATGCAACGCCACCAGTCGGTAACAGGCGGCAAGATCGACGCGGGTTTGCCATTCGGCGGTGCTGACCTGGTCCTTGATGCTGAGTGTCGATTGGATGGGCGCTACGCTCACGGCTCTGACCTCTGGCTTATCGTTATAAGGTGCAACGGCACGCCGTGCACAAGAGGATGAGTCTAGTCAGCCCTGGCGAGGGCGCTAGTTGCCTTGGCAGCCAGCTTAATGACCGAGCGGGTCACGCCGCCCGTTGCGCCGACGCCCGCTCGATCAACGACGCAGGGCCTCGATCAACTCTCCCAGCCAAGGCTGCGCATCGGTTTCCGGCGTGACGCTTTCGCTGGCATCCAGGCGCAGCATAGGCAGCACCTCGGCCACCCCAAGTTCGGCGAACAATTCGCGCATCTGCTCGCCACCGCCGCAGAAAGTGTCGCCGTAGCTGGCATCTCCCAGGCCGATCACGGCACCTGGCAAACCGCGAAAGAAGGCGGGCAACTGGTCGCGAATGGCCGAATACAAGGGCATCAGGTTATCCGGCAGTTCTCCCATGCCGGTGGTGGACGTCACGGCCAGCAAGGCTTGCGGGGCGAATGCCTGGATGTCCGCCAGGGTCGCCCGGGGGTTGCACAGGGTTTCGAAACCGGCCTCGCCGAGCAGGGTGGCGGCATGGTGGGCGACTTCTTCGGCGGTGCCGTATACCGAACCGCAAAGGATGGCGATTTTCATCTATCTGGTCCTGAACCTGAATAAAAGACTCGGGATAGTAGCAGGCAGAGCCGCCAGTTTGCGATTGGCTCCCAACAACCAGTGATGGCCAGTGGACAGCCCTGCAGATTCTTCTAAAATGCTGTATTTACAGGGATTTGAAAAGGAAGCGGTCCATGATCAATGCGCAGCTGATGCAACTGGTGATAAACGCTTCCAACGACGGAATCGTCATCGCCGAAAAGGAAGGCGACGAGGACAACATCCTCATCTATGTGAACCCGGCCTTCGAGCGGCTGACCGGCTATAGCCGGGACGAGATCCTCTATCAGGACTGTCGTTTCCTGCAATCGGGCGATCGCGACCAGCCCTCGCTCGAGCACATACGCGAGACGTTGAAGCAGGGCGGTGCCTGCCGGGAAGTGCTGCGCAACTATCGCAAGGATGGCACGCCGTTCTGGAACGAATTGTCACTGTCGACGGTTAAGAACGCAGCTGACGGCCACACGTACTTCGTGGGCGTGCAGAAAGACGTGACGGTCCAGGTCAGGGCACAGAACCGCATCGCGCAGCTGGAAAAGGAACTGGCGGACGCCCGGGCCACGATTGCTCGTCTTGAAGCGACGAATGGCACAAACAAAACGGCGAATTAACGGTCAGTCACTACAATCACCAGTGAACACGTAAGAAATCATCTCGAGCACACCATGCAGCGCGACGCCCTTCTGACCCAGGATGAGCTGGATTTCATCCGGACAATGCAGCACAACCCGCAATTGAACGAGCGGGATGTCACGTCGAGCCTGCTGGTCAATGGCGGGTCGCAGATCCGTGACCTGCTGACGCGCCTGGCGGCGAACGAGCAGGTCACGCTGCAAGCCAGTTTCGAAAATCAGCAGATGACGTTCCCGCTGCACCTGGTGGAAGACGAATTTCACGCGATGCACCTGCGCCTGGGCGTACCGAGCATCTACGAGGACGGGCCCAAGGTGCGTCCCTGGCGCTTGGCCCTCGAAGAACCGGTGGCCCTGGAGAACGCCAAGGGCCAGCCAGGGCCTTTGTGGGTTCACGAGGTATCCTGCAAGGGCGTGCTGCTGGAAAACCGCAGCCGCATCAAGCCCCCCAAGCAGTTCGCCTTGTGGTTCAGCCCGTCAGGGTACGAGAGGATTTCGTTGCGCGGCGCCTTCGAACGGGAAACCGATCGGGGCCTGTATGCCTACCATCTGAGCCAGAATGACGAGGACGAGACCGAGCGCCTGCGTCAGTACATCCTTCAACAACATCGGCTGACCCATCCGGCGATGCATCTGTAGGCCACGAAAAGCCTTGATACTCGCTCATGCTGCTTACAGAGCCCAGGCCCTGCCTGTGTCTGCACGATTTCTCGCACAAGCCCAGGCGATCGTCCGGCTTCAGGTGTCCAGGCTTCCCGCCAGCAACTGACGCAAGCGCTGGCTCATCACCGTCCCTTCATTGCCCAGGCAGCCGATCGACGATCCCGCCAGGCAATCCTGCATCAAATCGGAAGCGTCACCCGCCAGCATCAAGGGGCAATCCAGGCTCATCGCCAGTTTGTTCAGGCGCTTGGGCAATTCAGCCCCAGGGGCATGGTTGGACATCAGTACCAGCGCCACCGGTTTCACCTTCTGGCACACCAGGGTCAACTCATCGAACGGCTGGCCCACCGTCAACAGCCTGATGCCCACGTCCGCCTTCGACAGGAACAACGCCGTGACCAATAGCTCCAGTTCGCGGCATTGGCCGGCGATGGCAGTGACCAACAGACGTCGCGAGGGTGAATCACGCTTGAGCAAGAGCCGTTGTGCGACACGCGAACGCAGGAAACCGTCGTAGAACAGCCATTCGCTGGTCTGGCCGAACTCCTGCTGGCGCTGCAACAGCTGCCGCCACAGTGGCATCAATATGTTCTGGAATACGATGGGCACCGCGTAGCTGGAAAATATCTGCCCATAGATGCGGTCCAGCCCCATGTCGTCAAAGTCGCCGATTGCATCGGCCACTTGCTGTTGCCATTGGGCGTAGTCGCTCCTGACCCGACTGGATGGAATCAACGGGGAAACCGATTTCACCGAATCGGTTCTGGCCAGGATCTTGCTCACCTTGCTGACCGCCACCCCCCGTTCGATCCAGGCCAGGATGCTGCGGACCTTCTCGATATCCCCCAGGGAGTACAAGCGATGACCGCTGTCAGTGCGCGTGGGCTGGATCAGACCGTAGCGGCGTTCCCAGGCGCGCAGCGTCACTGGGTTCACGCCGGTGAGGCGGGATACTTCGCGAATGGGAAACAGATCTTCCCGTTCCATGGCGCCTGATGCCTGGAATACGAACTTATCGTCGGTGATTACGCTCATCTCGGAAGAATTCCCATTGGCGAATTGGATCCTATCTTACCCCTTCTAAGTCGTATGATGACAACTACAAACCGTATCGATATGCGCAGTTGTTGTGTCCCTTTATGACGGGCTCGTAGGTACAGGTCGCCGACCGCTGTTATAGTTTTGCTCCTGCCGTGAACCGAGCCGCCCCATGCCCAGTGCCAACGCTCCGATCCTGCTCACCGGCGCAGCCCAGCGCGTCGGCCTGCATTGCGCCCAGCGACTGCTGGACGAAGGTCACGCGGTGATCGCCACCTATCGCACCGAACGTCCCGGCGTACAGACGCTGCGTGATCGGGGGGCGACCGTGCTATACGCCGATTTTTCCAATGAGGCGGGGATCCTGGCCTTCATCGAGCAACTCAAGCAGCACACCGACCGGCTGCGGGCCATCGTGCACAACGCCTCGGCATGGCTGGTCGAAACACCCGGCGACGAAACGGCAGCCTTCAACGCGATGTTCGGCGTACACATGCTCGCGCCCTATCTGATCAACCTGCATTGCGCGCAGCTGCTGCTGCGCTCGAGCCCCGCGGACATCGTGCACATCAGCGATGACGTGACACGCAAGGGCAGCAGCAGGCACATCGCCTATTGCGCCACAAAGGCCGGCCTCGAAAGCCTGACGCTGTCCTTCGCGGCGAAATATGCACCCGCCATCAAGGTCAACGGCATCGCCCCTGCCCTGCTACTGTTCAACCCCGCAGACGACGCGGCGTACCGGGCCAAGGCCCTGGCCAAGTCGGCACTGGGCATCGAGCCCGGTAGCGAAGTGATCTACCAGAGCCTGCGTTACCTGCTGGACAACCCCTATGTCACCGGCACGACCCTGACCGTCAACGGCGGGCGGCACCTCAAATAGCCTGTTTCGAGGATTCATCATGGCGTTATCCCTGCCACAGCATTACCGCGAAATCCTCATCGGCCTGGGGGAAAACCCCGAGCGCGAGGGCTTGCTCGATACCCCGCTGCGCGCCGCCAAGGCCATGCAGTACCTTTGCCACGGCTACGAGCAGAGCGTGGAGCAGATCGTCAACGGCGCGCTGTTCGCCTCGGACAACGATGAGATGGTGATTGTCGCCGACATCGAGCTCTATTCCTTGTGCGAACATCACCTGCTGCCCTTCATCGGCAAGGCCCATGTGGCTTATATTCCTACGGGCAAGGTCCTGGGGCTGTCGAAGATCGCCCGGTTGGTGGACATGTTCGCCCGTCGCCTGCAGATCCAGGAGAACCTCACCCGGCAGATCGCCGACGCGGTGCAGCAGGTCACCCAGGCCGCCGGCGTGGCGGTGGTGATCGAAGCCCAGCACATGTGCATGATGATGCGCGGCGTCGAAAAACAGAACTCGACCATGAATACCTCGGTGATGCTTGGCGCCTTCCGCGAGTCCAGCACCACTCGCCAGGAGTTCCTGCAATTGATTCGACGGAGCAACTAAATGCCACAACTTCAGCCAGCCATGGCGCGCATCCGGGTCAAGGACCTGCGCCTGCGCACCTTCATCGGTATCAACGAGGAGGAGATCCTCAACAAGCAGGATGTGTTGATCAACCTGACCATCCTGTATCCGGCCCAGGACGCGGTTCGCGACAACGACATCGATCACGCGCTGAACTACCGCACCATCACCAAGGCGATCATCGCCCACGTGGAAGGCAATCGCTTTGCCCTGCTTGAACGACTGACCCAGGAGCTGCTGGATCTGGTCATGGCCAATGAGTCGGTGCAGTACGCCGAGGTCGAAGTGGACAAGCCCCATGCCCTGCGATTCGCCGAGTCGGTGTCGATTACCCTTGCAGCAAGCCGGGCTACTTCGTAGCCGCTGCAAGCCTCAAGCTGTAAGCTTCGAGCCTGAGCACCGCAAATCCACTCTTGCAGCTTGAAGCTCGCCCCTTGAAGCTGCCTCGCAGAGACCACCATGAACGATCAACAACGCCTCGAACTCGAAGCCGCCGCTTTCCGTCGGCTGGTTGCCCACCTGGACAGCCGCAAGGACGTGCAGAACATCGACCTGATGAACCTTGCCGGCTTCTGCCGCAACTGCCTCTCCAAGTGGTACAAGGCCGCCGCCGATGAACGCCAGATCGAGGTGAGCCTCGACGAGGCCCGTGAAACGGTCTATGGCATGCCCTATGCCGAATGGAAAGCCCAATACCAGAAAGAAGCCAGCGCCGAACAGCAAGCGGCGTTCGCCAAAGGAAAACCCGATGCCTGACCTGAACACCTTTCGCAGCCAACTCAAGAGCGGCGAGCACGCCTTCGCCGACACCCTGGCCTTTATCGCCGCCGGCTACGATTACCAGCCCCGCGCCTTCAATAACGGCGGCGTGCAAAACGCCGCCGGGCAGAACGAAGGCTCGTGCAAGACCCTGGGCCTGGCCTTGCTCGAAGGATTGAGCGACGAAGAAGCGCTGCTGGCGTTCGGCGAACATTACCGCTCGGTGCTGGCCACGCCCGAAGGCAGTGATCACGGCAATATCCGCGCGCTGATGGTTCATGGGCTGGCAGGTGTGAAGTTCGACGAGTTGCCGCTGCAACGGCGCTGATCGATCCTAGCTGTGTGGTGAGACCTGTGTGGTGAGATCCCCTCGCCACAAGGGTTGCACGCATCCTGAGTTGAAGTACACCTCGCCACATCCCGACTTTTAAGATTGACCCGGCAACTTTATTTCGTTTGCCGGGCCCCTCTGCTCGCGGCTTAGATAACGGAAATTTCTCCTTCGTCCGGGCCGTCATCCATGAGCAGCGAAACCATCAGCCAATCGATTTCCATCGTGCATCCCGTCAGCCTCAGCCACGGCAGGAACGCCGAGGTCTGGGACACCGAGGGCAAACGCTACATCGACTTCGTAGGCGGTATCGGCGTGTTGAACCTCGGCCATTGTCATCCGCGCATTGTCGAGGCGATCCGCGAACAGGCTACGCGGCTGACTCACTACGCGTTCAATGCCGCGCCCCATGTTCCCTACATCGAATTGATGGAACGCCTGACGGCGTTCATGCCGGTGGATTACCCGATCAGCGGCATGCTCACCAACAGCGGCGCCGAGGCGGCGGAGAACGCCCTGAAGATCGTGCGGGGCGCCACGGGCCGTACCGCCGTGATCGCGTTTGACGGCGCCTTTCACGGTCGCACCCTGGCGACCCTCAACCTCAACGGCAAGGTCGCGCCTTACAAACAGAAAGTCGGTGTGCTGCCCGGGCCGGTGTATCACTTGCCCTATCCCAGCCCGGACAACGGCGTGTCCTGTGCCGACGCCTTGAAGGCCATGGAGCGGTTGTTCAGCGTCGAGATCGATGTCAACGACGTGGCCTGTTTCATTGTCGAACCGGTCCAGGGCGAAGCCGGCTTCCTCGCGCTGGACGTATCCTTCGCCCAGGCCCTGCGCCAGTTCTGCGACGACAAGGGCATCGTGCTGATCATCGATGAAATCCAGTCCGGATTCGGGCGTACCGGCCAGCGCTTTGCCTTCTCCCGATTGGGCATCGAACCCGACCTGATCCTGCTGGGAAAAAGTATTGCCGGTGGCGTGCCCCTCGGTGCGGTGGTAGGCCGCAAAGCGTTGCTGGACAACCTGCCCAAGGGTGGCCTGGGCGGTACCTACTCGGGTAACCCCATCGCCTGCGCCGCCGCACTGGCGACCCTGGACGAAATGACCGATGCCAACCTGCACGCCTGGGGCGTGCAACAGGAAGAGGCGATCGTCAGCCGCTACGAATCCTGGCGCAGCCGCGGGCTAAGCCCTTACCTGGGTCGCCTGACCGGCGTCGGCGCAATGCGCGGCATCGAGCTGAGCCAGTCCGACGGCACCCCGGCTTCGGCACAATTGACGCAACTACTGGCCCTGGCACGGGAATCGGGCCTGCTGCTGATGCCCAGTGGCAAGTCGCGACACATCGTGCGACTGCTGGCGCCGTTGACGACCGAGCCGGCAGTGCTGGAAGAGGGGCTGGATATTCTGGAGGCGTGCCTGGCGAAGCTGGCCTGAAACTCAGTGTTTCTGAGCACACAAGAAGCTTGGGGAGCGCGCTTGCTCGCGGCAGCGTCAAATCTGCCGACATCGATGTTGGCCGGTACACCGCCATCGCGAGCAAGCTCGGTCCCACAAGGGTTCAAAGCCAGGTATTCAGGCATTAAAAAACCGGCCGAGGCCGGTTTTCTGGGGGTCTGACGAATCAGAACGAAGCGTTCTGCAGGCCGTCCAGGTAGCGCTCGGTGTCCAGTGCTGCCATGCAACCGGCGCCGGCCGAGGTGATGGCCTGGCGGTAGACGTGGTCGGCCACGTCGCCGGCCGCGAAGATACCTTCGACGCTGGTGGCAGTGGCGTTGCCGTCGCGGCCGCCCTTGACCACCAGGTAGCCGTCCTTGAGTTCCAGCTGGCCTTCGAACAACGACGTGTTCGGAGTGTGGCCGATGGCGATGAACACGCCGTCAACCTTGATCTCGTCGAAGCTGCCGTCGTTGTTCTTCAGGCGAGCACCGGTCACGCCCATGTTGTCGCCCAGCACTTCGTCCAGGGTCGCGTTGAGCTTGAGGATGATCTTGCCTTCGGCGACGCGGGCATTGAGCTTGTCGATCAGGATCTTCTCGGCGCGGAAAGTCTCGCGACGGTGGATCAAGGTCACCGTGCTGGCGATATTGGCCAGGTAGAGAGCTTCCTCTACAGCGGTATTGCCGCCACCGACCACTGCCACCGGCTTGTTGCGGTAGAAGAAACCGTCGCAGGTGGCGCAGGCCGAAACCCCTTTGCCCATGAAGGCTTCTTCCGAAGGCAGGCCCAGGTAACGAGCGCTCGCGCCAGTGGCGATGATCAGGGCATCGCAGGTATAGGTCGCGCTGTCGCCGGTCAGGGTGTAGGGCTTGGCTGCGAAATCCACGGCATTGATATGGTCGAAAACGATTTCAGTCTCGAAACGCTCGGCGTGTTCCTTCATGCGCTCCATCAACGCCGGGCCGGTCAGGCCATGGACGTCGCCCGGCCAGTTGTCGACTTCGGTGGTGGTGGTCAATTGACCGCCGGCCTGCATGCCGGTGATCAGCAGCGGCTTGAGGTTGGCACGGGCCGCGTAGACCGCGGCGCTATAACCGGCAGGGCCGGAACCGAGAATAATCACTCGAGAATGACGGACTTCAGACATGACCTGCTCCTGTTGACCGGCCCCTGCGGACCGGAACGCCGGGTAAGCGGCGGGAATAAAAAAGAACCGTTGATGCACTTGGGGAAGGCTTTGGTTCGACGGTCCTGAAAAAGAATGGGTGCAGCGTATCGAGGGAGCGAAGATTAAGGAAATACGGTTTAACAATCCAGCTCATAGGTGAGTTCTATCCCAGGTAGACCTCTCGATAGGAGCCACTGTCCGGCAAACCTGTTACAGGCCATGTAGACGCTTTCCCGTACGCCGCAAAGCCGGTAAGGTCGGCGCGTTCATCTTCGTTCGGAGCATCCCATGCCTGCCCCCGTCCTGTCGGGCCCGCAATATCTGCAAGAAGGTCTCAAGCTGGTCCTGAGCCCGGGCCTGCGCCTGTTCGTCCTGCTCCCGCTGGCCATCAACCTGCTGCTGTTCATCGGCCTGATCTACCTGGCCGGCCATCAATTCAGCCTGTGGGTCGACACCCTGATGCCATCGCTGCCGGACTGGCTGAGCTTTCTCAGCTACATCCTCTGGCCGCTGTTCGTGGTCCTGGTGGTGCTGATGGTGTTCTTCACGTTCACCATGCTCGCCAATATCATCGCCGCCCCCTTCAACGGCTTCCTCGCGGAAAAAGTCGAAGTGGTGATCCGGGGTACCGATGATTTCCCGGCCTTCAGCTGGGGCGAACTGGTGGCCATGATTCCCCGAACCCTTTCCCGGGAAGCCCGCAAGCTCGGCTACTTCCTGCCCCGTGCCCTTGGCCTGTTCGTGCTGTCGTTCGTGCCGGTGCTCAATCTGGTGGCCGCGCCGCTGTGGCTGTTGTTCGGCGTGTGGATGATGGCCATCCAGTACATCGACTACCCGGCGGACAACCACAAGCTGGGCTGGAACGAAATGCTCGCCTGGCTGCGGGAAAAACGCTGGCAGAGCCTGGGCTTTGGCGGCAGCGTATACCTGGCGCTGCTGATCCCGGTGGTCAACATCCTCATGATGCCGGCGGCAGTGGCCGGGGCGACCCTGTTCTGGGTGCGCGAGCAAGGCGCCGAGACCGCACTGGCCCGCCAGGGCTGAGCCGGTCACGAATCCGTCATCAAGACGACACAATGACGAAATGACCCCGGTCGACACTGGGGTCATGACCACACCTCTGCACGTTACCCTCATCACCGAAACCTTCCCGCCGGAAATCAATGGCGTGGCCAACACCCTGGGCCGTCTGCACGACGGCTTGCGTGCCCGCGGGCATCGGGTCGAACTGGTACGTCCGCGCCAGGGGGGCGACCCGCGCCAGGCCGGTGACGAACATCTGTTGCTGTGTCGGGGCTGGCCATTACCGGGCTACCCAGGGCTGCAATGGGGCCAGGTGTCCATGCACAAGCTGCTGCGCCGGTGGAAGCGCCATCGGCCGGACGTGCTCTATATCGCCACCGAAGGGCCGCTGGGCCTGTCGGCGTTGCGGGCGGCGCGGCGCCTGGGCATCGCGGTGGTCAGTGGGTTCCATACCAACTTCCAGCAGTACACCCAGCAGTACGGCCTCGGGCTGCTGAGCCGCGCGCTGACTCATTATCTGCGCTGGTTCCATAACCGCTCCGCCGTGACCCTGGTGCCGAGCCTGAGTCAGCGGCTGGAACTGGAGCGTCGCCATTTCGAACGGGTGGCGTTGCTGTCCCGTGGCGTGGACAGCCAGCTGTTTCATCCCATCAAGCGCTCGGCCTCCCTGCGCGAGGCCTGGGGCCTGGGTGAGCACGACATTGCGGTGATCCATGTGGGGCGCCTGGCGCCGGAGAAGAACCTCGGGCTGCTCAAGCGCAGTTTCGACACGCTGCGCAGCGCTTTTCCGGAGCGACGGCTCAAACTGGTGGTGATCGGTGATGGCCCGCAGCGCTCGGCACTAGAGCAGGACCTGCCCGAAGCGGTCTTTTGTGGCGCCCAGCGTGGCGAGGCGCTGGCCAGCCACTATGCGTCCGGGGATGTGTTCGTCTTTCCAAGCCTGACCGAAACCTTCGGCAACGTCGTGCTGGAAGCCCTGGCGTCCGGGCTGGGTGTGGTGGCCTACGATCAGGCCGCGGCGGCACAGCATATCCGCCATGGCTATAACGGCGTGCTGGCCATGCCGGGGGATGAAGAGGCATTCTGCGATGCCGCCCGTTGGCTGCTGGAGGAGCGCGAGACCTTGCGTTGCGTGCGGCTCAATGCGCGCCAGCATGCCAGTCGCCAGGGCTGGGCGGCGGTGATCGAGCAATTTGAAGCGCAGTTGCGAGGGGCTTGCGTGGGTGAGCAGGTAATGCCTGTTGCGCCCACTGTGCGCTGACTGTTCGGTGATTTTCAGGCCGCGATCGTGAGCAAGCTCGCCCCCACAAGTGGATTCTGGCCGGACACCGATAGGCGTCCGCCAAGGATCCAATGGGGGAACAGGCTTGCTCGCGACAGCGTCAGTCAGGACGCCGCTTAAACCAAAGTCATCAGCGCCTCTCGGCTGAACGGCAGGATCTCCTGCTCACGCCCTTCACGGACTTTCTGCGCCCAGTCCGGATCCACCAGCAGTGCACGGCCCACCGCCACCAGGTCGAACTCATCGTTGTTCAGCCGCTCCAGGAGTTTTTCCAGGCTGGCGGGTTGGGCGACCTTGTCGGTATTGACCATGAACTGCAGGAACTCGCCATCCAGGCCGACGCTGCCAACGGTGATGGTCGGCTTGCCGGTCAGCTTGCGGGTCCAGCCCGCCAGGTTCAGTTCCGAGCCTTCGAATTCCGGTTCCCAGAAGCGCCGCGTCGAGCAGTGGAAAATATCCACGCCGGCTTCGGCCAACGGCTTGAGGAATTCGCCCAGGGCCTCGGGAGTCTGCACCAGGCGTGCCGTGTAGTCCTGCTGCTTCCATTGGGAGAAACGGAAAATGATGGGGAAGCCCTCGCCCACTGCCGCACGCACGGCACGGATCAACTCGATGGCGAAACGCGAACGATTGGCCAGGCTGCCACCGTAGCCGTCGGTACGCTGGTTGCTGCCTTCCCAGAAGAATTGATCGATCAGGTAACCGTGGGCACCGTGAATCTCCACACCGTCCATGCCGATGCGCTGGGCGTCCTTGGCCGCCTGGGCAAAGGCCGCGATGACCTCATCGATATCCGCCTGGGTCATGCCGTGCACCACTACCTGGCCGTCCTTGAGCTTCTCCGACGGGCCATAGCCCGGCACGCTGGCATCCGGCTCGGTGCCGAGGCGGCGCACATTGCCGACATGCCACAACTGCGGAACGATCTTGCCACCCTCGGCGTGAACCGCATCGACCACCTGCTTCCAGCCTGCCAGCGCAGCTTCGCCGTAGAAGTGCGGCACGTTCGGATAACCGTTGGAGGCCTTGTGTCCGACCGTGGTGCCCTCGGTGACGATCAGGCCGACCCCGGCCGCCGCGCGACGACGGTAGTACTCCACCACCTTGGCATTGGGCACGCCACCCGGCGAAAAGGAACGGGTCATCGGCGCCATCACCACCCGGGTCGGCAGTTCGAACGCGCCGAGCTGGAAAGGTTTGAACAGGGCTTTTACAGACATGGGGCACTCCACGGGCATGGGATCGCTGATCAATATGACGGCGATAATATGTGGCCCGGGAAGGCTCGGGTAGCACTATTGATTGGAATGATTAAGGATCAAAAGCGAGCCGAGAGAATCGCGGTCGGGTGAATGAACCGATCCGCAGCCGGGGGGCGAAATCTGTGGCGAGGGATTTCTCCCCTCGCCACAATGTTGTCGTGCCTGGCTTCAACCCAGGGCTTTTTCGATGGCCTGGATCACCGTGGGATCATCCGGTGCGGTGCGTGGCGAGAAACGCGCCAGCACGCGACCGTCCTTGCCCAGCAGGAACTTCTCGAAATTCCAGGTGATGTCGCCGGGAAACTCCGCCCCCTCGCCGGCCAACAGGCGGTACAACTGGTGGCGGTCGGGACCGTTCACGTCCAGCTTGCTGGACAGCGGGAAGGTCACGCCATAGTTGAGGCTGCAGAATGCCTGGATTTCCTGCTCGGTCCCCGGTTCTTGCCCGGCGAACTGATTGCACGGCAGGCCCAGCACACTGAACCCCTTGTCCTTGTATTGCTGGTAGAGATTCTCCAGCGCCGCGTACTGAGGCGTCAGGCCACATTTGGAGGCGACGTTGACCACCAGCACGACATGCCCCTTGAAGGGTGCCAGCGCCAGCTCCTGACCATCCAGGGCTTTGAGTTTAAGGTCGTGGAAAGCACTCATGACGAACTCCAGGTTTACCGATCTTTCGAAACAGCCATGGACGATGCTACCGACAAAAAAGGCGCCACGGGGCGCCTTTTTCGTTTCATTTGAGCGTAGCGCAGAAATCAGTGGTGATGGCCGCCTTCGCCATGGACGTGACCATGGGCGATTTCTTCCTGGCTGGCGTCACGGATGTCAACGATCTTGACCTTGAAGTTCAAGCGCTGACCGGCCAGTGGATGGTTGCCGTCAACAGTGACGTCGTCGCCTTCCAGGTCACGAATGGTGACGATCTGCATCTGGCCATCGGGCGCCGATGCGTGGAACTGCATGCCCACTTCCAGCTCGTCCACACCTTCGAACATGCTGCGGCTCAGGGTGCTGACCAGCTCGGCGGAGTACTCGCCATAGGCGTCTTCCGGTTCAACGGCAACGTTCAGCTCGTCACCGGTGGTTTTGCCTTCCAGGGCTTTTTCCAGGCCCGGGATGATATTGCCTGCACCATGCAGGTAGACCAGCGGAGCGCCGCCGGCAGAGCTGTCGATGACCTCACCAGCGTCGTTGGTCAGGGTATAGTCGATGGAGACAGCCTTATTGGCGGCGATCAGCATGGGGCGAGACCTTTTGCATAAGAATGAAGAACGGACAAGTCTAAACAAGGATTTGCCCGAAAGCGAACGGAACCCGGACAAACGGGCTCGTTCGAACAGACCGACGGTCACCGGTTTCCATCAGGACGAGGATGGGCACTGGGTAGTCGAGCTGTCCTGCGGGCACACCCAGCATCTGCGCCACCAGCCACCGTGGCAGGCCCGGGCCTGGGTCCTGGACGCCGCGCAACGTATTGAAAAAATAGGCCAGCCCTTTGGTTGCGGCTGGTGCGCGCAGGCCCCCGTTAGCGATAACCTTGGCGACTGAATTCGACGGTAGACACAGACCGCGCCCTTGCCATGCACCCTTAGAGAATCCGCATGCAAACTTTTTTTATCGCGCCCACCGACTTTGGTGTGGGTCTGACCTCCATCAGCCTCGGGCTGGTGCGTACCCTTGAACGGGCCGGGCTGAAAGTCGGCTTTTTCAAACCCATTGCCCAGCCTCACCCCGGCGACACCGGACCGGAACGCTCCACCGAACTGGTGGCCCGCACTCACGGTCTCAAGCCGCCCCAGCCCCTGGGCCTGGCCCATGTCGAACGGATGCTCGGCGACGGCCAGCTCGACGAACTGCTGGAAGAGATCATCACCCTTTACCAGCAGGCCGCGATCGGCAAGGACGTCCTGGTGGTGGAAGGCATGGTCCCGACCCGCAGCGCCAGTTACGCCGCCCGGGTCAACCTGCACCTGGCCAAGAGCCTGGACGCCGAGGTTATCCTGGTGTCGGCCCCGGAGAACGAAGTACTGACCGAGCTTTCCGGGCGGGTGGAGTTGCAGGCACAGCTGTTCGGCGGCCCCAAGGATCCGAAGGTCCTCGGGGTGATCCTGAACAAGGTCCGCACCGATGAAAGCATCGAGGCGTTTTCCGCGCGCCTGAAGGAACATTCGCCCTTGCTGCGCAGCGGCGACTTCCGCCTGCTGGGCTGCATTCCGTTCCGGCCGGAACTCAACGCCCCGCGCACCCGCGACGTGGCCGACCTGATGGGCGCGCAGGTGCTCAACGCCGGCGACTACGAAACCCGGCGCATGAGCAACATCATCATTTGCGCCCGCACCATGCGCAACACGGTGGAATTGCTCAAGCCCGGCGTACTGGTGGTGACTCCCGGCGATCGCGACGACATCATCCTGGCCGTGAGCCTGGCGGCTATCAACGGCGTGCCCCTGGCCGGCCTGCTGCTGACCAGCGACACCCTGCCAGACCCGCGCATCATGGACCTGTGCCGAGGCGCCTTGCAGGCCGGCCTGCCGGTGCTGTCGGTCAGTACCGGCTCCTATGACACCGCCAACCTGCTCAACAGCCTGAACAAGGAAATCCCGATCGATGACCGCGAACGCGCGGAAATCATCACCGATTTCGTCGCCAGCCACCTGGATGCCCAGTGGCTGCACCAGCGCTGTGGCACGCCACGGGAAATGCGCCTGTCCCCCGCCGTGTTCCGCTACCAACTGATCCAGCGCGCCCAGGCCGCCAACAAGCGCATCGTGCTGCCGGAAGGCAGCGAGCCGCTGACCGTACAGGCCGCCGCCATTTGCCAGGCCCGGGGCATCGCCCGTTGCGTGCTGCTGGCCAAGCCGGCCGACGTCGAGGCGGTAGCCCGTGCCCAGGGCATCGAACTGCCGCCGGGGCTGGAGATTCTTGATCCGGACGCGATTCGCGAGCGCTACGTCGAACCGATGGTCAGCCTGCGCAAGAGCAAGAGCCTGAACGCACCGATGGCCGAGCAGCAGTTGGAAGACACCGTGGTGATCGGCACCATGATGCTGGCCCTGGATGAAGTGGACGGGCTGGTTTCCGGCGTGATCCATTCCACCGCCAATACCATCCGCCCGGCCTTGCAGTTGATCAAGACTGCGCCCGGCTGCTCTCTGGTGTCCTCGGTGTTCTTCATGCTGTTTCCCGAAGAAGTGCTGGTCTATGGCGACTGCGTGATGAACCCGCACCCCAGTGCGGCGGAGCTGGCGGAGATTGCCTTGCAAAGCGCCGATTCGGCCGCCGCGTTCGGCATCACCCCGCGGGTGGCGATGCTCAGCTATTCCAGCGGCGAGTCGGCCAGCGGCGAGGAAGTGGAGAAGGTCCGCGAAGCCACGTTGCTGGCCCATGAGGCGCAGCATGGCTTGCTGATCGACGGACCGTTGCAGTACGACGCCGCCGCCAACGAAGCCGTGGCGCGGCAACTGGCGCCCAACAGCCAGGTGGCCGGCCGTGCGACGGTGTTCATCTTCCCAGACCTCAACACCGGCAACACCACCCACAAGGCCGTTCAGCGCAGCGCCGATTGCGTCAGCCTCGGCCCCATGCTGCAAGGCCTGCGCAAACCGGTGAACGACTTGCCTCGCGGCGCCCAGGTCGATGACATCGTGTACACCATCGCCCTGACCGCCATCCAGGCCGCCAACCGACCCATGGATATCTAAATGCTGGACTTTCTGCCCGCCCCCTTGCGGGGCGTCATCGCTTCACTGCTGTTGGCCCTGAACACCGTCGTGTGCTGCACGCCGCTGTTCATCGTGGCGATCTTCAAGTTGCTGTTGCCCTTCCCCGCCGCCCAGCGCCTTACCGACTGGCTGATGAGCCATATCCACGAGGCCTGGATCAGCAACAACAAGGGCTGGATGAACCTGCTGCGCCGTACCCGCTGGCACCTCAGCGGCCTGGAAGGCCTGGACTACCAGCATTCCTACCTGATCACCAGCAATCACCAGAGCTGGGTCGACATCATGGTGCTGCAATACGTGCTGAACCGGCGGATCCGCCCGTTGAAGTTCTTTCTCAAGCAGGAGCTGATCTGGGTGCCGGTGATCGGCCTGGCCTGGTGGGCCCTGGGCTTTCCCTTCATGAAGCGCTACTCCAAGGCGTACCTGGAGAAGCATCCGGAAAAGAAAGGCAAGGACCTGGAAACCACTCGCAAGACTTGCGCGAAGTTTCGCAACAACCCCGTGGGCATTTTCAACTTCGTCGAAGGCACACGCTTCACCGAAGGCAAGCATGCCCAGCAACAGTCACCGTTTCGCTACCTGCTCAAACCCAAGGCCGGAGGCATTGCATTCGTGCTCGACGCCATGGGCGAGCAACTGGAATCGATCATCAACGTAACCATTCACTACCCCGGCGGTCGCCCGGGATTCTGGGACCTGCTGTGCGGCAAGGTTGGGGAAGTGGTGGTGCATTTCCAGGAGCTGAAGCTACCGCCGCAATTCATCGGCAAGAGCTACGACCAGGACGGCGCCTATCGCCTGGAGTTCCAGGGCTGGATCAACCAGCTGTGGCAGGACAAGGACGCGTTGCTCGAACAGATGCACCACGAGTATCCCGGCAAGTCTTGAGGTGTCGGTACGGGCCTCATCGCGAGCAAGTTCGCTCCACAGGTGATGTGGGATGAGTTCCGGTACTGTGTCCGCTGCTCCCCCCTGTGGGAGCGAGCTTGCTCGCGATAGCGTCCTTCGACAATAAAAAAGCCCGCAGATGATCACTCATCTGCGGGCCTTTGCTTGCCGCTTGAAGCTAGAAGCTCACAGCGACTTGCCTTAGATCGCCCCACGCTTGCGCAGCAGATCCAGCACCTGCTTGACACCCTCTTCCAGGGTCAGCGCCTGGGTGTCGATCACCAGGTCGGCATCCAGCGGCACGTCATACGGGAAGGACTCGCCGGGAATATTGTCGCCAGCGGCGGCGTACAGCCCCTGCGGATCACGCTGGGCACACACTGTCGGCGAAGCCTGGACATAGACCGTCAGCAGACGATCACGCCCGATCAGGTCCTTGGCCTGCTCACGCCCTTCGGCACTTGGCGCAACGAACGCGGCGAGGGTCAACAGGCCGGCTTCGTTGAACTGCCGGGCGACGTGGGCCGCACGGCGCCAGTTCTCGGTGCGCCCGGCACGGTCCTGTGGCAGGCCCTTGTTCAGGTCATGACGCAGGTTCTGGCCATCGAGCACGAACACCGCACGCCCCATGTCGAACAACTTGCGCTCCACCGCATAGGCCAGGGTGCTCTTGCCAGCGCCGGACAGGCCGCTGAACAGCACCGTGGCCGGTTGCTGGCCGAAGCGTTGGGTGCGCTCTTCCACCGACACATGGGCCAGCTTGCCGTGGTGCGTGCTGCTGCCGTGGGTCAGCGGCTGGGCGACGATCATGCCGGCACCGACCGTGCCATTGGTCAAACGATCGATGACGATGAACGCGCCGGTGGTGCGGTTGCTCTCGTAGCCGTCCAGGGCGATCGGCGCGTCCAGCGCGATTTTCACCTTGCCGATTTCGTTGAGCTGCAAGGCACTGGCCGGCCCTTCTTCCAGGGTATTCACATCGACCCGGTTGACGATGCTGGCAATCGAGCCAGGCACGTAACTGGTGGCGCGCTTGATGTCGTATTTCTTGCCGGGCAGCATCGGCTCCTCGGCCATCCATACCAGCATCGCCTCGAAGCTGTCGGTGACCGGCGGAACGTTGTCGGCATGCACCAGCAGGTCGCCACGGGAGATGTCGATCTCGTCTTCCATGGTCAGCGTCACGGCCTGGCCGGGGCCGGCGTGTTCCAGCTCGCCCTCGAAGGTGACGATGGATTTCACGCGGCTGCTCTTGCCCGATGGCAGCACCACCACTTCGTCGCCCTTGTGCACGATGCCGCTGGCCAGGGTGCCGGCGAAACCGCGGAAGTTCAGGTTCGGACGGTTGACGTACTGCACCGGGAAACGCAGGTCGGTGAAGTTGCGGTCGCCCGCCACTTCCACGGTTTCGAGGATCTCCATCAGCGACTGGCCGGTGTACCACGGCGAGCGCTCGGACTTGTTCACCACGTTATCGCCCTTGAGGGCGGACATGGGCACGAAATGCAAGGTGGTGGGCTTCATCTTCAAGCCCTCGGCGAACTTCAGGTAGTCGGCCTTGATCGACTCGAACACACCCTGGTCGAAGTCCTTGAGGTCCATCTTGTTGATCGCCACGACGATGTGCTTGATGCCCAGCAGCGAGGCGATGAAGCTGTGGCGACGGGTCTGGGTCTGCACGCCGTAGCGGGCGTCCACCAGGATGATCGCCAGGTCACAGGTGGAAGCACCGGTGGCCATGTTGCGGGTGTACTGCTCATGGCCGGGAGTGTCGGCGATGATGAACTTGCGCTTGGCGGTAGAGAAATAGCGGTACGCGACATCGATGGTGATGCCTTGCTCGCGCTCGGCCTGCAGGCCATCGACCAGCAGTGCCAGGTCGATATCGTCACCGGTGGTGCCGACTTTCTTCGAATCGCGGGTGATGGCTTCCAGGTGATCCTCGTAGATCATCTTGGAGTCGTGCAGCAGGCGCCCGATCAGGGTGCTCTTGCCGTCGTCGACGTTGCCGCAGGTCAGGAAACGCAGCAGTTCCTTGCGCTCGTGCTGGCCCAGGTAGGCGAGGATGTCCTCGCTGATCAAATCAGATTGGTGCGACATGACAACCCCTTAGAAATAACCCTGACGTTTCTTGTCTTCCATCGAGCCTGCGCCATCGTGGTCGATGACCCGGCCCTGGCGCTCGGAAGTTCGCGTCAGGAGCATTTCCTGAATGATGTCCGTCAGGCTCTCGGCCTCGGACTCCACCGCGCCCGTCAACGGGTAGCAGCCAAGGGTACGGAAACGCACTTTCTTCTTGACGATGCGGGCCTTTTCTTCCTCGGACAGGTGCTCGAGGATGCGCTCATCGTCGATCATGATCAGCGTGCCGTTCTTCTCGATCACTTCGCGCTCGGCGGCGAAGTACAGCGGCACGATCGGGATGCCTTCGAGGTAGATGTACTGCCAGATGTCCAGTTCGGTCCAGTTCGACAGGGGGAACACGCGGATCGATTCGCCCTTGTTGACCTTGCCGTTGTAGACGTTCCACAGCTCGGGACGCTGGTTCTTCGGGTCCCAGCGATGCTTGCTGTCGCGGAACGAGTACACGCGCTCCTTGGCGCGGGACTTTTCTTCGTCGCGACGGGCACCGCCGAACGCGGCGTCGAAACCATACTTGTCCAACGCCTGCTTCAGGCCCTGGGTCTTCATGATGTCGGTGTGCTTGGCACTGCCGTGGGTGAACGGGTTGATGCCCTGCGCCACGCCATCCGGGTTCACATGAGTGATCAGCTCCAGGCCCAGCTCTTCGACCATGCGGTCGCGGAACTTGTACATTTCCTGGAATTTCCAGCGGGTGTCGACGTGCATCACCGGAAACGGCAGCTTGCCGGGAAAAAACGCCTTGCGTGCCAGGTGCAGCATCACGGCGGAATCTTTACCGATGGAGTACAGCATCACCGGGTTATCGAACTCGGCGGCCACCTCGCGGATGATGTGGATGCTTTCCGCCTCCAGCTGTTTCAGATGCGTCAGTTTGTCGACCATGGCTACTCACGAAAACTTTCTTATGAACGGCCAGCGGGCCGTGTTCGAGCGAGGAATCCTAGCACAGCGACCTCTTCTAATCAGGGCGCCAACTAGATCGAAACAGCATATGGATATGCCTGGTGGTTCGGCCGCTATGGCTCTTTGTGGGAGCGAGCTTGCTCGCGATAGCGTGTGCTCAGGCGCATTAATGCTGGCTGATCCGCCGCTATCGCGAGCAAGCTCGCTCCCACAGAGGTTATAAGCAGTCAAATGGGATTCGGGCAATCGATGAAGATGTGCTCCAGGGCAAACCGGCGTGCCAGGTAATCACCCAAGGCCTGGACGCCGTAGCGCTCGGTCGCGTGGTGCCCGGCGGCGATGAAGCTGATGCCGTTTTCCCGGGCGCTGTGGAACGTCTGCTCGGACGCTTCGCCGCTGAGGTACAGGTCGACCCCGGCCAACACCGCCTGGTCGATATAGCCCTGGCCGCCTCCGGTGCACCAGCCGACCCGGCGGATCATCTGCTCGCCTTCGATCAGCAACGGCTCGCGCCCCATGACTTCCTGGACCTTGCGCGCGAAATCACGAGCCGTCATGGGTTCGGACAAGGAACCCACCAGCCCGACGACCTTGGGATTATCCGGGTCCAGTGGTCCTTCGACGGTGATGTCCAACTGACGGGCCAATTGCACGTTGTTGCCAACGTCGGGGTGCAGGTCCAGCGGCAGATGATAGGCCAGCAAGCTGATGTCGTGCTTGAGCAAGGTCTTGAGCCGCCGCTGCTTCATCCCGGTGACGCAAGGGTTTTCGCCCTTCCAGAAGTAACCGTGGTGGACCAGCACCAGGTCGGCCTCGGCTTGCACCGCGGCATCCAGCAGGGCCTGGCTGGCGGTGACACCGCTGACGATGCGCATCACCTGGGGCGCGCCTTCGACCTGCAGGCCATTGGGGCAATAATCGGCGATCCGGCTGCTCGCCAGGTAACGGTCCGCTTCTTCGACCAGGGTGCTCAGGGCTACGGCCATGAAAAGACTCCTAAATATCCCGTTCAGAGGCACGCGCGGCCTCGTATAATGCGCGACATTATGGGCGGTCTTATCCCGCCCGCAACCTTCGTAGGACGTGCTTAATGCTCAAGGCGCTGCGTTTTTCCGGCTGGCCGCTGTTGGCTGGCGTGCTTGTCGCTCTACTGATTATCCAGCGCTACCCGGAATGGGTCGGCCTGCCAAGTCTTGACGTCAACCTGCAGCAGGCGCCGCAAACCAAGGCCCTGCAGCAGGGCCCGGTGTCCTATGCCGATGCCGTGACCACCGCCGCGCCAGCCGTGGTCAACCTCTATACCACCAAGGTCGTCAACAAACCCAGCCATCCGCTGTTCGAAGACCCGCAGTTCCGGCGTTTCTTCGGCGACAACTCGCCCAAGCAGAAGCGCATGGAGTCGAGCCTGGGTTCGGGCGTGATCATGAGTCCGGAAGGCTATATCCTGACCAACAACCACGTCACCAGCGGCGCCGACCAGATCGTGGTCGCCCTGAAGGATGGCCGTGAAACCCTGGCACGGGTGATCGGCAGCGACCCGGAAACCGACCTGGCGGTGTTGAAGATCGACCTGAAGAACCTGCCTGCCATCACCATCGGCCGCTCGGACAGCATCCGCATCGGCGACGTCGCCCTGGCCATCGGCAACCCGTTCGGTGTCGGCCAGACCGTGACCATGGGCATCATCAGCGCCACCGGTCGCAACCAGTTGGGGCTCAACAACTACGAAGACTTCATCCAGACCGATGCCGCGATCAACCCCGGCAACTCCGGTGGCGCGTTGGTGGATGCCAACGGCAACCTCACCGGGATCAATACGGCGATCTTCTCCAAGTCCGGCGGCAGCCAGGGCATCGGCTTCGCCATTCCGGTGAAGCTGGCGATGGAGGTGATGAAATCCATCATCGAACACGGCCAGGTCATTCGCGGCTGGCTGGGTATCGAAGTACAGCCGCTGACCCAGGAGCTGGCCGAGTCCTTCGGCCTGTCCGGGCGGCCAGGCATCGTGGTGGCGGGAATCTTCCGCGACGGACCGGCGCAGAAGGCCGGCCTGCAACTGGGCGACGTGATCCTGAGTATCGACGGCGAGCCGGCCGGCGATGGCCGTCGCTCGATGAACCAGGTGGCACGCATCAAGCCTACCGACAAAGTCGCCATCCAGGTGATGCGCAACGGCAAGGAGCTCAAGCTCACCGCCGAGATCGGCCTGCGGCCACCACCGGCACCGGTGGTGCCCAAGGAAGAGCAGTAACTGAGGGGCGCATCCTCGTTGGCCTGACACAACCCTGTGGCGAGGGGATTTATCCCGCCGGGTTGCGCAGCAACCCGCAATCAGACACCGCGGTCCATCAGATGAACCGTACCGGCTGGTCTACGGCTGCTGCGCAGCCGAACGGGGATAAATCCCCTCGCCACTAGAAATCCTACCGGCACTTCCACTGTGATCCTTTCCAGATTTCACTTGAAATACAGATAGCAGAAATTCTCATTAGTAGTGTTATATTGTTTCAATTATAAATTTGGAACAATATAACATGCCATCCTTGAAACGGCTCTCCCTCGCCAGCCTGGCCCTGGGTCTGCTGGGCGACCCGGCCTTCGCCGAAGAAGTGCAACCGGTGGAACTGGACGCCATCAGCGTGAGATCCGATTACGAATCCCCCACCGGGCCCGTGGCCGGCTATCGAGCGACCCGCTCTGCCAGTGCGACCAAGACCGACACGGCCCTGAGGGATATCCCGCAATCGATCAGTGTGATCCCCGCCAGCGTACTCAAGGATCTGGGCAGCACTGAGGTTGAACGGGCACTGGAGTTCGCTGGTGGGGTATCGAAACAGAACAATTTCGGCGGGTTGACGCTATACGAGTACAGCGTGCGCGGGTTCACGACGTCGGAATTCTACAAGGACGGCTTCAGCGCCAACCGCGGCTATCCGAGCACGCCGGATACGGCCAACATCGAACGCATCGAGGTGCTCAAAGGCCCGGCCGCCAGCCTGTACGGCCGAGGCGATCCGGGTGGCACGGTGAACATCGTCACCAAAAAACCCCAGCCCGATGCCTTTACCACCCTTCAGACAAGCGCCGGCAGTTGGGATCGCTACCGCACGGCCCTGGACGTCAACACGCCCCTGGATGCCGAAGGCAACCTGTTGTCGCGAATCAATCTGGCGGTGGAAGACAACCACAGCTTTCGCGACCACGTCGACAGCCAGCGTGTTTTCGTCGCGCCTTCCATCAGCTGGCAGCTGAACCCAGATACGCGGCTGTTGCTGGAAAGCGAAATCGTGCGCCACAGCTCGACGTTCGACCGCGGCATCGTCGCCCCGAACAACCGCTGGAGCGGAGTTTCCCGTTCCACGTTCCTGGGCGAACCCGACGATGGCGACATCGACAACCACAACAACATGCTCCAGGCCGCGCTCGAACATCAGCTCAACGACGCCTGGCAACTGCGCCTGGCCAGCCATTACAAGCAGGGCGAACTCTGGGGGTTCGCCTCCGAAGCGCGCCCGTTGAACGCCGACGGGCGTACTGTCAACCGTCGTTACCGCGAGCGGGACAACGATTGGCATGACAGCATCACCCAGCTGGAACTGCGCGGCCTGTTCGACCTCGGTCCCTGGCAGCACGAACTGTTGATCGGCAGTGAATATGAGGACTACCGCAAGAACGAGCGCGTGACCACCATCACTGGCGGTCCCTACCCCATCGACATCTATCAGCCGATCTACGGCCAGCCAAAACCCGACGGCCTGCGTACCGGCACGGACTTCTTCGAGCATGTGCAAAGCCGTGCGCTGAACCTTCAGGACCAGATCGTCTTCACCGACAAGCTGCGAGGCATGCTGGGCGTACGTTACGAGCACTTCGAACAGAGCATCGACGATCACACCCGCAACGCCACCGACCGCCAACGTCACGAGGCCCTGACGCAACGCGCCGGCCTGCTGTATCAGCTGACGCCCGAAGTCGGGCTGTTCGCCAACGCATCCACCTCGTTCAAGCCCAACAACGGCCTGGATGCCACCGGCAAGTCCTTCGATCCGGAAGAAGGCGTGGGCTACGAAATCGGAATCAAGAGCGAGCTCTTCGACGATCGCCTGAGCAGCACCCTGGCGGCATTCCATATAGAGAAGGAAAACGTCCTCGCACTGGACCCGGCTACCGACACCAACCGGGCCATGGGCAAGGCCCGCAGCCAGGGGCTGGATCTGCAGGTGACCGGACAGGTGACCGATGCCGTACGGGTGATCGGCGCCTTCGCCTACATCGATGCGCAAGTGACCCAGGGGGACAAGGCCATTCCCACGGGCAGCCGGATCCTGGGCGTTGCAAAGCACAGCGGCAGCCTGTTGGGGGTATATGAATTCCAGGACGGCCGCCTGCGTGGTTCGGATGTCGGCGCGGCGCTGACCTACGTTGGGGATCGTTCCGGACAGGCCGGCAGCGATTTCGAATTGCCGGCGTACCACACCGTGGACCTGCTGGCGCATTACAAGGCCAGCGACAACGTCACCCTGGGCCTGAACCTGAATAACGTCCTCGACGAAAAATACTACGAACGCTCCTACAGCAATTACTGGGTCACCCCCGGCGACCCGCGCAATTTCACCGTCAATCTCACCCTTGATCTATAAAAAGGAAAAACCCATGAAATGCCCCAAGACAGTCGCCCTTCTCGGCTTGCTCCTGGCGACTCAAGCCTCGGCCCATGGCCTGTGGACCGAACAGCGGCGTGGCAACATCGAAGTGATCTATGGTCACGGTGCCGAAGATAATGCGTTCAAGGCGCAGAAAGTCAGCGGTGCCTGGGCCTATGACCTGGGCGGCAAGATGATTCCGGTGACCGTGGAACGCCTCCCGGACCACGCCCGCCTGCAACCACTCAAGCCGCCCGCCGTGCTGGCAGTGGCGCTGGATAACGGCATGTGGTCCCAGACCGCCGACAAGAAGTGGATCAACGAAGGCCGCAGCAAGGTGCCAGGGGCAATCGAGTCGACCCACACGTTCAAATACAGCCTGGCGATCTACGAACCCGGGGCCAGGCTGCCAAAGCTCGACGAGATAAAGTTCGTGATTCGCCCGCAAGTCGACCCGCTGACCGTAGGGCCGGGCCAGTCGTTGCCGGTCCAGGTACTGCTGGACGGCAAGCCGGCGGCAGGCGTGAAGCTGGTGGGGGACTATCGCAGCGCGCCGGACACCGTCTCGGCTGAAACCGATGCCGATGGCCGGGCCAACGTCGTGGTGCGCAATGAAGGGTTGAATGTGATCGCCGCGCAGATGGAAATGGCCCTCAAGGACAACAAGGACGTGGCCACCCGAGGCGTATTCACCTCACTGACCTTCGTCGGCGAGCCGCATCACGATTAACACGCCGGGCACAGTCAGTCGCATGGATGCCGACTGACTGAGCCATCGCGAACAGGCTCGCTCCCACAGGTTCAGCGCCAGGCTTCAGAGTTCGCCGAGGGCTTCCACCAGCGCCTGGTTCTGTTCCGGCGTGCCGATGCTGATCCGCAGGAACTGGGCAATGCGTTCCTGCTTGAAGTGCCGCACGATCACGCCCTGTTCCCGCAGTTTCGCCGCCAGCCCCGCCGCATCGTGCCGTGGGTGGCGAGCGAAGATGAAGTTGGCGGCCGAAGGCAGGACTTCGAACCCCTTGCCCTGCAGTTGCGCCACCACCCACTCCCGATGCTCGATGACCAGCCGACAGGTCCGGTCGAAGTACTCCCGGTCGTCGAACGCCGCCGCGCCGCCGACGTTCGCCAGGCGATCGATGGGGTAGGAGTTGAAGCTGTTCTTGATCCGTTCCAGCGCTTCGATCAGGTCAGGGTGACCCACCGCCAGGCCCACCCGCAGCCCGGCCAGCGAGCGAGACTTGGACAGTGTCTGGGTGACCAGCAGGTTCGGGTAACGACCCACCAGGCTGATGGCCGTCTGGCCGCCGAAATCGATATAGGCTTCGTCGACCACCACCACCGACCCCGGGTTGGCCTGGAGAATCCCCTCGACCGCCTCCAGCGCCAGCAGGCAGCCGGTCGGCGCATTCGGGTTGGGGAAGATGATCCCGCCATTCGGCCTGGCATAGTCGGCCGGGTCGATCCGGAACTGCTCATCCAGAGGCACGGCCTCGAACCGGATGCCATACAACCCGCAATACACCGGGTAGAAGCTGTAGCTGATGTCCGGGAACAGCAGCGGCAGGTCGTGCTGCAGCAGGCCATGGAAAATGTGCGCCAGCACTTCGTCCGAACCGTTGCCCAGGAATACCTGGTTGGTCTGCACGCCGTAGTATCGGGCCACGGCGCCTTTGAGCAGGTCGCTGTTGGGATCCGGGTACAGGCGCAGGCTGTCGTTCAGTTCGGACTGCATCGCCGCCAGGGCCTTGGGCGACGGGCCGTAAGGGTTTTCGTTGGTGTTGAGCTTGACCAGACGGGTCAGCTTCGGCTGCTCGCCCGGGACGTAGGGGACCAGGTCCTTGACGAACGGGCTCCAGAATTTACTCATGTTCAGTTCCCCTGCCTGTCAATGGAAGGCTCGTCAAGGATGCGATATTCGGCACTGCGAGCGTGGGCGCTCAGGGATTCGCCACGGGCCAGCACGGAAGCGGTCTTGCCCAGTTCGGACGCCCCCTGCTCGGAGCAGAAGATGATCGACGAACGTTTCTGGAAGTCGTACACCCCCAGCGGCGACGAGAAACGCGCCGTGCCGGAGGTAGGCAATACGTGATTGGGACCGGCGCAATAGTCGCCCAGCGCCTCGCTGGTGTGGCGTCCCATGAAAATCGCCCCGGCGTGACGGATCTGCGGCAGCCAGGCCTGCGGATCGGCGACCGACAGCTCAAGGTGCTCCGGCGCGATGCGGTTGGCGACCTCGATGGCCTGCTCCATGTCACTGACCTTGATCAGCGCACCACGGCCGTTGATCGACGTGTTGATGATCTCGGCGCGGTCCATGGTCGGCAGTAGCTTGTCGATGCTGGCGGCGACCCTGTCGAGGAATTCGGCATCCGGGCTGACCAGGATCGCCTGGGCGTCTTCATCGTGCTCGGCCTGGGAGAACAGGTCCATGGCGATCCAGTCCGGATCGGTCTGGCCGTCACATACCACCAGGATCTCCGAAGGACCGGCGATCATGTCGATGCCGACCTGGCCGAACACATGACGCTTGGCGGTGGCCACGTAGATGTTGCCCGGCCCGACCACCTTGTCGACCCTCGGCACGCTTTCGGTGCCATAGGCCAGGGCGGCCACGGCCTGGGCGCCGCCAATGGTGAACACCCGGTCCACCCCGGCGATACAGGCGGCGGCCAGCACCAGTTCATTGATTTCGCCCCGCGGGGTCGGCACGACCATCACCACTTCGGCAACGCCGGCGACCTTGGCCGGAATGGCGTTCATCAATACCGAAGACGGGTAGGACGCCTTGCCTCCCGGCACGTACAGGCCGGCGCGGTCCAGCGGCGTGACTTTCTGGCCCAGCACCGTACCGTCGGCCTCGGTGTAGCTCCAGGAGTCCTGTTTTTGCCGCTCGTGATAGCTGCGCACCCGGGAAGCAGCCTTTTCCAGGGCTTCGCGCTGGGGCACGGTGATGCGGGTCAGGGCCAGTTCCAGGCGCTCGCGCGGCAGGATCAGGTCGGCCATGGACGCCGCTTGCAGGCCATCGAATGCCTGGGTGAATTCCACCAGGGCAGCATCGCCACGCTCGCGAACGGCCTTGATGATATCCAGCACCCGCTGATTGACCGAGTCGTCAGACACACTTTCCCAGCTCAGCAGATGATCCAGATGATGCGCAAAATCCGGGTCGGCAGCGTTGAGTCGGCGAATCGAGGTGGGAGCGGTCATAGCGAGGGCCTCATAAATGGCAAATGCTCAGGCGCCCTAAGCTACCAGTCCATTCGCGTGGGCACCTGAGAAAATTGGCTATGACGCGGATAGACGGGCGCGACCGAGGCCGCGCGGGTGAATCAGCCGCGGTGTCGCGATTCCACTGCCTTGCGCAGGGTATCGATCAAGGCCTGGATACGGGCGTGCTGCATTTTCATCGATGCCTTGTTGACGATCAGCCGAGAGGTGATGTCCGCGATGAAATCCTGGGGCTCCAGGCCGTTGGCCCGCAAGGTGTTGCCGGTGTCGACCACGTCGATGATCTTGTCCGCCAGACCGATCAGCGGCGCCAGCTCCATCGAACCGTACAGTTTGATGATATCGACCTGACGGCCCTGCTCGGCGTAATAACGCTTGGCAATGTTGACGAACTTGGTCGCCACCCGCAGGCGCCCCTTGGGCTCTGGTGCGCCGACCTTGCCGGCGGTCATCAGCTTGCAGCGGGCGATTCGCAGGTCAAGGGGTTCGTAGAGGCCCTGGCCACCGTATTCCATCAGCACGTCCTTGCCGGCGACCCCCAGGTCGGCGGCGCCATGCTCCACATAGGTCGGCACGTCGGTGGCACGCACGATCAGCAAGCGCACGTCGGCCTGGGTCGTGGGGATGATCAGCTTGCGGCTCTTGTCCGGATTCTCGGTCGGCACGATGCCCGCTTCAGCCAGAAGCGGCAAGGTGTCGTCAAGGATGCGGCCCTTGGACAGTGCGATGGTCAACATGGAAACGTCAGTCCTTATCAAGGTACTCATGCCCGGTCGCAAGCGGCGCCGGACACACATCGAGGGTGCAAACACCCTCGACCTGAAACGAAATCAACGGGCACATCCTTGTGCCCACGCAAAGTGCCTGCGCGACAATCATACTGCGTTGAAAACAGGCTCGGATGCTCATTGACAACCAGTCAAGTCGGGCGCGACCCCGGCCGTTCCTCGCCTGTTTTCGCCTTGCCTGATCGCCCCGCAATCACTTTCCAACTAGCCCGGCACGCGGCGGATCTTGGCGCCCAGCATCTGCAGCTTCTCTTCGATGCATTCGTAGCCACGGTCGATGTGGTAGATGCGATCGATCAGGGTATCGCCTTCGGCGACCAGGGCCGAGATGACCAGGCTGGCCGAGGCCCGCAGGTCGGTGGCCATCACTGGTGCACCCTTGAGTTTCTCGGTGCCGGTCACGATGGCGGTGTTGCCTTCGACCTGGATCTTGGCGCCCATGCGGTGCAGTTCATAGACGTGCATGAAGCGGTTCTCGAAGATCGTCTCGATCACCGCGCCCGTGCCTTCGGCAATCGCGTTGAGGGAGATGAACTGCGCCTGCATGTCGGTCGGGAACGCCGGGTATGGAGCGGTCCGCACGTTGACAGCCTTGGGCCGCTTGCCGTGCATGTTCACCTCGATCCAGTCTTCGCCGCAAGTGACTTCGGCGCCGGCTTCCTTGAGCTTCTCAAGGACGGCCTCGAGGATGGTCGGATCGGTGTCCTTGACCTTGACGCGGCCACCGGTGACCGCAGCGGCCACCAAGTAGGTGCCGGTTTCGATCCGGTCCGGCATCACTTTGTAGGTCGCCGAGTGCAGGCGCTCGACACCATCGATGGTGATGGTATCGGTGCCGGCACCGCTGATCTTAGCGCCCATGGCGATCAGGAAGTTCGCCAGGTCCACCACTTCGGGCTCGCGGGCGGCGTTTTGCAGCACGCTGCGACCACGGGCCAGCGCGGCAGCCATCATGATGTTCTCGGTACCGGTCACGCTGACGGTGTCGAAGAAGAAGTGCGCACCGCGCAAGCCACCTTCAGGTGCCTTGGCCTTGATGTAGCCGCCTTCGACGTCGATGACCGCGCCCATGGCTTCCAGGCCACGGATGTGCAGGTCCACAGGACGCGAGCCGATGGCGCAGCCACCCGGCAGGGCGACTTCGGCTTCGCCGAAGCGGGCGACCATCGGGCCCAGCACCAGGATCGAGGCCCGCATGGTCTTGACCAGCTCATACGGGGCGACCAGGGTCTTGATGGTGCGCGGATCGATCTCGACGCTGAGTTTCTCGTCGATGACAGGCTCGATGCCCATGCGGCCGAACAGCTCGATCATCGTGGTGATGTCGTGCAGGTGCGGCAGGTTGGCCACGGTCACCGGGCCATCGCACAGCAGGGTCGCGGCCAGGATCGGCAGGGCGGAGTTCTTTGCCCCGGAAATACGGATTTCGCCATCGAGACGAACGCCGCCGGTAATAATCAGTTTATCCATTAAGAAGAATCTCGAGGCCCGTGGGCTCAGGTGCGATCGGCCCAGGCCGCGCTGCTGAAAAATTTCATCGTGACCGCGTGGATGCTGCCATCGGCGATCCATGGGTTCAAATGGGCATAGATGCTCTGCTGGCGCTTCACCGGGGTCAACGCCGCCAGTTCATCGCTGATAACGTTCAACTGGAAGTTGCAGCCTTCGCCTTCCACTTCCACCTGCGTACCTGGCAGCTTTCCCTCAAGAAAGTGCTTCACTTCGTAAGCCTGCATGCTCAACCTCAATCGGCGCCCAGTGCGCGCGGGTCGCACATCATACAAAAAAGCCCCGCGCCTGCGAACCCCGCGAAGCCGGACTCTGACGGGGGGCTTGTTTCCAGGGTGTGTCTCAGGAATGTACCAGCAACTCGGTCAGTTCGCTGACCTGGGCGATCTCACGCATGTCATCGGGCATGCCACGGATGCTCCAGGCCTTGCCGGCCGCCTGGGCGTCCCGCATGAAGCACAGCAGCAGGGACAGCCCGACGCTGCTGGACTTGTGCACCGCCGAGCAGTCGAAGACCAGTTCGGTGGCGCTGGCGGACTTGATCAGCGCCTGGCCCTGCTTGCGCAGGGCCGGGCCGGTGCGGTAATCCAGCACGCCGCTGAGCAGCAATTCACCACCCTCGCCCAGACGGACGGCCGACTCGCTCACCGTCTCGTTCATTGTTCCTGCTTCTCTTTGGCTTCTTCGGCCACTTCCTTGGCCTTGGCGACTTCACCGGCCCAGCCGTTGATGGTCTTGTCCAGGTCGTTGCCATTGCGCTGCATCGCGTCGGCGAACTGTTCGCGGAACAGCTTGCCGATATTGATGCCGTTGATGATCACGTTACGCACCTTCCACTCGCCGTTCAGCTTCTCGAGCGTATAGGACACCGGGTAGATCGCACCGTTGTTGCCCTTGACCTGCATGTCGACGCTGGTACGGGTGCCGCTTTCGTCCTTGGCCGGCGAAACGGTGATGCCCTGGTTGTTGTATTCGAGCAGCGCGTTGCCATAGAACTGCATCAGGCTGCGCTTGAAGTTTTCCTGGAAGCGGGACATCTGCTCCGGGGACGCCTTGCGCGAGTACTTGACGGTCATGATGCTGCGGGAGATACCGTCGGCGTCCACCACGGGACCGACGATGCCATTGAGCGCGTCATAGAAGGCGCCAGGATCCTGCTTGTATTTTTCCTTGTTGGCCGAAAGGTCGGCCAACAACCGGTTCGTGGTGTCCTGGATGATGTCGTGCGCCGAAGGCGCCGCCACGGCATTGGCCATCAACGGCAAGGCCGCCAGCAGGACCAACAGGGTGCGTCGCAGGATGGAAATCATCGAAAGCTCCTTATTTGGCTTCTTTGCTAACGGTATTGAGCAGGAATTTCCCGATAAGATCCTCAAGCACCAACGATGATTGCGTATCGTGGATGGTGCCACCGTCCTTGAGCAGGGTTTCTTCCCCGCCCACGCTGATACCGATGTATTTCTCGCCCAGCAGGCCGGCAGTGAGGATCGATGCAGTGGAGTCGGTCGGCAGGTTGTCCACCCGCTTCTCCAGTTGCAGGGTCACCCGGCCGGTGAACGTGTCGCGATCCAGATCGATTGCCGTGACCTTGCCGATGGTCACACCGGCCATGGTCACTTTGGCTCTGACCGTCAAACCGGCGATATTGTCGAAATAAGCATAGAGTTTATAGGTATCGGTGTTGGCGGTCGGCGCCAAGCCACTGACCCGCAAGGCCAGCAGCAGCAAAGCCAGGATGCCAGCCAGCAGGAAAAGGCCGACACCGATTTCCAGGGTGCGGTTTTGCATCAGAAATCTCCAAACATCAAGGCGGTCAGAATAAAGTCAAGGCCCAGGACGGCCAGCGAGGCGTACACCACGGTCTTGGTTGTGGCACGGCTGATCCCCTCTGACGTGGGCTCACAGTCATAGCCTTGAAACACGGCGATCCAGGTCACCACGAAAGCGAACACCGCGCTCTTGATGATGCCGTTGAGCACGTCATCGAGAAAATCGACGCTGTTCTGCATATTGGACCAGTAGGAACCTTCATAGACCCCCAGCCAGTCGACGGCGACCCAGGAGCCACCCCAGATCCCGACGACGCTGAAGATCATCGCCAGCACCGGCAGGGAAATGAATCCGGCCCACAGGCGTGGGGCGATAATGTACTTGAGCGGGTCGACACCGATCATTTCCAGGCTGGACAGTTGCTCGGTGGACTTCATGTTGCCGATCTCGGCCGTCAGCGCCGAACCCGCGCGCCCGGCGAACAGCAGCGCGGTGACCACGGGGCCGAGCTCGCGCAGCAGCGTCAGGGAAACCATCTGCCCCACCGCCTGCTCCGAACCATAGCTGGACAGGATATTGAAGCCCTGCAGCGCCAGCACCATGCCGATGAAGATCCCGGAGACCACGATGATCACCAGGGACATCACGCCTACCGAATGCAATTGCTTGACCAGCAGGCCAAAACCACCGCCTGTCGAGTTGCGCCCGAACAAGGCATGGACCAGGAACAGCGTCGAGCGGCCCAGCACCGCCAGTACGTCGATGCCGGAGCGCCCGAACAGGCGAATTCTTTCTATCAGCGATTTCTTGCGCATCAGCGCTTCCCCAGCAGATCGGTACGGTAATCCGTGGCCGGAAAATGGAACGCCACCGGGCCGTCCGCATCACCCTTCATGAATTGGCGAATGCGCGGGTTGTCCGAGGCCTTGAGTTCCTGGGGCGTGCCCTGCCCCAGGACCTGGCCATCACCGATCACATAGATGTAGTCCGCGATACTGGCGGTTTCGGCCAGATCGTGGGAGACCACGATACTGGTGATACCCAGCGCATCGTTGAGCAGGCGGATCAGCCGTACCAGCACGCCCATGGCGATGGGGTCCTGGCCGACGAAGGGCTCGTCATACATGAGGATCTTCGGGTCGAGGGCAATCGCCCGCGCCAGTGCCACACGGCGCTTCATGCCGCCGGACAGCTCGTCCGGCATCAGATCGATGGCCCCCCGCAGCCCGACCGCCTGCAACTTGAGCAGCACGATGTCGCGGATCATCTCTTCCGGCAGGTCGGTATGGACCCGCAGCGGGAATGCCACGTTCTCGAACACATCCAGATCGGTGAACAATGCGCCGCTCTGGAACAGCACGCCCATGTGCTTGCGCGCATCGAACAGGTCGCTGCGCGAAAGCTTCGGAATATTCTGGCCATTGACCCAGACTTCGCCGGCACTGGGGCGCAGCTGGGCTCCCATCAGGCGCAGCAACGTGGTCTTGCCGCACCCGGAAGGCCCCATGATGCCGGTTACCTTGCCGCGCGGGATACGAATATCGATATCATTGAAAATGCTGCGCGTCCCTCGCTTGAAGGACAGCCCCTTCAGCTCGACCGCGTAGGCGTTGTCGGCACTCATCTAAACTCCTTGCGATGCAGCCTCACATCCGGATGCCCTGGCCAGCCGGCCAGATGTCGGTACTGCCGGGCATTCGAATCGGCGGCGAACTATAGCACTGCAACACCCAAGCGCCCAAGGGTTACCCCCCTGCGGTTAAGCGTGGATTAAGGTAGAAGCCCCAGGTTTATGACAAACCTGGCGAGGTCTTCGCATAAAGCGTGACGAACTAGCGTGAGTGAATTGTTCATTGCCGCTATAATCGCCGCCTTTTCATCGGGCTATACGATTTCTGACATGAGCCAATCCAGCGACCTGATTCAATCGGCACAACGTACCATCCGCCTCGAGCTCGAAGCCGTGCAAGGCTTGCTGCCCCATATCGACGCTGATTTCGTACGCGCCTGCGAGATGATTCTGGCCAGCAAGGGCCGCGTCGTCGTGGTCGGCATGGGCAAGTCCGGACATATCGGCAACAAGATCGCCGCCACCCTGGCCAGCACCGGCACCACGGCATTTTTCGTCCACCCGGCCGAGGCCAGCCACGGCGACATGGGCATGATCACCCGGGACGATGTCATCCTGGCCCTGTCCAACTCGGGCTCGACCAATGAAATCCTCACGCTGTTGCCGCTGATCAAGCGCCTTGGCATCCAGATGATCAGCATCACCGGCAATCCGGCTTCGCCCCTGGCCAAGGCCGCCGAGGTGAACCTCAACGTGCATGTCGAGCACGAAGCCTGCCCGTTGAACCTTGCCCCGACCTCCTCCACCACCGCGGCGCTGGTCATGGGTGACGCCCTGGCCGTGGCCTTGCTGGAGGCCAGGGGCTTCACCGCCGAGGATTTCGCGTTCTCCCATCCCGGCGGAGCCCTGGGCCGTCGCCTGTTGCTGAAAGTCGAAAACGTGATGCACGCCGGGGAAGAGCTGCCTCGAGTCCAGCGCGGTACGCTCCTCAAGGACGCTCTCATGGAAATGACCCGCAAAGGGCTTGGCATGACGGTGATTCTCGAAGCCGACGGCAAGCTCGCCGGAGTCTTCACTGACGGCGACCTGCGCCGCACCCTTGACCGCGCCATCGACATCCGCAATGCCACTATCGATGAGGTCATGACCCTCCACGGCAAGACGGCCCGCGCCGACATGCTCGCCGCCGAAGCCTTGAAGATCATGGAAGACCACAGGATCAATGCACTGGTGGTCGTGGATGACGAGGACCGCCCGATCGGCGCCTTCAATCTGTCCGACCTGCTGCGTGCCGGAGTAATGTAATGACGACCGACCTGCTGCAACGCGGTAAAGATATCAAGCTCGCCGTTTTCGACGTTGACGGCGTGCTCACCGATGGCCGCCTGTACTTCCTGGAAGATGGCAGCGAATTCAAGACCTTCAATACGCTCGACGGCCAAGGCATCAAGATGCTGATGGCCGCCGGCGTGCAGACCGCCATCATCAGTGGCCGCAAGACCCCGGTGGTCGAGCGACGCGCGAAGAACCTCGGCATCCCCCATCTATACCAGGGACGCGAGGACAAACTGGTGGTGCTGGACGAGCTTCTGGGCCAACTCAACCTAAGCTATGAACAGGTGGCCTACCTCGGTGACGACCTGCCGGACCTGCCGGTGATCCGTCGGGTCGGCCTGGGCATGGCGGTGGCCAACGCGGCCAGCTTCGTACGTGAGCATGCCCACGGCGTCACCACGGCACGGGGCGGCGAAGGCGCGGCCCGTGAATTCTGTGAACTGATCCTGCGCGCCCAGGGCCGCCTCGAAGCGGCCAACGCCGCGTACCTGTGAGCCATTTATGCTGAGTAAGAAGATTCGCACCATCGTGGTGTTCGGCTGTATCGCGGCGATTTTCGCGGCGGTGGGCTATTGGAACATCAGCCCGGAACGCTTCCTCGACCAGCCTGCGGCCCAGGTCGAGGAAAAGATCGACTGGTATGCGACCAACACGCACACCCTTCAGTACCTGCCCGATGGCAAGGTGCAATACGAAATGACGGCCGACAAGGTCGATCACGTCAAGGCCACCGACATCACGCTGGTGACCACGCCGGACCTGAACATGTTTCGTGGCACCGATTTCCCGTGGCATGTGCAAAGCAAGCGTGCCGAAGTCAATTCCGGCGGCACCGAAGTGGAGCTCATCGATTCGGTACGCGTGGCTCGCACCGATGAGAAGAACCGTACGACCATCATCACCAGCAGCCGGATGACAGTGTTCCCGCAGCAAGAATATGCGCAGACCGAGCAACCCGTTAGAATCGACGGCGCCGGCGGTGTGTCGACCGGCACTGGAATGAAAGCGTATCTGAAGGAAAGCAGGATACACCTGCTATCGAACGTAAGAGGACAGTATGAAGCTCGCTAAAACCCTCCCTATTTTGCTCAGTCTGGGCGCAGCACTGGGAAGCGCGAGCGCCTGGTCCCTCCCCAACGACCGCGATCAGCCTATCCGCATCCAGGCCGACGACGCCCAGCTGGACGACAAGAATGGCGTGGCCACCTACAAGGGTGACGTGATCATTACCCAGGGTTCGATGAAGGTGACCGGCAATACCGTGACCATCACCCGCACCCAGTCCGGGGATATCGACGTGGTGACCTCGGTGGGCAACCTGGCCTATTTCGAACAGCTGCAGACCGCGGGCGACACCAAGCCTGTCCAGGGCTACGGCGTGACCATCCAGTACCATGCCTCCCAGGACCGCGTCGTGCTGATCGACCGAGCCAAGGTCATCGACAAGGATGGCAACACCACCCAGGGCGAAAAGATCGTCTACGACACGAACAAGAAACTCGCCAGCGCGGGTCGCGCCACCGGTAACAAGGTGACCGAGCAGCGCCCACGGATCGACATGGTCATCCAGCCGAAAAAGAAAACCGAGCAGAAGGCCCAGTAATGGCAACTCTGAAAGCTCAGCACCTGGCCAAGAGCTACAAGGGCCGCCAGGTCGTGCGTGATGTCAGCCTGTCCATCGATAGCGGGCAGATCGTCGGCCTGCTTGGCCCCAACGGCGCAGGCAAGACCACCTGCTTCTACATGATCGTCGGCCTGGTCCAGGCCGATCAGGGCCGCGTACTGATCGACGACCTGGACGTCAGCCACCAGCCCATGCATGGTCGGGCGAAAGCCGGCATCGGCTATCTGCCGCAGGAAGCGTCGATCTTCCGCAAGCTGTCGGTCGCCGACAACATCATGGCGATCCTCGAGACCCGCAAGGACCTCGACAAGGCAGGCCGCCGCCAGGAGCTGGAGAGCCTGTTGCAGGAATTCCACATCAGCCACATCCGCGACAACCTGGGCATGAGCCTGTCCGGTGGCGAACGACGCCGGGTGGAAATCGCCCGCGCCCTGGCCACCTCACCGAAATTCATCCTGCTCGACGAACCGTTCGCCGGCGTGGACCCGATTTCGGTAGGCGACATCAAACAGATCATCCACCACCTCAAGGCCAAGGGGATCGGCGTACTGATCACCGACCACAACGTGCGCGAGACCCTGGACATCTGTGAAACCGCCTACATCGTCAATGATGGGCAGCTGATCGCCGAAGGCGACGCTACCACCATCCTGGCCAACGAACTGGTCAAGGAAGTGTATCTGGGTCATGAGTTCCGCTTGTAAGCACAAGGTGCCTGGCAAATTGGCCCGGCACCGCTAATTTTATTGCTAGGCAAACACTTCAGTTTCAGGCATATAATTTGCTTAAGGTTTGGCGCTCCGGCGCCATGTAGTGGATGGCGCATGTGCGCCGGCGAATAAGGTGTTAAGCCCCTGCCATGAAACCATCGCTAGTCTTGAGAATGGGCCAGCAGCTGACGATGACACCGCAGCTGCAACAGGCCATCCGCCTGCTCCAATTGTCGACCCTGGACCTGCAACAGGAAATCCAGGAGGCCCTGGAGTCCAATCCGATGCTCGAACGCCAGGAAGAAGGCGACGACTTCGATAACTCCGACCCACTGGCCGACAACGTCGAACAGAAAACCAGTACCGAGATCCAGGAACCGTCCTATCAGGAGGAGTCCGCCCCCACGGTGGATAACCTGGAGGATGGCGAATGGAACGAACGCATCCCCAACGACCTCCCCGTGGACACGGCCTGGGAAGATGTCTACCAGACCAGCGCCAGCAGCCTGCCCAGCAGCGATGACGACGAGTGGGACTTCACCACCCGTACGTCCGCCGGCGAGAGCCTGCAAAGCCATCTCTTGTGGCAGCTGAACCTGGCGCCGATGTCCGATACCGATCGCCTGATCGCGGTGACCCTGATCGACTGCATCAACAACCAGGGTTACCTGGACGAGACCCTCGAAGAAATCCTCGAGGCCTTCGACCCCGAGCTGGACATCGAGCTGGATGAGATCGAAGCCGTTCTGCATCGCATCCAGCAGTTCGAACCGGCCGGCATCGGCGCCCGCAACCTGGGCGAATGCCTGTTGCTGCAGCTGCGTCAGTTGCCCGCCAAGACCCCTTGGCTGGCCGAAGCCAAGCGACTGGTCAGCGACTACATCGACTTGCTGGGCGGCCGTGACTACAGCCAGTTGATGCGGCGCATGAAACTCAAGGAAGATGAACTGCGCCAGGTGATCGAACTGGTCCAGAGCCTGAACCCGCGTCCAGGCTCGCAGATCGAGACTACCGAGCCAGAATACGTAGTCCCCGACGTGATCGTGCGCAAGCACAACGATCGCTGGCTGGTGGAGCTGAACCAGGAAGCGGTCCCCAAGCTGCGGGTCAATGCCCAGTACGCCGGATTCGTGAGGCGCGCCGACACCAGCGCCGACAACACCTTCATGCGCAACCAGTTGCAGGAGGCGCGCTGGTTCATCAAGAGCCTGCAGAGCCGCAACGAGACCCTGATGAAGGTTGCCACCCAGATCGTCGAACATCAGCGCGGTTTCCTGGACTACGGCGACGAAGCGATGAAGCCGTTGGTCCTGCATGACATCGCCGAGGCGGTGGGCATGCACGAATCGACGATTTCCCGGGTGACCACCCAGAAATTCATGCATACCCCACGGGGTATCTATGAACTGAAATACTTTTTCTCCAGCCACGTCAGCACCTCCGAAGGCGGCGAATGCTCGTCCACGGCCATCCGCGCGATCATCAAGAAACTGGTGGCAGCGGAAAATCAGAAAAAGCCGTTGAGTGACAGCAAGATCGCTGGTTTACTGGAGGCACAAGGCATTCAGGTGGCCCGCCGTACCGTCGCCAAATACCGTGAATCCCTCGGGATCGCGCCTTCGAGCGAACGCAAGCGGTTGATGTAACAGGCCACGCCACAGCGTTCCAGTGGCAGGCATTTCTGCCTGCCGCTTTATGCACTGGCAACGAAGGAGAAGCTGTATGCAAGTCAACATCAGTGGACACCAACTGGAAGTGACCAAGCCTCTGCGCGAGTACGTCGAGCTCAAGCTCAAGAAACTCGAAGGGCATTTCGACAAGATCACCAACGTGCAAGTCATCATGACGGTCGAGAAGCTTCTGCAGAAAATCGAAGCCACGCTGCATATCCCCGGCGGAGAAGTCGTTGCCAACGCGTCGCATGACGACATGTATGCCGCGATTGACCTGCTGACCGACAAGCTGGATCGCCAACTCAAAAAGCATAAGGAAAAGACCCAGAGCCTCCTCCAGGGCGCAACCGGTCGTTAATCCCCCCAATCCATGATCCGACTAGAAACCATCCTGACCCCCGGCCGTTCCCAGGTGAACGCGCCGGGTGGCAGTAAAAAGAAAGCCCTCGAACAAATTGCCAACCTGATCCACCGTGAAGTCGGGGATCTGGAAATGCAGGACGTCTTCGAGGCCCTGGTTGCCCGTGAGAAACTCGGTTCCACCGGTTTCGGCAACGGCATCGCCATTCCCCACTGCCGCCTCAAGGGTTGTACCGCACCGATCAGTGCGCTGTTGCACCTTGAAGCCCCCATCGATTTCGACGCCATCGACGGCGCACCGGTCGACCTGCTGTTCGTGCTGCTGGTCCCGGAAGCCGCCACAGACGCGCACCTCGAACTGCTGCGCCAGATCGCCAGCATGCTGGACCGCAAGGAAGTGCGTGACAAACTGCGCAGCGCACCGAGCAACGAAGCCTTGTATCAGGTTGTCCTGGACGAACAGAACGGTCATTGAACATGCGCCTGATCATCGTCAGTGGCCGTTCCGGCTCCGGTAAAAGCACAGCCCTCAACGTGCTCGAAGACAATGGCTACTACTGCATCGACAACCTGCCGGCCGGGCTGCTGCCGGAGCTGGCCGAGCGGGCCCTGATCCATACCGAGCTGGCGCAGCCGCTGGTGGCGGTCTCCATCGATGCACGCAACCTGCCCAGCCACCTGTCGCGTTTCCCTGAGCTGCTCGAGGAAGTTCGCAACAAGCACATCCAGTGCGACGTGCTGTACCTGGACGCCGATGAAGAAACGTTGCTCAAGCGCTTTTCCGAAACCCGTCGGCGCCACCCACTGAGCAATGCCAATCGCTCCCTGGCCGAAGCCATCCACGACGAAAGCCAGTTGCTGGGGCCGATCGCCGACCTGGCGGACCTGAAGGTCAACACCACGCACCTGAACCTGTATCAGTTGCATGACACCATCAAGCTGCGCCTGCTGAACCAGCCCGAGCCGGGCACGGCGTTTTTGCTCGAGTCGTTCGGGTTCAAGCGCGGCATGCCGGTGGACGCCGACCTGGTATTCGATGTGCGCTGCCTGCCCAATCCCTACTGGAAACCGGAACTGCGCGAGCAGTCCGGGCTGGACCAGCCGGTGATCGACTACCTGGCCGCCCAGCCGGATGTCGAGGACATGTTCCAGGACATCTCTGCCTACCTGCTTAAGTGGCTGCCCCGCTTCGCCGCGAGCAATCGCGCCTATGTGACCATCGCCATCGGCTGCACCGGTGGTCATCATCGTTCCGTCTACCTGACCGAGCGCCTGGGTCGTCTCCTGCAACCCACCCTGAAGAATGTCCAGGTTCGCCACCGCGACCTCAGCTAAAGGATTCACATCGCGATGCCTGCTCAGGAAATTGAAATCATTAATAAATTGGGTTTGCATGCCCGCGCGTCAGCGAAATTCGTGGGTGTCGCGGGTAAGTTTCCAGATACCACGATCAGGGTCGGGCGCACGCCAGAGTCAACTGTCGATGGCAAGAGCATCATGGCGATGATGATGCTGGCTGCGGGCAAAGGCACCAGGATCCATCTGAGCACGGAAGGTGAACAGGCCCAGGAAGCGATGGATGCGCTGGTTGCCCTGATCAACAACTACTTCGACGAAGGGGAATAGTCCCCCCTATGGTGAGGGATCCGCTGGTGAGTGGATTTAGCGAATCGTCGCACTGCCCCGCCAGGTTGCGAAGCAGCCCCCAAAAAGAGCTCAGTCGACCTGATGCTCGGCGGTGACAGATATCAGGACTGCTTCGCAGCCCAGCGGGGATAAATCGCCTCGCCACCGATTGATTCCGGCCGCCACTGATTGATCCCTGCCCCACCTACCTGCCCCGCAGGTTCCCCCTGTCACGCCAACGCCGTATCCAGCACCATCATCAGGCAAAACCCCACCAACAATCCCAGGCTCGCCAGTTTCTCGTGACCATTGCGACGGGATTCGGGAATGACTTCGTGGGTCACCACCAGCAGCATCGCCCCTGCCGCCAACGCCAGGCCCAGGGGCAAGAGCATCTCGGCCAGGCTCACCAACCAGGCGCACAGTAGCGCGAACACCGGCTCGACCAGCCCAGACGCCGCGCCAATCAGGAACGCCTTGACCCGCGACATGCCCGCCGTGGCCAGCACCAGCGCGATCACCAGTCCTTCGGGGACATCCTGCAAGGCGATCCCCATCGCCAGGCTGTCGGCATCGGGCATGCCGCCCCCGGCCGACACGCCCACCGCCATGCCTTCTGGAATGTTGTGGGCAATGATGGCGAACACGAACAACCAGATCCGCGGCGCGATGATCGGACGTCCTGGCGCTGCCACCAGCCTCTCGGGGCTGGCCGAGACCTTGCGGTCCACCAGGTACAGCCCTAACGCCCCCGACAGAATGCCAAAGCAGATAAGGCCACTGGCGGCCCAAGGCGTGAACCCCAATTGCTCCGCTGCGGCAATGCCCGGCACGATCAGCGAAAACGCCGTGGCAGCGAGCATCACCCCGGCACCGAAGCCCAGCAGCGAATCGCTCACGGCCCGGGGCATACGCCGGATGACCAGCACCGGCACGGCCCCGAGCGCGGTGCCCAAGGCACAGAGTCCGCCGCCTTGAAGGGCTCGCAGCAACCTGGCCTCCAGGTCCAGCCACGCCAGGCCCTGGGCCGCCAGCAACGTCATCCCGGCCAACAACAGCAATGACCCCAAGGCATAGCGGAACATCCGTCCGCTTCCAATCGCCAGTGTTTGAGTATCCATAGTCAGCCTTGGAGGGGGTTCATGAAGGACTCGATGCCAGCGCCGCCTGATAGCGCCGGGCGACTTCAGGCCAGTTGATCACGTTGTAGAAAGCGTTGATGTATTCCGGCCGACGGTTCTGGTACAGCAGGTAGTACGCGTGCTCCCACACGTCCAGGCCCAGGATCGGCGTATTGCCGTTCATCAGCGGGCTGTCCTGGTTGGCGCTGCTTTCCACCACCAGGGCCTTCTGCGGGGTCACGCTCAGCCAGGCCCAGCCGCTGCCGAAGCGGCTCAGCGCAGCCTTGGTGAACGCTTCCTTGAATCGCTCCAGGCCCCCCAGCTGTGTCTCGATCGCTGCGCCAAGCGCACCGTCCGGTTGACCGCCACCCTCTGGGGACATCACTTCCCAGAACAGGGAATGGTTGGCATGGCCACCGCCCTGATTGATCACCGCCGCCCGCAGGTTCTGCGGCAACTGCTCCACGCTGGCCAGCAGTTTTTCGATGGGCCATTGGGCGTACTCGCTGCCCTCCACCGCGGCGTTGAGGTTATTGATATAGGTCTGGTGGTGTTTCGTGTAGTGGATCTCCATGGTTTTCGCATCGATGTGCGGCTCCAGGGCATCGTAGGCGTAAGGCAGCGCAGGCAAGGTAAAAGCCATTTTCAATGAACTCCATAATGAAGAGGGGCATTGCGGTGCAAGAGTGATGTGTCTTTGCTTTGGAGCAACCGTTGGGTGCGGGGGTACTCGCCATGTTCACTGATGAAACCCAGCAGTTCGACATAAGTCCTGTGGCTCTGGCGCATCGCGGCCGCACGCAGCGCTGTCGGCATGCGCTCGTCCTGCAGGGTCTGCAGCAACCGTTGATGGATGGCGCACAAGTATTCGGCGCTTTCCTCTGGCTGGTTCAGGCGCAGGTGCAAGTCCGCCAGGTTGTGGTGGGAGACGACGCAGGCGGCCACGGCCTCGTCGGCGTCAGGCCAGCGCTCATACAGCACCTGCGCCAGGGCCAGGGCTTGCAGGTAGGCTTCGCGGGCATCCACCAGTTCGCCCAGCATGAAATGACGATTGGCTCGTTCGATCGTGCGTTTCCAGTGCTCCATGATGAGTCCTCCACACAGGGATCGGAATTACACACCGCCCGCCGTGAGCTTCTCGGGGTCCAGCAAGACCTCCAGTTCGCTACGCGACAGGTCGGTGTGTTCCAGGGCGACATCGATGACCGGGCGGCTTTGTTGATAAGCCGTCTTGGCGATTTGCGCGGCTTTCTGGTAACCGATGATCGGATTCAATGCTGTAACCAGGATCGGGTTGCGCGACAACGCCTCCTTGAGCCTGGCCTCGTTGACCTTGAAGGTGGCAATGGCCTTGTCCGCCAGCAACCGGCTGACATTGGCCATCAAGGCGATGCTGCTCAGCAGGTTCTGAGCGATGATCGGCAACATCACATTCAGTTCGAAGTTGCCCGACTGGCCGGCCACGGTGATCACCGTGTCGTTGCCGATCACCTGGGTCGCGACCATCGCGGTGGCTTCCGCAATCACCGGGTTGACCTTGCCGGGCATGATAGAGGAGCCCAGCTGCAAGCCCTCCAGTTCGATCTCGCCCAGGCCAGCCAGGGGCCCGGAATTCATCCAGCGCAAGTCGTTGGCGATTTTCATCAACGACACCGCCGTGGTCTTGAGTTGCCCGGAAACCGCCACCGCGGTGTCCTGGGAACCGATCAGGGCGAACAGGTTCTTGCCAGGAGTGAATTGCACCTGGGTCAGCAAGGTCAGCTGCTGGCTGAACAGCTCGGCGAAGCGAGGGTGGGCATTGACCCCGGTCCCCACCGCAGTGCCCCCCTGGGCCAGGGCCTGCAGGCTTGGCAGCAGGTCCTGCAGATGGCCGATATTGGCTTTCAACTGCTGCGCCCATCCCTCCAGCACCTGGCTCAGGCGGACCGGCATCGCATCCATCAGGTGGGTGCGACCGGTCTTGATGAACGGATGAACCGCCACCGCCTTGCGCTCGATCACCTGGACAAGATGTGTCAGCGCCGGCAACAACTGCTCATGCAAGGCCAGTGCGGCGCTGACATGAATGCAGGTGGGAATGATGTCGTTACTGCTCTGCCCGCAGTTGACGTGGTCGTTAGGATTGACCGTCTCTCCCAGCAGCCGGCTGGCGAGGGTGGCGATCACTTCGTTGGCGTTCATGTTGGAACTGGTGCCGGAGCCGGTCTGGAAGATATCCACCGGGAAGTGATCCATGAAATGACCTTCGAGCAACCCTTGGGCCGCATCGACGATGGCTTTGCCCTGGGCCGCGCTGATCTGTCCCAGCTCCACGTTGGCCCGGGCGGCGGCGGCCTTGGCCAGGATCAGTGCGCGAATGAACGCCGCCGGCATGCGCTGGCCACTGATGGGGAAGTTATCCACGGCACGCTGGGTCTGCGCGCCGTACAGGGCATCTGCCGGGACATGGAGCTCGCCCATGCTGTCGCGTTCGATACGGGTATTACTCATCGGGAAATCCTTGTACCGGTTCATTGAGAGAGAGGGAGGGTGCCAGGACACAGGTCGCCAGCGCCCAGGCATGGCTCTGCCAACGCCTCAGGCGACATTGGCAGAGTGATTGGCGTTCGAGATCGCGCAATGGCCGCCAGGCCTGGTCAAGACAGAGCGCCCGCCAGTGCCAGGGCAGCGCGATATCCGAGGCGGTGTCGAGCAGCAAGCGAAAGGCCGTTTCGCCGATCATCCATGGCGAAGTGGCGGTACAACAGGCCAGATAGCGCCCCTCAGCCAGGTAATGCTCAATCAACCGCGGTTCGTCCGGGTTCATCGCGCAACGGATCTGGCGACTCATCCAGCGCCAGCTTTCAAGGTAAGGCTGTTCGTGCAAGGCAGGACTCATGACCGGGGCTCAATCGGCAAATGAGATTCATTATTAGATGATAATAAGAAGCAACACAAGTCTGGAAAGGAACAGATTGTGCCATCGGGAGCCCATGTCCTTGGGCCAGATAGGGTCAAGCGGACACAAAAAAAGGCGCGTCACCCGCTAGGATGACGCGCCGTCCTTATTGCGATGGCAGGTCAGCTGCCCGCCACCGTCATCCGTTCGATCAGCACGGAACCGGTGCGGATGTTGCTGCGCAGTTCCAGGTCGTTCCCCACGGCGAGGATCTGCTTGAACATGTCGCGCATGTTGCCGGCGATGGTCACTTCCTGGACCGGGAACTGGATCTCGCCATTTTCGACCCAGAACCCCGCCGCCCCCCGGGAGTAATCCCCAGTCACCATGTTCAGGCCGTGGCCCATCAGTTCGGTCACCAGCAACCCACGTCCCATGCGGCGCAGCAAGGCCGCCTGGTCCTCTTCGCCATGGCTGACGAACAGGTTGTGCACGCCACCGGCATTGGCGGTACTCGGCATACCGAGCTTACGGCCCGAATAGGTGCCCAGGATGTAGGACACCAGCTCGCCCTTCTCCACGAACGGCTTGGCATAGGTCGCCAGCCCATCGCCGTCGAAGGCCGAACTGCCCATGGCTCGCATCAGGTGCGGCCGCTCATCGATCGTCATCCATTCCGGAAACAGTTTCTGCCCCAGCGCGCCTTCGAGGAACGAAGACTTGCGATACAGATTGCCGCCGGACACTGCCGACAGGAAACTGCCGAACAGCCCACCGGCCAGTTCGGCGGCAAACAGCACCGGCACTTCGCAGGTCGGCACCGGCCGCGCGCCCAGGCGGCTGGCCGCCCGCTGTGCGGCTTTCTGGCCGATGCTCACCGGGTCCGCCAGCAGGTTGCCCTGACGGTTCACGTCGTACCAGTAGTCGCGCTGCATCTGCCCGTCGGCCTCGGCAATCATCACGCAGCTGAGGCTGTGACGGGTCGAGGCGTAGCCACCAATGAATCCGTGACTGTTGCCGTAGACCCGGCAGCCCTGGTGGGTATTGAGCGTCGTACCGTCGGCGTTCCGGATCCGGCTGTCGGCATCGAACGCCGCCGCCTCGCAGCGCAACGCCTGTTCGATGGCCTGCTCGGGCGTGATATCCCAGGCGTGAAACAGGTCGAAATCAGGTTGTTCCTTGCACATCAGCGCCGCATCGGCCAACCCCGAGGCTTCGTCTTCGGACGTGTGCCTGGCAATCGCCAGTGCCGCGGCGACGGTTTCGCGGATGGCATCAGGACCACTGGCCGAAGTGCTGGCCGAGCCCTTGCGCTGGCCCACGTACAAGGTGATACCGAAACCCTGGTCGCGGTTGAACTCGACGGTCTCCACCTCCCGCTGGCGCACCGACGTCGACAGTCCCTGCTCCAGGGACACAGCCACTTCGCAGGCGCTGGCGCCCTGTCGCCGGGCTTCGGCGAGGATCTGCTCGACTTGTTCCTGCAGTGCCGGCAATGCTTGCGGACCGACGCTTTGAACTGCACTCATGGTGTTCTCCACTCAAATTCTGCTTTCGGTCGGGGCCTGCGGGAAAAGTGCCTGCGCGACTTTTCATACAAACCCGAGGCCTTCGAGCGACCGGGCCGGACAAGCGGCCCCCGACTGGTTATCATGGCGGCGTTTCTTTGCGGACTGCCACCATGGTTGATTCTTACGACGACTCCCTCTACGAGGGCGAAAAAAGCAAATCCCAGGTCAAACGCGAGCTGCATGCTCTGGTTGACCTCGGCGAGCGCCTCACGACACTCAAGCCCGACTTGCTGGCCAAACTGCCCCTGACCGACGCCCTGCGCCGGGCCCTGGCCGATGCGCCCAAGCACACCGCGAACATCGCGCGTAAACGGCACCTGCAGTTCATCGGCAAACTGATGCGAGATCAGGACACCAGCGCCATCCTGGTCCTGCTCGATCAACTCGATGCCTCCACCCGGCAATACAACGAACGCTTCCATAACCTGGAGCGCTGGCGTGATCGCCTGATCGCGGGCGACGACGGCACCCTGGAAAAATTCGTCATCGAGTACCCGGAGGCCGATCGCCAGCAATTGCGCTCCCTGATCCGTCAGGCCCAGCACGAACTGGCGCAGAACAAGCCACCGGCCTCGAGCCGTAAAATCTTCAAGTACATCCGTGAGCTGGACGAGACTCAACGCGGTTTGCGCTGAGTCGCGCCACGGGTGGAGGCCTTGCACTCCACCCGACGCTCCCATCATGCGCCCGTGCCACCCACGGTAATCGCATCGATCTTCAGGGTCGGCTGCCCGACACCCACTGGCACCGATTGCCCATCCTTGCCACATGTACCCACGCCGCTGTCCAGCGCCAGGTCGTTACCCACCATCGACACCTTGCTCATCGCCTCCGGTCCGTTGCCGATCAGCGTCGCGCCCTTGACTGGCGCGGTGATCTTGCCGTCTTCGATCAGGTAGGCCTCGCTGGTGGAGAACACAAACTTGCCGCTGGTGATGTCTACCTGGCCGCCGCCGAGGTTGGCGCAGTAGATGCCTTTCTTCACCGAAGCGATGATCTCAGCCGGGTCGCTCTGGCCACCCAGCATGTAAGTGTTGGTCATGCGCGGCATGGGCAGGTGCGCGTAGGATTCCCGGCGCCCGTTGCCGGTGCGGGCCACGCCCATGAGCCGGGCGTTGAGCTTGTCCTGCATGTAACCCTTGAGCACGCCGTTTTCGATCAGCGTGGTGCATTCGGTCGGGGTGCCTTCGTCATCGACGCTCAATGAACCGCGCCGTCCGGCCAGGGTGCCATCATCGACAATGGTGCAGAGTTTCGAGGCGACCATCTCGCCCATGCGTCCGCTATAGGCCGAACTGCCCTTGCGGTTGAAATCCCCTTCCAGGCCATGGCCCACCGCTTCATGCAGCAGCACGCCGGACCAGCCGGACCCCAGCACCACTGGCAACGTGCCAGCCGGCGCCGGAATCGCTTCCAGGTTGACCAGGGCCTGGCGCAACGCCTCGCGGGCGTAGCCCATGGCGCGGTCTTCGCTGAGGAAATAACGGTAGTCGGTACGTCCGCCACCGCCGTGGCCGCCACGCTCGCGGCGACCGTTCTGCTCGACGATCACGCTGACGTTGAAACGCACCAGTGGCCGTACGTCCGCCGCCAGGCCGCCATCGGTGGAGGCCACCAGGATCCGCTCCCAGACCCCGGCCATGCTCACCGACACCTGCTGGATACGTGGGTCCAGGGCACGGGTGGCGACGTCGATACGCTTGAGCAGCTCGACCTTTTCGGCGCGGCTCATCACCTCAAGCGGGTTGTCCGGCGCATACAACTGCGCGACGTCCTGGCGGGTGAATGTCTGGACCTTGCCGTTCTGCCCGGCACGGGAAATCGAGCGGGCCGCGCGGGCGGCAGCTGCGAGGGCTTCCAGGGTGATGGCGTTGCTGTAGGCAAAACCGGTCTTTTCCCCGGACTGGGCCCGTACACCCACCCCCTGGTCAAGGTTGAAACTGCCTTCCTTGACGATACCGTCTTCCAGGGACCAGGACTCGGAAATCTGCCCCTGGAAATACAGGTCGGCTGCATCGATGCCCGGGCCGGCCAGGTCGCCCAGCACGCTCTGCAGGCTTTCCAGGGTCACGCCGCCGGGGGCTAAAAGGTGTTCGCTGACTGAGGACAACAACCCGCTCATATGTTCTACGCCTTGAATTCGTCGTCTTGGACAGGCCGCTGTCGAGCGCCCTGCGAGAAAAAGCGCCGATGGCTTGCCACCGGCATGCGCGCCCTGATGGACGCCTGTTCGCTGCTGTCCAACTCGGCCAGCAGCACGGCTTCGCCTTGATCCTGGTGCGCCAGCACCCGCCCCCACGGGTCGACGATGGCGGCGTGGCCAAAGGTTTCACGTGGCCCCGGATGCACGCCACCCTGTGCGGCCGCCAGCACGTAGCACTGGGTTTCAATGGCCCGGGCGCGAATCAACACCTCCCAATGAGCGGCACCGGTGACCGCCGTGAACGCCGAGGGCGCGGTGATCAGCTCGGCCCCGGCAGCCCGGAGCTCGCTATAGAGTTCCGGAAAACGCAAGTCATAGCAGACCGTCAGGCCCACACGCCCTACGGGCGTATCGGCGACCACCACGTTACCGCCATAAGCATAGTCATCCGACTCACGATAGCGTCCCCGATTGTCCGCCACGTCCACGTCGAACAGGTGCAGCTTGTCGTAGCGCGCCACCACCTGGCCCTGATCGTCCATCAACAGCGAACAGGCATGGGCCTTGGCCTCGGGCCGATCCACCGGCGGCAAGGGCAACGTCCCGGCCACGATCCATAACCTGAGGTCGCGGGCGACCTGTTTCAACCAGGGCAGGATCGGCCCCTGACCAAAGGCTTCGGCGCGACCGATGTCGGCAATGTCACGCCGTCCCATGGCCGCGAAATTCTCGGGCAGTACCGCCAGTCTCGCGCCGCCGGCAGCGGCCTGCTCCAGCAGTACCCGGGCGCGGGCCAGATTGGAGAGCACATCGCTCTGGCTGACCATTTGAATCACGGCGACTGGCATGGTGTTTCCCTCATTTTCTGCATCATTCTCCTGTGGGGGCGAGCAAGCTCGCTCCCACGGGAGTTATCCCATCGTCCATCAGAACGGCTTGTCGAAGGTGATCTTCGGCTCCTTCCAAGGCCCTTTGACGTCGTATCTTACGCTGGCGAACCGCGCCACGCGGTCGCCGATCAGTTTATCGATCAGAAACAATGCGCCTCCCACCGCCGGTGCGCCGACAATCAGCGCGGCAATCGGCAGGTTATTGGTCACCGGCAGCGTCACCAGCAGCTTGGCGTCGACCCGGTCGCCCACCATGTCCAGCGTTCCGTTGAGTTCCAGGTTGCTCGACGGCCCCGTCAGCGTAATGGGTTCACGGGTCACGTAGACACCATCGCTGGCCACCAGCAGCCCCTTGACCCGGTCATAGCTCAGGCCCTTGCCGAACAGATCGGAGAAATCCAGGCGCAGCCGTCGGCCGATGGAGTTGAAGTTCAGCAAACCGAATACCCTCAGCGCCTGGGCGCTGCCTTCGATCTCGACGAACTGGCCCTTGCTCAGCGAGGCATCGAGGCTGCCGGAAAAGCGCTTGGTGGCGACCCACGCCGGCGAGCCGGGCCAACGGCCATCGACATCCAGGCGGAATTCCTGGCTGGTCACGCTGGGGGCGAAGCCCCAACCCTTGAGCACGTCGGCCAGGTTCTTGCCGCTGATGCGTCCCTTGTACCAACTGCTGGTGGCGCCTGGCGCACCTTCCCAACCGCCGCTGCCGTTCAAGACCATGCCCTTGAGCCCCATGTCCAGGTTGCTCAGCGCGATGCCCTTGGCAGTCGGCCGTACTTTCAGAGACCACGCGCCGATCAGGTCAGTGCCCTGGAACAATTGGCCGATGGCGATATCCATGGCCGGGATCCGGGTGGGATCGACCGATGCCAACGGGTCTGGGGCATTTTCGTCGGCCTGTACCGTCGGGTCCGCAGCCGGCAGGCGGACATAATCCAGCTTGATGCCGATGGGCGCGGCCTTGGCGTCCGGCAGGCTGACATTGCCCTTGGCCTGCTGGCTGTCGAGGCGCAAGGCCCAGGCGTCCGGCTTGCGGTCGAGCTGCAGCGCCACCTGGTCCAGGGTCGTGCCCATGGCCGTGAGCTTGCCCACCTTCAGGTCGGCGCCGCTGAGCAGTTGCCTGGCGCTGCCGCCCGGGTCGTGACCTGCGTATTTGTTCACCAGTTCCTGCCAGGGCTCCACGTCCAGCTCAGGCAGCGAGCCTCGCAGCCGTATGCCCTTGGCGCCCGGCAACACGGCATCGCCATCCCCCAGCAGCAGCTCGCCACGCCCTTCGGCCACCTTGCCGCTCGGTGCCGCATAGGTGAAATTGGCCACATCGCCGTAGTCCACCCAATAGCGTCGCTCCGCGCCTTGCAGCGTCATGCGAAACACCGTGTCACGGCCGACATCGGCTGCCAGGCCAAAAGGCGCGGGCAGGTTCACGGCCACGCCCTTGAGATTGGAGTTGACCGACAACTGGCTGTCGGCGCCGTCCAGGATGACTTGCAACTGATACGGAATCACCCCGGATACGGGCAACGCCTGGGTGACGCCCAGCCAGTCGGTGAGCTTCTTGGTCTCCACCCGTCCGGACGCCGTTATCCGGGTATTGAGCGCACCGGCACGGCCTTCGGCAAAGATCTGCGCCGTCACGGGCCGGTCGAATGCCTGGGCGGAAATGTTCTTGCCGCTCAGCCCCTTGCTGCTGTCGAAGCGCAAGTCGCCTTTGAGCTGGGTCAACTCCAGCGCCGGCTCGCTGAGCTTGAGCCGGGCCTTGTCGGTATTGAAGTCCACGAGAATCTTGGGCTGCTCGCCCTTGACCAGGGGAATGTCCAGCTTCACATTGCCTTGCAGGCTCCCCTCGCCTTCCCATCCGGCGAACGTCTCGGCGGTGCCGATCGGTGCCGTCTGGAGGATTTTCAGACCGTCTCCCAGGCCGCCAGCGAACCCGCCGTCCAACAGCAGATGCGAAGGTTGCCCGCTCGGGGCATGGGGAATTTCCACCGTGACGTCCTTGACCTGCGTGTCCAGCAACTGGCCCTGGCTGGCATAGATGCGCACGCCGCTGTCCTCGACGAAGACGTCGCCACTGACCTTGCTGACCGAAGGCCAGCCCGGCTGGAACGCCAGTTCGGCGTCATGAACCTTGAAAAACAGGCTGATGCTGCGGGCCGCGTCTCCGGCACCGTGGTTAAGCGAGCCTTGGTACTGGAAAAAACCCTGGTCTACCGCCCCTTTGACGATGGCCGTACGCAGCCACTCGTCCAGGGCCGGGCTCAGGACCGCCGGCAGATACTTGGCGGTGTAGCGACCGTCGCCATCCACCAGGCCCACTCGCAGGTCCATGTAGTCTTCCTGGCTGTGGTCCAGGTGCAGGCGAATCAGGAAATCGCCGGCGATCCTGCCCTCTTCTCCCAGTACCTTCAGGTAGGGCGCGATCAGGGTGAAGCTTTGCTTGTCCAGTTTCCAGGTCAACCGTGCGTTGGCCTGCAGGTACTGCCACGGCTTGGCGAAGATCGGGTCCAGGTGCAGGACGAAATCCTTGCTGTCCATGCGCAGCTCACCGCCACCGAGGTCGCCACTGAGGCTGCCCGAGACGTTGCGCGCCGCCGGTGCGCCGCGATAGGCATCGAACCCGACGGTATCCAGGTTGGTGGCGAAGCTGACCTTGCGGTCGCCAGCGTTCTGTGGACGGTAGTCCAGCAGCACGTTGCGCAAGGCGCCGGTCACCTTGAGCCGGTCGATCGCCGTCGCGACGCCTTCGGGCAACGGTGCCAGGGAATGGAGCAGGGGCGTGAGCGGGGTCAGGTCGAGGCGGTCGGCCTGCAGGTGCCAGAGTTCTTCGGCCTTCTCGGTGGCGGCACTCTGTTGCAATTGCAGGCGCGACTCCCAGCGGGTTTCCCCCAGGCTCATCGCCAGGGAGTCGAACGTCGCGGTAAAACCGTCCGCGCCACGCTGGAAATACCCATCGAGCGCCAGGTTGCGGACCTGCACCGGCTTGCGCTCGGCATAGGCCCCCGTGAGCTGCGGCGCATTCAAGCGTACGGCCGCACTTTGCAGCGTCCCCGCGCCCCAGCTCAACCAGAGTTCACCGCCCGCCTTGATCTGGGAGAAATGCCATTGTCGGGTCAGGCCTTTGGGCAGCCATTTCGACCAGTCACTCTGGGGCAGGCTCAGGTAGGCTTCGGCCTGACCGTTCTTCCAATCGCTGGCTCGGATGCGGGTGCGCAGGTTGAGCGCCACCGGTTGGCCGTCGGGCAGGGTCAGGCGGGCATCCAGGCGCTGACGGGTGGCCCCGGTCTTCAGGCTCAGGCCGACATAGGTCAGGGTCAGCGGCGATTGTTCCAGGGGTTGCAAGGTGACCTGGCTGTCGAGGATCGAAAGCCTGGAGATCATCTGCATGCGCTCCAGCAACTGCTGCGGATCCAGGGGCTGGTCGTCCTTCACCGGCAGGCCTTCCAGGGCCCACTGGCCGTCCGCGCCTTCCTTGAGGCTGACTTTCAGGCCGCCAAGCTCCAGATGAGCGATGCGCACCTGACGCGCCAGCAGGCTGCCCCACAAGTCGGGTACGGCCCGCACCTGGTCCAGGTGCAGGGCATTGGCGCCGTCTCCCACCGTCACGTCGTGGGCCGACAGGATCGGCGCCAATGCGCTCCAGCCACCCTCCAGGCTGCCAATGTGCACGGGCATGCCCAAAGCATCGCCGGCCCGGGTCTCGACCTCTGCGCGATACTCCGCCACCAGGGGCGCCAGCTCCCGGCCAAGGCTGACATACAATGCCAGCAGTACCAACAGCAGCGCGCACAGACCCAGCCCCCAACGGGTCAGCGTGGCCAAAATGCGTATCAAACGCTCCATGTCAGCAGACTCCCCTGGCAATGGTGTTCAAATCAGCGAGATCGCTGTTTCAGGAGCCACGTCAGAGCAGCACAACGTCGTATTGTTCCTGGGAATACATGGTTTCGACCTGGAAGCGAATCGTTCGCCCGATAAAGGCCTCCAACTCCGCGACATTACCCGATTCCTCGTCGAGCAGGCGGTCCACCACTTTCTGGTTAGCCAACACTCTATAGCCGGTGGCCTGGTAGGCGCGCGCTTCCCGGAGAATTTCCCGGAAGATTTCGTAACACACGGTTTCCGGGGTCTTGAGCTTGCCCCGTCCCTGGCAGCTGCTGCATGGTTCGCACAGCACTTGCTCGAGGCTTTCACGAGTGCGCTTGCGGGTCATCTGCACCAGGCCCAGCTCGGTGATACCGATGATGTTGGTCTTGGCGTGATCGCGCTCGAGTTGTTTCTCCAGCGTCCTCAACACCTGGCGCTGATGCTCTTCGTCTTCCATGTCGATGAAGTCGATGATGATGATCCCGCCCAGGTTGCGCAGGCGCAATTGCCGGGCAATGGCCGTGGCCGCCTCGAGGTTGGTCTTGAAGATGGTTTCTTCGAGGTTGCGGTGGCCGACGAAGGCACCGGTATTGACGTCGATGGTGCTCATGGCTTCGGCCGGGTCCACCACCAGGTACCCGCCGGACTTGAGCGGCACCTTGCGCTCGAGGGCTTTCTGGATCTCGTCCTCGACGCCGTACAGGTCGAATATCGGCCGCTCGCCGGGGTAATGCTCGAGACGGTCGGCGATTTCCGGCATCAGCTCGGCCACGAACTGAGTGGTCTTCTGGAAGGTTTCCCGGGAATCGATGCGGATTTTCTCGATCTTGGGGCTGACCAGGTCCCGCAGGGTCCGCAGTGCCAGGCCCAGATCCTCGTAGATCACGCTGGGAGTGGCGATGGTCTTGATCTGGGCGGCAATCTGGTCCCAGAGCCTGCGCAGGTAGCGGATATCCATGAGGATCTCATCGGCCCCGGCCCCTTCGGCGGCGGTGCGCAGGATAAAGCCGCCGGTCTCCTTGATGCCTTCTTTTTCCACACAGTCGCTGACCACCTGCTTGAGGCGCTCGCGCTCGGCTTCGTCCTCGATCTTCAGGGAAATCCCGACGTGGGCGGTACGCGGCATGTACACCAGGTAGCGCGACGGAATGGACAGTTGCGTGGTCAGGCGCGCGCCCTTGGAGCCGATGGGGTCCTTGGTGACCTGCACCACCAGGCTCTGGCCTTCATGGACCAGGGCGCCGATGCTTTCCACCGCCGGCCCCTCGCGCATGGAGATTTCCGAGGCATGGATGAACGCCGCGCGGTCCAGGCCGATATCGACGAATGCCGCCTGCATGCCCGGCAACACCCGCACCACCTTGCCCTTGTAGATATTGCCGACAATGCCGCGCTTCTGCGTACGCTCGACATGAACCTCTTGCAACACACCGTTTTCAACCACCGCCACGCGCGATTCCATCGGCGTGATGTTGATCAGGATCTCTTCACTCATGGCAGGGTCTCGTTCAGGCATGTTCACGATAATGGCCGCATCAGGTCGGACGGCGCTCAACGCGCATTGAAGGTTTGCCAACAGGGTATGCCGAAATGGCCCAACAGTTCTGCGGTTTCGCACAGCGGCAGGCCGACCACCGCCGAATAGCTGCCCTCGAGCCCGGCGACGAACACCGCTCCCAGCCCCTGGATACCATAGCTGCCGGCCTTGTCCCGGGGTTCACCGCTGGCCCAATAGGCAAGGGCCTCCCGTTCAGTGATCGTGCGAAAACGCACCCGACTGCCGACGACACGAGACTCGCAGCGCTGCCCGTCCAGCACGGCGATGGCCGTCAACACCTGGTGGTCGCGACCGGACAAGGCCATCAGCATGGCCAGGGAATCCGCCTGATCCAGCGGTTTGCCGAGGATCCGCCCATCCAGTACCACGGCGGTATCGGCTCCCAGCACACAGCCGTCATCGCCGACGGGCATGGCCCGCCGCCCGGCCTCGGCCTTGCCGCGCGCAAGGCGTTCGACATAGGCCGATGGGCTTTCGTTGTCCTGGGGAGTTTCGTCGATATCCGCTGCGATAGCGGTAAAAGTCACGCCGATCTGCGTGAGCAGTTCACGTCGGCGCGGTGAGCCGGAGGCGAGGTAAAGCGATTTCATCAAGACACTTTCCTCTCAAATGCCCGAACGAATCAGTTGATTTTGAAACGCAGGCGCAGGCCGCGCAAACCGAAGCTGATCCATGGCCAGAGCAACGCACTGACCAGGGCGGGCAATACCAGCGCCAGGGTCGGCTGGCGATTGCCGGTCAGGGCGCTGAGCCATAGTTGCACCAGTTGCGCCAGGCCGAAGATCACCAGGATCACCAGGCTTTGCTGCCACATCGGGAACATCCGCAGGCGTTGCTGCAACGACAGCACCAGAAAGGTGATCAGGGTGAGGATCAGCGCGTTCTGGCCCAGCAGCGTGCCGTAGAGCACATCCTCGGCCAGCCCCAGGCACCAGGCGGTGACCATGCCCACCTTGTGCGGCAGCGCCAGGGCCCAGAAGGCCAGCAGCAGCGCCAGCCACAGCGGGCGCAGGATTTCCATGAACTGCGGCAAGGGCGAAACGCTGAGCAACAGGCCGAGGGCAAAGGTCAGCCAGACCATCCAGCCGTTACCGGATTGAGTACTGCTCATTCTTCTCGTGCTCCCCTGGTGGCCGGCGTGGCGGCAGGTGGCTTGGTCGCGGGACGGGGCGCCGGCGCATGGGCGGCAGGCCTGGCCGGTGTGGCCGCGGGTGCAGCGGCCGGTGGGGTTGGCGAGGCAGGCGCGGCTGGTGCGGGTGTCGATGGGCTCGGCGTCGCGGCCGGGGTCGCGCCGCCAGGAGTCGCGGCGTCACCACCCTGCCGGTCCTGGGCTTCCTGGGCCACGGCAGCGTCGTTGGCGCGCTCTTCCGGCGTACGGTTGTCGCTGAACACCAGCAGCAGGTAGCGACTGCGGTTCAGCGCGGCCGTCGGTACCGCACGAACGATGGCGAATGGCTGGCCGGAGTCATGGATGACTTCCTTGACCGTCGCCACCGGATAACCGGCCGGGAACCGCTGGCCGAGGCCGGAGCTGACCAGCAGGTCGCCTTCCTTGATATCGGCGGTATCAGCCACGTGCCGCAACTCCAGTCGCTCGGGGTTGCCGGTGCCGCTGGCAATCGCCCGCAAGCCGTTGCGGTTGACCTGCACGGGAATGCTGTGGGTGGTGTCGGTCAGCAGCAGTACACGGGATGTGTAGGGCATCAACTCCACCACCTGGCCCATCAGGCCACGGGCGTCGAGCACCGGCTGGCCAAGGACCACGCCGTCGCGCTCACCCTTGTTGATGATGATGCGATGGGTGAAGGGGTTGGGGTCCATGCCGATCAACTCGGCCACTTCGACCTTTTCGTTGACCAACGCGGAAGAATTGAGCAACTCGCGCAGCCGCACGTTCTGCTCGGTGAGGGCTGCCAGCTTTTGCATGCGCCCCTGCAGCAGCAGGTTTTCAGTCTTGAGTTTCTCGTTTTCGGCGACCAGCTCGGTGCGGCTGCCGAACTGGCTGGCCACACCTTGCCACAACCGTTGCGGCAGGTCGGTGATCCAGTACGACTCCATCAGGACCAGGGACATCTGGCTGCGCACGGGCTTGAGCAGCGTGAAGCGGGCATCGACCACCATCAGCGCGACCGATAGCACGGCCAGCACCAGCAGGCGCACACCCAGCGAGGGGCCTTTGGCAAAAAGCGGTTTAATAAGCCGCTCCTCCCAGGCAAACGTTCTCTTTATTCATACGGTATCGAACCGGCCTGGATACGAATGACAGAAGATAAACGCCAACAGGCAGCACTGCAAAGTGCTGCCTGTGCGCGCCCCCATGTAACGCAATCCGGCGATTATTCGCTGGAGAGCAGGTCCATGGTGTGCTTGTCCATCATCTCCAAGGCACGGCCACCGCCGCGGGCAACGCAAGTCAGCGGGTCTTCGGCCACGATCACCGGCAGGCCTGTTTCCTGGGCCAGCAGCTTGTCGAGGTCACGCAGCAGCGCACCACCACCGGTCAGCACCAGGCCGCGCTCGGCGATGTCCGACGCCAGTTCCGGCGGCGACTGCTCCAGGGCGCTCTTGACGGCCTGAACGATAGTGGCCAGGGATTCCTGCAGCGCTTCCAGAACTTCGTTGGAGTTCAGGGTGAAGGCCCGTGGAACGCCTTCGGCCAGGTTACGGCCACGAACGTCGACTTCGCGAACTTCGCCGCCCGGGTAGGCCGTACCGATTTCCTGCTTGATGCGCTCGGCGGTGGACTCACCGATCAGGCTGCCGTAGTTGCGACGCACGTAGGTGATGATCGCTTCGTCGAAACGGTCGCCGCCCACACGCACGGATTCGGCGTAGACCACCCCGTTGAGGGAGATCAACGCGATTTCGGTGGTACCGCCGCCGATGTCGACGACCATCGAACCACGGGCCTCTTCCACCGGCAGGCCGGCACCGATGGCCGCGGCCATCGGTTCTTCGATCAGGAACACTTCGCGGGCACCGGCGCCGAGGGCCGACTCACGGATGGCCCGACGCTCTACCTGGGTAGACTTGCATGGAACGCAGATCAGCACACGAGGGCTGGGCTGCAGAAAACTGTTTTCGTGAACCTTGTTGATGAAATACTGCAGCATCTTTTCGCAGACGCTGAAATCGGCGATCACGCCGTCTTTCATGGGACGAATGGCTGCGATGTTGCCCGGTGTACGGCCCAGCATGCGCTTGGCTTCCGTACCGACAGCCACGACACTCTTCTGGTTGCCGTGGGTGCGGATAGCCACGACCGAGGGTTCATTCAGGACGATACCGCGCTCGCGCACGTAAATAAGGGTGTTGGCAGTGCCCAGGTCGATGGAGAGATCGCTGGAAAACATGCCACGCAGTTTCTTGAACATGGGAAAGGGACCCTAGGCAACGCGTGGGTAAAAAAGTGCGGCAAACTCTAACAACGACAGGGATTTTGGGCAAGGCGCCAATATGTTAAATTGGCCGCTTTTCTATGCACCAAACCCCACGATCGCGGCCAGTGCCCTGTTTTGCAGATACGTTCCTTTTTGACGAGCGGCTATTGTCGGCAGGCAAGACGCCGCGAAGAGTCATCGCCCGCCAAGGCGAGAAGCGGCAACGCAGCATGATGGCAACAGACGCCGTCAGAAAAGGGACAGAATTCGTGATACAGGGCACTGGACCGTAGAAATGCGGTAGTGTTCCGACAATCTAACACACGGACAGACTGCGTCCGTTTTGTTTTCCACTGGAGAAACCCATGGCGCTTGAACGCTCCGACGTGGAAAAAATCGCTCATCTGGCCTGCCTGGGCCTCAATGAAGCCGATCTTCCACACATCACTTCCGCCCTGAACAGCATTCTGGGGCTGGTCGACGAGATGCAGGCCGTCGATACCGACGGTATCGAACCCCTGGCCCATCCACTGGAAGCCAGCCAGCGCCTGCGCGCCGACGTCGTGACCGAATCCGATAACCGCGAGGCCTATCAGTCCATCGCACCAGCGGTCGAAAACGGCCTGTACCTGGTTCCGAAAGTCATCGACTAAAGGGAAAGAGCCTCTCATGCATCACATGACACTGGCCGAGATCGCCCGCGGACTCGCCGATAAAAAGTTTTCCTCCGAAGAGCTGACCAAGGCCCTGCTGGCGCGTATCGCCCAGCTCGACCCACAGATCAACAGCTTCATCAGCCTTACCGAAGAATTGGCCTTGAGCCAGGCCAAGGCCGCCGATGCCCGTCGCGCCAACGGTGAAAGCGGTGCCCTGCTCGGCGCGCCGATTGCCCACAAGGACCTGTTCTGCACCCAGGGCATCCGCACCAGCTGCGGCTCGAAGATGCTGGACAACTTCAAGGCGCCCTATGACGCCACCGTGGTCGCGAAGCTGGCCGCCGCCGGGGCCGTGACCCTGGGCAAGACCAACATGGACGAATTCGCCATGGGCTCGGCCAACGAGTCGAGCCACTACGGCGCCGTGAAGAACCCGTGGAACCTGGAACACGTGCCGGGCGGTTCATCCGGTGGTTCCGCCGCCGCCGTGGCCGCGCGCCTGCTGCCGGCCGCCACCGCCACCGACACCGGCGGCTCGATTCGCCAACCTGCGGCCTTCACCAACCTCACCGGCCTCAAGCCCACCTACGGCCGGGTTTCGCGCTGGGGCATGATCGCCTACGCTTCCAGCCTCGACCAGGGCGGCCCGCTGGCCCGTACCGCCGAAGACTGCGCGATCCTGCTGCAAGGCATGGCCGGCTTCGACCCGAACGATTCCACCAGCATCGATGAGCCAGTGCCCGACTACAGCGCCAGCCTCAACGGCTCGCTGCAAGGCCTGCGCATCGGCGTGCCGAAGGAATACTTCGGCGCCGGCCTCGACCCGCGCATCGCCGAGCTGATCCACAACAGCATCAAGGAACTGGAAAAGCTCGGCGCGGTGGTCAAGCAAATCAGCCTGCCGAACATGCAGCACGCCATTCCTGCCTACTATGTCATCGCCCCGGCGGAAGCCTCCTCGAACCTGTCGCGCTTCGACGGCGTGCGTTTCGGCTACCGCTGCGAGAACCCGCAGAACCTGGTGGACCTGTACAAGCGCTCCCGTGGCGAAGGCTTCGGCGCCGAAGTGCAGCGCCGGATCATGGTCGGCACCTACGCGCTGTCCGCTGGCTACTACGACGCCTACTACCTCAAGGCGCAGAAAATCCGCCGCCTGGTGAAAAACGACTTCATGGCCGCCTTCGACGAAGTCGACGTCATCCTCGGCCCGACCACGCCGAACCCGGCCTGGAAACTCGGCGCCAAGAACAGCGACCCGGTCGCCGCGTACCTGGAAGACGTCTACACCATCACTGCCAACCTCGCCGGTTTGCCGGGCCTGTCCATGCCGGCCGGCTTCGTCGATGGCCTGCCGGTGGGCGTGCAACTGCTCGCGCCGTATTTCCAGGAAGGTCGCCTGCTCAATGTGGCGCACCAGTACCAGCTCAATACCGACTGGCACACCCGCACCCCAACCGGCTTCTGAGGAGAAACACATGCAATGGGAAGTCGTGATCGGGCTGGAGATTCATACCCAGCTCGCCACCCGATCGAAAATCTTTTCCGGTAGCGCCACCACGTTCGGCTCCGAGCCCAACACCCAGGCCAGCCTGGTCGACCTGGGCATGCCCGGCGTACTGCCGGTGCTCAACGCTGAAGCGGTGCGCATGGCGGTGATGTTCGGCCTGGCCATTGACGCCGAGATCGGCCAGCACAACGTGTTTGCCCGCAAGAACTACTTCTACCCGGACCTGCCCAAGGGCTACCAGATCAGCCAGATGGAGCTGCCGATTGTCGGCAAGGGCCACCTGGATATCGCCCTGGAAGACGGCACGGTCAAGCGCGTCGGCATCACCCGTGCCCACCTGGAAGAAGACGCCGGCAAGAGCCTGCACGAGGAATTCAACGGCGCTTCCGGCATCGACCTGAACCGTGCCGGCACCCCGCTGCTGGAAATCGTTTCCGAGCCGGACATGCGCAGCGCCAAGGAAGCCGTGGCCTACGTCAAGGCGATCCATGCACTGGTACGCTACCTGGGCATCTGCGACGGCAACATGGCCGAAGGCTCGTTGCGCTGCGACTGCAACGTGTCGGTCCGCCCCAAGGGCCAGGTCGAGTTCGGCACGCGCTGCGAGATCAAGAACGTCAACTCGTTCCGCTTCATCGAGAAGGCGATCAACAGCGAGATCCAACGCCAGATCGAACTGATCGAGGACGGCGGCAAGGTCATCCAGCAGACCCGCCTGTACGATCCGAACAAGGACGAGACCCGTCCGATGCGCAGCAAAGAGGAAGCCAACGACTACCGTTACTTCCCCGACCCGGACCTGTTGCCGGTGGTCATTGAGGACTCGTTCCTCAACGACGTGCGCGCCACCCTGCCGGAACTGCCACCCCAGAAGCGCGAGCGCTTCCAGGCGCAGTTCGGGTTGTCGAGCTATGACGCCAATGTCCTGGCCAGCAGCCGCGAGCAGGCCGACTACTTCGAGAAAGTCGTGAGCATCGGTGGCGACGCCAAGCTGGCGGCCAACTGGGTGATGGTCGAACTGGGCAGCCTGTTGAACAAGCAGGGGCTGGAGATCGACGAGTCGCCGGTCTCGGCCGAGCAACTGGGCGGCATGCTGCTGCGGATCAAGGACAACACCATTTCCGGCAAGATCGCCAAGATGGTCTTCGAAGCCATGGCCAATGGTGAAGGCAGCGCCGACGAGATCATCGAGAAGCGCGGCTTGAAGCAGGTCACCGATACCGGCGCCATCTCTGCCGTGCTCGATGAAATGCTCGCGGCCAATGCCGAGCAGGTCGAACAGTACCGTGCGGCGGACGAAGCCAAGCGCGCCAAGATGTTCGGCTTCTTCGTCGGCCAGGCCATGAAAGCCTCCAAGGGCAAGGCCAACCCGCAACAGGTCAACGAACTGCTGAAAAGCAAGCTCGAGGGCTGATGGACATGGAGCCAGTCTTGCTGTCTGGCTCAATTCCCTGTGGGAGCGAGCTGGCGCGCGATAGCGGCATGACAGTCAACACCGATGTTGAATGTGATGCCGCTATCGCGAGCCAGCTTGCTCCCACATCTGGATCTGGAAAACCCTACATGAAGCGTCTCCTCGGCGCCTGCGCGCTGCTGTCCCTGCTGGCCGGCTGTGCCAGCCAGAGCGGGACGGTCGATCCACACGGCTACGACCAGACCGGCGTTGCCTCTTATTACGGTGCTCGCCACCATGGCAAACGCACCGCCAGCGGCGAGCGTTTCGACCAGCATGGCCTGACCGCCGCCCATCGCCAGTTGCCGTTCGGCACACGGGTGAAAATCACCAACCTGGGTAACAACGACAGCGTCGTGGTGCGTATCAACGACCGTGGTCCGTATTCCCGCGGGCGCCTGATCGACGTATCCCGCGCAGCGGCCGAGCAACTGGGCATGCTGCGCAGCGGTACCGCACGGGTGCGTGTGCAAGCCCTCGACGATTGATAGACGGAGCCTGGCCATTTCCCTACTGACTGCCCTGCCCCTGCTCAGCCTGCTCGAACTGTCCGGTGGCTTGCTGTTGCTGATCACCGGCGCCGAGCTGCTGGTGCGAGCCGCCGTCGGCCTGGCGGCACGCCTGCAAGTGCGTCCACTGATCATCGGCCTGACGGTCGTCGCCTTCGGCAGCAGCGCGCCGCAGATGGCCGTCAGCCTGCAGGCGACCCTGGCGCAGAACGCCGATATCGCCGTGGGCAGCGTGATCGGCAGCGGCATCTTCAATATTCTCGTTACCCTCGGGCTGTCGGCGCTGATCATTCCGCTGCGCGTCTCGCGCCAGTTGGTGCGCCTGGATATTCCATTGATGATCGGCGCCAGCCTGCTGGTCTTCGTGCTGGCGTGGAACGAGACACTGACGCAGCTGGACGGCGTCCTGCTGCTGGCGGCCCTGGCGATCTATCTCGGCCTGCTGTTGCGCCAGTCACGGCATTCGGGGCGCCCCCATGCGGTGGCGGTCGATGTGACCCCGGCGTCCTGGTTCAAGAGCCTGTCGATGATCGTGCTGGGGCTGGCCATGTTGATCTTCGCCGGGCACCTGCTACTGGGCGCGGCGGTGGAAGTGGCCACCGATCTCGGGCTGTCGGAACGCATCATCGGCCTGACCATCGTGGCCGTCAGCACCTCGTTGCCGGAGCTCGCCACTTCGCTGATCGCCGCCCTGCGGGGCCAGCGGGACATCGCCGTGGGCAACGTGATCGGCAGCAACCTGTTCAACCTGCTGGGGGTCCTGGGGGTGACGGCCCTCGTCGCGCCCTCGCCGCTTTCGGTCTCCCCCAACGCCCTGGACTTCGACCTGCCAGTGATGCTCGGCGTGGCAGTGCTGTGCCTGCCGGTGTTCTATTCCGGCTACCGCGTCACCCGCGCCGAAGGCCTGTTGTTCCTGGGCCTGTATCTGGCCTATGGGCTGCACGTGGTGTCGTTCACTACCGGCATGCCCCTGGCCGGCCAGCTGGAACGCTTGATGCTGTTCCATGTCCTGCCGGCGCTGCTCGCCTTTTTGCTCTACACCTCCGTGCGCGCCTGGCGCCGCCAACACCACAAGAGGGATTTGCCATGACCGACACTCCAAAGACTGGCCTGGACATGCGACGCCAGGTGATGGGCGACGCATTCGTCGACCGCGCCCTGGGCAATGCCACCGAATTCACCCAGCCGCTGCAAGACTTCGTCAACGAACATGCCTGGGGCAGCGTCTGGAGCCGCGAAGGCCTGCCGCTGAAAACCCGCAGCCTGATCACCCTCGCCGCCCTCACCGCTCTCAAGTGCCCGCAGGAACTCAAGGGGCATGTTCGCGGCGCGCTGAACAACGGCTGTACGGTGCAAGAGATTCGCGAGGCATTGCTGCATTGCGCGGTGTACGCCGGCGTGCCGGCGGCGATCGATGCGTTTCGGGCGGCGCAGGAAGTGATCGATAGTTATCAAAAACCGGAGTGACCGTCAGATCGCTATCGCGAGCAAGCTCGCCCCCACAGGAGGTTCGTGGCGTACACACATTTTGTGTTCAGCGCCGGTCAACTGTGGGAACGAGCTTGCTCGCGATTGGACCTCAAGAGCACCGCAAGCCCAAGGCTAGATCCACCCCCCCCACTGCAACACAAAGATCCCCAGGTTGGTGGTAATCGCTGCCATCAAAGTGGTGATGACGATGATTGCCGCCGCCAGTTCATGGTTGCCGTCGGCGGCCCGGGCCATGACGAAGCTGGCGGCCGCGGTGGGGCTGCCGAAGTACAGGAACAGGATCCCCAGTTCCGCGCCGCGAAAGCCCCAGAGCCAGGCCCCGAGGGTGGTCACCAGCGGTAGGCCGACCATCTTCACCAGGCTCGAACTCAGGGCCATCTTGCCGCTCTTGCGCAGGGCCGCCAGCGATAGCGTGCCGCCGATGCAAATCAGCGCCAGGGGCAAGGTCATTTGCGACAGGTATTTGGCCGAGGTCTCGAACCAGTTCGGCACGCCGATCTGCCAATAGGCGAACGGCGCGGCGACGATCACGCTGATGATCAGCGGATTGCTGATCACGCTCTTGCAGATGCTCCACGGATCGGACTTGATCACCGGGCTGTAGACCGCCAGCACGATGGTCGACAGGGTGTTGTAGAACAGGATCACCAGCGCCGCGAGGATCGCGCCCAGGGAAATCCCGTAGTCGCCGTACATGCTCGCCGCCAGCGCCAGGCCGATGACACCGTTGTTGCCGCGAAATGCACCCTGGGTGTAGATGCCGCGATCTTCCCGCGGGCAACGCCAGATCGCCCAGCCCCAGGCCATCGCGAAACTCAACAGGGTCGCGATGCAAAAGTAGATCAACAGATCCGGCTGCAGCGCTGCATGCAGATCCGCGTGCAGGATGCCGAGAAACAACAGCGCCGGCATGGTGACGTTGAATACCAGGGACGAGGCGATGTGGATGAAATTGTCGTTGATCCAGTCGATGCGCTTGAGCAACACCCCCAGAAACAGCATGGCGAACACCGGCGCGGTGACGTTCAGGGTTTCGAGGAAAATTGCCAGCATGCCGGGGGACCTTGAGAGGGGTGTCGTTAGGAGGCTAATGATAAGCCACTAACGACGTTGGCGTCTGGTGAAGCGCTATCGCGAGCAGGCTCGCTTCCCTGTTTTTGGGTGAATACAGAACCTGCATTCGCCACAAATCCCCTGTGGGCGCGAGCTTGCTCGCGATAGCGGTGTTTCAGCTTGCACAAATATCGAATGTGCCACCGCCATCGCGAGCAAGCTCGCTCCCACACCGGGTCTGCGGCGATCACCAAATCATCAGGTAATCGGCGCCGGGTTGAACAAGGTAATGTCGTTGTACAGCTTGTGCCGCTCGGCCCAGGTCTGCTTCTTGCCGCTGGCCACGTCCAGGTAGTAGTGGAACAGCTCCCACCCCAGCTCTTCGATGGAGGCCCGGCCGGTGGCGATCCGTCCGGCATCGATGTCGATCAGGTCCGGCCAGCGCTGGGCCAGTTCGGTGCGGGTCGAGACCTTCACCACGGGGGCCATGGCCAAGCCGTATGGCGTGCCCCGGCCGGTGGTGAACACATGCAGGTTCATCCCCGCCGCCAGTTGCAAGGTACCACAGACAAAATCACTGGCCGGTGTGGCACAGAAGATCAGGCCCTTTTGCTTGAAGCGCTCGCCCGGGCCGAGCACGCCGTTGATCGCACTGCTGCCGGACTTGACGATCGACCCCAGGGATTTCTCGACGATGTTCGACAACCCGCCCTTCTTGTTCCCCGGCGTGGTGTTGGCACTGCGGTCGGCCTCGCCCTTGGCCAGGTAACGGTCGTACCAGTCCATTTCCCGCACCAGCTCTTGAGCAACTTCCCGGGTCTGCGCCCGGGAGGTCAGCAGGTAGATCGCATCGCGCACTTCGGTGACTTCGGAAAACATCACCGTCGCCCCAGCACGCAGCAGCAGGTCCGAGGCATAGCCCAGCGCGGGGTTGGCGGTGATGCCGGAAAACGCATCGCTGCCGCCGCACTGCATTCCCAGGATCAGCTCCGAAGCCGGCACGGTCTCGCGACGGCGCTGGTCGAGTTTTTTCAGGCGGGTCTCGGCCAGTTCCATGATCTGCTCGATCATTTCGGTGAAGCCGTGGCTGGAATCCTGCAGGCGATACAACCACGGCTCGCTCAAGTCCACCGAAGTGTCGTTCTCGTGCATCACCTGCCCGGCCTGCAATTTCTCGCAGCCCAGGCTGATCACCAGCGCTTCTCCCCCCAGGTTCGGGTTGCGTGCCAGGTTGCGCACGGTACGAATCGGGATGTAAGCGTCGGTGGCGGTGATCGCCACGCCACAGCCGTAGCTGTGGGTCAGCGCCACCACGTCATCGACGTTCGGGTACTTGGGCAGCAGCTCATCCTTGATGCGCTTGACCGCATGGTCCAGCACCCCGGTCACGCACTGCACGGTGGTGGTGATGCCCAGGATGTTGCGCGTGCCGACGGTACCGTCGGCGTTGCGATAACCCTCGAAGGTATAGCCTTGCAGTGGCGCATCGGCCGCCGGCACGTCGGTGGACAGCGGCAGGCTGTCCAGCGGCGGCGCGGTGGGCATGCGCAGCTGGTCTTCCTTGACCCAGCTGCCACGGGGGATCGGTTGCAGCGCATAGCCAATCACCTGGCCGTAGCGGATCACCTCGCCACCCTCGGGGATGTCCTCCAGGGTGACCTTGTGGCTCTGGGGCACGAAGTCCACGGTAACCAGGCCGTCCGGGAACTCGGTCCCGGCCGGTACGCCCTGGTCGTTGACGACGATTACCACGTTGTCCCGCTCATGCAGGCGGATGTAACGAGGCGAGTCGGCATGTTCAATCAGTTGCATCGACACGGCTCCTTCAGGATTTGGCTTCGGACAGACTGGAAAGGCCGGCATCCTTGGCAGCAGGCTCCTTGAGCACCACGCGCTTGATCGGCCCGACGATGACCAGGTAGCTGAAGACTGCCATCAGCGCGTTGCAACCCACGAACACCAGCGCCCACTTGAACGAACCGGTGGAGCTGATGATGTAGCCGATGACGATCGGCGTGGTGATCGATGCCAGGTTACCGAAGGTATTGAACAGGCCACCGCTCAAGCCGGCAATCTGCTTGGGCGATGTGTCGGACACTACGGCCCAGCCCAGCGCGCCGACGCCTTTGCCGAAGAAGGCCAGCGCCATGAACCCCACCACCATCCATTCGATGTCCACGTAGTTGCACGCCACGATGCTGCTGGACACCAGCAGGCCGGCGATGATCGGCGTCTTGCGGGCGAAGGTCAGCGAGTGCCCCTTGCGCAGCAGGTAATCGGAAATCACCCCACCCAGCACACCACCGATGAAACCGCAGATGGCCGGCAAGGAGGCGATGAAACCGGCCTTGAGGATGGTCATGCCACGCTCTTGAACCAGGTACACCGGGAACCAGGTGAGGAAGAAGTAGGTGATGCCGTTGATGCAGTACTGGCCCAGGTACACGCCAAGCATCATGCGGTTGGTCAGCAGTTGGCGGATGTAGTCCCACTTCGGGCCTTCGGTTTTCTTGTCCTTGCCCTTGTCCTGGTCCTGGTCCATGTCGACCATCGCCCCATTGGATGCGATGTGATTGAACTCGGCTTCGTTGATCATCGGGTGCTGGCGCGGGCTGTAGATCACTTTCAGCCAGATCAGCGAGAACACGATGCCAATCAGGCCCATCACGATGAACACGTGCTGCCAGCCGAAGCGATAGACGATCCAGCCCATCAGCGGCGCGAACAGTACGGTGGCGAAGTATTGGGCCGAGTTGAAGATCGCCGATGCCGTACCGCGCTCGGCGGTAGGGAACCAGGCCGCGACAATGCGCGCGTTCCCCGGGAACGATGGGGCTTCGGCCAGTCCTACCAGGAAGCGCAGCATGAACAGGGCGACCACGGCGGTGGAGAGGCCGAATTCACCGACGTAGCCTTGCAGCACGGTGAACAGCGACCAGGTGAAGATGCTCAGGGCATAGACTTTCTTCGACCCGAACCGGTCGAGCAGCCAGCCGCCGGGGATCTGCCCGGCCACGTAGGCCCAGCCGAAAGCGGAGAAGATATAACCGAGGGTGACGGCATCGATGCCGAGGTCTTTCTGCAGGCTGGAGCCTGCAATGGCGATGGTGGCACGGTCGGCATAGTTGATCGTCGTCACCAGGAACAGCATGAGCAGGATCAAATAGCGGACGTGTGTCGGCTTGGTCGCTTGCATCTAGAGGTACTCCCACTATTTATTTTTATGCGGGTCAGCAGATTGTACGTCCGGGCTGGAAGACCAGCCCGGACGGTGTTGCAGTCAGGAACCGATGTATGAAGTTTTCACCACGGTGTAGAACTCTTGCGCATAGCGACCCTGCTCGCGCGAACCATAGGACGACCCTTTGCGCCCGCCGAACGGCACGTGGTAATCCACGCCGGCGGTTGGCAGGTTGACCATCACCATGCCCGCCTGGGAATGGCGCTTGAAGTGATTGGCGTATTTCAACGACGTGGTGGCGATACCCGCCGATAGGCCGAACTCGGTGTCATTGGCCATGGCCAGCGCCGCCTCGTAATCCGCCACACGCACAACGTTGGCCACCGGGCCAAAGATTTCTTCACGGCTGATGCGCATCGAGGCCTCGCTGTCGGCAAACAGCGTCGGCGCCAGGAAATAACCTTCGGTGTCGCAGGTTACCAGGCCGCCGCCGCTGACCAGCCGCGCACCTTCGCTCTGGCCGATGTCGATGTATTTCAGGTCCTGGCTGAGCTGGGCTTCGGAAACCACCGGGCCGATATCGGTGCCGGCCTTCAACGCATGGCCAACCTTGATCGACTGCATGCGCTCGGCCATGGCCGCGACGAACTTGTCGTGGATGCCGGCGGTGACGATCAGGCGGCTCGAGGCGGTGCAACGCTGGCCGGTGGAGTAGAACGCGCTCTGCACCGCCAGTTCGACAGCCTGCTTGAGGTCGGCATCGTCGAGGATGATCTGCGGGTTCTTGCCGCCCATTTCCAACTGCACCTTGGCCTGGCGCGATACACAGTTGACCGCGATCTGCCGACCTACGCCCACGGAACCGGTGAAGCTGATGCCATCGACTTTCGGGCTGTTGACCAGGACGTCGCCGACTACGCGACCGCTGCCCATCACCAGGTTGAACACACCGGCAGGGAAGCCGGCGCGGGAAATGATTTCGGCCAGGGCCCAGGCACATCCTGGCACCAGTTCGGCGGGCTTGATCACCACGCAGTTGCCGTAGGCCAGGGCGGGGGCGATTTTCCAGGCCGGAATCGCGATCGGGAAGTTCCACGGGGTGATCAGGCCGACCACACCGAGGGCCTCACGGGTGACTTCGACGTTGACGCCCGGACGCACCGACGGCAGGTAATCGCCGGACAGGCGCAGGCATTCACCGGCGAAGAATTTGAAGATATTGCCGGCGCGAGTCACCTCGCCGATGGCTTCGGGCAGGGTCTTGCCCTCCTCCCGGGCCAGCAATTGGCCGAGTTCCTCACGGCGGGCGAGGATCTCGGTGCCGACCTTGTCCAGCGCATCGTGACGCGCCTGGATACCCGAAGTCGACCAGGCCGGGAATGCGGCGCGTGCCGCGTCGATGGCGGCGTTGACTTGGGCGGCGTCAGCCTTGGCGTATTCACCGATGACATCGGACAGGTCGGACGGGTTGATGTTGGCGCAATAGTCGGCACCGGCTACCCACTGACCGTTGATGTAGTGATCGAAACGCTTTGAATCTGCCACGTAGCTACTCCTCTTACAAAGCTGTCTGGGAACGCAGAGCGTCCCTGGCTGCACTCCCACGCCGGGCATGGGAACGCTCAAGCCTTACGCAAAAAGCCGCTGATTGCTCAGCGGCCTTGTCGGTCTGTTATTGCTTGCCTTGCTTGTCGATCAGCGCGGCCAGGGCTTCGTATTCTTCTGGCAGCAGGTCGGTCAGCGGCGTGCGCACAGGGCCCGCGTCGTGGCCAACGATCTTCGCGCCGGCCTTGACGATGCTCACTGCGTAACCGGCCTTGCGGTTGCGGATGTCCAGGTAAGGCAGGAAGAAGTCGTCGATGATCTTGCCAACAGTTGCGTGATCATCACGAGCGATGGCGTTGTAGAAGTCCATGGCGGTCTTCGGAATGAAGTTGAACACCGCCGAGGAATAGACCGGCACGCCCAGGGCCTTGTAGGCCGCGGCGTAGACTTCGGCGGTCGGCAGGCCGCCCAGGTAGCTGAAACGGTCGCCCAGGCGACGACGGATCGACACCATCAACTCGATATCGCCCAGGCCATCCTTGTAGCCGATCAGGTTCGGGCAGCGCTCGGCCAGGCGTTCCAGCTGAACGGCGTTCAGGCGGCAGACGTTGCGGTTGTACACCACCACGCCGATCTTCACCGATTTGCACACGGCTTCAACGTGGGCGGCGACGCCGTCCTGGCTGGCTTCGGTCAGGTAGTGCGGCAGCAGCAACAGGCCCTTGGCGCCCAGGCGCTCGGCTTCTTGAGCGTATTCGATGGCCTGGCGGGTGGCACCGCCAACACCGGCAAGGATTGGCACGCTGGTGGCGCAAGTGTCGACGGCGGTCTTGATGACTTGCGAATACTCGCTGGCGGCCAGGGAGAAGAATTCACCGGTGCCGCCTGCTGCGAACAGCGCAGAAGCGCCGTACGGGGCCAGCCACTCGAGGCGCTTGATGTAGCTGTCGCGATTGAAATCGCCTTGGACAGTGAAATCGGTGACCGGGAACGACAGCAGGCCAGACGAGAGGATGGACTTCAGTTCTTGTGGATTCATTATTCGAACACCCTGGGACGCAAGTTGTGTGTATGAAAGGTAAGCTTCTGTCAGAAGTTGTAAGTCATCGTACAACTTAAAATGAGAACGTCAACTGCATTTCATCTTTTGTGTGGAGCGCCACTGCTCGGAATCCATCAGGGGCCTTGTAGACCGCGCTTTTGAGCGTGGTCCAGGTGACAGCTACGAAGGTGAAGATTCCTGGAGCCGCCCGAGGTGAAGACCGTTGGTCGTCACTGTCAACTCTGTCAGTAGGCGTCGTCATGGGATGGGAGGATAACGCAGCTGTGGCTGTTCAGCGCCGACGGGTAAGGCGTGAGCAAGCCCTCTTAGGAAGAGCCTGTGTGAAGCAGCTGGTCGCGCGTGGTCAGGTTCCTTCCTGCATTCGAAATGAAGCTGCAAGTGAGTCGCCCCCTCGATGCAAAGGCGACTCCTTAAGGAGAGACCCCATGTCGGACGACAATGACAGTGCAAAGACCCAAGAGAGATTCGAGAAACCCATTCTCACGCAATTTCCTGCCGAACAGCTCTGCGAAGAAGTGACGGTCAGCCTGTCGAAGCTTGGCGATGGGCTAACGGTCCGGATTCCGTATCCGAACAAGATCTCGGTCACCTCATCGTGTCGGTTGGTCCTGGAGTCCGAGACGCACCCTGGATGGGAAGACACCCACGCTGAAGCGATGGGTGTCTACGACAAGGATCCGGAGACTCATCCGGATGATTTCGACGTGCCTTCGCCCCGAAAGGATGTGTTGATGAGCGTATCCAACGATGTATTGAAAGCCTACATCGGCACATCGGTGAAGCTGCGCTACCGGTGTTCGAACGAGAGCTATGACCCGGATAACTCCAAGCCGATCACGTTGAAAATCGTACCCTAAGGCCATGGTACGAGCTGCGCGCCAATCCATTCCTGTAAAGGAAACCATCATGAAAACGTCGAGACAACCGGAAAAACCTTACTTCTCACATGCCACAGAGGGTGTGGTTGACGTACCCAAACTCCCCGACCCTGCGAAGGCAGAGGTTCGACAATACGAAAACCATCGGGCAGGCGACGAGGTTAGATTCACCGTGACGACCAGCACCGGTAATACCTGGACTGACAGTGTTGCTTTAACCGCTGACCAGCGCTTCCCACTGGGCTTCGCAATTCCAAAATCGACGTTCGAGAAAGGGCTGACGGCTGGAGCGACAGCCAAAATGCAGTACACCGTTATTAACTACAATACTGGCAACCCAACACGCTCTGAAATCCTGGAGCTTTCGTTGGTGCTGTAGGGGCTTTCTGCGTCCCCTTACGCCAGCCCCGTTGTGCGGGGAGCCGCTGAACCTGCTTATCGTTGGAGTTGACCATTGCGTTGTCCTCTTGCCCCATCAATGGGGAGGTGCGTTCATTCGCACCGCCAGTCAAGGGCAAATAGGGACAGCGATCGAACTGTCAGGACTGACAGTTGCGACGGTCGGTATCGTTCAACTTTCAGCTAGCCCTGCGCCTGGGCCTCTTCATGGGCCTGGCGCAACCGCTCGCGGCTGTTGGTCAGGTGCAAGCGCATCGCGGCACGGGCGGCGTCGGAGTCCTGGCGGGCGATGGCCTCGTAGATTTCCTCGTGCTCACGGCTCAGGCGGTCCATGTAGTGTTGCTGGTCGTCATGGGCCAGGCGCGCCGAGTTCACGCGGGTGCGCGGGATGATGCTGGTGCCCAGGTGGGTCATGATGTCGGTGAAATAACGGTTGCCGGTGGACAGGGCGATTTCCAGGTGGAAGGCGAAGTCCGAGGCCACCGCATCGGTGGCGTGGGCCGCGCTCTCGCTCAAGGCATCGAGGGCGGCGCGCATCGTTGCCAATTGCTCGTCGGTGCGACGCTGGGCGGCGAGCCCGGCCGACTCCACCTCCAGGCTGATGCGCAATTCCAGGATCGCCAGCACATCACGCAACGTGACCACCGTGGCCGGATCGATACGGAAACCGCTCGGGCTGGGCGTGTCCAGCACGAACGTGCCGATGCCATGGCGGGTTTCCACCTGGCCGGCCGCCTGCAAGCGGGAAATCGCCTCGCGAACCACGGTACGACTTACACCGTGGGCCTCCATGATCGCCGACTCGGTGGGCAGTTTATCGCCCCGCTTGAGCACGCCGTCGCGGATCTGCTCGGACAACACCGTCACCAGCTCCTGCGCCAGGCTGCGGCGCTTGCGGGGGAGGCGTGGTAAATCGATGGGGTTTTCCATGGGTCAGTGTCTCGGCAGGCGGCTAATGGTCATCATCATAGCGCAACGTGGTTGTACGATCACCGTCCTACCGTACAGCCCTCGTTGGGAATTGTCGTTGTGGCGAGGGGATTGTCCCCACCGGGGCGCGAAGCGCCCCTATCAAATCAAGCGCAACACCGTGGCGTATATAGGTAGAGCAAGGGCTGCTGCGCAGCCCGGCGGGGATAAATCCCCTCGCCACAGTAATGTTCGGCATGGTCATCAAGCGGTCACGGTGTGCTCCACCAGTTGGCCATTTTCGATGCGCACCTGTCGTGGGTGGAAACGTTTCAAACTGCTTCGGTGGCCGACGCTGACAATGCTCAATCCCGGCAACTGATCGATGAGCGCCTGGTACAGCGTCGCTTCGTCTTCCTCGTCCATGGCCGACGTGGCCTCGTCCATGTACAACCACAGCGGGGCATAGAGCAATGCCCGGGCAAAGGCCAGACGCTGCTGTTCACCCGGCGAGAGCATGCGCTGCCAGTGATTGCTTTCGTCCAGTCGAGAAACCAGGTGTGGCAGACGACAGGTTTCCAGCACCTGTGCATAACGCTCGTTGGGGTATACATCCCCGGGCTGTGGATAACTGAGCACTTCGCGCAGGCTGCCGATCGGCAGATAGGGTTTCTGCGGCAGGAACAGGTAACGCGCCGCCGGCAGCAGGATGCGCCCGTGCCCGGTGGGCCACAGGTGTCCCATCGCCCGGAACAGCGTGGATTTACCGCTCCCGGAGCGGCCGCTGAGCATCACCCGCTCGCCGGGTTCGACGGTCATGGCGGCGTTGCTGAGCAGATGCCGACCGTCGGCCACATCCAGCCCCAGGTTCTCCACCTTCAGCAGGCTGCCCTGGTTCTCCACTTCGATGGCCGGCACCCGCTCTTCGTTGTCGCTCATGGCCTGGCGGAAGCTCAGCAGACGATCGCACGTGGCGCGCCACTCGGCGAGCTGGGCGTAGGCATCGATGAACCAGCTGAAATTCTCCTGCACATTGCCGAACGCCGAGTTGATCTGCATGAGCTCGCCCAGTTGGATCTTGCCGGCGAAGTAACGCGGTGCAGCAACCATGAATGGGAAGATGATCGCGATCTGACCATAGCCGGAAGTGAAGAAGGTCAGCCGCTTGGACACCCGCATGATGTCCCAGAAGTTATGCCAGACCAGGCCGAAACGCCCGCTCAGGCGTCGGTTCTCGTTGGGCTCGCCGTTATAGAGCGCAATGCTCTCGGCGTTTTCGCGCACCCGCACCATGGAAAAACGCAGGTCCGCCTCGAAGCGTTGCTGGTTGTTGTTCAAGCCGATCAGCCGGCGACCGATCAGGTGCGTCAGCCAGCTGCCCACCGCGGCATACACCAGGGCGCACCAGAACATGTAGCCAGGGATGGTGTAGCCGAACACTTCGATGCTGCCCGACACGCCCCACAAAATGATCGAGAACGACACCAGGCTGACCACGGTGCGCAGCAGGCCCAACCCCAGGCCCAGGGTGTTGGTGGTGAAACTGTTGAGGTCTTCGGAAATCCGCTGGTCCGGGTTGTCGGTATAGCCGCCCTGCTCCAGTCGGTAGTAATTCTTGTTGTTCAGCCAGCGGGCGAAATGCTGTTCGGTGAGCCAGGCCCGCCAACGGATGGTGAGCATCTGCGTCAGATACAGCCGGTATACCGCCCCCAGGATCGCCACGGCGGCAATGCCGCAGAAATACAGGATCAGTTGCCAGAATGCCGTGTCGTTCTTCTCTTGCAGGGCATTGTAGAAATCCTTGTACCAACTGTTGACCCACACCGAGATCGCCACGCTGAACAGCGACAGCGCGATGACGGCGATCAGCAGCGTCCAGGCCTTTCCCTTCTCCTCGCTACGCCAGTACGGAGTGGTCATTTGCCAGACACGACGGAAAAACTGTCCGCGCACCGCATCGTTGACCGCGGAATATTCAGCGTTCTGATTCATGGTTTAAAGCCCGATCAAAAGAATCGGGCCGATCATAGAGCATCGGCCCGATTTATCGCGAGAGGGAGAACATCCGTTCAGCGCTGGTTCAGCGGCGCACCGGACGCTTCTGCAATTTGCGCTGCAAGGTGCGCCGGTGCATGCCCAGGGCGCGAGCGGTGGCGGAGATATTGCCTTCGTGCTCGGTCAGCACCCGCTGGATGTGCTCCCATTGCAGGCGATCCACCGACATCGGGTTTTCCGGCACCAGGGTGTCGAGGTCGGCATGCTCGGACAGCAGCGCGGCCAGCACGTCATCGGCGTCCGCCGGCTTGCACAGGTAGTTGCAGGCGCCGCGCTTGATGGCTTCGACCGCCGTGGCGATGCTCGAATAGCCGGTGAGGATCACCACGCGCATTTCCGGGTCCAGCTCCAGCAGCTTGGGCAGCAGCACCAGGCCCGAGTCGCCGTCCATCTTCAGGTCCAGGGCCGCATAGTCCGGCAGGTCGGCCTGGGCGATGGCCAGGCCTTCTTCAGCGGAACCGGCGGTGCTGACGCGAAACCCGCGACGGGACATGGCGCGGGCCATGACGCGGGTGAACGTGGCGTCATCATCAACCAGCAACAGGTGCGGCAGCTCTTCGCCGTCGACTTGGATCTCGTCACTCATGTTCGTCTCCTCGGTCGGCACGGGGCAGGCGCAGCTCGGTGAGCGTGCCGCCTCCCTCATGGGGGTAGAGTTTCACCGAGCCGCCGGCGCGTGTCACGCTGGCTTTGCTCAAAAACAGGCCCAGGCCCAAACCTTTGCCCTTGGTGGTAAAGAATGGCTTGCCGATCTGTTCGGCAATCGCCAGCGGCACGCCGGCGCCGTGGTCGCGGATGCAGATGGTCATCTCGTAGGCGTTCCAGTCCAGCGCCACTTCCAGGTTGTCGGGACAGGCATCGGCGGCATTGTTCAACAGGTTCAGCAACGCCTGGGTCAGGTCCGGCGGCGGCGCCATGCGCGGTACCACGCCCTTGCCCAGGTGTTGCAAGCGATAACTGGCTTCCGGACGCATCAGGTGCCAGCGGTTCAGGGCCTCGTCGAGCCAGAAAGTCACCGCCTGCATGTCGATGTCCAACCGGCGGTTCGCCTCGGCGGCGCGCACCAGGTACTGCAGGGTTTCCTTGCAGAGCTTGACCTGGTCCTGCAGCACGCCGAGGTCGTCCTGCAGGGCCGGGTCGGGATGGTCCTGGCGCATTTCCTTGAGCAACACGCTCATGGTCGCCAGCGGTGTTCCCAGCTCATGGGCAGCGCCAGCCGCCTGGGTGGCCACGGCCAGCAGTTGTTCGTCCCGCAGGCCTTCCTCACGACGAATGGCCCGCAACTCTTCCTGACGGCGCAGTTCCTCGGCCATGCGCGCGGCAAAAAACGTGATGACCGCCGCGGCCAGGGCGAAACTCAGCCACATGCCATAGATCTGCAGGTTTTCCCGGGCGATGGGGAAGGTTTCCAACGGATAGAAGCGCGCCAGCAGCAAGGTGTACAGCGCCAGGGCGATGCCGGAGAGAATCAGCGAATAACGCCACGGCAGGGTCACCGCGGCGATGGTCAGCGGCACCAGGTAATAGGACACGAACGGGTTGGTGGAACCGCCGGAGAAGTAGAGCAGCGCACTGTGGATAAACAAGTCGAAGGCCAGTTGCACCGCGTATTCCAACTCGGTCACCGGCCAGGACGTGCGCAGGCGGATGACCGTCAACACGCACAACCCCATGGAACAGGCCAGGGTGATCCCCAGTTGCAGCCAGGGCAACGGCAGCAGGTCGAACCAGTAGGCAAGCCCTACCGAGCCGGCCTGGGCGGCCAGGACCAGGATCCGGATGAACGTCAGGCGCCAGAGGTTCTGGCGAGAGGCGGAAGTCATTTGCAAAGGGACGAGCATGAGCTCTCCTGATGAGCGCTCCAGGCGAATCGCACGGAGTATAACCAAGGCATGGGCGGCACAGACAGCTATGCGGCAAAGCGCCACAGCTTCGAAATGACACACTGCCCACTCTGGCAGGTATCTGTATAGAAGTTGTAACTGTGCGAACCCGCCCATAAAAGCTAGAGTCTTATCCTTCACGCAGGCCCGGACCTCACCCCTGCGCCTCATTCCAAGGAGCTTTCATGCACACGTTCAGTCGCCACGCCGCCCTGCTCGCCGTCAGCCTCGGCACCGTCGCCAGCCTGCCGGCCATGGCCGCCGACGAGCTTCACTACAACCAGATTTCCCTGCGCGCCGAAGCCAGCCAGGAAGTGGCCCGTGACCTGATGATCGTCACCCTCTACACCGAGGACCAGAACGCCGACCCGGCCAAGCTCGCCGCCGCCGTCAGCACGACGCTGAACAAGGCCATCGGCCAGGCCAAGCAGGTCAAGGACATCACCCTGCGCCAGGGCAGCCGCAACAGCTACCCGATCTACGACAGCAAAGGCCAGAAAATCACCGGCTGGCGCGAACGCGCCGAACTGCGCCTGGAAAGCGCCGACTTCGCCGCCCTGTCCAAGCTGACCGGCGAACTGCTCACCGACATGAAAATGGGCGGCATGGACTTCGCCATCTCCACCGCCACCCGCCAGAGCAGCGAAAACGCCCTGCTCAAGGACGCGGTCAACGCCTTCAAGGCCCGCGCCCAACTGGCCACCGAGGCCTTGGGCGGCAAGGGTTACAAAATCGTCAACCTGAACCTCAACACCAACGGTTATCCACAACCCTTCATGCGCCCGCAAATGATGATGAAAGGCGCGTCCATGGATGCGGAGTCCGTGACGCCGGAAGTGGCACCCGGTACCAGTCAAGTGAGCATGACGGCGGATGGGGCGATTGAGGTGTTGATGCAGTAATCGATGGACTGACTGTGCCATCAGCCCAGAGAAGCCCTTGTGGCGAGGGGATTTATCCCGCTGGGCTGCAATCAGCCCCCCTGACACCGCAATGTGTCAGATGAATGGCAGCAGGGCCTCTGCAAGAGCTCCACCGCTCAAGGCACCACAAATACAAAAGCCCGCAACCGCGGGCTTTTTGTCGGGCATTACTTCGTGTAGTGGAAGCGACATGAAATGACTGTCAGCGTGTCATTCTCATAGGCGTAGACAAAGCGATGCTCTTTGTCGATACGGCGTGACCAATAGTCCGTTAAATCCCCTTTCAACGGTTCAGGTCGACCAACCCCCTTGAATGGGTCGCGAAGACAGGCCTCGATAAGCTCATCTACCGTCGCGTGTTTGGTTGGATCGTTTGCGTCCCAGTATTGGTAGTCTTCCCAACCGTCTGGCACAAATGCAATTACCACGTTCTCGCGGGCGTTAGCTTTGTTCTTCTGTTTCTGTTTTGCCGACATTTAAAGGAAGCTCCCTGGCAAAGGCTTTCCCGGCTTTGTGCAGTGCAACAGAACGGCGTAAGCGCGTGGCATTCGACTCTGTACCTAACAGATACATCGTCTCGGCCATAGAGTTGTAGTCCTCCAAGGAGAGGATCACTACATGATCACCACGCTGACGGGTGATGACCGTCGGCTCATGATCTCGGCATACATCGTCCATCGTCTGCTTCAGGGCGGCACGAGCCTGGCTGAAAGTTATTACATGCATCGTCTAATTCCCTCCTGAGGCCAGCTCAGGCGAAACCAGGACCGCCCTGGTGGTTTGAGAGTTTCCCGCGGAACAACAGCGGGGCACTTGTCTCCTCCGCTGAGAAGCGGAGTCCTTGAATCCACGCCGCAAGCGGGGGTATCAAGGTAAATCTGGCACTTGGCTAAACCTCGATGCCTTCTCAGTCGTCCAGCAAAAGCGATGACGGCCGAGCGCGCACATAGTACAACGTTCTGTACAATTTCAAAACTCTGCGCCGGACAACTCGACTCGTACGAAATGCCTTCAAGCACTGCACGGTATATCCAAATCCACCAGTCCCTCGCACTTTTGGCTATTTCCCCCGTCCCACCCCAACCGCTACCCTCAGGAAAATCGTCACCACCGCCAAGGGATTTCATGGACAGAACCACCTTCAAACCACTCCTACTCACCCTCGCCCTGATCGGCAGCATTCCAATGGCCCAGGCCGCCACCACCCTGGTCTACTGCTCCGAAGCCAGCCCCGCCGGGTTCGATCCCAGCCAGTAAACCAGCGGCACCGACTTCGACGCCTCGGCTGAGACCGTCTTCAACCGCCTCACCCAATTCAGACGCGGTGGCACCGAGGTGGAACCGGGGCTGGCGACAAGCTGGGAGGTGTCGGCCGACGGCCTGGCCTACACCTTCCACCTGCGCGAGGGCGTCAAGTTCCACACCACCGACTATTTCACCCCCACCCGCGAGTTCAACGCAGACGACGTGGTGTTCACCTTCCAGCGCCTGCTCGACCCGCAGCATCCGTTCCGCCAGGCCTACCCCACCGAGTCGCCGTACTTCACCGACATGGGCCTGAACACCACGATCAAGCGCGTCGAGAAAATCGACCAGCACACCGTACGCTTCGACTTGAACAACGTCGATGCGGCCTTCGTGCAGAACCTGGCGATGAGTTTCGCCTCGGTCCAGTCCGCCGAATACGCCGCGCAGCTATTGAAGGAAGGCAAGGCCGGCGACCTCAACCAGAAACCGGTCGGCACCGGCCCGTTCGTGTTCAAGCGCTACCAGAAGGACTCGCAGATCCGCTACGCCGGCAACAAGGCCTACTGGAAACCCGAGGATGTGAGGATCGACAACCTGATCTTCTCCATCACCCCCGACGCCGCCGTGCGCCTGCAGAAGCTCAAGCGCAACGAATGCCAGGTCAGCGGCTACCCGCGTCCGGCCGACATCGAAGTGATGGAACAGGACCCCAACCTGCAAGTGCTCAAGCAGCCGGGATTCAACCTGGGCTTCCTGGCCTACAACGTCACGCACCCGCCCCTGGACCAGCTCAAGGTCCGCCAGGCACTGGACATGGCCATCGATAAGCCGGCGATCATCAAGGCTGTCTACCAGGGCGCCGGCCAACTGGCGCAGAACGCCTTGCCGCCGGCGCAATGGTCGTTCGATCCGGCCATACGCGATGCGCCCCATGACGTGACCAAGGCCAAGGCGCTCCTCGAGGAGGCCGGGGTTGCGCCAGGTACTACCATCGACTTATGGGCGATGACGGTGCAGCGCGCCTCCAACCCCAACGCCCGGATGTCGGCGCAGATGATCCAACAGGATTGGGCCAGGATCGGCATCAAGGCCAACATCGTCAGCTATGAGTGGGGCGAGTACATCAAGCGCGCCAAGAACGGCGAGCACGACGCGATGATCTACGGCTGGACCGGCGACAGCGGCGACCCCGACAACTGGCTGGGGGTGCTCTACAGTTGCGCGGCGGTCAAGGGCAGCAACTACGCCAAGTGGTGCGACCCGGCCTATGACCGCCTGGTCCAGCAAGCCAAGGTCTCCACCGACCGCCAGCGACGGATCGACCTGTACCGCCAGGCGCAGCAGATCCTCAAGCAACAGGTGCCCATCACCCCCATTGCCAACTCCACGGTGTTCCAACCGATAAACAAACAGGTGGTGGATTTCAAGCTCAGTCCGTTTGGCCTGACACCCTTCTACGGCGTGGGTTTGCACAAGTAAAACCCGCCCCGAACCGGTGCCCGGCCACGCCGCCGCGCACCGATAAAGGGCGCGTTTTGCACCGAAAAAACCCGCGCAAACGATCAACCGCGTCAGAAGTTACACAGATGCGACATTAAGGTACGTTCGTGCCACTGTTTCAGATTTGCAACCGCTCTGGATCTTGCATTGGGTATGGGGCCTGCATAAGTATCCGCAGGACGACTCACGAGGTCGCCCTCAAATCCAAAAATGACAACAAATCATGAGGCCAACATGCTTAAACACGCGGTCATTCCGTTTTTAGTCGGCGCCAGCTTATTAGCCAGCGCACCCTTCGCCCAAGCGGCGGCTAACCTGGTGTTCTGCTCCGAGGGCAGCCCGGCCGGTTTCGACCCGGGTCAATACACCACCGGAACCGACTTCGACGCCTCAGCCGAAACCATCTTCAACCGTCTGACCCAGTTCGAGCGTGGCGGTACCGCCGTGATCCCGGGCCTGGCGACCAAGTGGGACATTTCCGAAGATGGCCTGACCTACACCTTCCACCTGCGTGAAGGCGTCAAGTTCCATACGACCCCGTACTTCAAGCCGACCCGTACCTTCAACGCCGATGACGTGCTGTTCACCTTCAACCGCATGATCAGCAAGGACGATCCGTTCCGTAAGGCGTACCCGACCGAATTCCCGTACTTCACCGACATGGGCATGGACACCAACATCGCCAAGGTCGAGAAGCTGGACGACAAGACCGTCAGGTTCACCCTCAATGCCGTCGACGCTGCGTTCATCCAGAACATGGCCATGCACTTCGCCTCCATCCAGTCGGCCGAATACGCCGCTCAGCTGCTCAAGGAAGGCAAGCCCGCCGACATCAACCAGAAGCCCATCGGCACTGGTCCGTTCGTCTTCAAGAGCTACCAGAAAGACTCGAACATCCGCTTCACCGGCAACAAGGAATACTGGAACCCGGATGACGTGAAGATCGACAACCTGATCTTCGCCATCACCACCGACCCGTCGGTGCGTATCCAGAAGCTGAAGAAAAACGAATGCCAGGTCACCCTCTTCCCGCGTCCGGCCGATCTCAAGGCCATCCGTGAAGACAAGAACCTGAAGATGCCGGACCAACCGGGCTTCAACCTGGGCTACATCGCCTACAACGTGATGGACAAGATCAAGGGCAGCGACCAGCCCAACCCGATGGCCCAGCTGAAAGTGCGCCAGGCACTGGACATGGCCGTCAACAAGCAGCAGATCATCGATTCGGTGTACCAGGGCGCCGGCCAACTGGCCGTCAATGCCATGCCGCCTACCCAGTGGTCCTACGACACCACCATCAAGGATGCGCAGTACAACCCCGAGAAAGCCAAGGAACTGCTCAAGGAAGCGGGCATCAAGGAAGGCACCGAGATCACCCTGTGGGCGATGCCGGTCCAGCGCCCCTACAACCCGAACGCCAAGCTGATGGCCGAAATGCTGCAGTCCGACTGGGCCAAGATCGGCATCAAGGCCAAGATCGTGACCTACGAGTGGGGCGAGTACATCAAGCGTTCCAAGGGCGGCGAGAACGGCGCGATGCTGATCGGCTGGAGTGGCGACAACGGTGACCCGGACAACTGGCTCAACGTGCTGTTCGGTTGCGACTCGCTGCAGGGCAACAACTTCTCCAAGTGGTGCGACAAGAAGTTCGACGACATCGTCAAGCAGGCCAAGCGCACTTCGGACCAGTCCAAGCGCACCGAGCTGTACAAACAGGCACAACACATCCTCAAGGATGCGGTGCCGATGACACCTATCGCTCACTCGACGGTGTTCCAACCCATGCGCACCAATGTGCAGGACTTCAAGATCAGCCCGTTTGGCTTGAACTCCTTCTACGGTGTCAGCGTCGACAAATAAGGTATGCAACGGCGACGTTTCTTGACGTCGCCGTTGCTTTATCTGCCGAGACCCAGGAAATCGCCTACGTCCCTCAGGCCCTGTCCCAGGCTGCGACTTTCGCAAGCCTGACAGCAAGACCAGGACTATCGCCCTTTCTTACAAGTCTTTCAGGCGTTACGCATTTACGACCCGGCCCGCGACTCATACCGTCGAATCCTGGTCGATCTGCCGGCACCTGTGTCATCGCTGCACGCAATGGAATGAACCCAGTGACCCGGCCCTTCGGAAGGTTGCCGCCTCACTGTCAAACACCCCGAACGAGAGAGGGAGCGTCATGCGCCATACCCTGGTTTTATCCGCATTGCTGAGTACCGGCCTGCTGGCCACGACATCCGCGGCCCTGGCCGCCAACGGCAGCCTGGTGTTCTGCTCCGAAGGCAGTCCCGCCGGCTTCGACACGGCGCAATACACCACCGCCACCGACAACGATGCCGCCGAACCGCTGTACAACCGCCTGGCCGAGTTTGAAAAGGGCGCGACCAATGTCGTCCCAGGCCTGGCGACGAGCTGGGACATTTCCGAAGACGGCTTGAAATACACCTTCCACCTGCGCGAAGGCGTGAAATTCCATACCACCGACTACTTCACCCCGACCCGGGATTTCAACGCCGACGACGTGGTGTTCACCTTCACCCGCATGCTCGATCCGCAGCATCCGTTCCGCAAGGCCTACCCCACCGAGTTCCCCTATTTCAACGGCATGAGCCTGAACAAGAACATCGCCAAGGTGGAAAAGACCGGGCCGTTGACGGTGGTCATGACCCTCAACAGCGTGGACGCCGCGTTCATCCAGAACATCGCCATGAGCTTCGCCTCGATCCTGTCGGCCGAGTACGCCGACCAGTTGCTCAAGAACGGCAAGCCGAGCGACATCAACCAGAAACCCATCGGCACCGGGCCTTTCGAGTTCAAGAGCTACCAGAAGGATTCCAACATCCGCTACGTGGCCAACAAGCAGTACTGGGCGCCGGAGCGGGTCAAGCTGAACAACCTGATCTTCTCCATCAACACCGACGCTTCGGTGCGGGTGCAGAAGCTCAAGGCCAACGAATGCCAGGTCACCCTGCATCCGCGCCCGGCCGACGTGCCGGCGCTGAAGAACGACCCCAAGCTGCAGTTGATCGAACGACCCGGCTTCAACCTTGGCTATATCGCCTACAACACTCGCCACAAACCGTTCGACCAGGTCGAAGTACGCCGGGCACTGGACATGGCGGTGAACAAGCAGGGCATCCTCAATGCCGTGTACCAGGGCGCGGGGCAACTGGCACAGAACGCCATGCCACCGACCCAGTGGTCCTACGACGACACCATCAAGGACGCGCCCTACAACCCGGAAAAAGCCAAGGAGCTGCTCAAGGCCGCCGGGGTCAAGGAAGGCACCGAAATCACCCTGTGGGCCATGCCCGTGCAGCGCCCCTACAACCCCAACGCCAAGCTGATGGCCGAGATGCTCCAGGCCGACTGGGCGAAGATCGGCTTGAAAGTGAAGATCGTCAGCTACGAATGGGGCGAGTACATCAAGCGCACCAAGAACGGCGAACACGACATCAGCCTGATCGGCTGGACGGGCGACAACGGGGACCCGGACAATTGGCTCGGCACGCTGTACAGCTGTGATGCCATCGGTGGCAACAACTACTCCATGTGGTGCGACCAGGACTACGACAAGCTGATCAAGCAGGCCAAGGTCGTCACCGACCGCGACCAGCGCACCGTGCTCTACAAACAGGCCCAGCAGTTGCTCAAGCAGCAAGTGCCGATCACCCCTGTCGCTCACTCGACGGTCAACCAGCCGTTGAGCGCCAAAGTCGAAGGATTCAAGGTCAGCCCCTTCGGACGCAACGTGTTCTCCGGCGTCAGCCTGGCGCCATAACCCAACCATGCATTGGCGGGGGTCCCTTGCGGGACCCTCATGCAGCCGTTTTGCCTGAATTCGCCATTCAGACACCCAGCAAACGTTTGCGAACTGTGATGAGTTGTAAAACCAAAGCCGTATCACCAAAAAAGACCGGCGTTAAATAAAGAAAGAAAAAGGAGCTTCACAATGAAATTGAGCAGCAGCGCGTTACTGGCCCTGGCCATCAGCAGCGTTACCGCGACCGCCTATGCGGAGTCGCAGAGCCAGGCGGTCACTCCTGTGACCCTCAAGACCACCAGCGCGCAAAGTGAAGCCACTGGTTTCATCGAAGGGCAATCGGTGACCGGCACTACCCGTAACTGGTATGCCAACGAGCAGTTCAAGCGCGGTACGAAACTCACCTATCGCAAGAACGGCGAAGCCCGTGAGACCGACCGCCGCATCAACTGGGTACAAGGCACCATCGTCAAGTACAACTCCGGTTTCACCGAAGGTACCGTGGGCTTCAGCACCGAATTGGCGGCCTACAACGCCATCGCCCTGGACCAGGACCGCAAGGACCTGGCGTCCAACAACGGCGGTGCCCCGACCACCCGTCCTGGCGCCGGCAACAACCGTACGCTGACCCGTGAAGGCGGCGACGCCGTCGGCCAATGGAGCAAACTGGGCCTGGCCAACGTCAAGGCGCGCGTTTCCAATACCACCCTGACCGCCGGCCGCCAGAACTTCAGCAGCCCGATGGTCGACGTCATCGGCAACCGTGCACTGCCCTCCAGCTTCCAGGGTGTGAGCCTGCACAGTGAAGAGTTCGAGAACCTGGCTTTCGATATCGCCACCTTCGACCGTAACTCGCCACGTACCGAACAGAGCCAGCGCAAGTTCCGCTCCGAATACGGTGACAGCAGTGTCGAGACCGATCACGTCAACACCGCCGGTATCACCTACCAGCCACTGGCCAGCCTGAAGACCAGTCTCTGGGCGACCGAAGCCGAGGACATGTGGAACCAGTACTACTTTGGCGCCACCCATGAACTGGGGGACAGCTCGGTGCTGAGCCTGACCACCGGCCTGAACTACTACAAGACCGTGGACTCGGGCAAAAGCAAGCTGGGCGAGATCGACAACGACACCTACTCCCTGTCGTTCGGACTGACCCACCAGGCCCACAGCCTGACGTTCTCCTACCAGGAAGTGAACGGCAACGAGTACTTCGACTACCTGCACGAGACCAACGGCATCTACCTGGCCAACTCCCTGCTGTCGGACTTCAACGGCCCGAACGAGAAATCCTTCCAGATCGCCTACGGCCTGAACATGGCCGAGTACGGCGTGCCTGGCCTGAAGTTCAACATCTACCAGGCGCGCGGCTGGGGTATCGACGGTACCCACTACAACAGCACCGGATATAGCGATGTGCGGGCGATGGACGGTGAACACCACTACGAGTACGGCATCGGCGCGTCCTATGCCGTGCAGAGCGGCCCTCTGAAAGCCACTGCTATCCGAGCGACCTATACTGCCCACCGCGCCAGTGAAAACCAGGCCGACGGCAGCCTCAACGAGTTCCGCCTGGTCACCACCATCCCGTTCAACATTCTGTAAACCCTGCGCCGGGCGGTCGACTCACGAGGTCGGCCGCCCGGCTTTACCGTTACATCGATTGCAGAGGATTTGACGATGAACATGATTCCCCTACGCGCAGCCATCGCCGCCGCGTTGCTGAGTGTCGCCGTTGGCGCCACGGCCAAGCCCCTCGTGGTTTGCACAGAAGCCAGCCCGGAAGGCTTCGACATGGTCCAGTACACGACTGCAGTCACTGCCGACGCCGTGGCAGAAACCATTTTCAACCGCCTGGCCGACTTCAAGCCCGGCACCACCGAAGTGATTCCGGCCCTGGCCGAATCCTGGGACATCAGTGACGATGGCCTGACGTACACCTTCCACCTGCGCAAGGGCGTCAAGTTCCACACCACCGAATACTTCAAGCCGACCCGCGACATGAACGCCGACGACGTGGTCTGGAGTTTCCAGCGCCAGCTGGACCCGAACCACCCGTGGCACAAGCTGTCGAGCGTGGGCTTCCCCTACTTTGAAAGCATGGGTTTCAAAGAGCTGCTCAAAAGCGTCGAGAAAGTCGACGAACACACGGTCAAGTTCAGCCTGACCCGTCGCGAAGCGCCGTTCCTGGCCGACATCGCCATGGCCTTCTCCTCGATCTACCCGGCCGAATACGCCGACCAGTTGCTCAAGTCCGGCAAGACCGGCGATCTCAACAGCAAGCCGGTGGGCACCGGGCCGTTTGTCTTCCAGCGCTACAACAAGGATGCCCAGGTACGCTTCAAGGCCAACCCGGATTATTTCCGCGGCAAGCCGCCGGCCGATGCCCTGGTACTGGCCATCGCCACCGACAACAACGTCCGCCTGCAGAAACTCAAGGCCAACGAATGCCAGGTCGCGCTGTATCCCAAGCCCGATGACATTCCAAGCATCAAGAAAGACCCCAACCTGAAAGTCGATGAACTGGACGCCATGACCGTGTCCTACGTTGCCATGAACACCCAGCACAAGTACCTGAGCGACGTCCGGGTCCGCAAGGCCATCGACATCGCCTTCGACAAGGAAGCCTACGTCAATGCCCTGTTCGGCAAAGGCAACGCCACCGTCGGCGTCAACCCGTACCCGCCGACACTGCTGGGCTTCAATCATGAGCTGAAGAACCCGCCGCGGGACCTGGACAAGGCCCGCCAGTTGCTCAAGGAAGCCGGCGTGCCGGAAGGCACCGTGCTGACCCTGTTCACCCGCAACGGCGGCGGCCCGACCAACCCCAACCCGATGCTCGGCGCACAGATGATGCAGGCCGACCTGGCCAAGATCGGGCTCAAGGTGGACATCCGTGTGATGGAATGGGGCGAAATGCTCAAGCGCGCGAAAAACGGCGAGCACGACATGGTGTCCGCCGGATGGGCGGGCGACAACGGCGACCCGGATAACTTCCTGACGCCTATGCTCAGTTGCGAGGCGGCCAAGAACGGCGAAAACTACGCCCGCTGGTGCAACGAGAAATTCCAGGCGCTGATCGACCAGGCCCGCGCCACAGTGAACCCCGAAGAGCGGATCAAGCTCTATGAACAGGCCCAGGTGATTTTCAACCAGGACCAGCCATGGATCAGCATGGCCCACACCCGGATGTTCACGGCAATGCGCAAGAACGTAGAGGGCTACTCCATTAGCCCGCTCACCACCAATAACTTCGCCACCACCCAGGTGAAGTAGATAAGAAGATGCCCCGGCATCCCTGACCCCAGGGCTGCCGGGCACGCCTAACCGGCTGATGAGGTACACCTGAAGATGTTTAGTTTTATTGCCCGCCGACTGGGATTATTGATCCCCACGTTCTTCGGCATCACCTTGCTGACCTTCGCGTTGATTCGCATGATCCCCGGCGACCCCGTGGAAGTGATGATGGGCGAACGTCGGGTCGATCCCGAAATGCATGCTCAGGCAATGGAACGCCTTGGCCTGAACAAGCCGCTGTACGCCCAGTACCTGGACTACATCGGCAAACTGGCCCACGGCGATCTCGGCGAATCGCTGCGCACCCGTGAAAGCGTATGGACCGAGTTCAGCTCCCTGTTTCCCGCGACCCTGGAACTGTCCATGGCCGCCCTGTTGTTCGCCGGTATCCTGGGCCTGCTGGCCGGGGTGATCGCGGCACTCAAGCGAGGGTCCCTGTTCGACCATGGGGTGATGGGCGTCTCCCTGGCGGGTTATTCCATGCCGATCTTCTGGTGGGGCCTGATCCTGATCATGTTCTTCTCGGTGTCCCTGGGCTGGACCCCGGTGTCCGGACGGATCGACCTGCTCTACGACATCGAGCCGAAAACCGGCTTCATGCTGATCGACACCTTGCTGGCCGATGAGCCGGGCGCCTTCCTCGATGCCTTGCACCACCTGATCCTGCCGGCCATCGTGCTGGGCACCATTCCGCTGGCGGTGATCGCCCGGATGACCCGCTCCTCGATGCTGGAAGTGCTGCGCGAGGACTACATCCGTACCGCCCGGGCCAAAGGCCTTTCGCCGGCGCGCGTGGTATTCGTCCACGGCCTGCGCAACGCGCTGATCCCGGTACTGACCGTGGTCGGCCTGCAAGTCGGCACCCTGCTGGCCGGCGCGGTCCTGACCGAAACGATCTTCTCCTGGCCGGGCATCGGCAAGTGGCTGATCGAAGCCATCGGCGCCCGGGATTATCCCGTGGTGCAGAACGGCATCCTGTTAATCGCCTGCCTGGTGATTCTGGTCAACTTCGTCGTGGACATCCTCTACGGCTTTGCCAACCCACGTATCCGTCACCAGCGCTGAGATCAAATCAATGAGTACTCCAACTACCTCGGTAGCAGTCGATCAAAGCCTGCTGTACCCGTCCCCCTACAAAGAGTTCTGGCAGGCGTTTTCCCGCAACAAGGGCGCCGTGGCCGGGCTGATGTTCATGATCCTGGTGGTGTTCTGCGCGATCTTCGCGCCTTGGGTCGCCCCCCATGACCCGAGCGAGCAGTACCGCGACTTCCTGCTGACTCCGCCGGCCTGGCTCGAAGACGGGCAGATCCAGTTCCTGCTGGGCACCGACGAACTGGGTCGCGACCTGCTGTCGCGCCTGATCCAGGGTTCGCGCCTGTCGCTGCTGATCGGTTTGTCGTCGGTGGTGATGTCGCTGATCCCGGGCATCCTGCTGGGGCTGTTCGCCGGGTTCTTCCCGCGGGTCCTCGGCCCGACCATCATGCGCCTGATGGACATCATGCTGGCCCTGCCTTCGCTGCTGCTGGCCGTGGCCATCGTCGCCATCCTCGGCCCAGGCCTGATCAACACCGTGATCGCCATCGCCATCGTTTCCCTGCCGTCCTACGTGCGCCTGACCCGCGCCGCGGTGATGGGCGAACTGAACCGCGACTACGTGACCGCCGCACGCCTGGCCGGTGCCGGCCTGCCGCGCCTGATGTTCATCACCGTGCTGCCCAACTGCATGGCGCCGCTGATCGTCCAGGCCACCCTGAGCTTCTCCTCGGCGATCCTCGACGCCGCCGCCCTGGGCTTCCTCGGCCTTGGCGTCCAGCCGCCCACCCCGGAGTGGGGCACCATGCTGGCTTCGGCCCGCGACTACATCGAACGCGCCTGGTGGGTGGTGAGCCTGCCCGGTTTGACCATTTTGCTCAGCGTGCTGGCAATCAACCTGATGGGCGACGGCCTGCGCGATGCGCTGGACCCGAAACTCAAGAATGCCGCCTGAGGAGATTCCCATGTCACTGCTAGAAATCAAGAATCTCAACGTCCGCTTCGGCGATGCCAACGCCGTTCCAGTGGTCGACGGCCTGGACCTGACCGTGGAAAAGGGTGAAGTGCTGGCCATCGTCGGCGAGTCGGGATCCGGCAAGTCCGTGACCATGATGGCGTTGATGGGTCTGATCGATCATCCCGGTATCGTCACGGCCGACGCGCTGAACTTCGACGGCAAGAACATGCTCAAGCTCAACAGCCGCCAGCGTCGGCAGATTGTCGGCAAGGACCTGGCGATGGTGTTCCAGGACCCGATGACCGCGCTCAACCCCAGCTATACCGTGGGTTTCCAGATCGAGGAAGTGCTGCGCCTGCACCTGAAGATGACCGGCAAGGCGGCCCGCAAGCGCGCCATCGAACTGCTGGAAAAAGTCGAGATCCCCGGCGCCGCCAACCGCATGGACGCCTACCCTCACCAACTGTCCGGTGGCATGAGCCAGCGCGTGGCGATTGCCATGGCCATCGCCGGCGAACCGAAGCTGCTGATCGCCGACGAACCCACCACCGCCCTGGACGTGACCATCCAGGCCCAGATCATGGACCTGCTGCTGGCGTTGCAGAAAGAGCAGAACATGGGTCTCGTGCTGATTACCCACGACCTAGCCGTGGTGGCCGAAACCGCCCAGCGCGTGTGCGTGATGTATGCCGGGCAGGCCGTGGAAGTGGGCAAGGTCCCGCAGTTGTTCGACATTCCCGCCCACCCGTACAGCGAAGCGTTGCTGGCGGCGATTCCGGAACACAGCATGGGTGCCGAGCGCCTGGCCACACTGCCGGGCATCGTCCCCGGTCGCTACGACCGTCCCCAGGGCTGCCTGCTGTCGCCGCGCTGTCCGTACGTGCAGGATAACTGCCGCCAGCAACGTCCCGCCCTCGACCCGAAAACCAACAGCCTCGCCCGCTGCTTCTACCCGTTGAACCAGGAGGTGGCGTGATGGCCGTCGTACTTACCGCCCGTGACCTGACCCGTCACTACGAAGTGTCCCGCGGCATGTTCAAGGGCCACGCCACCGTGCGCGCCCTCAATGGCGTGTCGTTCGAACTGGAGGCCGGCAAGACCCTGGCCGTGGTGGGCGAATCCGGTTGCGGCAAATCCACCCTCGCCCGGGCCCTGACGCTGATCGAGGAGCCGACCGCCGGTTCCCTGAAAATCGCCGGGCAGGAAGTGGCCGGCGCCAACAAGGCCGAGCGCAAGCAGTTGCGCAAGGACGTGCAGATGGTGTTCCAGAGCCCCTATGCGTCCCTCAACCCACGGCAGAAGATCGGCGATCAACTGGCCGAGCCGTTGTTGATCAACACCAGCCTGTCGGCTTCCGAACGGCGGGAAAAAGTCCAGGCGATGATGAAGCAGGTGGGCCTGCGCCCCGAGCATTACCAGCGCTATCCGCACATGTTCTCCGGCGGCCAGCGCCAGCGCATCGCCCTGGCCCGCGCCATGATGCTGCAGCCTAAGGTACTGGTGGCGGACGAACCGACTTCGGCCCTGGACGTGTCGATCCAGGCCCAGGTGCTGAACCTGTTCATGGACCTGCAGCAGGAATTCAACACCGCCTATGTGTTCATTTCCCACAACCTGGCGGTGGTGCAGCACGTCGCTGACGATGTGATGGTGATGTACCTCGGCCGTCCGGTGGAAATGGGCCCCAAGGAAGCCATCTACAGCCGCCCGCTGCACCCGTATACCCAGGCGCTGCTGTCGGCTACCCCGACCATCCATCCGGACCCGAACAAGCCGAAGATCAAGATCGTCGGCGAGCTGCCCAACCCGCTCAACCCGCCACCCGGCTGCGCCTTCCACAAGCGCTGCCCTTACGCCACCGAGCGCTGCAAGACCGAAGAGCCGGCCCTGCGCCTGCTGGATAACCGTCAGGTAGCGTGTCACTACGCCGAGCAGTTCCTCGGCGGTGCGGCATAAGAGCCTGATTGGAAGGGCGGTATTGTCTATCAATGACACACCGCCCTTGTGGCGAGGGGATTCATCCCCGTTGGGCTGCGCAGCCCCCCTGAAAACTGACCATTCAATGTTCCAGACAAAAATCATGTCTGAAGTTTTGGGGGCTGCTTTGCAGCCCAGCGGGGATGAATCCCCTCGCCACAGGGTTCAGGCCAAGGCAAACCGCTGACGCATGCTCTTACCCCAGGGCGATGCCCCAATGGCCTGCCCCTCTCCTTTAATCCACACAGCCTGCCCATCGAGATTGACTTCAAAATTGAACCCCAGCAGCACCTGCCATTGCGCTGAGTCGGACGACGTAAAATCCACCCGCTCCCGGGTAATGGAACCGCCCTGCCAGTCCATGGTTCGCTCTCCCGCGATCTCATAGTAGGCGCCCGCGCCTTCAATAGAAGGAAACCGATAGACCTTCGGCTCCCGACCGCGCTCGGGAATATAGAAGATCAGCTCTCTCTGACGCCCATCGCCGCCTCTCCAACTGGCCTGGATCACAAAATCCTCACTGCTCTCGTCAGCCATCAACGTGAGCGAAGTTGAATCAAACGCGACGCCGCCTACCCATCCCTTCAAGTATCCCATCGCTTGTGCTGATTGGTCGTTGATGCTCATTTTTCTGCTCTCCACTCCCAGCTGAATCGCATTCGAGTTATAAGAGCCAACCGCACAAGCGTCTACTGTCAGACCTGACAGTGAATGATGGGTTTACCCGGACGCACACATAAAAAACGCCCTGTTACCAGGGCGTTTTTTATTGAAAGCAGCGAACCGCGACGCCTGGATCAGGTCTGGCTATCGCCCTCTTCATCCGTATCGATGGACGAGTCGTCATCGTCCGTATCGCCGGATGTCCCTTCGTCATTCGTCGCGATCATCATCGCGCCCTGCGTCACCTGGCCATTGAGCGCCTGCTTGTCATGTTCATCGCACTCGGCCCAGGCGAGCGATGAACCGAGGGACAGCATCACCAGCACTTTCAATACGAACATCATGTGCAGAAACCTGTTCATAGCCGATTCCTCTTGTCTGAAATGAAGCCGTGACCCGACGGCATCCGGGATACCACTCCCCTAGAGGCTGGCTCCTAAGGATTAGGACGCGCAACCCGAGGCAGAATGCCCTGAACCTACAGACCACTTTCGAATAACGCTTATTTCCAAGCGTTATGCTGTGTAGCGGCCCGCAGGCCGGTCTCCCGACAGAATCAGGCTCAGCTCATGCCCATCCAGTTAGGCAGCACCAGGGAAATCCACGGCACATAGGTAATCAGGACCAGGAACGCCAGCAGAATCATCAACCAGGGCATGGCCGCCCGAATGGTGGCGGGCAGGGACATGCCGGTCACGGCCGACGTGACGAACAGGTTCAGCCCCACCGGCGGCGTGATCAAGCCGATTTCCAGGTTCACGACCATGATGATGCCCAGGTGGATCGGATCTATGCCCAGCTTCATGGCGATGGGAAACAGGATCGGTGCCAGGATCAGGATGATCGCCGAAGGCTCCATGAACGCACCGGCAATCAGCAGCACGATGTTCACCACCAGCAGGAACGTCACGGGGGTCAGGCCGGCATCGAGCACCCACGCGGTGATTTGCTGCGGCAATTGCTCGGTGGTCAGCACATGAGCGAAGAGCATGGCGTTGGCGATGATGAACATCAGCATGATGCTCAACTTGGCCGATTCCAGCAGCACCTTGGGCGTCTCGCGGAACGAGAGGTCCTTGTAGACGAACAATGCGATGAACGCCGAGTACACCGCAGCCACGGCGGCCGCCTCGGTCGGTGTGAACATTCCTGAATAGATCCCGCCAAGAATGATGACCATCAGCAACAGGCCCCAGATCGCCTGGCGCGCGGTGCTCAGCCACTCCCGCAGTGTCGCCCTGGGCATGGCCGGCAGGTTTTTCTTCACCGCGACGATGTAGATCGCCACCATCAATGCAAACCCCAGCAGCAGGCCTGGGACGACACCGGCCATGAACAGCTTGCCCACCGACGTTTCTGTCGCGGCGGCATAGACCACCATGACGATCGATGGCGGGATCAATATCCCCAGGGTGCCAGCATTGCACACGATGCCCGCCCCAAACGCCTGTGGATAACCCGAGCGCACCATCCCCGCAATGGCGATGGAGCCAACCGCCGCCACGGTTGCCGGGCTGGAGCCCGAGAGTGCCGCAAACAGCATGCACGCCAGCACCGCCGCGATCGCCAGCCCGCCACGGATATGTCCGACGCAGGCGTTGGCGAAATCGATCAGCCTTCGTGCCACGCCGCCCGTGGTCATGAACGCACCCGCCAGCAGGAAGAATGGAATCGCCAGCAACGTATAGTGTTCGGACGTTTCGAACAGCTTGATCGCCAGCGAACGCACCGAGTCGGGGCTGAAGAAGATGATGGTCAGCGAACCGGCCAACCCCAACGAAATCGCAATGGGCACGCCGATGAACATCAGCACGAACAGCGCCACGAACAGGAAGGCAATGGTCATGGTCTGTCTTCCTCGTGTTCGGTCAGCTTGACGGCTTCGGCCGCTTCATCGGCCAGGCCCAGGCCCGTCTGGCGATTGCCCAGGATCCGGACAAGAATTTCGGCGAACCGGATGAACACCAGGGCGAAGCCGACCGGCACGATCAGGCCGATGTGCCATTGCATGATGCCGAAATGGCCCAGGTCCTCGGCGCCGATCTGGGCAATCATCAGGGTGTTGATCCATTCGAAGCTCGCCACCGCCAGCAACCCGGCGTAAGCGAGGCAGCACAGGCAAGCGATGACACCGATGAAGCGTTGCACCGGCTTGCTGGCCAGTTTCACCAACGCATCGACACCGATGTGCCCGGCGGTGCGGACACCGTAGGACAGCCCGAAAAAAATCAGCCAACCAAACAGTGCCTTGGTCAGGGACGTGCTCCAGGTCATGGCCTGAGCCATGGCCATGATGGAATCGCCCGTGGCGAACAGCAGCTCACTGGCGCCCGGCCAACGGTCACCCAGGCTGTAGAAGACGCTGTAGAGATTGTTGAGCACCACATAGACGAAGGTAACCAGCGTCATGGCGGCGAGGAGGAAGGCGATGAACCCTTCCTCGAAATGTTCCCAGGTGCGCCGAAGGGCGTTCATGGCGTGACCTCTGCTGTGGAAGACGACGACAGGCCGACGCTGCCGGACGGCAGCGCGGCCAACCAATCACTGGGCCTTGTTGGAGGCTTCGGCCGCCTTGATCAGGTCAGCGCCGATATCGCTTTCGAACTTTTTCCACACCGGCTTCATCTTGTCGCGCCATGCGTTGCGCTCTTGCGGGGTGAGCGTAATGATCTCGGTGGTCTTGGCGTCGAGGATGCGCTGCTTGTCGTGCTCGTTCAGTTGCGCCGCTTCCTTGTTCACGTGGGCAGTGACTTCGACCAGGATCTTGTCCAGCTCAGTGCGGATGTCCGCCGGCAGGTCGTTCCAGAACTTGGTGTTGGTGATCAGCATGTAGTCGAGTACACCGTGGTTGGACTCGGTGATGTACTTCTGCACTTCATGCATTTTCTGGCTGTAGATGTTCGAGTACGGGTTTTCCGCACCGTTGACCACACCGGTCTGCAACCCTTGGTACACCTCGGCAAAACTCATCTTGCGCGGGTTGGCATTGACGGCCTTGAATTGCTCCTCCAGAACAGCCGAAGCCTGTACCCTGAATTTCAGGCCACGCGCATCCTTGGGTTCGCGCAGCGGTTTGTTGGCCGACAACTGTTTCATCCCGTTGTGCCAATAAGCCAGACCCGTGATGTTCTTGCTCTCCATGGACTTGAGCAACTTCTGCCCCTCGGGGCTCAACTGAAAACGGTCCACCGCGGCAATGTCATCGAACAGGAACGGCAGGTCGAACAACTGCACCGTCTTGGTGTACTGCTCGAACTTGGCCAGCGAGGGCGCAATCATCTGCACGTCCCCCAACAGCAGGGCTTCCATTTCCTTGCCGTCGCCGAACAGCGAGGAGTTGGGGTAGACCTCCACCTTCACCTTGCCTGGCAGCCGCTCTTCCACGAGTTTCTTGAACATCAGCGCGCCTTGGCCTTTGGGCGTCTGCTCGGCGACCACATGGGAAAACTTGATGACCACCGGATCTGCGGCCATGACCGTGCTCAACGCACTGAGGGCCAACATGCAGACGAGCGCTTTCCATACAGGTTTGAACATGGCAGGACTTCCTCTTGGTTTTATTTTTTTCGTACGGCTCATTCAAAACGCGGTGCACGGCGAAACAATCTGAGTCTAGGCAGAAAAACGGCTTGCCGGAGGGCGATGAAGATTTTCAAACGGTTGGCGAACAAACGCCGCAGGGGAGGCAAGCCACGGAGGCAGGCCCCTATGACGCACAGATTCGGATCTGATGGGATTTTTCGGCGATTCGACGGTATCGCCTGGATGGACTTGGAATGGGGGGAGCCAGGCCAGCCCCCCCATTTTTTGCCGCTTTGACGTTTAGTGATGCTCGCGGGTCGCGCGGAATTTCACATCCGGCCAGCGCTCTTCCATCAGCGCCAGGTTGACCCGGGTCGGTGCCAGGTAGGTCAGGTGACCGCCACCGTCCAATGCCAGGTTTTCCACGGCCTTGTTGGAAAATTCCTCGAGCTTCTTCTTGTCGCTGCAATCGACCCAGCGGGCCGAGTACACGGTGATCGGCTCATAGGAACATTCGACCTTGTATTCCTCTTTCAAGCGACTGGCGACCACATCGAACTGCAGCACACCCACGGCGCCGAGGATGATGTCGTTGCTGCGCTCCGGGAAGAACACCTGGGTGGCACCCTCTTCGGCCAGTTGCTGCAAGCCCTGGCGCAGCTGCTTGGACTTGAGCGGGTCCTTCAGGCGTACGCGGCGGAACAGCTCCGGGGCGAAGTGCGGGATGCCGGTGAAGCCCAGGGTTTCGCCTTCGGTGAAGGTGTCGCCGATCTGGATGGTGCCATGGTTGTGCAAACCGATGATGTCACCGGCGAAGGCTTCTTCCAGCTGCTCGCGTTCCGAGGAGAAGAAGGTCAGGGCGTCGCCGATGCGCACGTCCTTGCCGGTGCGCACGTGGCGCATCTTCATGCCTTTCTCGTATTTGCCCGAGCAGATGCGCATGAACGCGATACGGTCGCGGTGCTTGGGGTCCATGTTCGCCTGGATCTTGAAGATGAAGCCCGAGAACTTCTCCTCCACCGGTTCCACGGTGCGCTCGTTGGCAACCCGTGGCAGTGGACGCGGGGCCCAGTCCACCACGGCATCGAGCACATGGTCCACGCCGAAGTTGCCCAGGGCGGTGCCGAAGAACACCGGCGTCATCTGGCCGTCGATGAAGGCCTGCTGGTCGAATTCGTGGCAGGCGCCCTGCACCAGCTCCAGTTGCTCGATGAAGCGTTCGTACTCGTCCCCCAGGTGCGCGCGCGCCTCGTCGGAGTCCAGGCGTTCGATGATCTTGGTTTCAGTGCGCTCGTGGCCGTGACCGGCGGTGTAGACGATGATGTAGTCGCCAGCCAGGTGGTACACGCCCTTGAAGTCGCGGTAGCAGCCGATCGGCCAGGTGATCGGCGCCGCCTTGATCTTGAGCACCGCTTCGATCTCGTCGAGCAGCTCGATCGGATCACGGATGTCGCGGTCGAGCTTGTTGATGAAGCTGACGATCGGGGTATCGCGAAGGCGGCAGACGTCCATCAGGGCGATGGTCCGCGGCTCGACGCCCTTACCGCCGTCGAGGACCATCAGCGCCGAGTCCACCGCCGTCAGGGTGCGGTAGGTATCCTCGGAGAAGTCTTCGTGGCCCGGGGTGTCGAGCAGGTTGATCATGTGATCGCGATACGGGAACTGCATCACCGACGTGGTAATCGAGATACCCCGCTGCTTTTCCATCTCCATCCAGTCGGAGGTGGCATGACGGTCGGACTTGCGGGATTTCACCGTGCCGGCGACCGCAATGGCCTTGCCCATCAGCAAGAGCTTTTCGGTGATGGTGGTCTTACCCGCGTCGGGGTGGGAAATAATGGCGAAAGTGCGGCGTTTCGCGACTTCGGCGGCCTGTTTGGTCATGGGAAATCGCCTGGCAGGTGGTTCAAAAAAGGGCGGCGAGTATAGCCCAAAACCACTGCCCTGGACCACCGTACGTAAGGGCAGCCCCCGCCCGGACGCCCAATCTGCCGGAGCCCGACGACATCCCGGGAGGGAACCTTTTCGACAGCACGCACGTCCACTCCCCTGTTACGGCTTCGCCAGGGCCTGAAAAATCAGCACGTTAGCCTGGCGAGGCTGCGCTCATGGCTCCAATGACCTGCCGTTCGCCGGCATTGGCAGAGCCGCTTCTCGCGCCCCTTTTCCCGACACCCCTCATGGGGCTGCCGCCAGGGAAAGCGGGTGCCGACCGAAAGAAAAAGGAGTCCGCCTGTGGCTATCCGCTATGGCAAAGGGCTGACAGGAGGCGTGGTCGTCGTCGCGCTCCTGGCCCTGTTGGTCCACTGGATCGGCATCGATACGATCCAACATTATCGCGACGACTTGCTGTTCTATCTCCAGGCTCACCTGATGCTGGTCGTGGTTTCCATGCTGGCGGCCCTGGTCGTCGGCCTTCCCGCCGGCGTCGTCCTCAGCCGTCCCGCCATGGCCGGGCGCGCCGAGCGCTTCATGCAACTGTTCAACATCGGCAACACCGTGCCGCCCCTGGCCGTACTGGCCATCGCCCTGGGCATCCTGGGCATCGGCAGCGGGCCCGCCATCTTCGCCCTGTTCCTCGCCTCGCTGCTGCCCATCGTGCGCAACACCTATGAGGGTCTGAAGAACGTCCAGGGTTCTCTCAAGGAAGCCGCCACCGGCATCGGCATGACCCCGCGCCAGGTGCTGTGGAAAGTCGAGCTGCCCAACGCCGTGCCGATCATCGTCGGCGGCGTGCGCGTGGCACTGGCCATCAACGTCGGCACCGCACCGCTGGCCTTCCTGATCGGCGCCAACAGCCTCGGCAGCCTGATCTTCCCCGGCATCGCCTTGAACAACCAGCCGCAACTGCTGCTCGGCGCGGCCTGCACCGCCCTGTTGGCGCTGCTGCTCGACGGCCTGGTGACACTGGCCAGCCGCCTCTGGCTGGAACGCGGCCTGCGCCCGTCATAAACCGGGTTGGATAAAGGAATCGTGATGAAGAAGACAAGCTTGTTGCTGGGCTGCCTGCTGCTGTTCGCAGGGATAGCCCAGGGCGCGGAAAAACCACTGATCCGCCTCGGCGCCCGGGTGTTCACCGAACAGACCCTGCTGGCGGAAATCACTGCCCAGTACCTGCGCGCCAAAGGCTACGACGCGCAGATCACCGGCGGCCTGGGCAGCAACCTGGCCCGCAGCGCCCATGAGACCGGGCAACTGGACCTGCTTTGGGAATACACCGGGGTGTCACTGGTGTCCTACAACCATGTCACGGAAAAACTCGACAGCGCCCAGTCCTATGCCCGGGTGAAAGAACTCGATGCGAAAAAAGGCCTGGTCTGGCTTTCGCCGTCGAAATTCAGCAACACCTACGCACTGGCCTTGCCCGAGAAAGTCGCCCGGCAGTACCCGCAGATCAACAACATCAGTCAGCTCAACGCCGTGCTGCAGGCCGAAGCCGACGACAATCACCTGGTGGCGCTGGATACCGAATTCGCCAACCGCTCCGACGGTCTGGCGGGCATGGTGGAACAGTACGGCATGAACCTGACCCGCAAGAACATTCGGCAGATGGATGCGGGCCTGGTCTATACCGCGCTGCGCAACAGCCAGGTATTCGCCGGGCTGGTCTACACCACCGATGGCCGGCTGAACGCCTTCAAGCTGAAACTGCTGGAAGACGACAGGCACTACTTCCCCGACTACACCGCCGCGCCGGTGGTGCGCCAAGCCTTCCTTGACGCGCATCCGCAACTGGCTGCCCAGCTCAAGCCACTGGCCGAACTGTTCGATGACCAGACCATGCGCCAGCTCAACGCCCGTGTGGACGTCGACCACGAGAGCCCTTCCGCTGTCGCCGCCGATTTCCTGCGCCAACACCCAATCGACTGAGGAGGAAAAGTCATGGAATTATTGAACGCCTTTTCCCATCTCGACTGGCAACAGGTCCTGCACCTGACCTGGCAACACATCACCCTGGTCGGCATTGCCGTGACCCTGGCGATCGTCATCGGCGTACCGCTGGGCATTTTCATGACCCGTTTCCCTGCCCTCGCCGGCCCGTTGCAGGCCAGCGCCACCGTACTGCTGACGATTCCGTCGATTGCCCTGTTCGGCCTGCTGCTGCCGTTCTATTCCACTTTCGGCCAGGGCCTGGGACCGCTGCCGGCGATCACCGCAGTGTTCCTTTATTCCCTGTTGCCCATCATGCGCAACACCTACCTGGCCCTCACGGGCGTGGAGCCGGGCATCCGTGAAGCCGCCCGAGGCATCGGCATGACCTTTGGCCAGCGCCTGCGCATGGTCGAACTGCCCATCGCCGTGCCAGTGATCCTGGCCGGTGTGCGCACCGCCGTGGTCATGAACATCGGCGTCATGACCATCGCCGCCACCATCGGCGCCGGTGGCCTGGGCGTGCTCATCCTCGCTTCCATCAGCCGCAGCGACATGTCGATGCTGATCGTCGGCGCCGTGCTGGTCAGTCTCCTGGCCATCTTCGCCGACCTGCTCCTGCAATGGCTGCAACGCTCGCTGACAAGTAGGGGGTGTTCGCCGCAAATGACGGGCGCGCCGACGCCCCACAAAGCGCAAGACTAGGCGCGAGGAGAGAAGTTTGGTTTTTTCAAATGAACGACGAGCAACGACGGATTGCGCTTTGTGGGGCTCGGCTCCAACGCGCCCGTCATTTGCGGCGAACACCCCCTATACAGGACTCCTCAAATGATCGAACTTCAAAACCTCAGCAAAACCTTCAAGAGCAACGGCAAGGACGTCAAGGCCGTGGACTCGGTGAACCTGACCGTCAACGAAGGCGAGATCTGCGTGTTCCTCGGGCCGTCGGGCTGTGGCAAGAGCACCACCTTGAAGATGATCAATCGCCTGATCCCGCCCACCTCGGGCAAGGTATTGATCAACGGCGAAGACACTACCAACCTGGACGAAGTGACCCTGCGCCGCAACATCGGCTACGTGATCCAGCAGATCGGCCTGTTCCCGAACATGACCATCGAGGAAAACATCACCGTGGTCCCGCGCCTGCTGGGCTGGGACAAGCACAAATGTCACGACCGCGCCCGCGAGCTGATGAGCATGATCAAGCTCGAGCCCAAGCAGTACCTGCATCGTTATCCCCGTGAACTGTCGGGTGGCCAGCAGCAGCGGATCGGGGTGATCCGCGCCCTGGCGGCCGATGCGCCGTTGCTGCTGATGGACGAACCCTTCGGCGCGGTGGACCCGATCAACCGCGAGATGATCCAGAACGAGTTCTTCGAGATGCAGCGGGCACTGAACAAGACCGTGATCATGGTCAGCCACGACATCGACGAAGCCCTCAAGCTGGGGGACAAGATTGCGATCTTCCGTGCCGGCAAGCTGATCCAGTGCGATCACCCGGACACCCTGCTGGCACATCCGGCGGATGAGTTTGTCAGCAACTTCGTCGGCCAGGACAGCACCCTCAAGCGCCTGCTGCTGGTCAAGGCCGAGGACGCGGCGGACAACGCGCCGTCGGTCAGCCCGCAAACGCCGGTGGCCGAAGCGCTGGAGCTGATGGACGAGCACGACCGCCGCTACGTGGTGGTCACCTGTGCCCAGAACAAGGCCCTGGGTTATGTCCGACGTCGCGACCTGCATCGCCAGACCGGCACCTGCGCCCAGTTCCTGCGTGAGTTCAATGCCACGGCGGCGTATGACGAGCACCTGCGGATCCTGCTGTCGCGCATGTACGAGTTCAACCGCTCGTGGCTGCCGGTCATGGACGCCGAGCGGGTGTTCCTCGGAGAAGTGACCCAGGAATCCATCGCCGAGTACCTGAGTTCCGGTAAGTCCCGTGGGGGCAAGACCAGCATCGTTTCGCCGGCGGAGATTGCGCAGGTCTGATCACCCCAACGAACCCACAGTTTCCGGGGCGGTCACCAAAATGGTGTCTCTGCCCGAAACGCACCGATTATCCATCCAGCGGGAACATCAATCCGTCACACAGGTCGGTTACATCAGGAGCTGTCGCGCGCCGCACGACAGACGCGTGCAAAAACGCGACATTTTTAGTTGATCTCAGGCCCCTCACGCCCTAAAGTTCGCGCCGAACGTCCATGCTGGAAACGATCCATCCGGCTCAAGTACTGACGACGAGACAGCAAGGCCAAGGGAACATGCGTCCCATGGCCTTTTTGCTTTCGGCGACATGCCTTGGGAAGTAGGCGAACCAAAGTGGGGATACGGAGGACGTTCACGAGGGCTGCCAGCCCTCAAACCCATTGATCCTGATGTTTGCCAGTAGGAGTCCCAACGTATGTCGATCCAGGTCGAAGATTATTTCGCGCGCGAAACCTTTCAGAAAATGAAGGCTTTCGCCGACAAGCAGGAAACCCCGTTCGTAGTGATCGACACCGCGATGATCGCCCAGGCCTATGACGACCTGCGCGCCGGTTTCGAATTCGCCAAGGTCTACTACGCCGTCAAGGCCAACCCGGCGGTGGAAATCATCGACCTGCTCAAGGAAAAGGGTTCGAACTTCGACATCGCCTCGATCTACGAGCTGGACAAGGTCTTGAGCCGCGGTGTGGGACCCGAGCAGATCAGCTACGGCAACACCATCAAGAAATCCCGGGACATCCGCTACTTCTACGACAAGGGCGTGCGCCTGTACGCCACCGACTCCGAAGCCGACCTGCGCAACATCGCCAAGGCCGCGCCGGGCTCGAAAGTCTATGTCCGCATCCTCACCGAAGGCTCGACCACCGCAGACTGGCCGCTGTCGCGCAAGTTCGGTTGCCAGACCGACATGGCCATGGACCTGCTGATCCTGGCCCGTGACCTGGGCCTGGAACCGTACGGCATCTCGTTCCACGTCGGCTCGCAACAGCGCGATATCAGCGTCTGGGACGCGGCGATCGCCAAGGTCAAGGTGATCTTCGAGCGTCTGAAGGAAGAAGATGGCATCGTCCTGAAGCTGATCAACATGGGCGGTGGCTTCCCGGCCAACTACATCACCCGCACCAACAGCCTGGAAACCTATGCCGAGGAAATCATCCGCTTCCTCAAGGAAGACTTCGGCGAAGATCTGCCGGAAATCATCCTCGAGCCAGGCCGCTCGCTGATCGCCAACGCTGGCATCCTGGTGAGTGAAGTGGTGCTGGTGGCGCGCAAGTCCCGCACCGCGGTGGAGCGTTGGGTGTACACGGACGTGGGCAAGTTCTCCGGCCTGATCGAAACCATGGACGAAGCCATCAAGTTCCCGATCTGGACCGAGAAGAAAGGCGAGATGGAAGAAGTGGTCATCGCCGGCCCGACCTGCGACAGCGCCGATATCATGTACGAGAACTACAAGTATGGCCTGCCACTGAACCTGGCCATCGGCGACCGCCTGTACTGGCTCTCGACCGGAGCCTACACCACCAGCTACAGCGCCGTGGAATTCAATGGCTTCCCGCCGCTGAAGTCGTACTACGTATAACGCGTCGCTGGCCTGAGCTGAAAAAGCCCGTGACGGTTGTCACGGGCTTTTTTCATGCCTGCGATCCGGTCGATGTCCCCCCTGGCGCTCAAGCGCGAGCCGAATCTTCCAATACACCCAGCCGCGCCTGGTAGGCCTCGATGAGTGCCCCCAGGCCGGGCAACCGGGCGCCCTGCAGGATGGGCGTGGCGCGGCGAAGGAAGTTCAGATTGCCGGCGTGCAGCGCACGCCACAACCACACCAGGCCCTCTTCGAACTGTCCTTGCGCCAACAGCACGCAACCGTGGCTGAACTGCCCACGAAAATCGCCGGCCTCGGCCGAACACCGGTACCAGTATGCTGCCGCCAACGGATCCGCCGGACAGTGGCGACCGTCTTCCAGATAACGCCCCAAGAGATTCATCGACTTCGCATGGCCCAACTCCGCGGCTCGCCGATAGAGGGCCAGGGCTTGAGCCTGGTCTTGCATCACGCCGCGCCCGGTGGCCAGCAGGTTGGCGTAGTTGTACATCGCCCAGTCCAACCCCGCCTCGGCGGCCAGGCGATAGTGCGCTGCGGCGGTGGCGGCATCGCTGGCGCACCCCCAACCGTGTTCATGACAGCGCCCCAGCATATTGCGCGCCATCAGGTGTCCGCGTCGGGCCGCGATGCCGAACCAGCGCACCGCCAGCGGTTGGTCCTGGGCGATGCCACGGCCGTCGAGCAGAATCTGCCCCAGCAAAGCCTGGGCATCGAGCACGCCCTGGCCGGCGGCGAGCAGAATCGCCTGGGCCGCTCGCGAAGGGCTGTCGTCGAGCATGGCAGCCCAGTCGTTAGCGTCGAGCACCTGCTGGCGGCGCAGACGCAAATCCATGCCCTATACCTCTACCCAGCGACGCAGCAGATTGTGGTAGGTGCCAGTCAGGCGGATCAGCGAGGGGTGGTCGGGCATGTCGCGGGTCAGCTCCTGGATCGCCCCGTCCATTTCGAAAAGCAACGCTCGCTGGCTGTCTTCGCGTACCAGGCTCTGGGTCCAGAAGAAGGAGGCATAACGCGCGCCGCGAGTGACCGGGTTGACCTTGTGCAGGCTGGTGCCTGGGTAAAGCACCATGTCCCCCGCCGGCAGCTTGACCCGCTGGGTGCCATAGGTGTCCTGGATTTCCAGCTCGCCGCCGTCGTAGTCCTGCGGATCACTGAAAAACAGCGTGGCGGAAAGATCGGTCCGGACCCGCTCGGCGCTGCCCTTGGGCTGACGCACCGCGTTGTCGATGTGAAAGTCGAAACTGCCGCCGGCGGTGTAGCAATTCACCAGCGGTGGAAACACTTTGTGGGGTATCGCCGCCGACATGAACAGAGGGTTCTGCCACAGCCGCTCGATCATGGCCGCGCCAATCTCCTTGGCCAGGGGATGGCCTTCGGGCAGTTGCAGATTGTGCTTGGCCTTGGCCGATTGATAGCCGGCGGTGATCTTTCCATCCGCCCACTCGGTGTGCTCCAGCGCCTCGCGGATGCGCTGCACTTCTTTTGGAGAAAACACGCCGGGAATGTGCAGCAACATGACATCGGGCCCTGTGGATAAAATTGGGCGCAAATGATAGTGATTCTTATTGACCGTGTACAACCCCCATGACGTATCAGAACTCAAAACCGTATGAAATCTGTGTGAATAAAATGTAAAGCCATCTCAAATAGCAATGTATCTCAATTGATATATAAAACCATTTACCCTATATTCCGCCGCCTCGAAACCCTGGGGAGGGGAATTTCATGTCGCGTCAATCGATACAATTACCAGCCAATTCGCCGCGTTTGCTGGCGTCCGCCATCGGCGTCGCCCTCAGTGCGACATCCGTGACACAAATGGTTCAAGCGGCACAAAACAACGATGAGCAGGCCCCGCGCGAGGCCATTTCCCTGGAAGCCACCAGCATCACCGGCGAGATTCAGGACAACACTTCCTATCAGGTCGAGAAAGCCTCGTCGCCCAAGTACACCGCCCCGCTGGTGGATACGCCGCGCTCGGTGACGGTCATCCCGCAGCAGGTCCTCAAGGACACCGGCGCGCTCAACATGCAGGACGCATTGCGCACAGTGCCGGGCATTACGTTCGGTGCCGGGGAAGGCGGCAACCCCCAGGGGGACCGTCCGTTCATCCGGGGTTTCGATGCCCAGGGTGACACTTACCTGGACGGCGTGCGCGACACCGGTTCGCAAAGCCGTGAAATCTTTGCCGTGGAGTCCATTGAAGTCAGCAAGGGCCCGAATTCGGCCATTGGCGGACGCGGCGCCGCAGGTGGCACCATCAACCTGGTGAGTAAAAAAGCGCACCTGGGGAATTCCTTCGACGGTGGCTTCACCTGGGGAACCGACCAGACCCAGCGCTATACCCTGGATGGCAACTACCAGTTCAGCGACACCGCCGCCGGCCGCCTGAACCTGATGAGCCACGAAAGCAACGTCGCCGGCCGCGACAAGATCAACTACGACCGCTGGGGCGTTGCCCCTTCGCTGGCGTTCGGCCTGGGCACCGACACCCGGGTCAACCTCGACTACTACCACTTGGAAAGCAATGATCTGCCGGATGCTGGCATCCCCTACTCCATGCCCGCATCGGGCAGGACGGCCGATCGCAACAAGTCCAATCCGGACAAGCCCAACGACGGCGGCGACAGCAGCAACTTCTACGGCCTGACCGACCGTGACATGCGCAAGACCCGGACCGACACGGCGACCTTCGCCATCGAGCACGACCTGAACGATGCGCTGACCGTCAAGAATACCCTGCGCCACGGCTCCAGCATGCAGGATTACATCCTGACCCAGCCCGACGACAGCAAGGGCAATGTCAACAACGGCAGCGTCTGGCGCCGGGCCAATACCCGGGTCAGCAATGTCGATACCACCACCAACCAGACCGACCTGTTCGGGGATTTCTACATCGCCGGCTTCAAGAACAGTTTCTCCACCGGCATCGAGCTGAGCCGCGAGAAAGGCGAGAAATCCTCCTATACCGTCAACACCGACACCGTGCCCGGCACGACTGCCGCGAACACCAACTGCACGCCATCGACGATCGGGGCACCGAGCGGCTACAACTGTACGTCGCTGTCGAACCCGAACCCGGACGATCCATGGAACGGCAGGATTGCCCGCAACTATGCCGGCACCGACACCACCAGCGTCACCCGTGCGATCTACGCATTCGACACCCTGGAGCTGTCACCGCAATGGCTGCTGAACATGGGCCTGCGCTACGACCACTTCGACACGAAATACAAAACCTACAACGCCGCCGGCACCACCACGTCCAAGGGCGATGACGTGAGCGAATTCGTCACCGGTCAGTTGGGCCTGGTGTGGAAACCCGCGGACAACGCCAGCCTCTATGTCTCCTACGCCACCTCGGCCACACCGCCGGGCAACATGGTTGGCGAAGGCCAGGAAGGCAATCCGCTGGGCGGTACGCCGGACCGCAACGGCAACCTGCTCAAGAGCGACATGGAGCCGGAAACCACCAAGAACTACGAGATCGGCACCAAGTGGGACCTGCTGGGCAGCCGCCTGTCGTTGACCGCCGCGGTGTTCCGCACCGAGAAGGAAAACGCGCGGGTCCAGGTCGATACCACCACGTACGAGAACGCTGGCAAGACCCGTGTCGATGGCATCGAGCTTTCGGCCAGCGGCAAGATCACGGATAAATGGCAGGTGTTCGCCGGCTACAGCTACCTGGACAGTGAACAGGTCGATGGTGGCCCCTTGAGCGTCACCGACGGCAACCAGCTACCCAACACGCCGAAAAACAGTGCCAGCGTCTGGACCACCTATGCGGTCACACCGAAGCTGACCCTCGGTGGCGGCGCCTTCTATGTCGACGACGTGTTCGGCAACGTCGCCAACACCACCATGGTCGATTCCTATGTGCGCTACGACGCCATGGCCAGCTACAAGGTCAGCAAGCACCTGGACCTGCAACTCAACGTGCAGAACCTGACGGACGAAACCTACTACGACAAGGCACTGGGCAACCACTTCGCCAACCAGGCAGCCGGACGGACCGCGTTGGTGAGCACCAACTTCCATTTCTGACCGGCAGCCATACGGCTCGTGGCGAGGCAGCCTGCTCTCGCCACATGTTTCCAACAGCCGGCCAACAGCGTGCCCGAGCCCCGTTCATACGAATGATCGGGGCTTTTATACGTGTTTATGAATGCTTCTCGATAACACACGGCATAATACGCGCCGTGATGAAACGTAATACATGAACAAGGCGAGCGATGTGTTGAAGAAAACCCTGTTCCAGTTGCACTGGTTCTTTGGCATCAGTGCCGGCCTGGTCCTGGCATTCATGGGCATTACCGGTGCGGCGGTGTCGTTCCAGGATGAGATCCTGAGGGCATTGAACCCCCATGTGCTGGTGGTCCCGAAACAGCCGGCCGGCGTCCTGCCGCCGGCCGAACTGGTGGAACAGATCGAAGCCGCCTCCGGCAAGACCGTGAACATGCTCTGGGTCGAGACCGACAGCGGCAATGCCGCGCGGGTGATCTTCACCGCCCCGCCCGGGGAAAAACGCGGGGCCATGCGTTATTTCAATCCCTACAACGCCCAGTTCATGGGCGACGTGGTGGGCCAGGACTTCTTTGTCCTGGTGCTCAAGCTGCATCGCATCCTGGCCCTGGATGACGTGGGCCGGCAGATCACCGGGGCGTGCACGCTGATCCTGGTGTTCTTCTGCCTGTCCGGGCTTTATCTGCGCTGGCCGAGGCAATGGAAGAACTGGCGCGCCTGGCTGACCCTCGACTGGGCGAAGAAAGGCCGCGGCTTCAATTGGGACCTGCACTCGGTGGCCGGCACCTGGTGCCTGGTGTTCTACCTGCTGGCCGCCCTGACCGGCCTGACCTGGTCGTACGAGTGGTACAACAAAGGCGTGACACGTCTGCTCTCCGACTCACCCAAGGACGAAAGGGTGCGCAACCGGGGGCCGGCACCGGAAGGCCCGCCGCCGGTGGCCGACTACCGGGCCATGTGGAGCAGCATCTACAGCCTCGCAGGGCCGGACCTGTCCGCCTATAACGTACGCATGCCACCGGTGGCCGGGCAACCGGCGACGGTGTTCTACCTGCTGAAGAATTCGCCTCATGATCGCGCGTTGAACCAGATCATGCTCGACCCGGCCACCGGCGCCATCACCCGACACAGCCGCTACAGCGACAAGAGCCTCAAGGCACAACTGCTGACCAGCGTCTATGCCCTGCATGTCGGCAGTTATTTCGGCCTGCCCGGGCGGATCCTGGTGACGGTTGCCGCGCTGGCCATGCCACTGTTCTTCATTACCGGCTGGTTGCTGTACCTGGACCGTCGTCGCAAGAAACGCCAGGCCAGGCAGGCGCGCCAGGCGCTGTCCAGCCAGCACGGCGATGCGCCGGCCTGGCTGATCGGGTTCGCCAGCCAGAGCGGCTTCGCCGAACAACTGGCTTGGCAGACCGCCGGTCAACTCCAGGCCGCCGGGGTGCCGGTGAATGTCCGGCCGCTGGCCGGCGTCAGCGAACAGGACCTGAGCCACTCCACCCATGCCTTGTTCGTGGTCAGTACCTTTGGCGACGGTGAAGGACCGGACAGCGCCCGTGGGTTCGAGCGCAAGGTGCTGGGCCAGACCCTGAGCCTGGAACGCCTGCACTACTCGGTGCTGGGCCTTGGGGATCGACAGTACGAGAACTTCTGTGGCTTCGCCCGGCGCCTGCACGCCTGGTTGGCCGAGCACGGCGGCAAGACGTTGTTCGCCCCGGTGGAAGTCGACAGCGGCGACCCGTACGCCCTGCGTCACTGGCAGCAGCAATTGGCCGAACTGACCGGCCAGGCGCCGGCCGATACCTGGAAAGCCCCCGACTTCGAAAACTGGACGTTGAACCAGCGCACTCTGCTCAACCCCGACAGCAGCGGCTCGGGCGTGTACCTGTTGGGGCTCACCGCCCCTGGCCCGAGCAGTTGGCTGGCCGGCGACCTGGTGCAGGTGTTGCCACGCAACGACCGCTGGGCCATCGAGCAGTTCCTCGATGGCCTGGGCATCGCCGGCAATGCCAAGGTGCAGGTCGACGGCCTGCCGCACAGCCTGGAACAGGCCCTGGCCACCCGTCAGTTGCCGGCCAACCGCGCTCACCTGGTGGGACTGCATGCCCAGGCCCTGTTCGATGCATTGGCGCCCCTGGCCATACGCGAATATTCCATCGCCTCGATCCCGGCCGATGGCTCGCTGGAGCTGATCGTACGCCAGGAACGCCACGCCGATGGCAGCCTGGGCATCGGCTCCGGCTGGCTCACCGAACACGCCTTGCTGGGCAGCGCCATCACCCTGCGCGTGCGCCGCAACAGCGGTTTCCATCTGCCGCCCCAGGGCGTACCGATGATTCTGCTGGGCAATGGCACGGGCCTGGCGGGCCTGCGCAGCCTGCTCAAGGCCCGGGTCGCCGAGGGCATGCAGCGCAATTGGTTGCTGTTTGGCGAACGCAACCGCGAACACGATTTCCACTGCCGCGACGAGTTGCAGGAATGGGTGACCTCCGGCGACCTGGAGCGCCTGGACCTGGCCTTTTCCCGGGATCAGGAACAGAAAATCTACGTCCAGGACCGCCTGCTGGAATCGGCCGCGCTGCTCAAGCAATGGATGGCCGACGGCGCGGTGATCTATGTCTGCGGCAGCTTGCAGGGCATGGCGTCAGGGGTGGATCACGTGCTCAACCTGGTGCTGGGCCGCGAGGACGTGGAACGGCTGATCGAGCAGGGGCGGTATCGGCGGGACGTCTACTGATCCTGGCCGCAACATCGACCCTGTGGGAGCGAGCTTGCTCGCGATAGCGCAGCTTCAGTCAACGCCTCATTGACTGACACACTGCCATCGCGAGCAAGCTCGCTCCCACAGGGGGCGTTGCATGGCTGACATTCAAACCGGCTGCAACTTCTTCTCGAATACCGCCACCCCTTGCAGATCCCGCAGCACCACGCTCATCTCCCCGCTCTGCCCGTCGATGTTCACCTCACCGAAGAACTGGTAGCCGGCGAACGGCGAGGTGTTCTGCGCTGGCGGGGCCTTCTGGAACACCACCTCGGGCCCGAAGGTCTTGTCCAGGGCGTTGGGTCCGAAGCTGCCAGCATTCAAGGGCCCGGCGACAAACTCCCAGAACGGCTCGAAGTCCTGGAATGCGGCCTGCTCCGGGTGGTAATGGTGGGCGGCGCAATAATGGACATCGGCGGTCAGCCAGACGTAGTTGCGCACTTGATGCTTGCGCAAGTAGCCGAGCAGCTCGGCGATTTCCACCTCGCGCCCCTGGGCCTGGCCCGGGTCACCATTGGCAACCGCCTCCCAGCGCGGTACACCGGGGCTGACCTCCCCGTCAGGCACACCCAGGCCGATGGGCATGTCGGCGGCGATGACTTTCCATTGGGCACGGGACTGCTTCAATTCGCGCTTGAGCCAGTTCAGCTGCTCGCGGCCAAGGAACGGTTTGGCTGCGCCCAGGTTGGCGTCGTTGGCTTCGCGGTAACTGCGCATGTCCAGCACGAAGACATCCAGCATCGGCCCATAGCCGAGCTTGCGGTAGATCCGCCCGCCGCCGTCGGCCTTCTGCAGGCGCATCGGCGCGTATTCCAGCCAGGCCTGCCGTGCACGCCCCACCAGGGTGTGGATGTCCTTGGTCTGGTAGCGCTCATCCAGCTGTTTACCGGGTGACCAGTTGTTCACCACTTCGTGGTCGTCCCATTGCCAGATCTGCGGCACCTCGGCATTGAAGCGCCGCAGGTTCTCGTCCATCAGGTTGTAACGATAGTTGCCACGGTATTCATCCAGGGTCTCGGCGACCTTGCTCTTGGCTTCGGTGGTGAGGTTGCGCCAGATACGACCGCCTTCGGTGGTGATCTGCGCCGGGACCGGACCGTCGGCATAGATGGTGTCGCCGCTGTGGATGAAAAAATCCGGCAGGCGCAGGCGCATGGCCTCGTAGATCCGCATGCCACCGATATCCGGGTTGATACCAAAGCCCTGGCCGACGGTATCGCCGCTCCAGACAAAGCGGATGTTGCGCTTGAATTGCGGCACGCTGCGCAAGTGACCGAGCCAGGGTTCGCTGGCAACGCCGTATTGGGCGTCTTCGAAACGCACGCGATAGAACACAGCCTGGTCGGGCGGCAATCCGCTGAGCTCCACCCGCGCCGTGAAATCGCTGCGGCTGTCCACCACAGGCGAAACGACCTGCCGGGGGTTGTGGAACCGGCTGCGGGTATCCCATTGCACCACCATCCGTGCCGGACGATCGCAACGGCTCCAGATCATCGCCCGGTCACCGCGCAAGTCGCCGGACTGCACGCCGTCGGTGATCAGCGGACGATCCTTCACCGAAGCGATCACTGCCGGTGCCAGCCCCGGCAATAACAACCCCGCCCCCACGGCTTGAATCACACGACGACGGCCCCGGTCGAATTCGCTCATGGTGTTCTCCCTTGAAATGGGAAAACTAAAGCATGGGTGTGTGAAGTGGGTGTGACAGGGAATTCATGCCCGCCCCAAAAGCAATGTGGGAGCTAGCGTGCTCGCGATGGCGGAGTGTCAGGCAACCCAGTTGTCCACCGATACACCGCTATCGCGAGCAAGCTCGCTCCCACAGGGGAATTTCATTGTTTCAAAGAAGCGATCAGGCCTTGGCCGGCTCCAACGTCATTTCCACCCCCTCAGGCCGCTTGAGCAACGCATACACCACCGCCGTCAGCAAGCTACCCGCCACGATCGCCAGCAGGTACAGCAGCGCATGATTGATGGCATTGGGGATCAGCATCACGAACAGACCGCCGTGGGGTGCCATGAGTTTGCAGCCGAAGTACATCGACAACGCACCGGTCAGCGCACCACCGGCAATGCTGGCCGGAATCACCCGCAACGGGTCCTTGGCGGCGAATGGAATGGCGCCTTCGGAGATGAAGCACAGCCCCAGCACCAGGGCCGCCTTGCCGGCCTCGCGTTCGGTCCGGGCGAACTTGCGCCGGGCGATGAAGGTGGCGATACCCAGGCCAATCGGCGGCACCATGCCGGCGGCCATGGTCGCGGCCATCGGTGCGTAACTCTGGGAAGCCAGCAGGCCCACCGAAAACGCGTAGGCGGCCTTGTTGATGGGCCCACCCAGGTCGATGCACATCATCGCGCCCAGCAGCACGCCCAGCAAAATGGCATTGGCGGTGCCCATGCTATCGAGGAAATGGGTCAGGGCATCCAGCATGCCCGCCACTGGCTTGCCCACCACGTAGATCATCACCAGGCCAGTGAACAGGCTCGCCAGCAGCGGGATGATCAGGATCGGCTTGAGCGCTTCCAGGCTCTGGGGCAGTCGGGCGTAGCGATTGATCGCCTTGGCCGCATAACCGGCCAGGAAACCGGCGATGATGCCGCCGATGAAGCCGGCCCCCAGGGTGCTTGCCAGCATTCCCCCGATCATTCCCGGCGCCAGGCCCGGACGGTCGGCGATGGAATAGGCGATGTAGCCGGCCAGCAGCGGCACCATCAGCTTGAACGCCGTGTCGCCGCCAATCTGCATCAGCGCGGCCGCCAGGGTGCCAGGCTCCTTGAAGGCCTCGATGCCGAACACGAACGACAAGGCGATCATCAAACCACCGGCCACCACCATCGGCAGCATGAACGATACGCCGGTCAGCAGGTGCTTGTAGGCGCCGGTCTTTTCCGACTTGGCCGGGGCGCTGGCGCCGCTCGAGGCGCTTTCCTGGCGACCTTCGACCAGCGCTTTGTTCAGCGTCGCTTCGGCCTGTTTCAAGGCCACGCCAGTGCTGCAACGATAGATCTTCTTGCCAGCAAACCGCTCGGTGGCGACTTCAATGTCGGTCGCCAGCAGCACCACGTCCGCTTCGGCGATGGCCTCGGCGCTCAACGGATTGCGCGCACCGACCGAGCCCTGGGTTTCCACCTGCAGGTCGTAGCCCAGTTTCGTCGCCGCCTGCTGCAAGGCTTCGGCGGCCATGAAGGTATGGGCAACGCCCGTTGGGCATGCGGTGATGGCAACCAGGCGCGGGGCACGCTCGGCCGACGCCGCCGGTTCTTGTGCGAACGCGTCGGCCTCGCCCAGAACCTCAGCTTCTACGGCGCCACGACGCAGCACCGCATCAACGTCCTGCAGGGCCTGGGCCGGTGTGCTGCGAAATACCCGCTTGCCGACGAATCGCGACAGATCCACCGGGCCGCTGGCAACCAGCAAGATCCATTCGGCGGCTTCAAGGGTCGCCGTCGACAACTGGCGTTCCGGATGGGTCGCGTCATGCACCTCGACGCTGGTGCTCCATCCCTGGCGCTGGGCCGCCGCGTCCAGCAGGCGGGCGCACAACACACTGGTGACCATGCCGTTCGGGCAGGCCGTCACAATGGCTAGTTTCATACTTGCGAACCCTCTTATTGTTCTGTCAGGGGGCGCACGCGCACGCCCTGTTCAAGCGACGCCAGCAACGCGGTGTCACGGATGCCGAAACCGATCTGCGTCACGGCCATGGCGGCGATGGCCGTGGCGGTGCGCAGGGTCTGCTCGGGGGTGTGCGCGCCCAGCAGGCCGTGGAGCATGCCCGCCAACAGCGAGTCCCCGGCGCCCACGGTGCTGGCGACGGTGACCCGGGGCGGCGAGGCATGCAGCGCCGATCCGGCACTGAACCAGTTCACCCCGTCGGCGCCATGGGAAATCACCACCTGCTCGACGCCCTGTGCGTGCAGGCGCTGCGCAGCCTCGACCTGGGCCGATTCGCTCACTACATCACACCCCAGCGCATCGGCCAGTTCCTCGGTGTTCGGCTTGATCAGCCAGGGTCCGGCCGCCAGTGCGACGCGCAAGGCTTCGCCGCTGGTGTCCAGGGCCACTTTCAGGCCGAGTGTCTTCAAGCGCGTGATCAGGGCTTGCAACCATTGCGGGCTGACCCCACGGGGCAAGCTGCCCGCCACCACCACGGCATCGTGACCGGGGGCGATCCGTTCCAGCCGCTCGAGCAATGCCTGTTGCGCGGCGTCATCGACCTTCGGCCCCGGACCGTTGAGGTCCGTGATGCGCCCATCCTGCTCGGCCAGCTTGATGTTGCTGCGGGTTTCACCGGGCACCCGGATAAAGGCATCGGTAAAGCCGCGCTGGGCGAACAGCGTCTCGAACGCCTGGGCGTTGTCTTCGCCGAGAAAACCGCTGACGGTCAGCGTATGCCCCAGGTCGGCCAGGACCTGGGCCACGTTCACGCCTTTACCGGCGGCGTGGCTGTGCATGGCATCGCTGCGGTTGACCTGCCCCGGCTCCAGACGCGCCAGTTCCACCGTGAGGTCGAGCGCCGGATTGAGGGTCAGGGTAAGAATCTTCGCCATTACAGCGCCTCCACTAATGTGCGCACGTCATTGGCGCTGCCCACGGCCAGCGCCTCCTGGGCGAGGGCCTTGGCCTGTTCGAGGGTCAATTCGCGTACCCGTGCCTTGACCTCGGCGATGCTACGGGCTGAAACACTCAGTTCGTCCACACCCAGGCCTACCAGCACCGGCACCGCCAGCGGGTCGGCCGCCAGCTCACCGCACACACCGACCCACTTGCCGTGGGCATGCGCGGCGCGCACGGTGATGTCGATCAGTTGCAGCACCGCCGGGTGCAGGCCATCGGCCTGGGCCGAGAGGCTCGGGTGGCCACGGTCGATGGCCAGGGTGTACTGGGTCAGGTCGTTGGTGCCGACGCTGAAGAAATCCACTTCCTTGGCGAGTACCGGGGCCAGCAGCGCAGCGGACGGCACTTCGATCATGATCCCCAGCTGCAGGTCCGCCACAGGGATTTCCCGGCGCAGGCGCTCGGTCATGTCCCGGGCCTGGCGCCACTCTTCGACGCTGCCCACCATGGGAAACATGATCCGTAGCGGACGGTTGTCCGCCGAACGCAGCAAGGCCCGCAATTGCGCCTCCATGATCTGCGGACGCTGCAGGGTCAGACGAATGCCCCGCACGCCGAGGAAAGGGTTTTCCTCTTTGGCTATCGGCCAGTACGGCAGCGGCTTGTCGCCCCCCACATCGAGGGTGCGCACCACCAGTGGTCGACCGGCCAGGCCGTCGAGCACCTTGCGGTATTCGGCTTCCTGGATGGCCTCGTCCGGCGCCTGGGTGTGGGCCATGAAAATCAGCTCGGTGCGCAACAGGCCGATGCCCTCGGCGCCCTGCTCCACAGCGCTGGCGACCCCGGCGCTTTCGCCGATGTTGGCGAACACTTCCACCGCGTGGCCATCACGGGTCAATGCCGGTTGGTGACGCTGTTGGGCGGCGACCTTGAGGCGCTGTTCGCGGGTGTCGCGCTCCTCGACAGCGCGTTGCAAAGTGGCGGCGTCCGGATCGACATGCAGGCGGCCGCGCTGCCCGTCCAGCAACAATGGCGTGCCCGGCGCCAGCAGCAACACCGCGGCGCCGGCCCCCACCAGCGCCGGGATGCCCAGGGCACGGGCGACGATAGCGCTATGGGCAGTGGCGCCGCCCCGGGCGGTGAGGATCCCGGCCACGCGGCTCGGATCCAGACGAGCCACATCGGACGGCCCCACTTCGTCCATCACCAGGATGTACGGCTGCTCGGGTTCGTTCGGGGTTTCGACGCCACACAGTTGCGCCAGCACCCGACGGCCAACGTCCCGCAGGTCGGCGGCCCGCTCGGCCAGCAAGGCATCCTGCAAGGCCTCCTGCTCTTTGGCGGCGGCTTCGATCACGCCCATCCACGCCGCCTGCGCACTCTCGCCCAGCTTCAAGCGGGTGTCGACTTCGTCGGTCAGCTCCGGGTCGTCGAGCATTTCCTGGTGGGTGATGAAGATCTCGCGAACAGCCTTGGCCTTGGCGCGTTCGATCAGGCCCTGGATGTCGCGCCGCACCTGGCTCAAGGCGTTCTGCAGGCGCTCGCGCTCGATGGCCGCCGATTCACCGCGCAGCGGATAGTCGATGGCCTGCAGTACCTGGATATGGGCCGGGCCGATGGCGATGCCCGGGGCGGCGGCGACGGCCTGGATCAGGCTGCCGGATTCAGGCGCCAGCATGACGGTCGCGACCTCGGCCATCACGGTTTCCCGTGGCGCACTCGGTGGCGGCAACGGTTCGACCTCTTCGCCCAGGCCTTCTTCAATGGCCGCCAGCAGTGCCGGCAACGCATCGTTGGCAATGCTCGGTTCGGCAATGAACTCCAGGACCTGGCCGCGCCGGGCGCCCAGGCTCAGCAGCTTGCTCAGGCTCTTGGCCGACACGGCGCTGTCCTGGCCATCGACGATCCGCACGCGAATCTCGCCTTCGAAGCTCTTGGCCAGTTGCGCGAGGATCTTGGCCGGACGCGCATGCAAGCCATGGGCATTGGCCAGGCCGATGCGGGCGCTGGGCCAGTCGGCGGGCAACTCGCCGCCCAGCACTTCCAGTACCTTGCGACTGCTGGTGGCCCGCCCCAGTTCGTGGCCGCGCCCTTCGATCAACAACGCACACAGGCGTTCGAGCAGCGCCTGGTGCGCCTCGCCGAGACTGGCCAGGCAGAACAACCCGCTCAGGGGCTGGCCGAGATAACGGATGGGTTTGTCCGGCGTCACGAACGCCAGGCCCGGACGCTTGACCGTCTGTTCGCTGTGCAACCACCACAGGCCATCGCCCAGGGGCAGCGCATCGACTTGCTGCAAGACCCCGGCAAACCCATTGCTGACGCAATCGGCCTGGCGCAGCAGGCGGGCGCCACGCCAGACCAGTTCTTCGAAATCATCGGCCGACACACCCAGGCCGATCATCTGTGCGTCCAGGGCCAGTTCCTGTGGCGCCCCTTGCAGCAGCTTCAACAGCGCCTCGGCGGAACTGGCACGGCGCAGGGCCTGGCCCAGGTCGGTCTCGCCCAGGGCCCGGGTCAGCAATTGCAGCAAACGCAGGTGTTCGTCGGATTTGGCCGCGATGCCGATCGCCAGGTAGACGATCTGTCCATCGCCCCAATCCACCCCGTCGGGGAACTGCAGCAAGCGCACGCCCGTGGAGTGAACCAGGTCGCGGGTCTGCGGCGTACCGTGGGGAATGGCGATACCTTGGCCAAGAAAGGTCGAGCCCTGTGCTTCGCGGGCCTGCAAGCCGGCGAGATAACCTTCGGCCACCAGGCCATCGGCAACCAGTTTGTCAGCGAGCAATTGCAGCGCGGCGGCTTTATCCACAGCCGTCTGGGCCATGGATATCTGCTCTGGATTGAGCTCGAGCATGCTTTCTCCTTTTTGGCGTCCGGTGGTCGCCAGGTATTGTTTTGAATGAATCAGCTTAGGCTTTGTACCCTAACGCGACAGGACAGCATTTGGCGGGATCGCGGCAGAGTCGCCAAAATTTCTGTCAGCCTTGAAAATACGCTTGCTGAAACGTTTAATCTAGAAAGATTGGCACGTTACTCGATAATCTTTCATCCTTGAAGTGCAACTTGTCGAAAGCGTCCGTCACCCACAATCGGGTAGGATGGCTGCTCATTGTCGGGGCAACCTCGAAAAAACAAGGAAAACCGGGTTGAAACTCAGTGATATCGCCCAACTGGCCGGTGTGTCCGTCACCACCGCCAGTTATGTCATCAACGGCAAGGCCGAACAGCAACGCATCAGCAACGCGACCGTCGAGCGGGTGCGCGCGGTGGTCGAAGAACACGGCTTCACGCCCAACCCCCAGGCCGCCGGGCTGCGCAGCCGGCACACCCGTACCCTGGGCTTCATCCTGCCGGATCTGGAAAACCCCAGTTACGCCCGCATCGCCAAGCTGCTGGAACAAGGCGCCCGGGCCCAGGGCTATCAGTTGCTGATCGCCAGCTCCGACGACGCGCCCGACAGCGAGCGCCAGCTCTTGCAGCTGTTCCGCGCCCGCCGCTGCGATGCGCTGATCGTCGCCAGCTGCCTGCCCGCCGGCGATGACAGTTATCGCCAGCTGCAGGCCAAGGGCATCCCGATCATCGCCATCGACCGGGTAATGGAACCGGCCCACTTCTGCTCGGTGATCAGCGACGATCGCCAGGCCAGCCTGCAATTGACCCGCAGCCTGCTGGAAACACAGCCCCGGCAGATCGCGCTGATCGGCGCTCGCCCAGAGCTGAGCATCAGCCAGGAACGGGCCGCCGGTTTTCGCCAGGCACTGGCCGGGTTCGACGGCCAGGTATTGATCGAACACGGCGAGTCGTTCAGCCGGGAATGCGGTCGCCAGTTGATGGAGGAGTTGCTCGAACGCCTCGGTCACTTGCCCGATGCACTGATCACCACGTCCTACGTCCTGCTGCAAGGGGTGTTCGACGCCCTGCACGACTTCCCGCTCAAGGCGCGCCCGCTGCGCCTGGGTACGTTCGGCGACACACAACTGCTGGACTTCCTGCCACTGCCGGTCAACGCCATGTCCCAGCAACATCAACTGATTGCCGACAAGGCACTGGAACTGGCCCTGGCAGCCATCGAAAACGATGAATACCAGCCGGGTGTGCAAGCCATCGCGCGGACATTCAAACAGCGCATCCACCAGGGTTGAGCATTTCAGGGCCGGAACATGGAGCTGATCGACACCCACACCCACCTGGACTTTCCCGACTTCGACGCGGACCGGCCGGCGCTGCTGGCCAATAGCCGCGCGCTGGGCGTCCGGGAGATGGTGGTGCTGGGGGTGCATCGGGACAATTGGCAGCGCGTCTGGGACCTGGTGCAGAGCGACCCGGACCTGCACGCCGCGCTGGGCCTGCACCCGGTCTACCTGGACCAGCATCGCGCCGACGACGTGACGCAACTGCACGACTGGCTGGACCGCCTGGCCGGGCATCGGCAACTGTGCGCGGTAGGTGAAATCGGCCTGGATTACTACATCGAAACCCTCGACCGCGAGCGCCAGCAGACGCTGTTCGAGGCGCAGTTGCAACTGGCGGCGCAATTCCGCCTGCCGGCGCTGATCCATGTACGCCGCAGCCACGCCGCCGTGATCGCGACCCTCAAGCGCTTCGCCCTGGAACGCACAGGCATCATCCACGCCTTCGCCGGCAGCTACGAAGAGGCACGCGAATACATCAAGCTAGGCTTCAAGCTTGGCCTGGGCGGTGCCGCGACCTGGCCCCAGGCCCTGCGCATGCACCGCGTGCTGGCGAAACTGCCCCTGGACGCCGTCGTGCTGGAGACCGACTCACCGGACATGGCGCCGGCGATGTTCCCCGGTCAGCGCAACAGCCCTGCGCATCTACCGGCTATCTGCGAGGCACTGGCCGGGATCATGGCGGTGACGCCTGAGCGACTGGCCGAGGCCAGCACCGCCAACGCCCGCCAACTCTTCAACTGGTAAAACCTGTGGGCGCGAGCAGGCTCGCTCCCACAACGGTCTACACCCGAAACGCATTGATCAATTGCTTGAGCTGCACCACCTGGGCTGACAATGCCCGGCTGGCATCCTCGGTCTGGTGTGCACCTTCGGCGGTGCGTTCGCCGGCGCGGTTGATCTCGACGATGTTCTGGTCGATGTCATGGGCCACGGCCGTCTGCTGTTCCACGGCGGCGGCGATCTGCTGGTTCTGGTCGACGATCATGCCCACGGCGCCGAGGATATTTTCCAGGGCCTGCTGGACCTGTTCCGATTGGCCTACCGTGCCGCTGGCCATTTCATGACTGGTGCCCATGGCCCGGACCGCAGCCCCCACGCCGCCGTGCAGGCGACTGATCATCGCTTCGATTTCTTCGGTCGATTGCTGGGTGCGCTTGGCCAGCGTCCGCACTTCGTCGGCCACCACCGCGAAGCCGCGCCCCTGCTCACCGGCCCGGGCCGCTTCGATGGCGGCGTTGAGGGCCAGCAGGTTGGTCTGCTCGGCGATGCTCTTGATCACGTCCAGCACGCGGCTGATGGCCTGGCTGTCGGTCGCCAGTTGATTGATGACCTGTACCGACTGGTCGATCTCGCTGGCCAAGCGGGCAATGCTGCCCTGCTGGGATTCCACCAGGCCTCGGCCGCTGAGGGTTTCGTCGTTGACGCTGTGGGCGCTGCTGACCGCCGCCGCGGCACTGCGAGCCACTTCCTGGGCGGTGGCCGACATCTGGTTCATGGCCGTGGCCACCAGCTCGATCTGGCTCCGCTGGCCGGCAACCGCCTGGTTGCTGCGGGCCGAGACGGTTTCCACCTGCCCGGCCTGGCGCTCCACCTCGGCGACCGTGCGGCCCACCTGTTCGATCAGGTCGTGGATCTTCGCCACCGTGCCATTGAACACCGCGCCCAATTCGCCCAGCTCATCCTTGCTGCTGGCCACGAAGTTGACCGTCATGTCCCCGGCCGCCACCTTGTCCATCATCTGCCCCAGGCGCTGGAGCGTCGTACGGGTCGAGGCATAGAAGCCGGCGTACAGGTAGAAAATCAGCAGGAATACCGCCGCCAGCGCCACGGCTTGCAGCACCATGTGGCTGCGATTCTGCTCCAGGCGATGCTGCAGTTGGGCGCCGAGAAAGCCCAGGGTCGATTCGTTCAACCGGTAGGTCTGGGCCATCAGCCCACTGACCTGATCGTAGAAGGCCGACCAGGGTGCATCGAGGGTGTCGGCCATCACCACTTGTTCTTCGATCAGTTCCGCCGCTTGCCTGAGGGTGTTCTTGCTGCTGGCCGCCGGCTCGGCCAACGCCTGCCCGGCCGCCTTGCTCGAGCCCAGGGCGTCCTGCAATTTCAGATCGTATTCGCCCTGAAGCTTTTCGACCTGTGCCAGCCACTCGTCGAACCGGGTGCTCGACGAGGAGTTGAGAAACCCCAGCCCCAGGGATGACGCGCCCAACGCGCGGCCTTCACCCAGGATCTGGGTCACGTTGGGAGTCACAGCGGTGATCAGTTCGCTGAGTTGACGGATATCACCCTGCCCATCGCGGCTCAGGCCTGCCTGGCTGGCGATGATCTGGCTCAGCATTTGCGCGCTATTGAGCAGCTTGCCGATCAAGGCGCTTTTGCTTTGCAGGGAACTCTCGGCCTGCTGGGCCTTGAACGCAGCGACCATTTCGTCGCGCTTGGCAACGAAGGCCTCTGCCTGCTCGGGTTCCACGGCCATGGCGGTCATGCCCTGCAGGCGGGCGAGGACCTGTTGTTCGAGCGTGCCGATCTTCGCTTCCACATCGCCGGCCTTGCCGGATTGGCCCAGGCTGGCATTGATCTGCACCAGGTTGTTCAGGGTTTCCAGGTCGCGGCGCAGGCTCAGGCTGCTGCCCAGCAGGTCGAGGCTCTGCAACTCCACATGGGTGCCCTGCAATTCCCGATAGGACTCGCGCACCAGAAAGAAGTTGGTCACCAGCATCGGCACTAGAAACAACACACTGATCAGGCTGAACTTCATGCCAAAGCTCAGACGGTTCATCAGGGCGACGGCGGGCCAGAGCAAACTCTTCACAGGAAAGCCTCCCGGTAGTGTTTTTATTTTTATGAGCACGCGCACAGCGACAGCAGAAAGCCACCATTGGTGGTGCTGTCCCTGTATAGCCTAAATCGGAAGGAAGATTTGTAACTTAAGGTTAACGGGAACGATCGTGAGGCGATCCCGCGTACCGGGGGCTTGCTGCAGCCGGCCTGCGAAGCAGATCCCGGGGCGCTTCAGGAAATGCCCACGCACGTTCGCGATTGCCCGCAACCGGGCGCAGGCAAGCCCTCGGGTCACAGGCCTGGCGGCGTGGTCTCGCGCCCGTCAGGCCAGTACGGTCCACACCGCAAACCCGGCGTACCAGAGCACCGCCGCACGCAGCAGCAACTCCCAGAGCCGATCCAGGTTATTGATGCCCTCGGGCCCTGCCAGGGGAGCGGAAATTTCCCCAGCCGCCAGGCCGACCTTATCGATCAGTTGCGCAGCACTGATGTTCCAGTTCAGCAGTTCATGCAGCATGATCCGGCTGACCCCGACGAAGTTGCCCACCAAGGCGAAACTGGCCGCCAGCAGCCGGACCGGCACCCAGTCGAAGGCATGGCGCAATTGCGCCGCCCGCTCCGCCACGCCAGGGTTCTGGCTATGTTCGGCAGCCAGCGCCAGCAAGCGATAACTCAGGGCCGCCACCGGCCCCAAGAGGAAGTACCAGAAGATCACCGCAAAAAAGCTCTGGTAGGCCTGCCACAGCAGATGGCCCTGGACCCTGCCCAGCAATTGCTCGCCATTGTCGGCTTCGATAGCCAGGTCGCGCTTGGCCACATGAGTCGCCGCCTGCAGGTCTTCGCGTCGCCAGGCATCGCGAAAGGGGCCCAGCTCGGCCAGCAGGTCACCGCGTCCCAGGCTGTAGATCACCACCAGCAGGTGCACCGGCAATGCCAGCAGACCATAGGCCACCGGCTCCAGCACCCACAGCAACAAGGCCAGCAACGCCACGGGGGCCAGTACCATCACTCCCAGCACCAGCCACGGCCGATTCACCCAGCGAGGGCTCGCCTCGATCCTGTTCAGCTCACGCAGCCATCCGCCGTCGCGCTGGATCCGCTGGCGCAAGGCCGAGAACTTCTCGATCCACACCGCCAGCAGCAACACCAGAAAACTCATTGTCCTTCCCCTTCTGTCAGGGCCGCACGGTAGCGTGCCCAGTCGAATGCCGGCCCCGGGTCAGTCTTGCGGCCCGGCGCAATGTCGCTGTGCCCGCAGATGCGCTCTACAGTGATCGAGCTGAACGCCGCCTGCAACTGCCGTGTCACGTCCACCAGGGCGGCATATTGCGCGTCGGTGAAAGGCAGGTCGTCGGTGCCCTCCAGCTCGATGCCTATGGAGAAATCATTGCAGGTCTCCCGGCCTTCGAAGCACGAAACCCCGGCGTGCCACGCACGCTCTAGACAAGAGACGAACTGGGTTATGGCGCCATCACGCTCGATCAGGAAATGCGCGGAAACGCGCAGGTCGGCGATACCGGCAAAATAGGGATGTTCCGTGACATCCAGGCGATTCTGGAAAAATTCCTGGACCTTGCCCGTGGCGAACTGGGCAGGCGGCAAACTGATGTTATGGATCACCAGCAGGGAAATCTCGCCCTCGGGGCGCGCATTGAAGTTGGGCGACGGGCAATGACGCACGCCGTGGCACCAACCGCTCGCGGGGTCCAGCTGCATACAGGTTCCTTCGATGACGACGATCAATGCCGCCAGTATGCCGTGATCGGCCTCGCCAGCGCGATCACTTGCCGCGATTGAGTTGTCGCAGGTTGCCCAGCACGGATTCCAGGGCCCTGTCGAACAGCAGGGTGTCGTCCAGTACCCGTGCCGCTCCGCGACGGAACTCCAGGGCCAGGCTGGTACGGCTGTGCTCCTGCACCTTGAGCCCGGTGCGGTTGACGAAAACGTATTTGCCGGTGCTCTCGATGATCGCCGCCAGCTTGCAACGCAGGCTGTTGTCTTCATCCTCCTGGAATTCCACCCAGCTTCCCAGGCGCAACTGGTCGACCTGGCGCAGCCCTACGTCATCGGCCGGCAAGCGAACCGCCGCGCTGTCGGCTGGCGCCTTGTGCGGAGGCCGCAAGACAATTCTTTCCTTCACTTCGATCATTTCCGGCGAATCGGACGCCTGGGCCTGCTCCGTGGCCTGGCCCATGCGCTGCAGCGCCTGTACATGCAGGAGCTCCAACTCGCTGAAAAACTCGCTGGTGGCGAACGGATCGAACGCCGAACGGCTCAGGCCCTCGCGCAGCGCCTTGAGCAACTCCGGCACCATCGCCAGCAAGCGCAGGCCGGCATCGGATTCGTCGTGGTACTGGACGCTCCAGATCAGTTGCTCCAGGGTCAGGACATCGGCGCGCCACTCGGCGGACTCCTCGCCATGCTTGAAGCCGGTCAACAGCAGCACCTGGCTCCAGGCCTGCTGCACAAACTCCACCACGGCCAGGGGCAGGGTCTTGCCCAGCATCACCTGGTTCAATACGCCTTCGACCCGCAAACGCGCCAGCTCGGCCTTCGCCCGCCCCTCTTCGGCGTCACGAATGCGCTGTTCGAGCAGCTCACAGCGACGCCGCTCGTCGCTGGTAAAGGCCAGGAAATCCGCCAGCACTTCGGAAAAGATCGCCGGGTCATCGATGAAGTCGTTCAGCAAGCGCTGGACCACCTGTTCGATACGCACGTAGAGATTGTCCCGCTGATGATCGTCGCAATCGCCCCAGCCCATGGCTGCGTCGGCAATTTCATTGAGCAACCGTCGAGCCGGATGATTGCCGCGGCTGAAGAAACTCTTGTCCAGCACCGCCACCTTGAGCATCGGGATCTGCAGGCGGCCGATCAGCGCCTTGAGGGTCTCGGGCAGGTTATGGTCGTCGAGAATGAACTCGAACATCATCGAGATCAGGTTGATCACATCTTCATCAGCACCTTCGACCACCCGAGACTTGCCACTCTTGACGCTGACACGGGTGAGCAGTTGTTCGAGCTGGCTGCGCAGGTCGAACTCATCCTGCTGGGTGGGCGCTGGCACATACTGCTGCAGGTGGGACAGCAGACGCAGCAGGTCCCGAGTGGAAATCGGCTGGGCCGGCGCACTGGGCTCCAGGGTCGGCGCCACGCTGCCTCGCACCTGCGCCAGCAGCTTCTGCAACGCGGCGAACACCTCCTGCACGCTGTCATCGACTTCAGCGACCGTCGGCCTGGCTGCCCTTTCCGGCAAGGATCGGGTGGGCTCCTCGATGCGATCCGACGCCCGCCGGGAGGGCGAAATCTTGAGGTCCGGCAGAATGCCCGTGGCGGCCAGCAACTGGTTGGCCTCGGCATAGAGCTGGTCGCATTCGCTGAGCACATAACGCTCGAACAGCTTGAGCAGGATCAGCTTGACCTTGATTCCCACCCCCAGGTTGCGCCCGGCCTGCAGGAAGTTTTCACACAGCAGTGCGGGGCTCAGAGGATTCTGCGAATTGGCCATGGGCCGGGCCAGCAGCACGCTGAGGCGTGCCGTCAACTGATCCAGGGAAGCTCCGTCGCGGCTCAGCACCCGAGTGACCATGGCCTCCACCGCCAGGTGGCGCTCCAGGTCGTCGCGGCTCGATCGCGCCTGGGCCAGGGCCGGCGTCAACGTAGCCTGGGTCAGGTCGTACTGGGCCAGGCTGACGAACGCCTCGAAAAACTGCTCGATGAACTCGCGCTCGATGCTTTTGCGTTTCAGGCGCAAGTCGCGCATGGCTTCGAAGTACAGGTTCTGTTCGACATCGTTGCGCGCCCGGTCGGCCATTTCGAACAATGTGTCGTCGGCGTTATCGAACAGCCCTTGCAAGCCCAGGCGCAGTTGCTGGGCGGCCTTGTCGCGGACCTGAAGCAGAATCACAGGCAAACGGGCGAGCGGCGAACGATTCGCCTGATCGGTAGAAACCTTGTGCAAAGGCACTACATTCCCGTCGTTGTGCATCCTGGCCTCCTGAAACGGTGTTCTTCGGTCGTAAACGTCAAAGCCATGACGTCAATCGAAAGGCGGATTATCTGGTAAAAGAACCCCGTCGCACCAGAGGACTCTGTGACCCAGCTCGAAATACATCGAAATAAGTGACCGGAAAATCGGGAAAATGTTGCGCGCAGGCGACCAAATGCAGGTCGCCAGCCCCAGGACGACATGACAATCAGGGGCGCCGTCGGGAAGGAACAATGCTTGTGGGACAGGACACTGGCCCTATAATCGGGCCACTTTGTCTGTGGAGCCCGTTATGCCGAACCTACGTCTCGCCGACCTGACCGCTGAAATCGAAGCCAATGTGCGCCGCGCGTTGCTCGAAGACGTCGGCAGCGGCGACATCACCGCGCAACTGATCCCCGCCGAACGCCTGGCCAAGGCCACCATCATTACCCGGGAAGCCGCGACCATCAGTGGCACCGCCTGGGTCGATGCCGTGTTCCGGCAACTGGATCCGCGCGTGGCGGTACATTGGCAGGTGCGCGACGGCGACCGGGTCAGCCCCGACCAGGCGCTGTTTCACCTCGAGGGCCCGGCCCGCTCGCTGCTGACCGGCGAACGCAGTGCGCTGAATTTCCTGCAGATGCTCTCGGGCGTGGCCACCCGGGCTCGCTACCTGGCGGACTTTGTCGCCGGCACCCAGGTCAAGCTGCTGGACACCCGCAAGACCTTGCCCGGGCTGCGCCTGGCCCAGAAGTACGCAGTGACCTGTGGCGGCTGCCACAACCACCGCATCGGCCTCTACGATGCCTTCCTGATCAAGGAAAACCACATCGCGGCCTGCGGCGGCATCACCCAGGCCATTGCCGCCGCCCACAAGATCGCACCGGGCAAACCGGTGGAGGTCGAGGTCGAAAGCCTGACGGAATTGAAGGAAGCCCTGGCGGCCGATGCCGACATCATCATGCTCGACGAACTGAGCCTGGACGACATGCGCGAGGCCGTACGCCTGAACGCCGGGAAGGCGAAGCTGGAGGCCAGCGGTGGCATCAACGAAAGTACCTTGCGTCCGATTGCCGAGACCGGCGTGGACTACATCTCGATCGGCGCAATGACCAAGGATGTGAAAGCCGTGGATCTGTCGATGCGACTGAGCCTTTGATACGAAAAAACGCCAGCCCCGAAGAGGCTGGCGTTTTTCTCAGACCACCAGATTATTCATCTCGCAGTACTCTTCCCACTCCACGCCCAACACCTCGGCCGCTTCCTTGTGCAGGGCCAGGCGCTGCGCCTCGAACTCCTCAGGCGTGCTGGTGTACTTGAGCGTCAGTTCCCAAGGCTGCAGCCCCTGGGCTTCGGCTTCGTCCTCGAACGCCCACTGGATCTGGTCTTTCTGATCGTCGGCGCTCAGGTCCTTGATTTCTTCCATTAACTGAGGCGTATCCAGGGCGTATTTGCGCAGGGCTTCTTCGTGTCTGGCTTCTTGCGTCAGTTCTTTAGCCGTCATGTCGTTCTCGCTGATCGGAGGAATGGGGATGGGTCTGGATCATCAAGGATCTCTCTGACGCAGAAAACCGTTAACAAGCCCGGTTTACCTGGCCTTCGGAACCATTCGGGGATCATCTGAAAACTGCTGGGCGATACACATGCAGCACGAATATAGGTTGTTTTACCGACGATTTACACGGCTCTTTACATCTATCCCACAAAAAACCTGTGCAGAAGAAATCGAGCGGGCCCTGGAACATCTGTCAAAACAACCAGTCATAGCCATGTGCCATACCGGCAAATCACAAGGACCCCAGCGATGCGCAGCTTTGCGAAACGTTCGTCAATCCAACTGGCTACCGCAACTTTGCTGCTCGGCAGCCTGGCCCTGGCCGACATCGCTCACGCGGCGGTTGAAGTTTCTTCCAACGGGCCGTCTTACTCCGACGTCATTCCTGCCCTTCATCATGAGGCGTTTGATAAGTACACACTCGTCAGGACCAACATCAGCGCCAGTGCCTTGGAAAACCTGCCAAAAACCGTGAAGGACAATGCCGACGAACTGGAAAACCAGAAGCGCACCCTCGCCGAGCAGGCCCGCCAGATCGAGGAGCTCAAGCGCAACAGCGGCTCGAGCTCCACCTCCAGCAGCAGGGAGATTGACGATCTCAAGCGCACCATCAAGGAACAGGAACGCGAACTGAGCGACCTCGGCAAGCAAGTGGAGGAACTCAAGCGCAATGGCGGGTCCAGTGCGAGTGCGAGCAACAGCGAAATTTCCTCGCTGAAACAGGAACTCGGCAACCAGGATCGCGAGATGGATCAGCTCAAACGCACAGTCGAGGAATTGAGCCGGAAGGTGAAGTAGCGGAGGGATGATGGTGCCCGAGACAGGAATCGAACCTGCGACCTTCGCGTTACGAGTGCGCTGCTCTACCGGCTGAGCTACACGGGCGGTGGCTAAACCTAGCATCGTCGCCTGTGGCCAGGCAACCCGCGACAAAAGGATTTTCGCCACACAGCAAAACGCCCCGAACCAGTCGGGGCGTTTGCTTGTTCAGCGGTCAGGCGCGGGGGTGATTAAACGCCCGATGCCTTGGCTGCTGCGACGTCCTTGATGGACAGCTTGATACGGCCGCGGTTGTCCACGTCCAGTACCAGCACTTCCACTTCCTGGCCTTCCTTGAGGATGTCGGTCACTTTCTCGACGCGAGCATCGCTCAGCATGGAGATGTGAACCAGACCGTCCTTGCCCGGCAGGATGTTGACGAAGGCGCCGAAGTCGACGATGCGCTCGACCTTGCCGACGTAGATCTTGCCGATCTCGGCTTCGGCAGTGATGCCCAGGACGCGCTGGCGTGCAGCCTCTGCCGCTTCCTTGGTTTCGCCGAAGATCTTGATCGAACCGTCGTCCTCGATGTCGATCGAAGCCTTGGTTTCCTCGCAGATCGCACGGATGGTCGCGCCGCCTTTACCGATGACGTCACGGATCTTGTCGGTGTCAATCTTCATCGCGATCATGGTCGGAGCGTTTTCCGACAGTTCGGTACGGGACTGACCGATGACCTGGTTCATCTGACCGAGGATGTTCAGGCGCGCTTCCAGGGCCTGGCCCAGGGCGATCTCCATGATCTCTTCGGTGATGCCCTTGATCTTGATGTCCATCTGCAGCGCGGTCACGCCCTTGGCGGTACCGGCTACTTTGAAGTCCATGTCGCCCAGGTGGTCTTCGTCGCCCAGGATGTCGGTCAGGACGGCGAACTTCTCACCTTCCTTCACCAGGCCCATGGCGATACCGGCAACCGGCGCCTTCATCGGAACGCCTGCGTCCATCAGTGCCAGGGAAGCGCCGCAGACCGAAGCCATGGAGCTCGAACCGTTGGACTCGGTGATTTCCGAAACCACGCGGATGGTGTACGGGAACGAATCGGTGTCCGGCAGCATGGCCTGGACGGAACGGCGGGCCAGGCGGCCGTGACCGATTTCGCGACGACCGGCGCCACCCATGCGGCCACACTCGCCCACCGAGAACGGCGGGAAGTTGTAGTGCAGCATGAACGGGTCTTTCTTTTCGCCTTCCAGGGTGTCCAGCAGTTGCGCGTCACGGGCGGTGCCCAGGGTTGCAACGACCAGGGCCTGGGTTTCACCACGGGTGAACAGCGCCGAACCGTGGGTCTTCGGCAGCACGCCGACTTCGATGTTCAGCGGACGTACGGTGCGGGTGTCGCGACCGTCGATACGTGGCTTGCCGTTGACGATGTTTTCGCGAACGGTGCGGTATTCGATTTCGCCGAAAGCCGCCTTGACGTCGCTGGCCGATGGCTGGCCTTCTTCGCCGGAGAACCGCGCCACTACCTGGTCACGCAGCTCGCCCAGGCGCGCATAACGGTCGGCCTTGATGGTGATGGTGTAGGCCTGGGAAATCGCTTCGCCGAACTCGGCACGGATCGCGCCCAGCAGCTCGGTGGCTTCCGGTTGCGGCGCCCAGGTCCAGGTTGGCTTGGCAGCTTCGGCGGCCAGTTCCTTGACGGCGTTGATCACGACCTGAAACTCGTCATGGGCGAACAGTACGGCGCCCAGCATCTGGTCTTCGGTCAGTTCCTTGGCTTCGGATTCAACCATCAGCACGGCTTCGGAAGTACCGGCCACGACCATGTCCAGGCTCGATGCCTTCAGTTGCTCGTAGGTCGGGTTCAGCAGGTAGCCGGTGCTTTCGTGGAAGGCCACGCGGGCAGCGCCGATAGGACCGTCGAAAGGAATGCCGGAGATCGCCAGCGCGGCCGAGGTACCGATCATCGCAGCGATGTCCGGATCGGTTTTCTTGCTGGTGGAAACGACGGTGCAGACCACCTGCACTTCGTTCATGAAACCTTCAGGGAAAAGCGGACGGATCGGACGGTCGATCAGGCGGGAAGTCAGGGTTTCCTTCTCGGAAGGACGGCCTTCGCGCTTGAAGAAACCACCCGGGATCTTACCGGCGGCGTAGGTCTTTTCCTGATAGTGGACAGACAGAGGGAAGAAGCCCTTGCCTGGATCGGCCTGCTTGGCACCGACAACGGTCACCAATACGCTGACGTCGTCGTCAACGGTGACCAGCACTGCGCCGGATGCCTGACGGGCGATACGGCCAGTCTCGAGGGTAACGGTCGACTGACCGAACTGGAATTTCTTGATTACCGGGTTCACGGTGTCCTACCTTCTTTGTGGCTCTTGGGGAAACTTGTCTTCTTGCGAAATTCTTGGGCAGTGCCGGGAATCGGCCCAACGACTGTCCAGATAAAACTTGAGGCTGGGAGCCTGCCGGTCGCCGACGCGAACGCGGGCAACTGGCAGACAACCAACCTCATAGCGCAATCGCTGATTAGCGACGCAGGCCCAGGCGGCCGATCAAGGTGCTGTAACGATTGACGTCCTTGCCCTTGAGGTAGTCCAGCAGCTTGCGACGCTGGTTTACCATGCGGATCAGACCACGACGGGAGTGGTGATCTTTACCGTTGGCCTTGAAGTGACCTTGCAGTTTGTTGATGTTGGCGGTCAGCAGTGCAACTTGCACTTCTGGCGAACCAGTGTCACCAACAGCTTGCTGGTAGTCGGTCACGATCTGAGCTTTTTCTTCAACGCTGAGTGCCATGTGGCTTTCCTCTTGTTCAAGGTACCGTTTCCGAGGAAACCGCACCAACAGGCCAGGGACAGATCCCTGTATCTATAAATGAGTGATGACCGTGCCTGTTGACAGCCACACTCGCCCGCCTGCTGTTACACAGACGGGTTCCGGTCATTCCGACCGAATCAATCGACGTGGCGCAATGCGCCCGTCTTCGCTCACTTCACCGATACCGATGAAGCGACCGTTGTGATCCTGTACCCGTACCATGCCGAATTTCGGCGCGTCCGGGGCGCGTACCGGCTGGCCGTTGAGCCAGTAGAAAGCGCTGTGTTCGGAGAACTGCAGCAGCGGCCAATCCAGCAAGCCACTGTCCGATGGCATCAGGAAACGGTCCACCGCTTCGTTGCCACCTTCGGCATGTGCCGCTTCCAGCTCTTGCAACGTGACCGTCTGGGCCAGCGCGAAAGGACCGGCCTGGGTCCGTCGCAGTTCTGCCACGTACGCACCACAGCCGAGCTGCTCACCGATATCCTCCACCAGGGTACGGATATAGGTGCCTTTGCTGCAATCCACGGCAAGCCGGACAGTATTACCGTCAAAAGCCAGCAATTCCAAGCGCGCAATAGTAACAGAACGCGGTTCACGCTCCACTACTTCGCCTGCACGAGCCAGCTTGTACAGCGGCTGTCCGTCCCGCTTGAGCGCGGAGTACATCGGCGGTATCTGACTGATTTGCCCGCGGAAACGCGGCAGTACCGCTTCGATATCCGCCTGACCAACGGTCACCGGGCGCTCGCGCAAAACCTCGCCTTCGGCATCTGCCGTGGTGGTGGTCTTGCCCAGTTGCGCCAGGGTTTCATAGCCCTTGTCGGAATCGAGCAGGTACTGGGAGAACTTGGTCGCCTCGCCGAAGCACAACGGCAGCACGCCGGTGGCAAGCGGATCGAGGCTACCGGTATGCCCGGCCTTCTCGGCATTGAGCAGCCAGCGAACCTTCTGCAATGCCGCGTTGGAGGTAAACCCCAGCGGTTTGTCGAGCAGGATGATGCCGCTCACGTTACGACGGATACGTTTGACCTGAGCCACCGGTTACTCCTTGGTGTCTTCGGGTTCAGCCGCGTGCTGACTGTCTTCAGCCACGGCGCGCTCGATCAGGGCCGACAGATGCGCCCCGCGCGCGACGCTTTCGTCGTAGTGGAAATGCAACTGTGGAACACTGCGCAACTTCATTTCGCGGGCCAGCTGCATGCGCAGGAAGCCGGCGGCCGAGTTGAGCACCTTGATGCTCTGGCCGATGTCTTCGGCATTGTCCTGGCCCATCACGGTGATGAAGATCTTCGCATGACCGACGTCACGACTGACTTCTACCGCGGTGATGGTCACCAGGCCGACACGTGGATCCTTGACTTCGCGACGGATCAACTGCGCCAGCTCACGCTGCATCTGATCGCCGATGCGTTGGGTACGGCTATATTCTTTTGCCATGTCTTGTTACCTGTTACTGCCCCACGGTGAAACCCGCAAGGTCTGAAAGCGGCAAACGCCCGGCCTGGCAAAAAGCCGGACCGGGCGTTGCGTTTAGAGTCCGCCGGCGACGGCGCGCATGTGCATGCGACCAGCCACCAGGGCTCTTGAAGTGCGCGAGTCAGAGGCTGCGAGCAACCTGGACCTTCTCGAAGACTTCGATCTTGTCGCCGACCTTGACGTCGTTGTAGCTCTTGACGCCAATACCGCATTCCATGCCGGCACGTACTTCGGAAGCGTCATCCTTGAAGCGACGCAGGGATTCCAGCTCGCCTTCGAAGATCACGATGTCTTCACGCAGTACACGGATCGGACGGTTACGGTGAACGACACCTTCGATCACCATGCAACCGGCGATCGCGCCGAACTTCGGCGAACGGAACACATCGCGTACTTCGGCCACGCCCAGGATGTTCTCCCGCACGTCGCTGCCCAGCATGCCGGTGAGGGCTTTCTTGACGTCTTCGATGATGTCGTAGATCACGTTGTAGTAACGCATATCCAGACCTTCCTGCTCGACGATCTTGCGAGCGCCGGCATCGGCACGCACGTTGAAGCCGAACAGTACAGCGTTGGAAGCCAGTGCCAGGTTGGCGTCGCTTTCGGTGATACCACCGACGCCGCCGCCGACCACACGCACCTGCACTTCGTCGTTGCCCAGGCCGTTCAATGCGCCCTGCAAGGCTTCCAGCGAGCCACGGACGTCGGACTTGAGGACGATGTTGAGCGTCTTCTTCTCTTCCTGGCCCATGCTTTCGAAGATGTTTTCCAGCTTGCCGGCGTGAGCGCGAGCCAGTTTGACTTCGCGGAACTTGCCTTGACGGAACAGAGCCACTTCACGGGCTTTCTTCTCGTCGGCCACAACGCTCATCTCGTCGCCAGCGTCCGGGGTACCGTCCAGGCCGAGGATTTCGACCGGAATGGCCGGACCGGCCTCCTTGATGGCCTTGCCGTTCTCGTCGAGCATGGCACGCACGCGGCCATAGTTCGAACCGACCAGCACCATGTCACCCTGACGCAGCGTACCGTCCTGAACCAGGACCGTTGCCACCGGACCGCGGCCCTTGTCCAGGCGCGATTCGACTACGACACCACGGCCAGGAGCCGATGGCGTGGCGGTCAGTTCGAGCACTTCAGCCTGCAGCAATACCGCTTCGAGCAGCTCGTCGACGCCAGTACCCATCTTCGCGGAAACCGGGACGAATGGCGTGTCGCCACCCCAGTCTTCGGAGGTCACGCCGTGAACCGACAGTTCGCTGCGGATGCGATCGAGGTCGGCACCCGGCTTGTCGATCTTGTTCACCGCCACCACCAGCGGAACACCGGCCGCCTGGGCGTGCTGGACAGCCTCGACAGTCTGAGGCATCACGCCGTCGTCCGCCGCGACCACCAGGATCACGATGTCGGTCGCCTTGGCACCACGGGCACGCATAGCGGTAAACGCGGCGTGGCCCGGGGTATCGAGGAAGGTGACCATGCCACGTTCGGTTTCAACGTGGTACGCACCGATGTGCTGGGTAATGCCGCCAGCTTCGCCAGCCGCTACCTTGGCGCGACGGATGTAGTCGAGCAACGAGGTCTTACCGTGGTCGACGTGGCCCATGACGGTCACGACCGGTGCACGAGGAACCGCTTCACCTTCGAACTTCAGGGACTCGGCCAGGGAATCTTCCAGGGCGGTGTCGCTGATCAGGGTCACTTTGTGGCCCAGCTCTTCGGCAACCAGTTGGGCAGTTTCCTGGTCCAGTACCTGGTTGATGGTGGCCGGGGTACCCAGCTTGAACATGAACTTGATGATTTCAGCAGCCTTGACCGACATCTGCTGGGCCAGGTCGCCCACAGTGATGGTCTCGCCGATCTTCACTTCGCGCACGACAGGACCGGTAGGGCTCTGGAAACCGTGGGCGTTGCGCTTCTTCAGCTTGGCCTTGCCACGACCGCCGCGACGGAAGCCATCGCTTTCTTCGTCGGTGGTGCGTGGTGCAACCCGCGGGGCCGGTGCCTTTTCCTTGACCGACGCGCGATGAGGAGCATTCTTGCGCTCGCCATCACCACCACGACGGTTTTCGTCGGCACGCGACTTGTCCGGGCGACGCTGTTCGTCACGCTTGCGGGTATCCGCCACAGGGGCTGGAGCCGGAGCCAGTACCGGCGCGCTTTCACGCACAGGCTCGACAACCTCGGCAGGTTCCGCGACCGCTTCGACCGGAGCGGCTTGCTCCGCAGGAGGCTGGCGACGCGCTTCTTCTTCGGCGCGGCGCTTGGCTTCTTCTTCAGCCTTCTGGCGCGCAGCATTTTCCGCTGCACGACGTTCTTCCAGCTCGCGTTTGCGCTCGGCTTCGATTTCTTCCGGGCTGCGCTGCACGAAAACTTTCTTCTTGCGCACTTCTACGCTGATGCTCTTGCTACCGGCAACACGCAGGGTGCTGGTAGTTTTACGCTGCAGCGTGATCTTGCGCGGTTCTTCCACTTTTGCCTTGTGACTGCTCTTCAAGTGAGTCAGCAGGGACTGCTTCTCACTGTCGGTCACATGTTCCTCGGCGGCGGTGTGCGGCAGACCTGCCTCACGCATCTGCTGCAACAGGCGCTCTACCGGTGTTTTGACCTCATCGGCCAGTTGTTTCACCGTGACTTGCGTCATGCACTTCTCTCCTCAGGCCGCGCCTAATTACTCGAACCAGTGGGCTCGGGCGGCCATGATCAACTTGCCGGCACGATCATCGTCAATGCCGTCGATGTCGAGCAGATCGTCAATAGACTGCTCGGCCAGGTCTTCGCGGGTAATTACGCCGCGCACCGCCAGTTCCATCGCCAAATCCTTGTCCATACCCTCAAGCGAGAGCAGGTCTTCGGCCGGATGGGCGTCTGCCAGCTTTTCCTCAGTAGCGATGGCTTTGGTCAACAAACGATCCTTGGCCCGAGCGCGAAGCTCGGTGACGATATCTTCGTCAAAGCCATCGATGTTGAGCATCTCTTCCACCGGCACGTAGGCAATCTCTTCCAGGCTGGTAAAGCCTTCATCCACCAGCACCTGTGCCAACTCTTCATCGACTTCGAGCTCTTCGATGAAATTGCGCAGGATGTCGCCGGTTTCAGCTTGCTGTTTGGCCTGGATGTCCGATTCGGTCATCACGTTCAAGGTCCAGCCTGTCAGTTGGCTGGCCAGACGTACGTTCTGACCACCGCGACCGATGGCCTGGGCCAGATTGTCTGCGCCAACGGCGATGTCCATGGCATGGGCATCTTCGTCGACGATAATTGCCGCCACTTCGGCAGGCGACATGGCATTGATCACGAACTGGGCCGGGTTATCGTCCCACAGCACGATGTCCACGCGCTCGCCGCCCAACTCGCCGGATACGGCCTGGACACGCGAACCGCGCATGCCGATGCAGGCACCTTGCGGGTCGATACGCTTGTCCTTGGAACGGACCGCGATCTTGGCACGCGAGCCCGGATCCCGGGAGGCGCCCATGACTTCGATCAGGCCTTCGGCGATTTCCGGCACTTCGATGCGGAACAACTCGATCAGCATTTCCGGCGCGGTACGCGACAGGATCAACTGCGGGCCGCGGTTCTCGGTGCGGATTTCCTTGAGCAGCGCACGCAGACGCACCCCCACCCGGAAAGTCTCGCGGGAAATGATGTCTTCCCGAGCCAGCAGCGCCTCGGCATTGTTGCCCAGGTCGACGATCACGTTGTCGCGGGTAACCTTCTTCACGGTGCCGGAGATGATTTCACCCAGCTTCTCGCGATAGGCGTCGACGACTTGCGCACGCTCGGCTTCGCGAACTTTCTGCACAATGACCTGCTTGGCAGTCTGTGCAGCGATGCGACCGAACTCGATGGATTCGATCTTTTCCTCGACCACGTCACCCACCTTGGCGCCAGGATGCGTTTGCGCAACCTTGCTCGGCCAGGTTTCGATCGCCGGGTCATCCAGGTCGGCTTCCTCGACTACCGTCCAACGACGGAACGTCTCGTAGGCACCGGTGTGGCGATTGATCTCCACACGCAAGTCAACTTCGTCTTCAAACCGCTTCTTGGTAGCAGTGGCCAGAGCCAACTCCAGCGCTTCAAAAATCACGCCAGCCGGTACGCCCTTTTCATTGGATACCGACTCAACAACCAGCAGTACTTCTTTGCTCATCGTACGCCTCGCCTTTCGCAAGCCATTGGATCCGCGGGATCCGCAGTATCTGGCACGTATCAGTCAAAACTGGGAATAATGTTGGCCTTGTCGATCATATCGATCGGCAACAGGAACTCATGGTCATCTACCTGCACCACGACGTCCTGCTCTTCTACACCGCGCAGAAGGCCTTGAAAGTTGCGTCGTCCTTCAAAAGGCGAGCGCAGCTTGATCTTTACTTGTTCCCCGGCAAACGAGGCAAACTGTTCGAGAGTGAACAGAGGGCGCTCCATGCCAGGCGAGGAAACTTCAAGGGTGTATTCGCTGCTGATAGGATCTTCAACATCCAGTACACCGCTGATCTGACGGCTGACGATGGCACAGTCGTCCACCAGCACGCCGCCTTCCTTATCGATATAAACGCGCAACAGTGAGTGGCGACCTTGAGCCGAAAACTCAATACCCCAGCATTCATAGCCAAGGGCCACGACCACCGGGGCCAACAAGGCCTGCAACTGTTCTAGCTTGCTCGACACCTGAACCCCCTCGTGCATGTTTGTGCATGCTGTGCAAATAAAAAAAAATGGGCGAATCGCCCATCCCTGAAACGCCGTTGAACAGCGGCGTTGTAAAGTGTCCAGCTAACAAAAAGCCCCTTGGAAGGGGCCCTGAAACTGGTTGCGGGAGCCGGATTTGAACCGACGACCTTCGGGTTATGAGCCCGACGAGCTACCAGGCTGCTCCATCCCGCGACAAAGCTGGGGCAAAAGTATACGACTGATCCCTTATAGGGTCAATGTAACCTTCCACCTACAAGAAAGCCCGCAACTGCGGGCTCTCCTGTTCAATTGGTACCGAGAAGGGGACTCGAACCCCTACACCCTATGGGCACAACCACCTCAAGGTTGCGTGTCTACCAATTCCACCACCTCGGCAAATACTGCGCTTGAAACCTTCTTACTTCTGCTCTTGAGCTGGAGGCACGTCAGTCGCCGAGTTGGCCGACTTTTGCTCTTGAAGCACCGGGACATCATCAGAAGCCGGTTGTTGCTTTGGTACTTCCAATACTGCCGGGTTTGGCAAACCTACTTGAGTCAGCTCTTGAGCTTTCTCTTTAGCAAAGTAACCTAACCCTAAGCTGGTCAAGAAGAAACCGGCGGCGAGTATAGCAGTAAACTTACTAAGAAAGGTAGAGGAACCTTGGCTTCCGAATACAGTATTTGAAGCACCTGCACCGAAAGACGCACCAGCATCCGCACCTTTACCCTGCTGCAGCAGTACGAGAGCAACTACACCCAGTGCACCCAGCAGATGAAAAACGACTACGACTGTTTCCAGCATTTTTTCAGTTTCCCGCGGCGCGACAGATCGCACCGAACTCATCTGCATTCAGGGACGCTCCACCAATGAGCCCCCCATCGATATCCGGCATGCCGAACAGTTCGGCCGCATTGGCCGCCTTCACGCTGCCGCCGTATAGAAGCCGCACACCTCGTGCCACTTCAGAATTCTCTTCCGCCAACTGCGCGCGGATGGCGGCGTGCACATCCTGCGCCTGTTGCGGCGAAGCCGTCAGCCCGGTACCAATGGCCCAGACAGGCTCGTAGGCAATGACTGCCTTTGCAAAAGCACCGACACCCAGGTCTTCGATGATGCTGCCGAGCTGACGCCCTACAACCTCAATGGTCCTGCCGGCCTCACGATGCGCGAGGGTTTCCCCTACGCACAACACCGGGATCAGACCACAGGCCTGAGCTGCAGCAAACTTGCGGATCAAGGTCTTGTCCTGCTCGCCCATGATCTGGCGACGCTCGGAATGCCCAACCAGGACCAGGGAGCAGCCTGCATCCACCAACTGACTCGGCGCAATCTCGCCCGTCAACGCACCCTGCATGGATTCCACCGCAGAGTTCTGCGCGCCGACCGAGATCGACTTGCCTTTCAAGCCATCAACCACTTGGTTGATATACAAGCAAGGCGGGAATACCGCGACATCAACACCGCTTGGCAAGGCCAGATGACGAAGGCCGTTGATCAGCTCAGCGACGCTGGCGCGGGTACCGTGCATCTTCCAGTTACCAGCTACCATAGGGCGACGCATGCTGTACCTCGTCGGTCAAAGTGGGCGCAGATGTTACCCAACCGATTCATGACTGGCAAGCCGAATTCAGGCAGAAACTTCACTAACAAGCTTCGCCAGCTCTTCGGCATAACCGCGGACCTGTATTTCATCCTCGCCTTCGACCATGACGCGCACCAGGGGCTCCGTACCGGACTTGCGCAGCAACACGCGCCCACGTCCCGCCATCGCCTGGGTCACGCGCTCGCTGGCCTGCTTGACCGTCTCATGCTCGAGCGGGTTCGCACCACCACCGAAACGCACATTGATCAGCACTTGCGGGCATTTGCGCAACGCTTGACGCGATTGGGCCAGACTTTCATTGCGCGCCTTGAGCGCCATCAACACCTGCAAGGCGGCGATGATCGCGTCGCCGGTCGTGGTGTGGTCGAAGCACACGATATGGCCGGAGTTTTCACCACCGATGACCCACTCGCGCTCCAGCAGCTCCGAAATGACATAACGGTCGCCGACGTTGGCTCGCACGAACGGGATATCCAGGTCCGCCAGGGCCAGCTCGAGCCCGAGATTGCTCATCAGGGTACCGACCACACCGCCCTTCAGCTTGCCGCGCTCATGCAGATCGCGAGCGATGATGAACAGCAGCTCGTCCCCATCCACGACCGTGCCGGTGTGATCGACCATCAGGACCCGATCTCCATCGCCATCGAAGGCGATCCCGATATCGGCCTGCTCTGCCAGGACCGCAGCCTGCAAGGCGTCGGTATGAGTGGAGCCACAGTTGTGGTTGATGTTCAGCCCGTTCGGCTGGGCAGAAAGCACCACGACATCGGCACCCAATTCGCGGAATACACTCGGTGCGACTTTATAGGTGGCGCCATGAGCGCAATCGACGACGACTTTCAGCCCGGAGAAGCTGGTACCGGTGGGCACGCTGCCCTTGCAGAATTCGATATAGCGACCCGATGCGTCGTTGATCCGCGATACCTTGCCGATCTTGCTCGACTCGACCACCGTCATCGGGGTATCCAGCAGCTCTTCGATCATCAGCTCGACTTCGTCCGGCAGCTTGGTGCCCTTGCCGGAGAAAAACTTGATGCCGTTGTCATCATGGGGATTATGAGAAGCACTGATGACGATACCCGCCTGCGCATGGAAGGTACGCGTCAGGTAGGCAATGGCCGGCGTCGGCATCGGCCCCAGCAGCATCACATCGGCACCCGCCGAGGTCAGACCAGCCTCAAGAGCCGACTCGAACATGTAGCCGGAAATGCGCGTGTCCTTGCCGACCAGCACCTTGCAGGCGCCCATCTTGCGGAACGCCATGCCAGCGGCCCAGCCGAGCTTGAGCATGAAATCAGGTGTAATGGGGTACTCGCCGACCCGACCACGAATGCCGTCGGTGCCAAAGTATTTCTTGCTCATAAGTGCTCCGTCATTCTTATTCGGCTGATTCCACCGCTGCGATCATCCGTACGATATCCATCGTTTCGGCCACATCATGCACCCGCAGCAGGCGCGCGCCTTTTGTAACAGCCAGGGCCGCGAGCGCAAGACCGCCATACAGGCGCTCTCCCACCGGTCGACCCAGGGCATTGCCTATCATGCTCTTTCGCGAGACGCCGACCAACAACGGCCGCCCCAGGGCACGCAATGCCTCCATGTGCTTGAACAGGCTCAGGTTGTGAGCCAAGGTCTTGGCAAAACCGAACCCGGGATCCAGCACGATCTTTTCGGCAGGGATACCCGCCGCGACGCACTGCTTCAGGCGTTCCGCGAGGAACTCGCCCACCTCCCGGGTCACGTCACCATAACGAGGATCGTCCTGCATGGTTCCGGGCTCGCCGAGCATATGCATCAGGCACACCGGCAGGCCGGTAGCCGCCGCGGCATCCAGGGCTCCATCGCGCCGCAAGGCGCGGACGTCATTGATCAGCCCCGCCCCAAGTCGCGCGCTTTCGCGCATGACCGCCGGCGTGGACGTATCGACCGAAATTATGACATCAAGTTCGCGATGGATGCGTTCGACAATCGGCGCCACCCGCTCCAGCTCTTCGACGGGCGAGACGGCTCGTGCGCCCGGCCGGGTCGATTCGCCGCCGACATCGATCAGCGTCGCGCCGGCCGCCACCATGCCTTCGGCATGCCGCAGCGCAGCATCGAGCTGGCTGTATCGGCCACCATCGGAAAAGGAATCGGGGGTGACATTGAGAATGCCCATGACATGCACACGGGCCAAATCAAGAACCCGGTTGCCGCAAAGCAACCGGGTCGAGGACTGTACAGAAGTCATTTCAAGCCTTAGACATCAGCAGCCGGACCACCGATCGGTGTTTCCGGGCGCTCGCCCTGTACCGCTGGAGGAGTACCTGGAGTACCGGTACCACCCGACCAGTCGCGAGGTTCACGAGGAGGACGGCCCGCCATGATGTCGTCGATCTGCTCGGCATCGATGGTTTCATATTTCATCAACGCATCGGCCATGGCATCGAGCTTGTCACGGTTGTCCGTAAGGATCTGCTTGGCGGTGCCGTAGCACTGGTCGATGATGCTGCGTACTTCGGAGTCGATCAGCTTGGCGGTATCACCCGAGAAACTGGCGTGCTGGCCGGTACCACCACGACCGAGGAACACCTCGCCCTCTTCTTCCGCATACATCAGAGGCCCCAGTTTTTCGGACAGGCCCCACTTGGTGACCATGTTCCGGGCAATCTGGCTGGCACGCATGATGTCGTTGGACGCCCCGGTGGTCACACCATCGAAGCCCAGGGTCATTTCCTCGGCGATACGACCGCCGTACAACGAACAGATCTGGCTGATCAAGGCACGCTTGGACAGGCTGTAGCGATCCTCTTCCGGCAGGAACATGGTCACGCCCAGCGCACGACCACGGGGGATGATCGAAACCTTGTAGACGGGATCGTGCTCAGGCACCACCCGGCCCACGATGGCATGCCCCGCCTCGTGATAGGCGGTGTTGCGCTTTTCCTTTTCCGACATGACCATGGTCTTGCGCTCGGCGCCCATCATGATCTTGTCCTTCGCCAGCTCGAATTCCTTCATTTCCACGACGCGCTTGCCGGAGCGGGCAGCGAACAACGACGCCTCGTTCACCAGGTTGGCCAGGTCGGCACCGGAGAAGCCCGGCGTGCCGCGAGCGATGACCGCAGGAGCAACGTCGTCACCCATTGGCACCTTGCGCATGTGAACCTTGAGGATCTGCTCCCGACCACGAATGTCCGGCAGCCCTACCACGACCTGGCGGTCGAAGCGGCCTGGACGCAACAGTGCGGGGTCGAGCACGTCAGGACGGTTGGTCGCGGCAATCACGATGATGCCGTCGTTCATTTCGAAGCCATCCATCTCCACCAGCAACTGGTTGAGGGTCTGCTCGCGTTCATCGTGACCGCCCCCCATGCCGGCGCCACGGTGGCGACCAACGGCGTCGATTTCGTCGATGAAGATGATGCATGGCGCATGCTTCTTGGCCTGTTCGAACATGTCGCGAACACGGCTGGCACCCACGCCGACGAACATCTCGACGAAGTCGGAGCCGGAAATCGTGAAGAACGGCACCTTGGCTTCGCCGGCAATCGCCTTGGCCAGCAAGGTCTTGCCGGTACCGGGCGGGCCGACCATCAGCACGCCACGAGGGATGCGGCCACCCAGGCGCTGGAACTTGCCCGGATCACGAAGGAATTCCACCAGCTCGCCGACTTCTTCCTTGGCTTCGTCACAACCAGCGACGTCAGCCAGCGTGGTCTTGACCTGGTCTTCGGAAAGCAGGCGCGCCTTGCTCTTGCCAAAGCTCATCGGCCCGCCCTTGCCTCCGGCACCGCCCTGCATCTGGCGCATGAAGAACATGAACACCGCGATGATCACCAGGATCGGGAAGCTGGCCACCAGGAGCTGGGTCCAGATGCTTTGCTGCTCAGGCTGCTTGCCTTCGACCACGACATGGTTGTCCACCAGGTCGCCGATCAGACCATTGTCCTGGATGGCCGGACGAATGGTCTTGAAGCTGTCGCCATCGGTACGCTTGCCGGTGATCACATAGCCATCGACGGCAACGCGCTCGACCTTGCCATCCTTGACCTGCTGAATGAAGTCGGAATAGTTGAGGGTCTGCGGCTCGTTAGGGCTGGAGAAGTTGTTCATCACCGTCACAAGGACAGCGGCGATGATCAACCACAGGATCAGATTCTTTGCCATGTCGTTCAATTAACTACCCTCTGAAGCTGGCTCCGCTGACGGCGCGCGCCTCGCATGATATTCACCGGCCTAACTTACTACATTACCTACGACCCTGGCAGGCGCCGTCTGTAACCCTTTGTGAAACTTTGACCGCATAATTTTCGTTACGCGACGTTTGCAATGCGAAATAAAAAAACCTATCGACCCTTTCAAAGACGCTCATCGCTGGCCGAACCCTCGATCCCGCGGAAGCCACGCGCCAACAGATACTGTTCGCGGGAGCGGTCGCGAGACGACAATGGCTTGCGCATCTGCACCTTGTCGAACAACTTGCGGATGCCCTTGTGGTATTCGTCGAAGCCTTCGCCCTGGAAGACCTTGATCAGAAAATCACCGCCTGGACGCAGAACCCGCCCGGCGAGATCCAGGGCCAGTTCGCTGAGAAACATCGCACGGGGCATGTCGACAGCCGCCAATCCACTCATATTGGGGGCCATATCGGAAATCACAAGGTCCACCTGCGTATTTCCGACGGCCTCCAGGATTTTCGCCAGCACGGCGTCTTCTGTGAAATCGCCCTGGATGAAGGTCACATCGGGGATGCTGTCCATCTCCAGGATGTCGGAAGCGATCAAGCGACCTTGCCCGCCAATCAGACGACTGGTCACCTGGGACCACCCGCCAGGCGCCGCGCCGAGGTCGATTACGGTCATGCCGGGACGGATGAGCCGGTCCTTTTCCTGGATCTCCAGCAGCTTGTAGCTGGCACGCGAGCGATAGCCGTCTTTCTGCGCCATCTTGACGTATGGATCGTTGAAATGCTCTTTGAGCCAGTTCTGGCTAGTCTTGGAACGGGCCACAGGCCACCTCTGAATAAAAACGGGTCGTGATTAAGTGGGCGGTCCCGGACGCGCTCGGGTAAACTGGCCGCCGCTTTTTTACAAGATCAGACGCAGGGGTCAGATTATGCCGCTCACTCAAGAGCAGAAGAAACAATACAAATCCATTGGCCACCATCTGAAACCGGTTTTGACTGTGGCTGACAACGGTTTGACTGAAGGTGTACTGGCCGAGCTGGAACGCGCCCTGAGCGATCATGAGCTGATCAAGATCAAGCTCAACATCCTCGATCGCGAAGCCCGCCTGGCTGCCATCGCTGAACTGTGCAAGGCCGGCAAGGCCGACCTGGTGCAGGTCATCGGCAAGATGGCGTTGATTTATCGCAAGAATTTCAGCGTCAACAAGCAACTGTCGAACGTTCACCGCTTCAAGTAACGCCAATCAAAGCTCAAGGGTGCGCTTCGCGTACCCTGCCGCTCCACCCCGGAACCGGCTGCAGCACCAGCGCCAAGCCAGAGAAACCCAGCACCAGGTAACTGAATACCTGCCACCGACTCGCATCCGGCCAGCCGAGACGCACCGCGAAGAACATCCCGCACGCATACAGCGCCATGAGCAGCAACTGCCCACGAATGTCGCGCCATAGGCTCGAAAGGCCCTCGACCTGAACCAGTACCAAGGCCTGGAATACGACACACACTGCCGAGAAGATGACCAGCAGCAGCGTCAGCATGCCAGCTATTTCATCGATCAGCAGCGGCGCCAGGCCGATCCGAGCCAGCACCGGCAGCATACCGATGTGCAGCAACCAGAGGCCGCCCACCCATAACATCTGGGTCAGCTGCCAAAGCATGGCGCCCGCTTTAAGCAGGCGGCCTCGCTCAGATGTGGCGGACTTCGACAATCTCGTACTCGATGACGCCACCCGGCGTCTTTACCGCGACCACATCCCCTTCCTCCTTGGCAATCAAGGCGCGGGCGATGGGCGAACCAACGGATATCTTGCCGAGCTTGATGTCTGCTTCGTCCTCACCAACGATCTGGTAGGTCACGCTTTCATCGGTTTCGACGTTGGCGATTTCCACGGTGGTACCGAAAATCACCTTGCCCGTATGCTCAATCGTCGTGACGTCGATGATCACGGCGTTCTGCATGCGGCCTTCGATATCCCGGATACGCGCCTCGACCATGCCCTGTTCCTCGCGGGCGGCATGGTATTCGGCGTTTTCCTTGAGATCGCCCAATTCGCGGGCCTCACCGATAGCCTGGCTCAAGCGCGGACGCTCGACCTTGGTCAGGTGGGCCAGCTCGGCTTCCAGGGCGCGAGCGCCCTGAACGGTCATGGGGTACTTGGTTATGCTCATGCCTTCAATCCTGCATGTAGATCCTGCAAGCGGCGCACGGTCTTCTCGGGACCGAACTTGAGCGCTTCGCAGATCGCTTCGCCCGCAGCAATGGTCGTTGTGCAATAGATCTTGTGCTGCAGTGCATTGCGACGAATGGAATAGGAATCGGCGATCGACTGGCGACCCTCAGTGGTGTTGATGATCAGCGTGACTTCGTCATTCTTGATCATGTCGACCACATGCGGACGCCCTTCGGTCACCTTGTTCACGCGGCGCACTTTCAGGCCCGCCGCCTCGATCACTTTGGCGGTACCGGCAGTGGCAACCACTTCGAAGCCCAAGTTGATCAGATCACGGGCCACGCCTGCAACCAGTGGCTTGTCGTCATTACGCACGCTGATGAACGCCGTGCCGCCTGTTGGCAGGACTTCGCTGGCGCCCATCTGGGCCTTGGCGAAAGCCTCGCCGAAGGTGTCGCCCACCCCCATCACTTCACCGGTGGACTTCATTTCCGGGCCGAGGATCGGGTCCACACCAGGGAATTTGGCGAATGGGAACACCGCCTCTTTCACGCTGTAGAAGTTCGGAATGATTTCCTTGGTGAAGTTCAGTTCGGCCAGGGTCTTGCCGGCCATGACGCGCGCCGCGATCATCGCCAGGGAAACACCGATGCACTTGGACACGAACGGCACGGTACGGGACGCGCGCGGGTTGACCTCGATGACGTAGATGTCTTCGCCCTGAAGCGCCAGCTGCACGTTCATCAGGCCGACCACACCCAGTTCCAGGGCCATTTTCTTGACCTGCTCGCGCATTTCGTCCTGCAGGTGCGCCGGCAACGAGTACGGCGGCAGCGAACAGGCCGAGTCGCCGGAGTGAACGCCAGCCTGCTCGATGTGCTGCATGATCGCGCCGATCACCACGTCCTTGCCGTCACAGACCGCATCCACGTCCATTTCGATGGCGCAGTTGAGGAAATGGTCCAGCAGCACCGGGCTGTCGTTGGACACCTGGACCGCTTCGCGCAGGTAGCGCTTGAGCTCTTCCTCTTGATAGACGATTTCCATCGCCCGACCGCCCAGTACATAGGATGGACGCACCACCAGCGGATAACCGATCTTGGCGGCGGCACGAATCGCTTCGTCTTCGCTGCGCACGGTGGCGTTAGGTGGCTGACGCAGGTTCAGGCGCTCGACCATCTGCTGGAAGCGCTCACGGTCTTCGGCGCGGTCGATCGCATCCGGGCTGGTACCGATGATCGGCACGCCGGCGGCCTCCAGGGCACGGGCCAGTTTCAGCGGCGTCTGGCCGCCATACTGGACGATCACGCCCTTTGGCTTCTCGACGCGAACGATTTCCAGCACGTCTTCCAGGGTCACTGGCTCGAAGTACAGGCGATCGGAGGTGTCGTAGTCGGTGGATACGGTTTCCGGGTTGCAGTTGACCATGATGGTCTCATACCCGTCGTCGCGCAGGGCCAGTGCGGCGTGTACGCAGCAATAGTCGAACTCGATACCCTGGCCGATCCGGTTCGGACCGCCGCCCAGGATCATGATCTTGTCACGGCCCGATGGCGCCGCCTCGCACTCTTCCTCGTACGTGGAGTACAGGTAGGCGGTGTCGGTGGCGAATTCGGCGGCGCAAGTGTCGACGCGCTTGTAGACCGGGAACACTTCGAGCTTGTGGCGATGCGCACGCAGGCTCTTCTCGGTCACACCCAGCAGCTTGGCCAGGCGCATGTCGGAGAAACCCTTGCGCTTGAGGCGGAACATGGTATCGCGGTCGATACTGGACATGCCCAGGGTCTTGACCTTTTCCTCTTCCTTGACCAGATCTTCGATCTGCACCAGGAACCATGGATCGATCATGTTCATGCCGAAGATCTGCTCGACAGTCATGCCGGCACGGAAGGCGTCGGCCACGTACCAGATACGCTCGGCACCCGGCACGGTCAGCTCGCGCTTGAGCTCGCTCATGCTTTCCGGGTTGTTCAGGTCGACCTTCGGATCGAGACCGCAAACACCCACTTCCAGGCCACGAAGCGCTTTCTGCAGGGATTCCTGGAACGTCCGGCCGATGGCCATGACTTCACCCACCGACTTCATCTGGGTCGTCAGGCGGGCGTCGGCCTTGGCGAATTTCTCGAAGGCGAAACGTGGCAGCTTGGTAACGACGTAGTCGATGGACGGTTCGAAGGATGCCGGGGTCTTGCCGCCGGTGATGTCGTTCGACAACTCGTCCAGGGTGTAGCCGACGGCCAGCTTGGCGGCGACCTTGGCGATCGGGAAGCCGGTCGCCTTGGAGGCCAGGGCCGACGAACGGGACACCCGCGGGTTCATCTCGATGACCACCATCCGGCCAGTGTTCGGGCAGATGCCGAACTGGACGTTGGAACCGCCGGTTTCCACGCCGATCTCGCGCAGTACCGCCAGGGAGGCGTTACGCAGGATCTGGTATTCCTTGTCGGTCAGGGTCTGGGCCGGCGCGACGGTGATCGAGTCACCGGTGTGCACACCCATCGGGTCGAAGTTTTCGATGGAGCAGACGATGATGCAGTTGTCCTTTTTGTCGCGGACCACTTCCATCTCGTACTCTTTCCAGCCGATCAGGGATTCGTCGATCAGCAGTTCCTTGGTCGGCGACAGGTCCAGGCCACGGGAGCAGATCTCTTCGAATTCTTCACGGTTGTAAGCGATGCCACCACCGGTGCCACCCATGGTGAAGGAGGGACGGATGATGCAAGGGAAACCGAGGCGCTCCAGCACGGCGTTGGCTTCTTCCATGCTGTGGGCGATGCCCGAGCGCGGGCATTCCAGGCCGATGGATTTCATCGCCTTGTCGAAACGCGAGCGGTCTTCGGCCTTGTCGATGGTGTCGGCATTGGCGCCGATCATTTCCACACCGAACTTCTCCAGGACGCCTTCACGCTCGAGGTCCAGGGCGCAGTTCAGCGCGGTCTGGCCACCCATGGTCGGCAACAGCGCGTCCGGGCGCTCCTTTTCGATGATCTTGGCAACGGTCTGCCACTTGATCGGCTCGATATAGGTGGCGTCGGCCATGGCCGGGTCGGTCATGATGGTGGCCGGGTTGGAGTTCACCAGGATGACGCGGTAGCCCTCCTCGCGCAGGGCCTTGCAGGCCTGGGCGCCGGAATAGTCGAACTCGCAGGCCTGGCCGATGACGATCGGGCCAGCGCCGAGAATCAGGATGCTTTTTATGTCTGTACGTTTTGGCATGGGTTTGTCACTCAAATCCGCAGGTCTGTCGGCTAGGCCGTCGAACAATCTTTGAAGCGCCCGCAGGGGCCTCCGCATGCGGGGCCGCCCTCGGGCTTCACGCGGTCAGCGTCGCTTGGCCATTTCATTGATGAAGCGATCGAACAGCGGAGCCACATCGTTCGGGCCCGGGCTGGCTTCAGGGTGGCCCTGGAAGCTGAAGGCGCTCTTGTCGGTTCGCTCGATGCCTTGCAGCGTGCCATCGAACAGCGACTTGTGGATTGCCCGCACATTGGCCGGCAGGGTCGCTTCGTCCACGGCGAAGCCGTGGTTCTGGCTGGTGATCATCACGACACCGGTATCCAGGTCCTGGACCGGGTGGTTGGCGCCATGGTGGCCGTGGCCCATCTTCAGCGTCTTGGCGCCCGAGGCCAGGGCCAGCAACTGGTGACCGAGGCAGATGCCGAAGACCGGAATCTCGGTTTCCAGCACATCCTTGATCGCCTGAATTGCATAGTCGCAAGGCTCGGGGTCGCCCGGGCCGTTGGACAGGAACACACCGTCGGGCTTGAGGGCCAGGACGTCGGCCGCCGGGGTCTGCGCCGGGACCACGGTCACACGGCAGCCGCGCGCCACGAGCATGCGCAGGATGTTCAGCTTGACGCCGTAGTCGTATGCAACGACGTGGTACGGCAATTCGGACGCTTCGATCGTCGGATGGCCGTCGATCTTCAGGTCCCAGACCGAGGAGCGCCACTCGTACTGCTGCTTGGTGCTGACCACCTTGGCCAGGTCCATGCCCTTCAGGCCAGGGAAGCCTTGGGCGGCGGCGATGGCCGCTTCTTCGCAAATGTTGTCTCCGGCCATGATGCAGCCGTCCTGCGCGCCTTTTTCCCGGAGGATGCGAGTCAGGCGACGGGTGTCGATTCCAGCGATCGCCACGACGTTGTTGGCTTTCAGGTAGTCGGACAGGGACATGGTGTTACGCCAGTTGCTCGCTACCAGCGGCAGGTCACGGATGACCAGGCCAGCGGACCAGACACGATCGGACTCGGCGTCTTCCGGCGTGGTGCCGGTGTTGCCGATGTGCGGGTAAGTCAGGGTAACGATCTGCTGGGCGTAGGAAGGATCGGTAAGAATTTCCTGATAGCCGGTCATTGCGGTGTTAAACACCACCTCACCAACGGTCTGACCGTCGGCTCCAATGGCTTCGCCGCGAAAAATGCTGCCATCAGCAAGGGCGAGTATGGCTGGCTTAGTCAAGAAGACCTCCCGTAAATAAAGCCTGAAAGGGCGATCGCAGGTTGTAAAAAAGCGGAGTGACGTATGGACACGTCACCCCGCTTCTTTACACTGAATTATTCTGCGCGCTTTTAGTGGACACACTAAAGCTGTAGCTTACAGAAAAAGGCTTTTTTGGTCCACCGCTAATGAGCCTTAAAGGCAGGGGAATGCGACAGGGCGTCGCGAAGCGGTGCAAAACGGGGCTCAGTGTAACCCGAACCCCGCCTCGAAGACATCAACGCAGGTCGAGGACGTCCTGCATGTCGTACAGCCCAGGCTCGCGCCCATCCAGCCACAGCGCGGCACGCACGGCGCCCTTGGCGAATGTCATCCGACTGGAAGCCTTATGGGTGATTTCCAGGCGCTCGCCTTCGGTGGCGAACAGCACGGTATGGTCACCTACCACATCCCCACCACGCACGGTCGCGAAACCGATGGTGTCCCGCTCCCGCGCGCCGGTGTGCCCCTGGCGCCCATAGACCGCCACTTCCTGCAGGTCACGCCCCAGCGCATCGGCAATCACTTCCCCCATGCGCAAGGCGGTGCCCGATGGCGCATCGATCTTGTGCCGGTGATGCGCCTCGATGATTTCGATATCCGCATCATCCCCCAGCACGCGAGCGGTCAGGTCGAGCAATTTCAGCGACAGGTTCACGCCGACGCTGAAGTTCGCCGCGAACACGATCGGAATATCCTTGCCAGCATCCGCGAGCAATTGCTTCTGCGCGGCATCCAGGCCAGTGGTACCGATGACCATGGCCTTACCGTGCTTGCGGCAGACGGCGAGGTTCTTCAGCATGACATCCGGCAGCGTGAAATCGATCAGGACATCGAACTCGTCCAGCACCTTTTCCAGGCCACCGGACATCGGGACACCGATACGCCCAAGGGAGGCCAGTTCACCGGCATCAGCCCCCACCAGGGTGCTGTCAGGCCGAACGATGGCCGCCGTCAGCCCCGAGAGCGGCGAACGCTGCTGCACGGCCTCGACCAACGCCTTGCCCATGCGCCCTGCAGCGCCCATCACAGCTATACGTCGCATGCGACCTCCTTACAGATCGCCGAAGAAGCGCTTCACGCCTTCGAACCAACCGGTGGTTTTCGGTGAGTGACTGTTGTCGTCGGCCAGCGAGCTGCGGAACTCTTCCAGCAATTCGCGCTGACGACGACTCAGATTCACCGGCGTCTCTACCGCGACACGACACATCAGGTCACCGGCACCGCCGCCACGCACGGGAGCGACGCCCTTGCCGCGAATCCGGAACTGCTTGCCGGTCTGCGTCCCCTCGGGGATCTTCAGCTTCACCCGGCCATCCAGGGTCGGGATCTCGAGTTCGCCACCCAGCGCTGCGTCGACGAAGCTGATCGGCACCTCACAGAACAGATGCTTGCCGTCGCGCTGGAAGATCGAGTGCTCACGCACGTTGATCACCACATACAGGTCGCCAGTCGGGCCACCCTGGGCACCCGCTTCGCCTTCACCGGACAGGCGGATGCGGTCACCGGTATCGACACCGGCCGGCACCTTGACCGACAGCGTCTTGTATTCTTCGACACGGCCTTCGCCATGGCAGGAATCGCACGGGTCGGAAATGATTCTGCCTTGGCCATGGCAACGCGGGCAGGTCTGCTGCACCGAGAAGAAGCCTTGCTGCATGCGAACCTGACCGATACCGCCGCAGGTCGGGCAGGTAACCGGCGAGGACCCTTTCTTGGCCCCCGAACCGTCGCACGGCTTGCAATTGACCAGCGTCGGCACGCGGATGTTGACGGTGGTGCCGCGCACCGCTTCTTCCAGGTTCAATTCCAGCGTGTAGCGCAAGTCGCTGCCACGCTGGGCGCCGCCCCGGGCACCGCCGCGACCGCCACCGAAGAAGTCACTGAACACGTCGCCGAAGATATCGGAGAAGTTCTGACCGCCGAACCCGGCACCGCCACCGCCCATGCTCGGATCGATACCGGCATGGCCATACTGGTCGTAAGCCGCACGCTTGCTGGAGTCGGACAGCACTTCGTACGCTTCGTTGGCTTCCTTGAACAGCTCTTCCGACGCTTTATCGCCGGGATTACGGTCCGGGTGATGCTTCATTGCCAGGCGACGATAAGCCTTTTTCAGCTCCGCCTCGCTGGCCCCCCGCTCTACACCCAATACTTCGTAAAAATCACGCTTCGCCATTAGTCTTTGCACTCTTATAGGACGTCCGGCAAAACTCTCCTGAGCCTCGCCCAACTCGTTGAGCCCCCAAAACAGGCTCGGACCCAACGCCGATTCAACGATCCTGGTCTTAAATCTTTCAGCCAGGTACCCGGCCAAAACGCAGCGCCTGTCGTTCGGAAAGCAGGAGCATTCCCGATCACGCCACCAGCACCCGAACGCTGTCGCATGCTGTAAAAATTCGTTGGCTCCAGACACGCCAACGCGGGAGCAAGCCCCCGCGCGGCGACATCCTACCAGTCACCGCACAAACGCAGTCAACCGGCCAACCAACAAGCAATTACTTGTTTTCTTTCACTTCTTCGAACTCGGCATCGACGACATCGTCAGCCTTGCCAGCCGATTCGCCTTGCTGCGCAGCACCTTCAGCCGGCTGAGCCTGTTCGGCGTACATCTTCTGGGCCACTGGAGCGGAGACTTTGGACAGCTCCTCGATCTTCGCTTCGATGGCAGCCTTGTCGTCGCCTTTGACGGCAGCTTCCAGGGCAACCACGGCCGCTTCGATCGCAGTCTTCTCTTCAGCGGTCACTTTGTCGCCGGCATCCGCCACCATCTTGCGAGTAGAGTGCACCAGCGCATCACCCTGGTTACGGGCACTGGCCAGCTCTTCGAACTTGCGGTCTTCCTCGGCGTTGACCTCGGCATCGCGAACCATCTGCTGGATTTCTTCCTCGGACAGACCGGAGTTGGCCTTGATCACGATCGACTGAGTCTTGCCGGTAGCCTTGTCCTTCGCACCTACGTGCAGAATGCCGTTGGCGTCGATGTCGAAGGTCACTTCGATTTGCGGCACGCCACGTGGAGCCGGTGGAATCTCGGCCAGGTCGAACTTGCCCAGGGACTTGTTCTGGGCAGCCTGCTTGCGCTCACCTTGCAGCACGTGGATGGTCACCGCGCTCTGGTTGTCATCGGCAGTCGAGAACACCTGGGATTTCTTGGTAGGAATCGTGGTGTTCTTCTCGATCAGCGCAGTCATCACGCCGCCCATGGTTTCGATACCCAGGGTCAGCGGGCTGACGTCGAGCAGCAGAACGTCCTTCACGTCACCGGCCAGAACGGCGCCCTGGATGGCAGCACCCATGGCAACGGCTTCGTCCGGGTTAACGTCCTTGCGTGGCTCCTTGCCGAAGAAATCGGTAACCAGCTTCTGGACCAGCGGCATACGGGTCTGACCGCCGACGAGGATCACGTCGTTGATCGCGCCAACGTCGATACCGGCATCCTTCATCGCAATGCGGCAAGGTTCGATGGTGCGCTGAACCAGGTCTTCAACCAGTGCTTCGAGCTTGGCACGGGAGATTTTCACGTTCAGGTGCTTAGGACCGGTGGCGTCTGCAGTGATGTACGGCAGGTTCACGTCGGTCGACTGGCTCGAAGACAGCTCGATCTTGGCTTTCTCGGCAGCTTCCTTCAGACGCTGCATCGCCAGCGGGTCACCCTTGAGGTTCATGCCGGTTTCTTTCTTGAACTCGTCGACCAGGTAGTCGATCAGGCGGATGTCGAAGTCCTCGCCACCGAGGAAGGTGTCACCGTTGGTGGCCAATACTTCGAACTGGTGCTCGCCATCGACTTCCGCGATTTCAATCACGGAAACGTCGAAGGTACCACCACCCAGGTCATACACGATCACGGTGTGATCGCCCTTGGCCTTGTCCATGCCGTACGCCAGGGCGGCGGCAGTCGGTTCGTTGATGATACGTTTTACGTCCAGGCCCGCGATGCGGCCGGCGTCCTTGGTAGCCTGACGCTGGCTGTCGTTGAAGTAGGCCGGTACGGTGATGACCGCCTCGGTCACAGCCTCGCCGAGGTAATCTTCGGCGGTCTTCTTCATTTTCTTCAGGATTTCAGCCGAGATCTGTGGCGGAGCCATTTTCTGGCTGTTCACTTCGACCCAGGCGTCACCGTTGTCGGCCTTGGCGATCTTGTACGGCACCATCTTGATGTCTTTCTGAACGACTTCTTCGTCGAACTTGCGACCGATCAGACGCTTCACCGCGTACAGGGTGTTGTGCGGATTGGTCACTGCCTGGCGCTTGGCCGACTGGCCCACCAGGATTTCGCCGTCGTTGGCGTACGCGATGATCGACGGCGTGGTACGCGCGCCTTCAGCGTTTTCGATAACCTTGGCCTTGCCGTTTTCCAATACGGAGACGCACGAGTTGGTGGTCCCCAGGTCAATACCGATGATCTTGCCCATGTTAACTCTCCCGGAACTTGGATTTTGTTGCCGCAGCAGTGGTGGCTAACTGCGGTAGCACTTAAACGCTTGACTTCTTAAATGGGGCCGCTGCGCCCGATTTCAAGCCTGCTCGTCAATAGAAGGTGAAACCGGTGCCGGCGCCTTGCTGACCACGACCATGGCCGGACGCAACAGGCGGCCGTTGAGCAGGTAGCCTTTCTGGAAAACTTTCAACACGCTGTTCGGCTCGACGTCGGCACTTTCCTGCATCGCCATGGCCTGGTGGTGCTCGGCGTTGAAGGGTTCGCCGTGAGGATCGATGGCTTCCAGCTGATAACGCTTGAGGGTGTCCTGGAACATCTTCAGGGTCAGCTCGATGCCTTCGCGCATCGGACGAATGTTCTCGTCGTCCGGGCTGGACAGTTCCAGGCCGCGCTCCAGGCTGTCGATGATCGGCAGCAGGTCGCCGGCGAACCGCTCCAAGGCGAATTTGTGAGCCTTTTCAACATCCTGCTCGGCGCGACGGCGAACGTTCTGCAGGTCGGCTGCGACACGCAACGCCTGATCCTGCGCACCCGCCAGTTGCTCCTCGAGCACTTGCACACGTGCCGCCAGGTCTTCGCCCGAATCCTGGGGAGCCTGATTGGCGTCTAGATTTTGCGTATCCGGTGTCTGTTCGTCAGCCATAGATTTCTCCTTTCAATTTCGTCCGCGAGGCTCGACTCGCGCTTCTGCCCCCGTATATGGGGCCGGGTTTTCCAGCTTCAAGGGCCGACCGACGAATTGACCTTACAAAAAACAGCTGCATATCTATTACCGGTCGCGCTAAGAAATCCCACTACCCAAGCAAATCGAGCTAAGCGAAGGCATTGTCAGTCCAAAACAAAACACTGTATAAATAACCAGACCTGAAGCCTGGGAGCGGCCTTTATGCTGGTTCACCTGTCCGTACACAATTACGCCATCGTCGAACACCTCGACCTTGAACTCGATCGAGGCATGAGCGTGATCACCGGTGAAACCGGCGCCGGCAAGTCCATCATGCTGGACGCCCTGGGCCTGACCCTGGGCGACCGCGCCGACAGCGGCGTCGTGCGGCCCGGGGCGGACAAGGCCGACATCCTGGCCACCTTCGACCTGGTGGATATCCCCGAGGCCAGCGCCTGGCTGGCCGAGCGCGACCTGGATACCGACGGTCTGTGCATCCTGCGCCGGGTCATCACCGCGGAGGGGCGTTCCCGGGGCTACATCAATGGCACGCCCTGCCCCCTGGGTGATCTCAAGGCCCTTGGCGAGCTGCTGATCGACATTCACAGCCAGCACGAACACCAGTCCCTGCTCAAGACCGATACCCATCGCCGCCTGCTCGATGAATACGCCGGCGCGACCGACCTGGCCCGCCAGGTCCAGCTGGCCGCCCAGCGCTGGCGCCAGACCCGGCAGGAACTGGACCGGCTCTCCAACTCCGGCGACGAACAACGTGCCCGCCATCAATTGCTGAGCTACCAGCTCGAAGAGCTGGAAAACCTGGCGCTGGGTGAAAACGAGCTGGAGGAGCTGGAGCAGGAACACAAGAACCTGACCAATGCCGAAACCCTGCTGGGCATCTGTCGGCAAGTGGTCGAGCAATGCAGCGAAAGCGATTCGGGCAACGTCCTCAGCGCCCTGACCGCCAGCCTGAACCGGCTCACCAGCGTGAACAATTCCGTCGGCTCGCTGAGCGAAGCGACCAACCTGCTGACCAGCGCCCAGATCCAGGTCGAGGAAGCCGTCGGAGAACTGAACCGGTTCCTCGATCACTTCGACGCCGACCCGGCGCGCCTGCAATACCTGGAAGAACGCCTGGACACGATCTATACGCTGGCCCGCAAGCACCGTGTCCAGCCGACCGACGTCATCGAGCTGCAACAGCGCCTGCTCGATGAACTCGAAACCCTGAACGCCAACGATGAATCCATCGAACGCCTGGGCGACGAACTGGCCTCCTATGCCCGCCACTATCAGGAAAAGGCCAAGGAGCTCAGCGAGCTGCGCCACCAGGCCGCGACGAAGCTGGCCAGCGCCGTGGAGCAGGAGATCCAGCGCCTGGGCATGCCAGGCGGCCGTTTCACCATCGAATTGCACCCCAACGCCGGCGACGAACTGCAGCCCAACGGACTGGAGCAGGTGGAGTTACTGGTCAGCGCCAACCCGGGACAACCGCTCAAGGCGTTGGCAAAAGTCGCATCCGGCGGCGAATTGTCTCGGATCAGCCTGGCCATCCAGGTCATCACCGCGCAGACCTCACGCGTACCGACCCTGGTATTCGACGAGGTGGACGTGGGCATTGGCGGTCCCACGGCGGAAATTGTCGGTCAGCTGCTACGCCGTTTAGGCGAACGCGGCCAGGTCCTGACGGTGACCCACCTGCCCCAGGTTGCCGCACAGGGGCATCAGCACCTGTTTGTCCACAAGGTAAGGGGCGAGGAAGACACTCGTACCGCCGTGTCCAAGCTCAACAAGAGCGAGCGAGTCGAAGAAGTGGCGCGCATGCTCGGGGGCATCGACCTGACCAAGGAGTCCTTGGCTCACGCGAAGAAAATGGTCGTCGCGACAAAAATCTGAAGAGCTGAAATGTAAAAAGGCGACCCCAGGGTCGCCTTTTTACATTTCGAAAGCTTATTTCTTTTTACGTACGTGCAAGACGAGATGGTGATCGATCAGCTCGAAACCATAGTCTTCAGCAATTGCTTTTTGCAGCTTTTCGATTTCAGGACTGACGAATTCGATGACCTCACGGCTTTCCACGTCCACCATGTGATCGTGATGTTCCCCGTCAGCCAGTTCGAAAACCGCATGACCGCCATCGAAATTATGACGAGCCACAAGCCCGGCAGCCTCGAATTGAGTCAGTACACGGTAAACCGTGGCCAGACCGACGTCCTCGCCAGCTTCCATGAGGGCCTTGTAGACGTCTTCGGCACTCATGTGCCGCTGCTCGGCGGAGTCGAGCATTTGCAGAATCTTGACCCTTGGCAAGGTCACCTTGAGGCCTGCTTTGCGTAGTTCGCTATTTTCAACCATGGTCAGCTTTCTCGCGATGCTGCTTCGCAGCTTCTCTTAATGCGGGTATGATCGGCGTTTACGTTGTCCCAGCCAAGATAGTGGAAGTCGCCCACCGATGCAAAACACCAAGCTCTTGCTAACCAGTTTCACCTTCGTGGGACTGCTCGCACTCGCCGGTTGTTCATTCCCCGGGGTTTACAAAATCGACATCCAGCAGGGCAATGTCGTCACGCAGGACATGATAGACCAGTTACGCCCCGGAATGACCCGTCGGCAAGTACGGTTTATCATGGGTAACCCCCTGTTGACCGACACGTTCCACGCCGATCGCTGGGATTATCTCTACAGCTTGCAGCCTGGCGGCGGTGAGCGCCAGCAGGAACGCATCAGCGTTATCTTCAATGCCAATGACCAACTCGTCAGCCTGTCGGGCGATTTCATGCCTGGCGTAAGCCGTGACGAAGCCATCATGGGCAAGGAAAGCGGTACTACCGTCACCGATCCGACCAAGAACACCGAGCAGCAGGAATCGGAAAAACCGGCCAAGCCAGGCTCGTTGCTGGACCAGATCCAGAAGGACGTCGACAGCGTCGAGACCGTACCGGTCCCGACACCGGAGCCACTGGACACGTCGCCGCAATAAACCGCATCTAAATAAAAAACCCGGCATGCCGGGTTTAATGAGATGGTCAGCCTGACCGAGAAGCCCTGCAGGTTTACGCTTGCAGGGCTTTTCTCGTTTTCGGCGGAGGATCTCTCATGAACACGATGACGCTTCTCGGCATCGACATTGGTAAACACAGTTTCCATCTGCACGGCCAGGACGCCAAAGGTCATCAGGTTTTGCGCAAGAAAACCAGCCGCAGCCAATTGCTCGGCACATTGGCCCAACTGCCGGCCTGCACGGTGGTGATGGAGTCGTGTGGCGGTGCCCACTGGCTGGCTCGACAGGTTGAGGCATTGGGCCACGAGGTAAAACTGATT
>NZ_FPKK01000021.1:0-85822 GCF_900119645.1 Pseudomonas sp. NFACC43
TCCGACCGCTTCAACTTCGGCGGCGGCGAATACGCCTTCAACGAAAAACGCACCCAGGTGGGCGTGTGGTACGCGGAACTGTCCGACATCTACCAGCAGCAATATTTCAACCTGACCCACAGCCAGCCCATGGGCGACTGGACCCTGGGCGCCAATCTCGGCTATTTCATCGGCAAGGAAAACGGCAGCGCCCTGGCCGGTGACCTGGACAACAAGACCGCCTTCGCCATGCTCTCGGCCAAATATGGCGGCAACACCTTCTATGTCGGCCTGCAGAAAGTCGGCGGCGACGATGCCTGGATGCGGGTCAACGGCACCAGCGGCGGTACCCTGGCCAACGACAGCTACAACTCCAGCTACGACAACGCCAAGGAAAAGTCCTGGCAAGTGCGCCACGACTTCAACTTCGCCGCCGTCGGCGTGCCGGGCCTGACCCTGATGAACCGCTACATCAGCGGCGACAACGTGCACACCGCCACGGTGGACGATGGCAAGGAATGGGGTCGCGAAAGCGAGCTGGCCTATACCGTACAGAGCGGCGCGCTGAAGAACCTCAACGTGAAATGGCGCAACTCGTCGCTGCGTCGGGACTTCAGCACCAACGAGTTCGATGAGAACCGCATTTTCATCAGCTATCCGATCAGTTTGTTGTAAAACCTGGATGCGGTGAGCCTGCCGAGACGCTCGATACGGTGCCACCGCCCTCGCGAGCAGGCTCGCTCCCACAGGGAATCAGTGCCGCGCACAAAATTTGTGCTCACTGAAGATCCAATGTGGGAGCGAGCTTGCTCGCGAGGGCGTCATCACATTCGACATCCTCCATCAATTGAACCACCGCTATCGCGAGCAAGCTGGCTCCTACAGGGGATGAAGCCCACTTAAGCCCGCGACTCGACGCCCAACTCATCCCACACCGACTCGGCCAGGTGGAAGGTGGCATTGGCCGCCGGGATGCCGCAGTAGATGGCGCTCTGCATGATCACTTCCTTGATCTCGCCACGGCTCACGCCGTTGTTGGCGGCAGCGCGCAGGTGCAACTTGAGTTCTTCGTTGCGGTTCATGCCGATCAGCATGGCGATGGTGATCAGGCTGCGGGTGTGGCGCGGCAGGCCCGGACGGGTCCAGATGTCACCCCAGGCATGGCGAGTGATCATTTCCTGGAATTCGCTGTTGAACTCGTTCAAGGCATTGAGGCTGCGGTCCACATGGGCGTCGCCCAATACCGCGCGGCGCACTTGCATGCCTTCGTCGTAACGTTGTTTTTCGTCCACGGGATACTCCTCAGCCACGGCTGGAATCAAGCAGGAAATCCAGCACCCGCTCGCTGAATGCAGCGCCGGCCTGGACGTTGGACAGATGCGCGGCGTAGAACTCGGCATACTCGGCCCCGCTGACCCGCTCCTGGATGAAATGCCCACCCGACGGCGGTGTCACTGCGTCTTCGGTACCGGCAACCACCAGCAGCGGCACCCGAATCAACGACAGTTGCTCACGAAAATCGGCATCGCGCACGGCCGCACAGTTGGCTGCGTAGCCCTGGGGCGAAGTGGCAGCGAGCATGTCGGTGATTTTCTTTACCTGCGCAGGATGAGCTTCGGCGAAATCCGGGGTGAACCAGCGGGCAACGGAAGCATCGCGCAACGCCACCATCGCTGCCTGGCCGTCACGCAACACGGTTTCGATGCGCGGGTTCCATACCGTCTCGTCAGCGATCTTGGCGGCGGTGTTGCAGACCACCAGCCTGTGCAGGCGCTCGCCGGCGTTGATCCCCAGCCACTGGCCGATCAACCCGCCCATGGACAACCCACAGAAATGCACTTTATCGATGCTCAACTGATCGAGCATCGCCAGCACGTCGTGGCCCAGTTGCTCGATGCTGTAGGGGGCCTCGGTGACCAATGACCGGCCGTGGCCGCGCGTATCGAAACGCAACACGCGAAAGTGCTGGCTGAACGCCGGGACCTGTTCATCCCACATATGCAGGTGGGTGCCCAGGGAGTTGGACAGCACCAGTACCGGGGCATCCTGCGGTCCGTCGAAGCAATAATTCAGTTCGCCGTCGGCGAGTTTGACCAATCCCACAACAGTCTCCTTTCAGGCATTCAAGGCAAGGTGTTCGGCCACGGCCCGGGTGACCCAGGTCCGAGCTTGGCCGAGGTAATGGGCCGGGTCGAGCAGATAATCGAGTTCAGCGGTGGACAGTTGCGCAGTGACCTTGGGCTCGTCCCCCAGCACGTCGCGCAAGTGGCGCTGTTCGCTCACCGCGCGTTTGCAGCATTGCTCCAGCAGATGGTGCGCAGTGTCGCGCCCGACACGCTGGGCCAGGACGATGCTCACGGCTTCGGCCAGCACCAACCCCTGGGTCAGCTCGAGGTTGCGGGCCATGCGTGCCGCGTCCACTTCCAGCCCGTCGGCCAGCAGCCGCGCCTGCTGCAAGGCGCCGGATACCAGGCAGCAGATCTCCGGCAGGGTCTCCCACTCGGCGTGCCACAGGCCCAGGCTGCGTTCGTGCTCCTGGGGCATGGCGCTGAACAGCGTCGACACCAGACCAGGCACCCGCGTCGCCGCGCCGATCAACACCGCCGCCCCCACCGGATTGCGCTTGTGAGGCATGGTGGACGAACCGCCCTTGCCCGGCGCCGAAGGCTCGAACACCTCGGCGGTCTCGGTCTGCATCAAGAGGCTGACGTCACGACCCAACTTGCCCAGGCTGCCGGCGATCAGGCCCAGCACCGAGCCGAACTCCACGAGACGATCACGCTGGGTGTGCCACGGCTGTTCCGGCAGGTTCAGTTGCAGTTCGGCGGCCAGGGCTTCGGCAATGGACAGCGCATGCTCGCCCAGCGCGGCCAGTGTTCCGGAGGCACCGCCGAACTGCAGCACCAGCAAGCGTTGCTTGAGGGCCTGCAAGCGCTGGCGACTGCGGGTGGTCGCCCCCAGCCAACCGGCGATTTTCATGCCCAGGGTGACCGGCGTCGCATGCTGCAGCCAGGTACGCCCGGCCAGCGGCGTGGCGGCATGGCGCTCGGCTTGCCGGGCCAGGGTGTCGCCCAGCTGCGCCAGCTCATCCTCGATCAGCTCGAGGGCGCGACGCAGTTGCAGCACCAGCCCACTGTCCATCACGTCCTGGCTGGTGGCGCCCAGATGCACGTAGCGTTCAGCCTCGGGGTCGGCGGCGGCAACCCGCTTGCCCAGTGCCTTGACCAGCGGAATCGCCGAATTGCCGGCACTGGCAATCGCCTCGCCCAGCGCCGCGAAATCGTATAACCGTGCCTGGCAGGCGTTCTCGATCGGCGCGACGGCGCCTTGCGGAATCAGCCCCACCCGTGCCTCGGCCCGGGCCAGAGCCGCCTCGACATCGAGCATGGCCTGTACTCGGCCCGCATCACAGAACACTTCGCGCATGTCGCGGGTGGTGAAGTAGGCATCGAACAGCTGATTGCCCGGTCGTTCGTTCATAAACAGTCCTTCGGAAGGTGAATGCCTTTGTGGCCAGAGAAATTGCCGTGGCGAGGGTACTTGTCCCCTCGCCACGGCATCTGTGGCCACAATGAATCAAACAAGCCTCGAGTGAACAGGTGGGTCAAAGGTCGTGATGCAAGTAGGCCGGTTGCCTGGGCAGGCGCAGGCTGAACAGGAACGCTACCACCATCATCACGGTGACATACCAGTAAAAGACGTTTTCCATGCCCTGGGCTTTCAGGCTCAAGGCGACATACTCGGCCGAGCCGCCAAACACCGCGTTGGCCACTGCATAGGCCAACCCTACCCCCAGGGCGCGCACTTCAGGCGGAAACATTTCCGCCTTCACCAGGCCGCTGATGGAGGTGTAGAAACTGACGATCGCCAGCGCCAAGGTGATGAGGACGAACGCCAGCAACGGGCTGCCGACGCTTTTGAGGGTCAACAGGATCGGCACCGTGCACAACGCCCCCAGGCCACCGAACCAGAGCATGGAATTGCGCCGGCCAATCCTGTCCGCCAACATGCCGAACAACGGCTGCATGCACATGTACAGGAACAGTGCGCCGGTCATGATGTAGCTGGCGGTCTTGGCGTGCAGGCCGGCGGTGTTCACCAGGTATTTCTGCATGTAAGTGGTGAACGTGTAGAAGATCAGCGAACCACCAGCGGTGTAGCCCAGCACGGTGATGAAGGCGGCCTTGTGGTCGCGAAACAGTGCGGCGATGCTGCCGGCATCCTTGTTTTCCCGCATTTCCTTGCTGCTGGTTTCCTTCAGGGAGCGGCGCAGGAACAGGGAAATCAGCGCCGCCAGGGCGCCCACCACGAACGGGATTCGCCAACCGTAGGCACGCAGTTCGTCCTCATCGAGAAACTGCTGCAGGATCACCACCAGCGACACCGCCAGCAGTTGCCCGCCGATCAGCGTCACATACTGGAACGAGGCAAAGAAACCACGCTGGCCCTTGAGCGCGACTTCGCTCATGTAGGTAGCGGTGGTGCCGTACTCGCCGCCTACCGACAGGCCTTGCAACAGGCGCGCGAACAACAGCAGCAGCGGCGCCCAGACGCCGATGTCCTTGTAGGTGGGCAGGCAAGCGATGAGCAACGAGCCGAAGCACATCATCAGCACCGAAATCATCATCGAATTCTTGCGCCCGTGACGATCGGCCACCCGGCCGAAAATCCAGCCGCCAATGGGTCGCATCAGGAACCCGGCGGCGAACACTCCCGCCGTGTTGACCAGTTGTACCGTGGGGTTGTCCGAGGGGAAGAATGCCGGCGCGAAATAGATCGCGCAGAACGCATACACGTAGAAGTCGAACCATTCGACCAGGTTGCCGGACGAAGCGCCGACGATAGCGAAAATCCGCTTGCTACGCTCTTCGCCTGTGTAGTGACTGATTGGGATGGTCATGGGTTGATTCACTCGCTGGGGACTTTTCGTACAAATCGTAGACACACTTCGTAACAGTCCCGTTCCGCAAACAACTTCCGCAGCAATAGCGGCTCGCGTGGGAACGCCTCAACGCACGCTCTGCGTTCGGCTCTGGATGTGACGCGAAGCGTCACCGGCAACATTCCCACGCAGAGCGCGGGAATGCCCCTTCGCCCGACAACACTCAGTAATCGAAGAACACCGTCTCGGCATCCGTTCCTTGCAGGACCACGTTCCACTGGTACACACCGGACGCATCGGGCCTGGTCACGAGGGTGGCGCGACGCTCGGCGGGCACGCTGGCCAGCAGCGGGTCGGTTTCGTTGGCCTGTTCGCCATCGAAGTAGATGCGGGTCAGCAGATGCTTGACCAGGCCACGGGCGAACACCAGCACCACCAGGTGCGGCGCCTGGGTCGTGCCACCCAGCCCCGGTACGGTGCCGGGCTTGATGGTGGTGAAGCGAAAACGCCCCTCGGCGTCCACCGGCACCCGGCCGAAGCCTTCGAAGTGCGGGTCCAGGGGTTTGTCCTGGTCGTCTTCCGGATGGGCGTATTTACCCGCCGCGTTGGCCTGCCAGACCTCCAGCATGGCGTCATTGACGAACTCGCCATTGCCGTCGATGACCTGTCCAGTGATCGCCACGCGCTGGCCGAGGGTTTCGGCGACGGTCAGGTCTTCGCGATTCAACCAGGTCAGGCCGATGTGATAGTAAGGTCCGACGGTATGGGACGTAGTAGCGGTGAGCGTCATCTTATTTCTCCATCGGCGTGGCATCGCGGCCGCGCAATACGATGTCCCAACGATAACCGAGGGCGTAGTGGGGAACGGTTTTTTCCAGGTCGAAACGGGCGATCAGGCGCTCCTTGGCGCTGGTATCCGGCACGCAGTTGTAGATCGGGTCGTAGGCCAGCAACGGGTCGCCGGGAAAATACATCTGCGTCACCAGGCGCGTCAGGATGCTCGGACCGAACAATGAGAAATGGATATGCGCCGGACGCCAGGCGTTGTGGTGGTTGCCCCAGGGATAGGCACCGGGCTTGATCGTCTGGAACTGGTACCAGCCATCGGCATCGGTGACGGTACGGCCGGTGCCTGTGAAGTTGGGGTCCAGGGGGGCGTCGTGCTTGTCGCGGTCATGGTGATAGCGCCCGGCGGCGTTGGCCTGCCAGATCTCCACCAGGATGCCCGGCACGGGTTGACCATGTTCATCGAGCACGCGCCCGTGAATGATGATCCGCTCTCCCAACGGCTCGCCGGCATGCTGGGCGGTCAGGTCGTTGTCCTTCTCTTTCAGGCGCTCGGCGCCGATGGTCGGACCGGTGATTTCCGACAGCGAATGAGGCAGGTGCACCAACGGCTTGGAGGGTGAGCGCAGGTTGGTGGACTGGTATGGCGGGTGCAGGTATTGCGGCTGGGTGCCCGCTTGAGGGCGACGGTAACCAGGCTTGTCAGTCATGAAGCATTCCTCGGTTTCTTATTGGTAGACGACGTATCAGACGCGTTCGATGGCCAACGCCAGCCCCTGGCCGACACCGACGCACATGGTTGCCAGTCCTTTCTTGCCGCCGGTCTTTTCCAGCTGATGCAATGCGGTCAATACCAGTCGCGCCCCGCTCATGCCCAGCGGATGACCCAGGGCGATGGCGCCGCCGTTCGGGTTGACCTGCGGCGCATCGTCCGCCAGGCCCAATTCGCGCAGCACCGCCAGGCCCTGGCTGGCAAAGGCTTCGTTGAGCTCGATCACATCGAAATCCGCCACCGCCAGGCCCAGCCGTTCGGTGAGCTTGCGCACCGCCGGGACCGGGCCGATGCCCATTACCCGTGGGGCCACTGCGGCACTGGCCATGCCCAACACTTTGCCTCGCGGGGTAAGGCCGTGTTTCTTCACGGCCTCGGCCGACGCCAGGATCATGGCCGCCGCGCCATCGTTCACCCCCGACGCGTTGCCGGCGGTGACGGTCTTGTCCGGGCCGTTGACCGGCTTGAGTCTGCTCAAGGCCTCAAGCGTGGTGTCGGCGCGTGGATGCTCATCCTGCTCGACCACGGTTTCGCCCTTCTTGTGGGCGATGCGCACCGGAACGATTTCTTCCGCGAAAAAACCCGCCGCCTGGGCCACGGCCGTGCGCTGTTGGCTGCGCAGGGCGAAAGCGTCCTGGTCGGCCCGGGACACGGCGTAATCGTCCGCCACGTTGTCCGCGGTCTGCGGCATCGCGTCCACGCCGTACTGGGCTTTCATCAACGGGTTGATGAAGCGCCAGCCGATGGTGGTGTCTTCCAGTTTCAGGTTGCGCGAAAACGCCGCGTCGGCCTTGCCCATCACAAAAGGCGCCCGGGACATCGATTCCACGCCGCCAGCGATGGCCAGCTCCATTTCTCCGCTGGCGATGGCGCGGAAGGCCGTACCGACAGCGTCCATGCCTGAAGCACAGAGGCGATTGAGAGTCACGCCGGGAATGCTCTGGGGCAGGCCCGCCAGCAACAGCGCCATGCGCGCCACGTTGCGGTTGTCTTCGCCGGCCTGGTTGGCACAACCAAGGAACACCTCGTCCACCGCGTTCCAGTCCACCGAGGGATTTCGCTCCATCAATGCCCTGAGGGGCACCGCTGCCAGGTCATCGGCCCGCACGGCGGACAATGCGCCGCCAAAGCGGCCGATGGGGGTTCGAATCGCATCACAGATATAGACGTCGCGCATCAGGCTTCTCCCGGTGCCTGGCCGTGGGCCGCCGCGGTACGCGCTTCCAGGTCGCGCAGTGCGCGCAGCTCTGCCTCGGTCGGCTCGGCGGTGGTGTATATCTGGTCGGCGAAACGGATCGCCCACCCGGTGGCGGCAATGACCTGCTCGCGGGTCACGCCTGGATGCAATGAAGTGACCACGAATTCACGGCTGCCGGCTTCCGGCTCCATGATGCACAGGTCGGTGATGATCCCCACGGGGCCGGCCCCCGGCAGGCCCAGGCGCTGGCGGGAATCGCCCCCCTCGCCGTGCCCCACGGAAGTGATGAAATCCAGCTTGTCGACAAACGACCGCGCCGACTGCTTGAGGATGATCAGCACGCTCTTGGCGGAACCGGCGATTTCCGGCGCGCCCCCGGCCCCTGGCAGACGGACTTTCGGTTGGTGGTAGTCGCCCACCACCGTGGTGTTGATGTTACCGAAGCGGTCGACCTGCGCCGCGCCAAGGAAGCCGACGTCGATACGCCCGCCCTGCAGCCAATAGCGAAAAATCTCACCGGTCGGTACGACGGTGTCAGCGGTTTCCGCCAGCTCGCCGTCGCCGATGGACAGCGGCAGGACGCTGGGCTTGGCCCCGATCGGACCGGACTCGTAGATCAGCACCACATCCGGCGATGAGGTCAACCGCGCCAGGTTGGCCGCTTTCGACGGCAGGCCGATGCCAACGAAGCACACGGCATTGTTCTGCAACCGGCGGGCCGCGGCGACGGTCATCATTTCGTTGGTGGAGTAGGTCATGGTTTCACCTGCGAAGCGGCTGCCAGTCTGGCCTGGAATTCATTGAAATCACGGGTACCGTGGATGTATTCGTCGATCCAGGCGGTAAACGTCCCACGATCCCGAGCAATAGGATCCCACGCCTGATAAAAACGATTGTCACGTTCGGTGTAGCCGTGGGCATAGGACGGATGGGCACCACCCGGCACATGGCACACCGCACTCAACGCCCACGTCGGCAACACACAGGCGTTCATCGGCGCGTTCAAGTCGTCGACGATTTCTTCCACCGTGACGATGCAACGCTTGGCCGCCAGGGCAGCTTCCTTCTGCACACCCAGGATGCCCCAGAGCAGCACGTTACCCTTGCGGTCGGCTTTCTGGGCATGGATCACCGTGACGTCGGGACGCACGGAGGGCACGGCGGCCAGGACTTCCCCGGTGAAGGGGCAGGTCACGCTTTTGATCAGCGGGTTGACCTTGGGCAAGTCGGAGCCGGCGTAGGCCCGCAAGACGGCGAACGGCAGGCCCGAGGCCCCGGCGACGTAGGCATTGGCCAGGTCGGCGTGGCTGTGTTCCTCGATTTCCATCGGGTGCGGCCACTGCTTCTCCACCGCGTCACGCAGGCGGTGCAGCGAGCCCACGCCTGGGTTACCGCCCCAGGAGAAAATCAGCTTGCGGGCACAGCCGGCGCCGATCAACTGGTCATAGATCAGGTCGGGGGTCATCCGTACCAGGGTCAGGTCTTTCTTGCCCTGGCGAATGATTTCATGACCCGCCGCCGTCGGAATCAGGTGAGTGAAGCCTTCCAGTGCGACGGTATCGCCGTCGTTCACGAATTGCTTCACCGCGTCGTGCAGCGAAAGGATTTCAGCCATGGGGCAGGCTCCGTTTTCCAGTGGACCGACATGAAGAAAAAGGCGCGAGGTCAAGCGCCGGAATGGCTGAAGATTAAGCTGCGGAAAAAAGCCAAACAATCCGATAATCGACTGAGTGTTCGTTTATCGAACAGATTGTTGTTTGGCTATCGATTGATCCAGGTACACAGAGAAACCTGTGGGGGCGGCTCGCTCCCCAGGGTTCATCTCAGCGCCTCAGGTTGCATCCGCATGGCTGACGAGGCCTTTGATCACCACCGCCGTGGTCGCCAGGGCGGCCGGAATGACCAGGGCGGTCAGGACCTGCTCGAAGTTCCAGCCCAGGCCCAGCAGGGTCGCCCCCATCCAGGCGCCGAGGATGGCGCCGAAACGACCGATGCCCAGCATCCAGGACACGCCGGTGGCACGGCCTTGGGTCGGATAGAAGCGCGCCGCCAGGGACGGCATGGCCGATTGCGCACCGTTGACACACATACCGGCCACCAGCACCAGGGTGGCGAGCAAGGTGATGTGTCCCAGGCTCTGCCCCACCGCGTAGGCAAACACCCCGGCCATCAGGTAGAACAGGCCAATGACCTTGTGCGGATTGAACCGGTCCATGGCCCAGCCCACGCCGACCGCGCTCAGTACGCCACCGAACTGGAACAGAGCCCCGATGAACGCGGCCTGCTCCATGCTCGCGCCGCTGTCGCGCATCAAGGTCGGCAGCCAACTGGTCAACAGGTAGACGATCACCAGGCCCATGAAGTAGGTCAGCCACAACAGCAGCGTCCCGGCGCTGTAGGTACCGGAGAAAATCACCGCCAGCACGTTGCGGGCCTTGACGGTTTTCTGCTCCGGCACGCTGAAACTGGCCGCCTGGGCAATCGTGGCCGGCTCGATCGGCGCCAACGCCTGGCGGACCTTTTCGGTGCCACGGTTGCGCACCAACAGGTAGCGAGCCGACTCCGGCAGCCAGAACACCAGCACCAGCGCGAGAATCAGCGGCAGGATCCCGCCGATCAGCAGCAAGCTGTGCCAGCCGAACGCCGGTATCAACTTGGCCGAGATGAACCCACCGCCAGCCATGCCCAGGTTGAAACCGCAGAACATGCTGGTCACCAGCAGGGATTTCTTGCGTTCCGGGGTGTACTCCGACAGCAGGGTGGTCGCGTTGGGCATCCCGGCCCCCAACCCCAGGCCAGTGAGGAAGCGCAGCACCAGCAGTTGATCCACATTGGTGCTATAGGCCGACGCCAGGCTGAATGCGCCGAACAGCACGACCGCGCCTACCAACACCACTTTTCGCCCGAAGCGGTCGGCCAGGGGGCCGGAACCCAACGCGCCAAATACCATGCCGATCAAGGCCGCACTCATCACCGGTCCGAGGCTGGCGCGGTCGATGCCCCAGTCCTGGGACAGCGCCGGAGCGATAAAGCCCATGGCCGCCGTATCCAGGCCATCGAGGAAGACAATCAGAAAGCAGAGGATCACCACCCGCCACTGGTAGCGAGAAATGGGCTGGGCATTGATGAAGGACTGAACGTCGAGGCAATTGCCTACGCGAATCTGAGGCTGGTTCATGGTGGCTCTCATTATTATTGTGTCGGGTCACCCCTGCTCCTGCCGTGAGAATCACGGCGCCGGATGACGCTGTCGCGACATTAATGAGGCCACCCAAATACCGTCAATTCGCTGGAGGCGACTGTGGGCGTTTATCGAACAGCTTAAGCTCTGTACGAAACGTCTTGAGACGAAGGTCAGGCAAGGCGGTTTTCAACGCAGCATGAACGAGCATCGAGGCTTTTCGCCCAGGCGTCGCCTGCGCGGCCTAGGCGAACAGCTGCGCACTCAGGTCGCGACTGGCCCCCAGCAACCCCGGCAGGAAACGTTGTTCCAGTTCCGTACGACTGACCCGCCCGGCATGGGTACTGACATTCAGCGCCGCCACCACCTGGCCGGACGCGTCGTATACCGGCACGGCAATGGAACGCAGGCCTTGCTCCAGCTCCTGGTCGACGATGCACCAGCCCTGCTGGCGTACCTGTTGCAGGCATTCGAGCAATGCTTCGGGTGTGTGCAGGGTGCGGCTGGTCTTGGCCTGCAGGTCGGCATGGTCGAGGTAGTCACGCAGCGATGCGTCATCCAGGGCGGCCAGCAGAATCCTGCCCATCGAGGTGCAATAGGCTGGCAGTCGGCCACCGACGGACAAATCCACGGAGATCAGTCGCTGAGTAGTGGCCGAGCGGGCGATATAGAGAATATCGTCCCCTTCAAGCGTCGCCATGTTGCAGGCCTCGTGCAGCTGTTCGCTCATGCGGTCCAGGTACGGCTGGGCGGAAACGGCCAGCGGCGTCGAGGACAGGTAGGCATGGCCGAGGGTCAGCACTTTGGGCAGCAGCGAATAGGTGCGCCCATCCGTGGTGGCGTAGCCGAGCTTGATCAAGGTGTGCAGGCAACGCCTGACCGCCGCGCGGGGAATTTCCGTGCGATGGCTGATCTGGGCGATGGTCAGGTGGCGTTTGCGCTCCTGGAACGCCTGGACCACGGCCAGGCCACGGGCCAGGGAGGTCATGAAGTCCGGATCGCCGGTCAGGGCCTGGATCCGTTTGGCCGGCGAGGCGACGATCGGTGGCGCTACAGAAGAGAAGGCGCTGCGCAATTGGTCGTTCATGTCTGGTGCTTCCACGGGAATGGCGACTATTACAAACGGCTACCCGGCGGACAGACAAGGCCCGACCGGGCAACACCGTTCGATTATCGAACCAGCGACCGATAATCGCAATTGGCAAATGGACGCTTGCCTCGTCGGCGAAATGCCGACGAGGGTCATAAAACAACGTGTCGACGATTTGATTCGGACAACAGGCAGTGGATATTGAACTTGTCGTCCTGGATGGCGTCAGGATACTGTCGTGGAATGTCCCATCGTTTGAAATCTAATTGCCATAACTTGCACATACAAATATTGATTCACACAACAACCGCCGTTTTATTTTTTTCCCCGATAGTGTTATCCGAGCGGGTCGCTATAATGCACTTCAGGACGGCACGGCCAATCGACCGCTACTGTCCGAAGGTACCAGGGCTCATGGAAATCCTGGTACCGACAGCAGGTACCTGAAGCACCTCCATGGCCGCTTCCCCCTGTATTGGCAACAACACGAAGCCCTGATGCTACGTCAGCTGTCAGCTCTGGTGCCGTGGCCGTCTGCGTCTGCGTACGCAGTGCGTATCACCAGATTCATTTCACTTTATTAGGTAATACTGTGACGAAAGACGAACTGCGCGCGGAACTTGAGCGCCAGGAACAACGTTACAAGGAAGTTTACGGCGGGGAAGTCACCACCTACGCCGCACAACCTGAACCGGAACGCAAACCCTGGCGCAAACGTGCCACTGTTCAGGACCAGGCTTTCAACCAGGAACTTCAGAAAATGGAAAAGGAACTCCGGGCCGAAGAACGATGACACGCCTGGCCTGATGTTCCCGTGCAACGGTATCCGGCCGACACCCGGGTCGGATGCCGATACGCAAGCCCGTCATGAGCGGGCCGCCTCCTGTCAGGTTCTGGCAAGCCCACCATTGGCCGGCTCTCACCTTTCAGATATTTCATACACTTCTTGAAAGCCCCCCCTGAGCAGCTGGAAACGCCCAGCCCGCCTTGCTTTTCGCCCCTGAATCAAGGGGTTGCGCAGCCCAGGGAAAACCTTGTCGGAAAAGGTTTCCTACAAATTATTTCGTAGAAGAATGCTACCGATGAGCAGGGAAGGCATCGATTGACGCGGTTTTCTGGCATAATCGCGCCCCCTTACGACCGGGTCAGAAAACCTTCATGATCGATTTATTCAGCGGACTGGATGCTTGGGTGCTTGTGAGCCTCTTGCTCGCCCTGGCTTTTGTCCTCGCCTTCGAGTTCATCAACGGCTTTCATGACACCGCTAACGCGGTTGCCACTGTTATCTACACCAAGGCCATGCCGCCTCACCTGGCGGTGTTCTTCTCCGGTGTGTTCAATTTCCTCGGCGTGCTGCTCGGAGGCGTGGGCGTAGCCTACGCCATCGTGCACCTGTTGCCGGTGGAACTGCTGATCAATGTGAACACCGGGCACGGGTTGGCCATGGTGTTCTCGCTGCTTGCAGCGGCCATCACCTGGAACCTGGGCACCTGGTACTTCGGTATCCCGGCTTCCAGCTCCCACACGCTGATCGGCTCGATCCTCGGCGTGGGCCTGGCCAACGCGTTGATCAACGACATTCCCCTGGCCGACGGCGTGAACTGGCAGAAAGCGATCGATATCGGCGCGTCCCTGGTGTTCTCGCCCATGGCCGGCTTCCTGATTGCCGCCCTGGTATTGATCGGCCTGAAATGGTGGCGTCCGCTGTCGAAGATGCACAAGACGCCGGAGCAGCGTCGCAAGATCGACGACAAGAAGCATCCGCCGTTCTGGAACCGCCTGGTCCTGGTGATTTCAGCCATGGCCGTCAGCTTCGTCCACGGTTCCAACGATGGCCAGAAAGGTATCGGCCTGATCATGCTGGTGCTGATCGGTATCGTGCCGGCGCAGTTCGTCCTCGACCTGAACAGCACCACCTACCAGATCGAACGCACCCGCGACGCCACGCTGCACCTGAGCCAGTTCTACCAGCGCAACAACGAATCCCTGGGCGAATACCTGGCGCTGGGCAAGAGCGTGAACGGCGACCTGCCCGAGAAATTCCGCTGCAACCCGCAGCAGACCGAACCGACCATCAATGCCTTGCTCGACACCCTCAAGGGTGTGGCCGACTATCACTCGCTGCCATCGGAAAAACGCATCGAGGTGCGTCGCTACCTGCTCTGCCTGGACGACACGGCGAAGAAAGTGGGCAAGCTGCCTGGCCTGGCTGCCCGCGAGAAGGATGACCTGAACAAGCTGCGCAAGGACCTGACCGCCACCACCGAGTACGCTCCGTTCTGGGTGATCCTGGCCGTCGCCCTGGCCCTGGGCCTGGGGACCATGGTCGGTTGGAAACGCGTGGTGCTGACCATCGGCGAGAAGATCGGCAAGCAGGGCATGACCTATGCCCAGGGTATGTCCGCACAGATCACCACCGCGTGCATGATCGGCATGGCGAACATCTTCAGCCTGCCGGTTTCCACCACCCATGTGCTGTCCTCCGGCGTGGCAGGCACCATGGTTGCCAACAAGAGCGGCCTGCAAGGCGGCACGGTGCGCAACATCCTGCTGGCCTGGGTGCTGACCCTGCCAGCCACGGTGGGCCTGTCGGCCGCGCTGTTCTGGCTCGCCTCCACCGCCATCGTCAGCTGATTCCAGCGGCTACAAAAAAAAGGTGCGACCCTGGCGGATCGCACCTTTTTTATACTCAAGACTTTCTACAGCGGTTTTGGGTAGAAGCAGAAAACTTGCAAAAAAAAAGGGCGACCGAAGTCGCCCAAAATGCCTTGCGTGCTCGTTGCAGCTGGAAAGACTTATGGCTTTCTACGCTTATGTGCGTCTTTCCAGATGAATAATCCAAATACAGCGAAGAATACGAACATGAGGCCGACCGTCAGTATCCCGGCAAACACCACATTATCGAAAAACATGACTGGCCTCCTGGTCTTGCCCCGTTGTGATGGGTTCAAGTTAACCAATCAGGCCTGGATGAAAATTGACCGGGGTCAATAACGCTCGCAACTGAGGGAAAAGGCGGGGCAATAACTGATCTGTATCAATGGAACGAGGGGGTTCAGCGCTTTTTCGGCTTGTTCTTGTTCTTGGCTTTCTTTCCGGGCTTGCCCAGAGGCATGGCCTGCTCGAAAGCCTGGCGAACTTCATTGAGGCGTTTTTCGTTGAGGTCGTGAACGCGCTTGGCGCGTTCGGCGCTGAGGTCGATCAGCTTGTCGTCTTGGCTCATGGCGTCCGGGATCATGCAGTGGATTGCGAATGCCTCCATGATGCGGACTGTTGGCGGCGTTGACCAGCCTGCCTTCGTCGCAAACATGCGGATTTCAGATCTGGATGTCGACCCACAGCCCCTGGCGCGACTCGCCTTCCACCAGCGGTACCACGGGCACGGTGTTATCGGCATTGAGCTCGGTACCCGGTACGGCCAGGTGTTCTTCGGGATCCTCATCCGCTTCACGGCGGCGCCTGTCCCGCTCCTGCTGGCGACGCTGTTCCTCGCGCAACAACAGCGCGGCCTCCTCCGGATCCTGCTGCTTGAGGTCGATGGTGGTTTCGTTGGAGCCTTGCTGCACCGGGGTCACGGGCGGAATATCCGGTCGCGGACGGATCGGATCCTGTTGAGCTGTAATCGGTACGGCGCTCAAGGGGAGCGTGGATGGCAACATAAGAATCTCCTGTCTTCAGGTTGTCGGCTGCGAGGCAGGCAGCTTGAACCGCCGGTCTGAAACTTGTGACCCGGTTGGCATTAATGCAGATCGCACACAAGCTTGTTTGATCACCCAGCCAGCTTAAGTTCCATGGAAGCGGTTGATCGATACCTGTCGATGACTACCCTTGGTGCGTGCGTATTTCCTTTGGTCTGAGGGATCATTCCGTTAAGATAGCCGGCTTTTTCAAGGCGGGAGTCAGGCAGCATGGCGCAGCAGTATCAACCGGGGCAACGCTGGATCAGTGACAGCGAAGCGGAGTTGGGTTTAGGCACCGTTCTGGCACAGGACGGCCGCTTGTTGACCGTGCTCTACCCGGCCACTGGCGACACTCGCCAGTACGCGCTACGGAATGCGCCCCTCACCCGTGTGCGGTTTTCGCCGGGCGATGTGATCACTCATTTCGAAGGCTGGAAGATGACCGTGCGCGAAGTCGATGACGTCGACGGACTGCTGGTCTACCACGGCCTCAACGGGCAGAACGAAGTCGTGACCCTGCCTGAGACCCAACTGTCGAACTTCATCCAGTTCCGCCTGGCCAGCGACCGCCTGTTCGCCGGCCAGATCGACCCGCTGGCCTGGTTCTCCCTGCGCTACTACACCCTCGAGCATACCAGCCGGCAGCTGCAGTCCCCGCTATGGGGCCTGGGCGGCGTCCGTGCCCAACCCATCGCGCACCAGCTGCACATTGCCCGAGAAGTGGCCGACCGCATCGCCCCTCGGGTATTGCTGGCGGACGAAGTGGGCCTGGGCAAGACCATCGAGGCCGGCCTGGTCATACACCGCCAGTTGCTGTCCGGACGGGCCAGCCGTGTGCTGATCCTGGTTCCGGAAAACCTCCAGCACCAATGGCTGGTGGAAATGCGCCGGCGCTTCAACCTGCAGGTCGCCCTGTTCGATGAAGAACGCTTTATCGAAAGCGATGCCAGCAACCCGTTCGAAGACACCCAGTTGGCCCTGGTCGCACTGGAGTGGCTGGTGGACGACGAAAAGGCCCAGGACGCGCTGTTTACCGCCGGCTGGGACCTGATGGTGGTCGATGAAGCCCATCACCTGGTCTGGCACGAAGACCGGGTCAGCCCTCAATACGCGCTGGTCGAACAACTGGCCGAGACGATCCCGGGTGTGTTGCTGCTGACGGCGACCCCGGAACAGTTGGGACAGGACAGCCACTTTGCCCGCCTGCGCCTGCTGGACCCGAACCGTTTCCACGACCTCAAGGCCTTCCGCGCCGAAAGCGAGAACTATCGCCCGGTGGCCGAAGCCGTGCAGGAGCTGCTGGACAAGGGCCGCCTCTCGCCCGAAGCCCACCAGACCATCCACGGCTTCCTGGGCAACGAAGGCGAAGCCTTGCTGACCGCCGTCAACGATGGCGATGTCGAAGCCAGTGCCCGCCTGGTGCGCGAACTGCTGGACCGCCACGGCACCGGCCGGGTCCTGTTCCGCAACACCCGCGCCGCGGTGCAGGGCTTCCCGGAGCGCAAGCTGCATGCCTATCCGCTGCCGTGCCCTGACCAGTACCTCGAACTGCCTTTGGGCGATCACGCCGAGCTGTATCCGGAAGTCAGCTTCCAGGCCCAGACGGACACCGGCGAGGAAGAGCGCTGGTGGCGCTTCGATCCGCGCGTCGAGTGGCTGATCGACACCCTGAAGATGCTCAAGCGCACCAAAGTGCTGGTGATCTGCGCCCACGCCGAAACCGCCATGGATCTGGAAGACGCCCTGCGCGTACGCTCCGGCATCCCGGCCACGGTGTTCCACGAGGGCATGAGCATCCTGGAGCGTGACCGCGCAGCCGCCTATTTCGCCGACGAAGAGTTTGGCGCCCAGGTGTTGATCTGCTCGGAAATCGGCAGCGAAGGCCGCAACTTCCAGTTTGCCCACCACTTGGTGCTGTTCGATCTGCCAGCGCACCCGGACCTGCTGGAACAACGTATCGGACGCCTGGACCGGATCGGCCAGAAGCACACCATCGAGTTGCATGCGCCGTACCTGGAAACCAGCCCCCAGGCACGCCTGTTCCAGTGGTATCACGAAGCCCTGAATGCGTTCCTCAACACTTGCCCGACCGGCAACGCCCTGCAGCATCAGTTCGGCCCGCGCCTGCTGCCGCTACTGGAAGAAGCCGACGACGGCGAGTGGCAAGCGCTGATCGACGAGGCTCGCGCCGAGCGCGAACGCCTGGAAGCCGAGCTGCACACCGGTCGCGACCGCCTGCTGGAGCTCAACTCCGGCGGCGCTGGCGAAGGCGATGCACTGGTGGAGGCCATTCTCGAGCAGGATGACCAGTTCGCCCTGCCGATCTACATGGAAACCTTGTTCGACGCGTTCGGCATCGACAGTGAGGACCATTCGGACAACGCACTGATTCTCAAGCCGAGCGAAAAGATGCTCGATGCCAGCTTCCCGCTGGGCGACGACGAAGGCGTGACCATCACCTACGACCGCAACCAGGCGCTGTCTCGCGAAGACATGCAGTTCATCACCTGGGAGCACCCGATGGTGCAAGGCGGGATGGACCTGGTGCTGTCCGGCTCCATGGGCAACACCGCCGTGGCGCTGATCAAGAACAAAGCCCTCAAGCCGGGCACCGTGCTGCTGGAGCTGCTGTACGTCAGTGAGGTGGTCGCCCCGCGCTCGCTGCAACTGGGCCGCTACCTGCCGCCGGCCGCCTTGCGCTGCCTGCTGGACGCCAATGGCAACGACCTGGCCGCCCGGGTCTCGTTCGAGACCCTGAACGACCAGCTCGAAAGCGTGCCCCGCGCCAGCGCCAACAAGTTCATCCAGGCCCAGCGTGACCAACTCACACCGCGCATCAATGCCGGCGAAGAGAAAGTCGCCCCGCGTCACGCCGAACGCGTGGCCGAGGCCCAGCGCCGCCTGGCCGCCGATACCGACGAGGAACTGGCCCGCCTGACCGCGCTGCAAGCGGTCAACCCCACCGTGCGCGACAGCGAGCTGGTGGCCCTGCGTCAACAGCGCGAGCAAGGCCTGGCGATGCTCGAGAAGGCGGCGTTGCGCCTGGAAGCGATCCGAGTGCTGGTCGCAGGCTGATTGGCCCCGCGACTCAACAGGAGGCCCGCAGCGATGCGGGCCTTTTTAGTTATGCGAACCTGCCGAACATAGAAATGTCGGGCTGGGAACACGGTTTACCGTGGCGAGGGGATTTATCCCCGTTGGGTTGCACCGCCCCTCTGCGTGCTAACGGATGATCGCGGCGCATGATGGATTCTGGGGTAACGGGGATAAATCCCCTCGCCATGGATCCACAAACCGTCCTCAAGGGCTGTAATACCCCACCGCCACCAGGAAATGTCCGACCTTCTTCAGGTACGCGTGCTTGTCCTCGACCTTGCCCGTTACCGGATTCTTCCAGCGATACTCATACTCCCCCGCATCCTGCTGGCCAAGCATGGACAGGATCGGCTCCCCCACCGGCTTGCCATCCGGGTCCTTGACCTTGGCGAAGTCAGTATTGATCAAGCGCAGGTTGGTGCCGTGTCCGACATAGCGCCGGGTATCGAGGTCCACGACGAAGACATACAGGTCATCCTGCAGATAACCGCCCTTGAGGGAGTTGATCGCCGCCAGGGTGGCCTTCTCGTTTTTCAGCAAGTCGTTCGAGGCCTTGTCCAGCAGCGCCCTGGCCTGTTCGGCGGAAGCCCGGGGCAGATAATAGCCAACGGCCAGGATGCGCTCGCCGACACGCTGGAAATACACATGCTTGCGCTCTACCTTGCCGTCCGCCCAGTTCTGCCAGCGGTATTCGGCCTGCTGGATGCCACTGGCCTCCGGGGTTTTCAAGGCGTCCTTGAAGGCCTTGCGCAAATCCGGCCCCAACACTTCGGAAACGTCTCGCCCGATCAACGCCGAGGAAGGCCCGCCGCTGGCCAGCATCACACCTTGGGTATCCACCACGAACACGTAACGATCCTTGTCGACGAACTCCCCCTGGCGGCTGAAGGCGGCAAAGGCCTTGTCGCCGTTGTCGTGGTAATAGGCCAAGGCCTTTTCCAGCAGCGCCCGGGCCGCCTGGCCATCGTCCCCGGTGGCCGCCTGGGCCTGGGCAAGCCCCAGCATCAACATCGCCCCCAGCCAGGCCATCTTGTGAAAAAGAACCATGCGCGCGCCCCTCGTTCTTGTTGGTGTTTCAAGAGCGTAGACGGCGCCGGATGATGTGGGAGTATTCAGGGGATTGCTGGGGTGCCTGGTGAGTCAGTGGCTAGTGCTATCGACTGACAGGACGTCATCGCGAGCTTGCTCGCGATAGCGGCGGCACATTCAGAAATGATGTGCACTGACGCGCCACTATCGCGCAAAACGCTTATTGGGCCCGGGCGTTGAGCTGCTGCTGCAGATGCTGGATCTGTGCTTGCAAGGTGTTGATGTTGCGGGTGACCTGGCCGCGGAAGGCATCGAACTCGGCAGTGTTGCCACCCTTGTCCTGTTGGCTCTTGAGCACGATGACATCCTGCTCGAGACGGTCGATGGCAGAGTTGGAGGTGGCTCTTTTCAGCGCAGTGATGTCGGCACCGATGCTCTTGAGCTGGGCATCCAGGGCTCCGCCCTCGCCCTGGCTCTTCAGGGTGGTGACTTCAGCCACCAGCGCCTTGACCTGGGCCTGGAGCTCCTTGTTGGAAGCCTGAAGCTGGGTATTGGTGTTCTGCTGTTCGGAGGCCTGGGCAATGAGCTGGGCCAGTTCCTTGTCCAGGTCAGCGGACGGACCGAACGTGGCTTGCTGTTGCCTGTACTGCTCCAGCAGCTTGCTGTCGAATTGCCGCCCCTGCTCCTGCAACTTGTTGTCCAATTGCTTGATCTGCGCTTTCAAGGCTTCACTGTCGCTCATGACATTGGACTGCCCGGCGACCACCTTGCCGGAGATGTCCTGCAGGCGCCCCGCCGCGTCCTCGCTGATGCGGGCGAAACTTTCCTGGGTAGCCACCAGTTGCTGTTCCATGAGGGAGATCTGCTGGAAGCTCCACCAGGCCAGGAACGCGAATGCACACGATAGCGCGCCGATCAGCGCCCACAGCGGTCCGGTGCTGGGCCCCTTGACCCGGGCCGCCGCGACCGGGGCCGTGCGTGCCTGTACGTGGGGCGGGCGGTTGGGCAAAAAGTCATCGTCATCGGGAATGTCGGCCCGCACCCGCAGGCTCGGAACATCATCGAAGTCGTCGTTGGCATCGTTACGCATGGGCATGGGTTCAACCTTTGGGAAACCGGTGATGGCTTGATGCGGCGAGTATAACCCCCTCGCCCGCCGCACCGATTGACCCCGAACCCGGCACTCGGTTCATGACGGGCCGATCAGCGGCCTGTCCACCAGGCACAGAACTCATCGAGGGCCGTCCACAGGCTGACCTGCGGATCGTAATTGAGATAATGCCGGGCCCGACCGATGTCGAGGGTGAAATGCCTGTTCATGACCTGCATGCCCAGCCGCGAGAGCGTCGGCTCGGGGCGACCCGGCCATAATTTGCAGACGCCTTCGTTCAAGGCCGCGACGCTGTAGGCCAAGCCGTAGGAACGGTAACGCCGAACCTGTGGGACGTCCATCCGGCGCATCACATAGTTGACCACATCCCACAACGGAACCGGCACCCCGTTGCTGATGTTATAGGCCTTGCCCAGGGCGGAGCCGGTGGCCAGCAAACTGCTGAGCAGGGCTTCGTTGAGGTTCTGCACGCTGGTGAAATCCACCTTGTTCAAACCGTTGCCGATGATCGCCAGTCGACCCTTGCGTTGCATCTTCAACAGCCGCGGGAAAATGCTCATGTCCCCCGCCCCGGTCACGAAGCGCGGCCGCAGGGCCAGTACCTCAAGCCCGAACTCCTGGGCACCGAAGACCTTCTGCTCGGCCAGGTACTTGGTGGTCGCGTACGGATGAGCGAAGCGCTTGGGCACCTGGTCCTCGGTCAGCCCTAGGTGGTCGCGGCCGTCAAAATAGATCGACGGGGACGACAGGTGGACCAGGCGCCGGACCTTCTGCTTGAGGCAGGCCTCGACGATGTTTTCCGTGAGCTGGACGTTGCCCTGGTGGAAATCCTGATAGCGTCCCCAGAGCCCCACCGCGCCGGCGCAATGCACCACAGCCTCGACATCCTGGCACAGGTCGCGGGCCAGCAGCGGATCGCTCAGGTCCCCCGGGACGAACTGCGCACCGCGACGCACCAGGTGCTCCACGCTCTCGGCCCGGCGTCCGTTGACCCGCACATCCAGGCCCTGCTCCAGGGCGAAACGCGCGAAGCGCCCGCCAATGAAGCCGCTTGCGCCGGTGACCAGAATCTTCATGCATACTCCCAACAAGTGCAGCGGCGGGCTGCGTGCCCCCCCGGTGCCGGTTAATCTCTACTCTACGCCGCTTGCGGCTTGACGCTTATCGCGGCTCCCAAGGCACCAGCGACTGGCCGCAGGCGCGGACCAATCGATCGGTCAGCAAGCCGAGCAATTGTCCGCCATTGCGCCAATGATGCCAGTACAACGGCACATCGATGGGTTTATCTGCAAGCAACTCCACCAGTTCGCCCCGGGCCAGTTGCTCACGCACTTGCAGCTCTGGCACCAGCCCCCAGCCAAGGCCGACCTCGGCGAGGCGGATAAAACCTTCGGACGACGGACAGAGATGGTGCTCGAATCCCCCTTCCACACCCAGTGAGGCCAGGTAGCGGTGCTGGAGGAAATCATCCGGGCCGAATACGAGCGCCGGTGTACGGGCCAGTTGGTCGGCGCGTACGCCATCGGGAAAATGCCGGGCGATGAAAGCCGGGCTGGCCAGCGCGCGGTAGCGCATGGCCCCGAGCAAGACGCTGCGGGCACCGGCCACCGGGCGTTCACTGGCGCAGACACAGGCCGCCACCTCACCGGCGCGCATGCGCTTGAGGCCGACGGTCTGATCCTCCACCACCAGATCCATCAGCAACTGATGCTCGGCACAGAAGCTGCCCACCGCCGCCGCCCACCAGGTCGCCAGGCTGTCAGCGTTCAAGGCGATGCGCAGGCGCTCGGGTACGCCCTCCTCATCCAGCGCCGGAACCAGGCTCTGCAGGTCTCGCTCCAGCAGACGCACCTGCTGCACATGGTTGAGCAACCGCCGGCCGATCTCGGTAGGCGCCGGCGGCGTGGCGCGCACCAGCACCGGCTGGCCGACCCGCGCCTCCAGCAACTTGATGCGCTGGGAAATGGCCGATTGCGAGAGGCCCAGCACCTGGGCGGCACGCTCGAAGCCGGCTTGCTCGACGACCGCCGCCAATGCGGAAAGCAATTTGTAATCGAACATCAGTTTCTCTAATGAGCAATCAGCAGGATTGGTTTTTCTTATACCCCTTCCCACCGGAGAATAGCCAGCATTGAACCTTCGATGGAGAAACAATGATGTGGCAAAGCTATGTGAACGGCTTGTTGGTGGCCTTAGGCCTGATCATGGCCATTGGCGCTCAGAATGCCTTTGTACTGGCCCAAAGCTTGCGCCGTGAGCACCATCTGCCTGTGGCCGCCCTGTGCGTCACTTGCGATGCGCTGCTGGTGATGGCCGGTGTGTTCGGGCTGGCGACGCTGCTGGCCCAGAGCCCGCTGCTGCTGTCGATCGCTCGCTGGGGCGGCGCGGCGTTCCTGCTCTGGTACGGCAGCCAGGCCTTGCGCCGGGCCTGTTCGAAACAGAGCCTGCAGGAAGGTGAAAAACAAGCCGTGCGCTCACTGCGGGCGGTACTGCTCAGCGCATTGGCGGTGACGCTGCTCAACCCACACGTGTATCTGGACACCGTGTTGCTGATCGGCTCCCTCGGCGCCCAGCAGAGTGTTCCCGGCGCCTACGTCGTGGGCGCGGCAAGTGCCTCTCTGCTGTGGTTCTTCACCCTGGCCCTGGGGGCCGCCTGGCTCGCCCCGTGGCTGGCCCGGCCCACGACATGGCGGGTATTGGACGTGCTGGTGGCGGTGATGATGTTTACCGTGGCGGTGCAATTGATCGTCGCCGGCTGATTATTGCAAACCGCTCTGAAACCTCTATCCCACACAGTTGTTGCGTGGTTATGCCGCACCCCCGGTGCTATGATCCGACCTTGCGCCGCAAAGAGTACAAACTCCCCGGCGCTTGTCTGGCCGCCCGTGATCGGCCTTGCGCTCACCGCAACTGACCTGATTAGGAGAATCACCATGGCTTTCGAATTGCCGCCGCTGCCCTACGCACACGATGCACTGCAGCCGCACATCTCCAAAGAGACTCTGGAATACCACCACGACAAGCACCACAACACCTATGTCGTGAACCTGAACAACCTGGTGCCAGGCACCGAGTTCGAAGGCAAGACCCTGGAAGAAATCGTCAAGACTTCCTCGGGCGGTATCTTCAACAACGCCGCTCAGGTCTGGAACCACACCTTTTACTGGAACTGCCTGGCCCCTGACGCCGGCGGTCAGCCTACCGGCGCCCTGGCCGAAGCCATCAACAAGGCCTTCGGTTCGTTCGACAAGTTCAAGGAAGAGTTCAGCAAGACGTCCATCGGCACCTTCGGCTCCGGCTGGGGCTGGCTGGTGAAGAAAGCCGACGGCTCCCTGGCCCTGGCCAGCACCATCGGCGCCGGCAACCCGCTGACCAGCGGCGACACCCCGCTGTTGACCTGCGACGTCTGGGAGCACGCCTACTACATCGACTACCGCAACCTTCGTCCGAAATACGTCGAAGCGTTCTGGAACCTGGTCAACTGGAAATTCGTGGCCGAGCAGTTCGAAGGCAAGACCTTCACTGCCTGATTGCCGATGCCAGATCCAAGAGAACCCGGCGCCTCGCCGGGTTTTTTTTACCTTGCGTGAATGCCTTCGCAAGTCAGCGGGCCAGGAACGACCTCACGTCCGAATTCCAATAAAAAATCCCCCGAGGGCTCAAGTTGCGCCCCCCTCCAACCGACACAATGGGCGTAGAGCAATCACTCTGAAAGAACCGTATATCGGCCATGTTCCAGGCGAAATTCCTTGTGTTTGATTGTCCCTTTGACTGACATCACAGGATTGCCAATACTCATGGCAACTTGACGCTACCCGCACGGTACAAGGAATCCCTCTTTGAAGCTGGAATTAAAGAACAGCTTGTCTGTGAAGTTGCTCCGGGTCGTGCTCATCTCGGCATTGATCGTTGGCGTGGTCTTGAGCTGCGCCCAGATCGTGTTCGATGCCTACAAAACCAACCAGGCCGTCTCCAGCGACGCCCAGCGCATTCTCGACATGTTCCGCGATCCCTCGACCCAGGCCGTCTACAGCCTCGATCGGGAGATGGGCATGCAAGTGATCGAGGGACTGTTCCAGGACAGGGCCGTGCGCATGGCCTCCATCGGCCACCCCCGCGAAACCATGCTCGCCGAAAAAAGCCGCCCCTTGCAGGAATCGGAGAGCCGCTGGCTGACCGATCTCATCCTGGACAAGGAGCGGACCTTCACCACCCAACTGGTGGGCCGCGGCCCCTACAGCGAATACTACGGCGACCTGAGCATTACCCTCGATACCGCCAGCTATGGCCACAGTTTCATCGTCAGCTCGGTGATCATCTTCATTTCCGGCATGCTGCGCGCCCTGGCGATGGGCCTGGTGCTGTACCTGGTCTATCACTGGATGCTGACCAAGCCCCTGTCGCGCATCATCGAACACCTGACCGAAATCAACCCCGACCGCCCCAGCGAACACCAGATTCCTCAATTGCGAGGCCATGAGCAGAACGAGCTGGGCCTGTGGATCAATACGGCCAACCAGTTGCTCGCCTCCATCGAGCGCAACACGCACCTGCGCCACGAGGCGGAAAACAGCCTGCTGAGAATGGCCCAGTACGATTTTCTCACCGGCCTGCCCAACCGCCAGCAACTCCAGCAGCAACTGGACAAGATCCTGGTGGACGCAGGACGCCTGCAACGCCGGGTGGCAGTGCTGTGCGTAGGCCTGGACGACTTCAAGGGCATCAACGAACAGTTCAGCTACCAGACCGGCGACCAGCTGCTGCTGGCCCTGGCCGATCGGCTGCGAGCCCACAGCGGACGCCTGGGCGCCCTGGCACGGCTGGGGGGCGACCAATTCGCCCTGGTCCAGGCCGATATCGAACAACCTTACGAAGCCGCCGAGCTGGCCCAGAGCATTCTCGATGACCTGGAAGCGCCCTTCGTCCTTGACGACCATGAAATCCGCCTGCGGGCCACCATCGGCATCACCCTTTTTCCCGAGGACGGTGGCAGTACCGAGAAGCTGCTGCAAAAAGCCGAGCAGACCATGACCCTGGCCAAGACTCGCTCGCGCAATCGTTATCAGTTCTACATCGCCAGTGTCGACAGCGAAATGCGCCGACGACGCGAGTTGGAAAAAGACCTGCGCGAAGCCCTGATCCGCGACCAGTTCACCCTCGTGTATCAACCGCAGATCAGCTATCGCGACCTGCGGGTGGTGGGTACCGAAGCCCTGATCCGCTGGCATCATCCGGAACACGGCTTCGTGCCACCCGACCTGTTCATTCCCCTGGCCGAGCAGAACGGCACCATCATCGCCATCGGCGAATGGGTGCTGGACCAGGCCTGCAAGCAACTGCGCGAATGGCACGACCAGGGGTTCATCGAACTGCGCATGGCGGTCAACCTGTCCACCGTGCAACTGCACCACGCCGAACTGCCGCGGGTGGTGAACAACCTGTTGCAGCGGTACCGCTTGCCGCCTCGCAGCCTGGAACTGGAAGTCACCGAAACCGGCCTGATGGAAGACATCACCACTGCCGCCCAGCATCTGCTGAGCCTGCGCCGTTCCGGTGCGCTGATCGCCATCGATGACTTCGGCACCGGCTATTCGTCCCTGAGTTACCTCAAGAGCCTGCCGCTGGACAAGATCAAGATCGACAAGAGCTTCGTCCAGGACCTGCTGGAAGACGAGGACGACGCGACCATCGTGCGGGCCATCATCCAGCTGGGCAAGAGCCTGGGGATGCAGGTGATTGCCGAAGGTGTGGAGACGGTCGAGCAGGAGGCCTACATCATCTCCGAAGGCTGCCACGAAGGTCAGGGCTACTACTACAGCAAACCCCTGCCGGCGCGGGAGCTGGGCGCTTACCTGAAACAGGCGCAACGCAGCAAGGCCCTCACTCTCTGAATACCTGAAAGACCACGGCTGGGTCGGTGCCTGCGGGGGAACGGAAATTCCCCTGCAAAACGCCGGGCAAGGCTGTGATCTTTCATGAATGAACAAGAAATATTTACAGTCACGCCCTTTACACATAATGCAAATCTTTCGCATTATGTCGCACCTTTGCGCGCCCTCGCGCCAGTCCCCATTCATTACCGAAGCAGGATGTTTGCCATGATTCGTATGCCTCTGGCTTCCGCCAGTCTGCTGGCCATCGCTATTTCCCTCGCCGGTTGCGGCGAAGGCAAGGACAAGGCTGCCGCGCCGCAAGCGCCGACGCCGGCCGCCAGCACTGCGGCACCGGCCGCCCCTGCTGCCAGCGGCAAAGTCGACGAAGCCGCCGCCAAGGCCGTTGTCGCGCATTACGCCGACATCGTCTATGCCGTCTACAGCGATGCCGAATCCACCGCGAAAACCCTGCAGACCGCCATCGATGCATTCCTGGCCAAGCCGAACGCCGAGACCCTGAAAGCCGCCAAGGCAGCCTGGGTCGCCGCACGCGTGCCTTACCTGCAGAGCGAAGTGTTCCGCTTCGGCAACACCATCGTCGACGACTGGGAAGGCCAGGTGAACGCATGGCCCCTGGACGAAGGCCTGATCGACTATGTCGACAAGTCCTACGAGCACGCCTTGGGTAACCCGGGCGCCACGGCCAACATCATCGCCAATACCGAGGTCCAGGTGGGCGAAGACAAGGTCGACGTGAAGGACATCACCCCGGAAAAACTCGCCAGCCTCAATGAGCTGGGCGGTTCCGAGGCGAACGTCGCCACCGGTTACCATGCCATCGAATTCCTGCTGTGGGGCCAGGACCTCAACGGCACCGGCCCGGGTGCGGGCAACCGTCCGGCTTCGGACTACCTGGAAGGCACCGGCGCCACTGGCGGCCACAACGACCGTCGCCGCGCCTACCTCAAGGCCGTGACCCAACTGCTGGTCAGCGACCTGGAAGAAATGGTCGGCAACTGGAAGCCGAACGTGGCCGACAACTACCGCGCCACCCTGGAAGCGGAACCTGCCGAAACCGGCCTGCGCAAGATGCTGTTCGGCATGGGCAGCCTGTCCCTGGGCGAACTGGCGGGCGAGCGCATGAAAGTGTCCCTGGAAGCCAATTCGCCAGAAGACGAGCAGGATTGCTTCAGCGACAACACCCATTACTCGCACTTCTACGATGCCAAGGGCATACGTAACGTCTACCTGGGCGAGTACACCCGCGTCGATGGCACCAAGATGACTGGCGCCAGCCTGTCGTCCCTGGTGGCCAAGGCCGATCCGGCCGTCGACACCACCCTGAAGGCCGAGCTGGCCGATACCGAAGCCAAGATCCAGGTCATGGTCGATCACGCCAACAAGGGTGAGCACTACGACCAGTTGATCGCCGCAGGCAACACCGCGGGCAACCAGATCGTGCGCGACGCCATCGCCGCGCTGGTCAAGCAGACCGGTTCGATCGAACAGGCCGCCGGCAAGCTGGGCATCAGCGACCTGAACCCGGACAACGCCGATCACGAGTTCTGATCGACGCTGGCTGGCTGCGGTTCAACGCAGCCAGCCAAGCCACAAAACCTGTGGGAGCGGGCTTGCTCGCGATAGGGGTCTGTCAGTCGATATAGAGACTGGCTGGTCTACCGTTATCGCAAGCTAGCTCGCTCCCACTGTGGTTTCTGGTATTTCAAAAATGCGAGATCAGTCATCGCCCCCCTTGCTCGCGATGGGGGCATCTCAGTCGATGTGTCTGGTCTTCCGCCATCGCCAGCAGGCTCGCTCCCACAAGGGGGGTCACTGTGGTTCATGACTGCAACCCCGCAAGCCGTCCTTCGATAAACCGCCGTTCCGGCAATTGCTGCGTCAATTCAAGGGCACGTCGATAAGCCGTCCGCGCCTCATCCATCCGTCCCAATTGCCGACAGAATTCGGCCCGCGCCGAATAGGCCAAGTGGTAGTCGAGCAACTCGCCACGCGCCAGGATCGCGTCGATCAAGCCCAGGCCGGCCGCCGGTCCGTCGCGCTTGGCCAGGGCGGCCGCACGGTTGAGTTCGATCACCGGCGATGGCATCGCCCGCAGGAGTACATCGTATAGCCCGACGATCTGCGGCCAGTCGGTGTCCGCTGCGTTGGGGGCTTCGGCGTGGACCGCGGCAATCGCCGCTTGCAGGCAATAAGGTCCGAACCGACGGGTATTCAATGCGGCTTCCACCAAGGCACAGCCTTCGGCTATCAATTGCGCGTCCCACAAGGAGCGGTCCTGCTCATCCAGCAGGACCAGCTCACCAGTGGCCGAGGTGCGCGCCGGCCGCCGGGACTCGTGCAGCAGCATCAACGCCAACAGCCCCATGACCTCGGCTTCCGGCAACAGCTCCATCAACAGGCGCGCAAGGCGAATGGCTTCGCGAGTCAGGTCATCCCGAGTCAGCTCGGCCCCCATCGAAGCCGAATAACCTTCGTTGAACACCAGGTAGATCACCCGCAGCACACTGTCCAGCCGTTCCGGCAGCTCCGAGCGGGCGGGCACCTGATACGGGATTTTCGCATCGCGGATCTTCGCCTTGGCGCGCACGATGCGCTGGGCGATGGCCGCCGGAGCGGCGAGGAAGGCCCTGGCGATTTCCTCGGTGGTCAGGTCGCACACTTCCCGCAAGGTCAGCGGTACCTGGGCATCCGCCGCCAATGCCGGGTGACAGCAGGTGAAAATCAGCCGCAGACGGTCATCTTCCACGTCTTCGTCGCTCCAGTCGGCCTGCTCCAACGTCTCCAGCTGAGCGATCAGCATCGGCTGCGATGCCGCAAAGCGCGCCCGCCTGCGCAGGCTGTCGATCGCCTTGAAGCGCCCGGCGGACACCAGCCAGGCGCGGGGATTGTCCGGCACACCATCGCGTTGCCAGCGCTCGACCGCAATGAAAAAAGCCTCGTGCAGTGCCTCTTCCGCCAGGTCGAAGTCCCCCAGCAGGCGAATCAGTGTCGCCAGGATCCGTCGCGAGTCTTGCCTGTAGACCTGCTCGACCCGCGCCTTGACCGCTTCGGCCGGCATCAGTCGGGCAGGCCCTGGGTGACCAATGCCTCGAGCCGATCCAGGCTCTGCCCCCAGCCCTCGTGGAACCCCATGGCCTCGTGGGCCTGACGGTCCTCTTCGTTCCAGTGCAAGGCGCGGGCGGTGTAGCGGGTCTTGCCGCCCTCTTCATCGAGCATCACCTCGGCGGTCATGAAGGCCTTGCCGGACGGCAGCCAGCCGGGGAGAAACGCATCGGTGAACACCAGCCGCTGCGGCGCGACGATTTCCAGGAACACCCCCATGGTGGGGTACTCGCTGCCGTCGGGCGCCCGCATCAACGTGCGAAACTGGCCACCGACCCACAGGTCCATCTCGCATTCCGGCGTGGTCATGCCGTGGGGGCCCCACCATTGGACCAGCAGGGCCGGTTCGGTCCAGGCACGGAAGATGTCCTGGCGCGGAGCGTCGATCAAGCGGCTGATGGACAGCTCGAAAGAAGCAGGCTTGAGGTTCATGAACGATATCCTGTTTGTGATTGTTGTTCAGGGGTTCAGTTGGCGTACCGGTCGGACTTCGACACAGCCGACCCGGGCCGCCGGGATATGGCCGGCGACCTGGATGGCCTCGTTCAAGTCCTTGGCGTCGATCAGGTAGAAGCCCGCCAGTTGCTCCTTGGTTTCGGCGAACGGACCATCGGTGATCGACAACTTGCCGCCGCGCATGCGCACCGTGGTGGCGGTCTGCACCGACTCCAGGGCTTCGGCGGCGATCATCCGCCCGCTGCCCTGGATCGACTCGGCATAGGCCATGCACTCGGCGTCCTCCGGGCTGTCGGGGGAGTTGTGCAGCACATGTTCGTTGCTATACACCAGGCATAAGTACTTCATGGAAAGCTCCGTGATCGAACCGATCAACTATGACGGCAGGCGAACGTAATGGTGAAAAAACCGACGATCAGGGCTGCAGATCGAAGAGCGCCGTACCGGCCATCGGGTCGAACGGCGCCGACCAGTGTTCATGGACGATCTTCCACTGTCCGGCCACGCGCCGGTAGCAGGCCGTCACACGCATCCAGCAGGCCTGCTCTTCGCCTTTTTCATTGGTGCCGCCGCAATAGGCCAGCCAGTGGGCGAAAGCGATGCTGTCCGCCGGAGTGATGCTGACCTGATGAAACTCGAACTTGTGCGGGCCGGGGCACATCTCCATGCAGGCCTGCCAATGCGCACGATAAGCAGTCTTGCCCTTGAATTGCAGGGCCTGGATGGCATCGAACGAAACGATGTCCTCATCATAGAGCGCCATGACTTTTTCCACGTCCTTGGCCATGACAGCCTGGCGATAGGTATCGATCAGGGCCTGGATTTCGGTTTCAGTGGCTTGGGTATTCATGCTGGTTCTCCGCGTTTTTTGTTGAAGACACCCCTTGTCGTCTGGAGCAACGGCAAATCGACAACCCAGACAAAAATAATTCAAGGAAAAATAACGCTAGAATCCCTGCCTCATTCTGCCAGCCGACAACGGACGCTTTCGTGACCGCTCAACTCGTCGCCTACGAGCACCTCACCGCTGGCCAGTGCCTGCAAGTGGAGGCGATCGAGGTTCTGCCCCACCAACTCAGGTTCGCCGGCGATATCCACGGTGCGCTGCATATGCTGCTGTCCAGGCCCTGCCCGGGGGTCAAGGGGTTCGCCCTGTTGGCCGATGACGTACCGGTGGCGTTCCTGCTCCTCAAGCGCCCACCGGCCCTGCCGGCCTGGGCCGATGAGCACAGCGCTACGCTACACGCCCTGCAAGTGGATCATCGGGCCCAGGGCAAGGGGCACGGCAAGGCCTGCCTGCGGGCGCTGCCCGCCGTGGCGCGAGCGGCCTGGCCGGAAATCAGGGGGTTGGAACTCTCGGTCGATGCCAGCAACGAATCGGCCATCGGCCTGTACACCCGGTTGGGCTGGGTTGACAGCGGCGAGGCCTACAAGGGCCTCGTCGGGTATGAGCGACGGATGGGCCTGGTACTCTGACCCAGCGCGTTACCTGACTTTGAGCGGTATCCAGATCTCCAGGCTGCCTTCCCCTGTCCTGGGGTTGAAGTCTTCACTGTAGCGCTCGAACTCCGGTTCGTCCGCCGCCTCATGCCCGGACTCGGGCAGCCATTGCTTCCAGATGTACTGGAACGTCTGCGGCAGCGTCTTCAGCGCCCCCCGGTGTTCGAACACCGCATAGTAGGCGGGCTGGATTTCGATCCAGCGGTATTGCTCCGGCAAATCGTCGAGTCGGCCGATCTCCACCCCGGCGATGTATTCGAATCCGCCCTTCCCGTCCGGATTGCAACATACGCCATAGGTCACGTCGCTTTTCTGCCCTGGCACATTACCGAGCCAGGGCAAGAACTTTTCCCAGAGCAAGGGGATATCCTGGGCCGTTTCCGGGGTAAAACGCGCACCGAAACCGGCAATGAGCTTGAAGTGTCCCTGTTCAAAGCGTGGCTCGGCTGTGTACTCGCGTTCGTGCTTTTCCATGCGTCAACACTCCGCAAAACATGAAGTCGGGCTTGGCAGTATAGAAGCCAAACCGTGATTGCCAGGGCCGTTTCGCTTGTCAGTGAACTGGCAGTACAGGCGCGGCAGCTCCACCGACGAACTCGTTGTAGCCAGAAACGATCACGTACACCGCGAAATAACAGAAGATCGCCGCGGATGCCCAATAGGAGTAACGCAGCAGCCTGTCCCCCAGCAATCTGCCGCCCTGGGTCGCTGCCAGGCACAAGCCTGCGCTCCACAGCAGCCCGGCGCAGAGGAACCCACTGAGGAACAGCGCCGAGCTGAGTACCGTGCCGCCGCCTGAACGGGCGATGAGCGTGCCGCCCACGGCCGCGAACCAGAGAATGGCGCTGGGCGATGACATGGCCAGGAAAATCCCCCGGAAAAATTCCTGGCGCGACGAACTGTCCCGCGCCTCGCTTGCCTGCGCCAGCACTGCGTCGTGATAGATCGCCGAATGGATCATCTTGGCGGCGAAATACAGCAACAACACCGAGCCGCCGATCCAGAGGACCCAGCGTACCGCCTCGTATTGCAGCAGCACGGTCATGCCGGCCAGGGCCAGTACGGCGTAGATCAGGTCCCCCACACAGGTCCCCAGGCCCAGGGCAAACCCCTGGAAATAACCCCGTTGCATGGCCAGGGTGATCATCGCGATGTTGGCCACGCCGATATCCAGGCATAAGGACAGGCTCAGCAGGAAACCGCTGGAAAATTCCATTGTTCATTCCGTTCGAAAGGGTGAAACGAGTCGAGCTGGTCGCTGGCGCCTACAAAGACCCGCGACCGGGCCGACAGTGTCGTCGAAAATAGTTGTCGGCCGCCACTGGACAATCGCCCCAGCCCACCCTTATCTTGCGCCGCAGGCCACCGCAGTGGCCAACGTCGCTCGGACGGTTCCGGGCGCTCACGTATCCCGAGGCAACAATGGCCGAACAAGGTTCGCCGCGCCGCTTTGCGCGCATCGATCGACTCCCCCCGTATGTATTCAATATCACTGCCGAGCTGAAGATGGCTGCGCGTCGGCGCGGCGAAGACATCATCGACTTGAGCATGGGTAACCCCGACGGCGCCACGCCCCCGCACATCGTGGAAAAACTGGTCACCGTCGCCCAGCGCGAAGACACTCACGGCTACTCCACTTCAAAGGGCATCCCACGCCTGCGCCGCGCCATTTCGCGTTGGTACAAGGACCGCTACGAGGTGGACATCGACCCCGAGAGCGAAGCCATCGTCACCATCGGCTCGAAGGAGGGCCTGGCCCACCTGATGCTGGCAACCCTGGACCAGGGCGACACGGTGCTGGTGCCCAACCCCAGCTACCCGATCCATATCTACGGCGCGGTGATCGCCGGCGCCCAGGTGCGCTCGGTGCCGCTGGTGCCGGGCGTGGATTTCTTCGCTGAACTGGAGCGGGCCATCCGCGGCTCGATTCCCAAGCCGAAGATGATGATCCTCGGCTTCCCCTCCAACCCCACCGCACAATGCGTGGAGCTGGATTTCTTCGAGCGGGTCATCGCCCTGGCCAAGCAGTACGACGTACTGGTGATCCACGACCTGGCCTACGCCGACATCGTCTACGATGGCTGGAAAGCCCCGTCGATCATGCAGGTACCGGGCGCCAAGGACATCGCGGTGGAGTTCTTCACCCTGTCCAAGAGCTACAACATGGCGGGCTGGCGCATCGGCTTCATGGTGGGCAATCCAGAGCTGGTCAGCGCCCTGGCGCGGATCAAGAGCTACCACGACTACGGCACGTTCACCCCGCTGCAAGTGGCGGCCATCGCCGCTCTGGAAGGCGACCAGCAATGCGTGCGCGACATCGCCGAGCAGTACCGCCAACGCCGCAATGTGCTGGTCAAGGGCCTGCATGAGTTGGGCTGGATGGTGGAGAACCCCAAGGCATCGATGTACGTCTGGGCCAGGATCCCCGATGCCTATGCACACCTGGGTTCGCTGGAGTTCGCCAAGAAGCTGCTGGCCGAGGCCAAGGTCTGCGTTTCTCCGGGAGTGGGTTTCGGGGAGTATGGAGACGATCACGTACGCTTCGCACTGATCGAGAACCAGGACCGGATACGCCAGGCCGTGCGTGGAATCCGCGCGATGTTCCGGGCGGATGGGTTAGTCTCGAAGACCAACGGCTAATACAGAAAAAAATGTGGCGAGGGAGCTTGCTCCTTCGCCACAGATTTTGTCCTGCGCTTATGTTGTGCTGTGCTTAGATCACTAGCGACAACAGCAGGATAAAGATCAGCCCCACCACGGACAGGATGGTTTCCATCGCCGTCCAGGTCTTGAAGGTTTCGGCCACGGTCATGTTGAAGTACTGCTTGACCAGCCAGAAACCCGCATCGTTCACGTGCGACAGGATCAGCGAGCCGGCACCGGTGGCCAGGACCAGCAGCTCACGGTTCACACCCGGAATCATCCCTACCACCGGTACCACGATACCGGCACCGGTAATGGTTGCCACGGTCGCCGAACCTGTGGCGATACGGATCACCGCCGCCACCAGCCAGGCCAGCAGGATCGGAGAAATCTGCGCGCTCACGGCCATGTGGCCGATCACGTCACCCACGCCGCTGGTCACCAGCATCTGCTTGAAGCCACCGCCGGCACCGATGATCAGGATGATCGCAGCCGTCGGAGCGAGGCTGGCGTCCAGCCACTTCAGCATCTGGTTGGAACCGATGCCCTGCTTGTAGCCGAAGGTGTACAGCGAGAGCAGCAAGGCCAGCAGCAAGGCCGAGATCGGGTGGCCGATCATGTCCATCCAGACCCGGAAGAGGTTGCCGTCCGGCAGCGCCACATCTGCAAAGGTCTTGAGCAGCATCAGGAATACCGGCGACAGCACGGTGATCAGGGTGATGCTGAAGCTTGGCAGCTCGGCGGCATTCGTCTCCCGGGCCAGTTGGTCCACCAGCTCCTGGTTCGGATGACCGGGAATGTGCTTGGCAATGAACGTACCGAAGATCGGCCCGGCGATGATGGCGGTCGGCAGCGCTACGATCAGGCCGTAGAGAATGGTCTTGCCGATATCAGCGCCGAATATGCCGATCGCCAGCAACGGCCCCGGATGCGGTGGTACCAGGCCATGGACGGCGGAAAGACCGGCCAACAGCGGAATACCGATCTTGATGATCGATACGCCGGTGCGGCGCGCGACGATGAACACCAGCGGGATCAACAGCACGAAGCCGATTTCGAAGAACAGCGGGATGCCCACCAGGAACGCGGCGAACATCATGGCCCATTGCACCTTTTCCCTGCCGAAGGCACGGATCAGGGTCTGGGCGATCTGATCGGCCCCACCCGATTCGGCCATCATTTTTCCGAGCATCGTACCCAGCGCGAGGATGATGCCGACAAAGCCCAGCACCCCACCGAAGCCGTCCTGGAACGCCTTGATGATAGTGCCGGTCGGCATGCCCGATGTCAGGCCGAGGAACGCGGCGGCGATGGTCAGGGCAATGAAGGGATGGAACTTGAACTTGGTGATGAGGACGATGAGTCCGATCACCGTGACCACTGCATCCAGCAGCAGGAACGTCTCGTGGGACATGCCAAACATGGGGGGTGTCTCCTGATTTGTTGTTGTTATTGAAGCAGTTATTCGTAAGTCATCGGGACAGCGCTGTCTTTCTGACGCAAATTTGTTGCCGGTCAGCTGGCGAGCTTGAGGCCGTGGGCCACCCACCAGACATAAGCCTCACGTGCCAGCTCGTCGACGCTGTGGCTGGATGCATCCAGGGCCAGGGTCAGTGGCTCGCCGACAGGCGACTCGAGGGTGGCGAACTGGCTATCGATCAGGGTCGACGGCATGAAATGGCCCGGACGATGGGAAACCCGGTCGGCAGCCACTTCAGGCGTGAGTTCGAGGAATACGAAGCCCAGGCCCGGCAAGGCGCTGCGCAAGCGTTCGCGATAGCGATGCTTGAGGGCCGAACAGGTCAACACCGGGCGTTCGCCCCTGGCATCGACACGACGCAGCTCTTGGCACAGGCTGTCGAGCCAGCCGGCACGGTCGTCGTCGTTCAAGGGAATACCGGCGCTCATCTTCTGGATGTTGGCCGCAGGATGGAAAGTGTCGCCTTCGATGGCAGTGGCGCCGCTCAACTGGCACAGGGCCTGGCTGACGCATGTCTTGCCGCAACCGGCAACGCCCATGATGACCAGGGCGGTGATGGGATTGTTCATGTAACACCTCAGCGCGCAGACAGCGCTACCTTTGCCAGGTATGACACCAATGCAAAAGCAGAAGTTGCCGACGCCTTCTTGTCATTTTTGTAGTTGCAGCATGTTCGTTCACGACAACCGCGCCACGAGGATCAGGCCAACCCCGTTCACGCATTTGCAGCCACGTCGAGACAGCGCTACCTTAGTGCCTTGATTTTTGTTTGGCAAGCCACCCCGATGACCGCCCCTAAAAACGATAAGAATACACGCGCCACCGGCCGCCCTACGCTCAACGAAGTCGCGCGCCTGGCCGGGGTCAGCCCCATCACTGCTTCCCGCGCCCTGCGAGGTGTCAGCACGGTCGCCACCGAACTGGTGGACAAGGTCCGCCAGGCCGCGGTGGAACTCAACTATGTCGTCAACCCCGCCGCCCGTGCACTGGCGTCGGCCCAGAGCCATTCGGTGGTGGTACTGGTGCCATCATTGTCCAACCTGCTGTTCATCGACACCCTGGAAGCCATTCATCGCGTGCTCAGGCCCAAGGGGTTCGAAGTGGTGATCGGCAACTATCACTATTCCCGGGACGAAGAAGAAGACCTGCTGCGCAACTACATGGCCTATCAGCCACGAGGCTTGCTGCTGACCGGTTTCGACCGCACCGAAAGCGCCCGACGCATGATCGAGGCCAGCAACATCCCCTGTGTCTACATGATGGAACTGGACCCCGGCGCGGGCCTGAACTGCGTTGGCTTCTCCCAGCTCAAGGCCGGCGAGACCGCGGCCGAACATCTGATTTCCAGAGGCCGCAAGCGCCTGGCCTACATCGGCGCGCAGCTTGACCAGCGCACCTTGCTGCGCGGCGAAGGCTTTCGCCGGGCCCTGCAGAAAACCGGATTGTACGACCCGGACCTGGAACTGCTGACACCAAGACCGTCGTCGGTGGGCCTGGGCGGCGAATTGTTTCTTCAACTGCTGGCCAGCCATCCTGATGTGGATGCGATCTTCTTCGGCAATGACGACCTGGCGCACGGCGCCCTTTTCGAAGCACTGCGCTGTGGCATCAGGATTCCCGAGCAGATCTCGGTGCTGGGCTTCAATGACCTGCCCGCTTCGGCCCACATGGTGCCGCGCCTGAGCAGCATCAGCACACCGCGGGAAGCCATCGGGCAGCGCGCCGCCGAACAGATGCTGACATTGATGGCCGGAAACCGGATTGCCCAGCCAGTGGTGGACCTGGGTTTCGAACTCAAGATCCGCGAAAGCACCTGACCCCCTGCGCGAGCGGTCATTGCGGTAGGGCCCTGCCGCAGGGCGGCAAGGATTGGCCGCCCGGTCTGCGCCCACCTTAGCTGCAGGGCACGGATTGCGGGGGCCGCCGGAGCCGGCATGGGAATTGCTCCTGCCAACCGCTCAGTCATTACCTACAGGTGTGAATCATGTTGGTCAGTGCAAAACAGCAAATGATTAATCTGCCCCTCTGGCGCGTGGAGGAGGATCCCGCCACACAGGCCGCCAGCGGCCTGCAAAGTGCGGCACTGCAGGCGTTGCGAGACAACATCCAGGCCCAGGCCAGCCAAGGCAGCGCCCAGGTCCAGGAATCCATTACTCGCCAGGCCACGCAGCAGGTCAACGCCAGCACCGCTATCAGCGACAACGTCGATGAGGCCTTCGCCAAGACTCGCGTACAACTGCAAACCGTGGCGTCCGAGGATGCCCGGGCCAACCTGTCCGACAGTCCGGCGATGCAGGCCTTCAAGGACTACATGAGCAAAACGCCTGAGGAACGCCTGCGCGACAGTATTCTTGAGGAAATGGGCATTACCGAGGAGGAGTTCGAGGCGATGCCGCCCGAGAAACAACTGGCGGTCAGCCAGGAAATTGCCCAGCGCATGCAGGACAAGTCGGCAATGGCGCAAGTCGAGAAAGCCCAGGCGAAACACCCGGACGACAAGGCCCAGGCCGTGGATACCTTCCTCGCCGCCTTCTGATCCCGGGCGCTTGCCTGCTGCCTTGAGCGAGGGGAACGCCCTCGCTCACACCCGGGGCCCGCCGAGACGGGCCACTCAATGACCGAACAGATTCACCTTCTTGATCTTTTTGTCAGCGCGTTTTTCATCGGCGGTCTTCGCCGGTTTTTTCTTTACCGCCTTTTTTGAATCCATGCCTTTGGCCATGATACGTACTCCACTCATACGGGATGTGGAACCAGGTATACACCTATCGCCGCACTCGCGTTCTTTTATAATCGCGCTCCCCTTCTTTCCCGGCGCCCGGCCATGACTGAAATCCGCTACCTGCAGCTCGAAGCCCCGCTGTGGCCGCTGATGAACAAGTTCTACCGCACCCATCAATCGTCGATGAAAGCGGTGCGTGAGGCCCAGCTGTGGGTAGCGCGGCGGGATGAAATCGTCGCGGCCCTGTGCTTGCGCTCGGTGCCAGGCGGGCGTTGGTTGACCGGGTTGTTCGTCGATCCGGCGTACCGCACGCAAGGCATCGCCGCACGTTTGATCGCCGAAGCCATGAAAGGCTTGGAGGAGCCGGTGTGGCTGTTCTGTCATCCAGACTTGCGCGATTTCTATGAGCGGCGCGGGTTCAGCTTCGATCCGGCGCTGCCTTATGCGATGGCCGAGCGCCTGAGCCGGTATGCCCGCAGCAAGCCGATGATTGCGATGGGGTGGGAGCCGCAGCGCCCTTGCTGAGGTCCGACGCAGATCCAACGTGGGAGCGAGCCCGCGATAGCGTCAGGTCTGCTGCATCAATGCCAACCGACACTGCAACCGCGAGCAAGCTCGCTCCCACAGGGTTCGCTGGGGCATCAATCGTCGGCCGTCGGGTCCAGGTCCGGGAACATCACCTCAGTGAAGCCGAACTTGGTGAAATCGGTGATTCGCGAGGGGTACAGGCGACCGATCAGGTGATCGCACTCATGCTGCACCACCCGCGCGTGGAAACCGGAGGCCATCCGCACGATCGGCTCGCCCTTGGGATCGAAGCCTTCATAGCGGATGTGCTGGTAACGCTCCACAGCCCCACGCAGGCCCGGTACTGACAGGCACCCTTCGAAGCCCTCCTCCATCAACGGGCTCAGCGGCGTGATCAGCGGGTTGATCAGGATGGTCTGGGGCACTGCCTCGGCATCGGGATAACGCTCGCTGTGCTCGAAACCGAAGATCACCAGTTGCAGGTCCACACCGATCTGCGGCGCCGCCAGCCCGACACCACCAACGCTTTCCATGGTCTGGAACATGTCGTCGATCAATTGCCACAACTGCGGACTGTCGAACATGTCGACAGGCACCGGCGGAGCGATGCGCAGCAGGCGTTCATCGCCCATTTTCAGGATTTCACGAATCATGGTCGGGCTTCGTCAGGGTGGGGGTGATGGATGGAATGGTCGCGCCCAAGGCCCGACACATGCTGTTTTTCGTGCTGGCCAGGGCTCTTTTCCCCAGGGTCCTTGCCCTCGGAAGACATGTGCTCGATCACCGCATTCATCTCTGCGCCGAGCAACAGCACCGCCGAAGAAATATAGAAGTACAGCAACAGCACGATGATCGCACCGATACTGCCATACATGGCGTTGTAGTTGGCAAAGGTCTTGACGTAAAACGCAAAGCCCAGGGAAGCGATGATCCACACCACCACCGCCAGCACCGAACCCGGCGTGATGAAGCGAAACTCCTGCTTGACGTCGGGCATTACGTAATAGATCAGCGCTACGGCCACCATCAGCAGGAAGACGATCACCGGCCAGCGCACGATGGTCCAGACCGTGACAATGAACTCCTCCAGCCCCACCTGCGCCGCGATCCAGCCCATCACCTGCGGTCCGAGCACCATCAACGCCGCAGCCGCCAAAAGCATGCCGGCGATGCCGACCGTGTACAGAATCGACAGCGGGAAGCGTTTCCAGGCCGGACGCCCTTCCACCACGTCGTAGGCGGCGTTCATCGCACTCATCATCAAGCGCACACCCGCCGAGGCGGTCCACAAGGCAATGACGATACCCACCGACAACAACCCACCCTTGGATTGCTGCAACTGATCGATCACCGGGTTGACCTGCTCCAGGGCCTGGGGCGGCAGCACCAGCTCCGATTGCAGGCGCAGCCAGGAGAAGAAATCCGGCAGGTGCAGGAAGCCGATCAAGGCGATCAGGAAGAGAATGAAGGGGAACAGCGAAAACAGCATCTGGTAGGCCAATGCCGAGGCGTAGGTCGACATCTCGTCGTCGAGAAACTCGGTCACGGTACGCATCATCACACGATGAAGGGGTAAGCCTTTCAAGGCCGGAAACATCATGTGCGTCTCCTTTCGCCGCAAAAAAAGGAAGGTCGCCTGGCGACTCATGGGGTTGTTATCCAAGACAAAGTAACCTGTTTGGCGACTTTGGAACAATTTCCCAGGTGCAAGTTCGAGCCGACATGAAAACGGCCACCCGCAGATGGCCGTTCCAATCGTTTTTTCACGACAGCCCGGTTAAGCCTCGTCGACGCCTTTCTTGAGCGCGTCCTTGGCCTTGCCTGCGGTTTGCTGGGCCTCACCTTTTTTCTCTTGCACTACGCCCTCGGCGCGCATGCGGTCGTTATCGGTGGCCTTGCCGACGCCTTGCTTGATGTTGCCGACAGCTTCGTTGGCAACGCCCTTCACCTTATCGCTCGTGCTACCCATGATGTCTCTCCTGTGAACAACGGTACGAAAAGTCATTACATAAGGGTTGACCGGGGCCGTTTGCGGGGAGTTTCATTTTTCGGCGGCATATTTCATCGTCGTATGCAGGTTGCGCTTTATGTTTGCCGACCAACCCCCGAGAATGCCCCATGTATTCGGGCTGCGGCCTGAAGCTCCAATCCCGTAGGAATGTTATGAAACTCGATAAGAAACAGGCCATCGCCCGCAGGAACCAGGAACTGGGCGGTGCCGTACTGGGCGTCAATAATTGCCACTTCAGCGAATTGAACCGCAACCGCAACATCTTCTGGTTCAACATCCCGGTGACACGCCTGGCCGTCGGTCAGTACGAATGGGTCCATCTGTTGCTGCACACTCCGGCCACTGACGAGCTGCTGCACTTGAAGGTACCGACCGTGTTCCTGCGGGAAAAGATGGAAGGCCTGGAAGTACGTAACCAGGGCAAGCGCAAGGCAGCCCTGAGCCTGGAGCTGAGCGCCGACAAGGACTCTTACCTGCAGGACATGCGTCCTGGAGGCACCAATCTGGATTTCGCACCGTTCCGGTTGTAACCCACCGCCGATGACCGTCCCCACAAAGACGGTCTCGCTTCAGGTAATCGCCCAAGAAAAAGCCCCGCTTCGGCGGGGCTTTTGTCTGACGGCAATTCTACTTCTTCACACCCAGTTTCCTGAGTTCCTCGTCACGCAACTCGCGCCGCAGGATCTTGCCCACGTTGGTCGTTGGCAGCGCGTCGCGGAACTCGACGGCCTTGGGTACCTTGTAGCCAGTGACGTTGGCACGCATGTGCTCCATGACCTGTTCCTTGGTCAGCGTGGCCCCCGGACGGACGACGATGAAAATCTTGATCGCCTCGCCTGACTTCTCGTCCGGTATGCCGATGGCGGCGCATTGCAGCACCCCCGGCAGGGTCGCCAGCACATCTTCCAGTTCATTGGGGTACACGTTGAAACCCGAGATCAGGATCATGTCCTTTTTGCGATCCACGATACGCATGTAGCCGTCCGGCTGGATCAGCGCGATATCGCCCGTCCTGAGCCAGCCTTCGCTGTCGAGGATCTCATCGGTCGCCTCCTGGCGCTGCCAATAGCCCTTCATGACCTGCGGCCCTTTCACGCACAGCTCGCCGATCTCGCCCAGCGGTTTTTCCACGCCCGCGTCGTCGATGATCTTGCACAGGGTCGACGGCACCGGGATCCCGATGGTCCCGATCTGGATGTTCTGGATCGGGTTGACCGTGGCCACCGGACTGGTTTCGGTCATGCCGTAGCCTTCGCAGATCGGGCAACCGGTCACTTCCTTCCAACGCTCGGCCGCCGCCAGTTGCAAGGCCATGCCGCCGGACAGGGTGATCTTCAGTGCCGAGAAGTCCAGCTTGCGGAAGCCTTCGTTGTTGCACAGGGCCACGAACAGCGTATTGAGGCCAACGAAACCGCTGAATTTCCACTTCGACAGTTCCTTGACCATCGCCGGAAGATCCCGCGGGTTGCTGATCAGGATGTTGTGGTTGCCGATCAGCATCATCGCCATGCAATGAAAGGTGAACGCATAGATGTGGTACAGCGGTAGCGGCGTGATCAGCACTTCGCAACCTTCATTGAGGTTGGAGCCCATCAACGCCTTGCACTGCAGCATGTTCGCCACCAGGTTGCGGTGGCTGAGCATCGCGCCCTTGGCCACGCCGGTGGTGCCACCGGTGTATTGCAACACAGCCACATCGTCGCTGGTGGGGTTGGCTTCGTTGACTGGCTGGCCGTGGCCCTTGCTCAGCACATCGTTGAACTTGACGGCCTTGGGCAAGTGATAGGCCGGAACCATCTTCTTGACGTACTTGATCACGCTGTTGATCAACAGACGCTTGAGCGGCGGCAGCAGGTCGGCGACTTCAGTGACAATGACGTGCTTGACGCCGGTCTTGGGCACCACGGCCTCGGCCAGGTGCGCCATGTTCGCCAGGCATACCAGCGCCTTGGCGCCGGAATCGTTGAACTGGTGTTCCATCTCCCGCGCGGTGTACAGCGGGTTGGTGTTGACCACGATGAGGCCGGCGCGAATGGCGCCGAACACGGCCACCGGATACTGGAGAACGTTAGGCAGTTGCACGGCGATTCGATCGCCAGGCTGCAAATCGGTATGCTGTTGCAGATACGCGGCAAAGGCACCGGACAATTCGTAGAGTTCACCGTAGGTGATTGTCTTGCCGAGGTTGCTGAATGCCGGCTTGTCGGCGAAGCGTTGGCAGGACTGCTTCAACACCGCCTGAATATTCGGATACTCGTCTGGATTGATGTCGGCAGCAATCCCAGCTGGGTACTTATCCTTCCAAAAGTCTTCAATCATGGAAGCCCACTCCTCAGCAACGCGAATTCTCACCGCATTTGATGCGATTATTATTGGTGTGTGTTTGTTGGTGAATCTGGCTTGAATCAAGGCCGAGAAGTCACAAAAGCGCGCCGAGAGTAGCAGCTTTGCCAAGGGCCGACCAGAGCCAAAATAGGCCCAATCAGTCATTAATCCGACTCAAGAATATTCAATGGTCACTTTTAGAGTAAAAATTCTAAGCACCATCGAATCGATCTGAACATAAGAAACCGTGGGAGCGGCCTTGCTCGCGAAAGCAATGGACCCGCCACCCTCGGGCTGACCGATCCACCGCCTTTGCGAGCACGTTCGCTCCCACCAGTTGTTTCTACCGGACGATCTTTGCAGGCGTCAGGCGATATCGCGTAGCTCGCGCCGCAGGATCTTGCCCACCGGCGTCATCGGCAACGAATCCCGTAGCACGATGTGCTTGGGAATCTTGTAGCCGGTGAAGTTCTCCTTGCAGTAGGCCTTGAGTTCTTCGAGGCTCACGCCCGCCTCCCGAGCCACCACGAACAGCTTCACCGCCTCCCCCGAGCGCTCGTCCGGCACGCCGATGACCGCGCAGCTGGCGACCTTCGGGTGGGCCATCACCACGTCTTCGATTTCGTTGGGGTATACGTTGAAACCCGAGACGATGATCATGTCCTTCTTGCGATCGACGATACGCACGAAGCCGTCCGGGTCGATGACCGCAATGTCGCCGGACTTGAACCAGCCTTCGTCGTCCAGCACCTCGGCGGTGGCCTCGGGTTTGTTCCAGTAGCCCTTCATGATCTGCGGGCCCTTGATGCACAGCTCGCCGCGTTCGCCCAGGGGTTGTTCGACACCCTCGTCGCTGATGACCTTCATGAGGGTGCCGGGCACTGGCAACCCTACCGTACCCAGGCGGGATTTGGAGCCATAGGGGTTGGTGCAGGCCACGGGAGAGGTTTCGGTCAGGCCATAGCCTTCGGTGATACGGCAGCCGGTCAGCTGTTCCCAGCGCTCGGCGGTGGCCTTGACCAGGGCGGTGCCGCCGGAATTGGTGAGCTTGAGGCTGGAGAAATCCAGGCTCTTGAAATCCGGGTGGTCCATCAGCGCCACGAACAGGGTGTTGAGCCCCAGCAATGCCGAGAAACGCCAGTTCTTCAGTTCCTTGATGAAGCCGCCGATGTCCCGTGGATTGGTGATCAGCACGTTGTGGTTGCCGGTGACCATCATGCACATGCAATTCGCGGTGAAGGCATAGATGTGGTACAGCGGCAATGGCGCGATCATTACCTCCTGACCTTCGCGCAGCAGCGGATGGCCATCGTCGCCGAACTGCCCCAGGCACGCCCGCGCCTGTTGCATGTTGGCCACCAGGTTGCCGTGGGTCAGCATCGCGCCTTTCGCCAGCCCGGTCGTACCGCCGGTGTATTGCAGCACCGCGATGTCATCGAGGCTGACCTTCAGCGGCCTGATGCCCTGGCCGCGCCCCAGGCGCAAGGCGCTCTTGAAGGAAATGGCCTGGGGCAGCGAATAGGCCGGCACCATCTTCTTGACCTTGCTCACCACGGTATTGACCAGCCACCCCTTGGCGGCGGGCATCAGGTCGCCCATCTTCGCCTCGATCAGGTATTGCAGGTCGGTGTCGGGCAGCACCTCCTGGACCTTCTGGCCGAACAGGTTCATATACACCAGCGCCCGGGCACCGGAATCCTTGAACTGGTGACGCATTTCCCGCGGGGTGTACAGCGGGTTGGTGTTGACCACGATCAGCCCGGCGCGCAAGGCGCCGAACACAGCGATCGGATATTGCAGGACGTTGGGCATCTGCACCGCGATACGATCGCCTGGGGCCAGGTCGGTGTGGGCCTGCAGGTAGCCGGCGAACGCCGCACTGTAGCGCTCCAGCTCGGCATAGGTCAGGGTCACGCCCATGTTGCTGAACGCCGGACGGTCGGCGAACTTCTTGCAGGAACGCTCGAACACCTCGATGACCGATTTGTAGGCCCCCAGGTCGATGTCCGAGGGCACGCCGGCCGGGCGCTTGTCATTCCAGAAATCAGGCTGCATTGTTTTTGTCCTCTTTACCTGAACCTATCCCGGGGCCGCTTGCCTATCGGGCGAAGCGGAGCTCTTGGGACACTAGCAGCTATGGCCAATCAGGCAAATATGGCAACTTGCGTCATAGATTGTGTGAATCTTCCTGCCTCGTGGTTTGTGTGGTTAGTCGTCAGTTCAAATTCGGATGCCGGACGCCCTTGGCCAAGGCAACGCGGGATGTGGAGGTGGCCAGGCATCCGAAGTTGACTGACAGGACGGGCCACACAGAGCCTGAGCGTGGACACTGATCAGGCGAGACGCAACGGATGCGCTATACAATGCAGCGACGCCTGTGTGATTCAGTGCATGTCCCTGTGTATGACCCCTCGTGTAAAGGAAGCGCCATGATCCACCAAACGTTCTGGCTGCCCGCGACTGACCATAGCCACCTGTTCGTCAACCAGTGGCTGCCCGAAGGCGCACCCCGGGCGGTGGTCATGGTGGCCCACGGCATGGCCGAGCACAGCGGTCGCTATGCACGCCTGGCCCAGGCCCTGTGCAACGAAGGCTATGGCGTGTACGCACCGGACCTGCGTGGCCACGGGCGCACCGCGGAGGGCGGGATCCTGGGTCATTACGCCGACCAGGATGGCTGGGCCAAAGTGGTCGGCGACCTGGCCAGTCTCAACCAGCACATCGGCCAGCAGCACCCCGACACCCCCCTACTGCTGCTCGGCCACAGCATGGGCAGCTATATTGCCCAGGCCTATCTGCTGCATCACAGCGCGAGCCTGCATGGCGCGATCCTCAGCGGTTCCAACTTCCAACCCGTGGCGCTTTACCGCGCCGCCCGCCAGATCGCCCGTTTCGAACGCTGGCGCCAGGGGGCGGCCGGGCGCAGCGCCCTGATCGAATGGCTGTCGTTCGGCAGTTTCAACAAGAAATTCAAGCCGGCCCGCACCCCTTTCGACTGGCTCAGCCGGGATCCGAGCGAGGTGGACAAATACATCCAGGACCCGTTGTGCGGCTTTCGCTGCACCAACCAATTGTGGGTGGATCTGCTCGGCGGGCTGCAGCAGATCAGCAAGGCGTCCAATCTCGCCCAGATCGATCCGGGCCTGCCACTGCTGATAATGGGCGGCGAATGTGATCCGGTGAGCGAAGGCAAGCGTCTGAAGGATCTGGCCGATGCCCTGCGCGACGCCGGCAGCCGGAACCTGCAATTGAAGATCTACCCCCAGGCCCGGCACGAATTGTTCAACGAAACCAACCGCGATGAAGTGACGGCCGATGTGCTGGCCTGGGTTGCCCAGGCGCTGAGTCATAAACGCCCGCAACGAAGCGAATAGTTTTTCATACAGCCTGTAGGCTGTGTTTCTTTTTACCCATCTCAGGATTTCAGACAGATGACCCAGGTTACCAACATTCCTTACGAAGCCCTCGAAGTGGGCCAGACCGCCAGCTACAGCAAGACCGTCGAGGAGCGTGACATCCAGCTGTTCGCTGCGATGTCGGGCGATCACAACCCGGTGCACCTGGACGCCGAGTTCGCGGCAGCGAGCATGTTCAAGGAGCGCATTGCCCATGGCATGTTCAGCGGGGCATTGATCAGCGCGGCGGTGGCGTGCGAGTTGCCAGGGCCAGGCACTATTTACATCGGCCAGCAGATGAGCTTCCAGAAGCCGGTGAAAATCGGCGACACCTTGACCGTGCGCCTGGAAATCCTGGAAAAGCTGCCGAAATTCCGCGTGCGCATCGCCACTCGCGTGTTCAACCAGCGCGACGAACTGGTGGTGGACGGCGAGGCCGAGATCCTCGCGCCGCGCAAGCAACAGACCGTGACGCTGCCGACATTGCCGGCGATCAGCATCGGTTGATTACCACGACCCAAAGCGAATGACAGGTGGCGAGGGGATTTGTCTCCTCGCCACAAATGACCGTTGTGCGATGAGCTATGGCTGGTCTTCGCGCACCTGCACGCTCGCCGTCATCCCGGCGCTCAGTGTCACGCCTTCCGGGACCTTGTCCAGCTTGATCCGCACCGGAATCCGCTGGGCCAGTCGCACCCAGTTGAAGGTCGGCTCGACCTCCGCCAGCAGTTGTGTGTCCGGATTGGTATTGCGGTCGGTGATGCCGCGACTGATGCTTTCCACGTGGCCTTCCAGCGCATGGCCTGCGCTCATCAGCCAGACCTTGACCGGATCGCCCACGCGAATCCTCGGCAATTTGGTTTCCTCGAAATAGGCCTGCACATAGAACGTCGAGTCGTCGATCAGCGCCATGACCGGCTGCCCGGCGTTCACATAGTTGCCTTCGGCCAGCCGCAGGTTGGTGATATGGCCGCTGCGAGGCGCCAGGACCTGGCTGCGGGCCAGGTTGAGTTCGGCGACCTTGGCTTCGGCCTGGGCCTCACGCAGCTCGCCCCGGGCGATGCCTGCGTTGATCTGGGCATTTTCACGCAGTTCGGCACTGATGGCCTGTGGCCCCAGGGCCGCGCGACGACTGGCTTCGTGTTCGCGCAGGTTCAATTGCTGCTGGCGGGTCTGGACCACGGCCCGGGCCTTCTCCACCGCAGCCTCGAACCGCTCGCGGTCGATGCTCAACAGCAGGTCGCCAGCCTTGACCTGCTGGTTATCCACAGCCTTGAGTTCGCGCACCCAGCCGGACACGTCGGGGGCGATCACCACCACGTCGGCACGGATTCGCGCATCCCGGGTCCAGGGCGTGAGCATGTAGTACTGCCACAGGTGAAACCCGGCGAAGATCGCCACCGCCACCACGCTCAACGTGACGGCGACTCGTACGGAGGTCCGCATGTTCAACTCCTTATAACGGCCCGAGGACCACAGTAATGACAGTCAGGACGCAGACATACAAGGCGCAGTCGAACAGCGCCTCATGCCAGATCCAGCGCCCGGCCGGCACGAGGCTGAGCAACAGGCGCAACGCACCGGTCACCAGCAGCGCCAGCACCACATAAATCAGGAACGGGCTGAGCAACACCCCGCCGATCGACCACTCACGCAAGCCCATGGCTGTGCTCCTGGCTTTGGGATTCGTGCTGGCGGCACCAGGCGCGCCAGCTGTTTTGAAGTTGCACCACCGCCCCTTGGGCCAGCTTCAACGCATCACCAGGCGGTTGGCTCGCCAGCGCTTGCAGGAACTCGGCGCTCGCTGGTGCCAGCGCTTCGGCCAGATCACCGGACGGGCCGCGCTCAAGTACCTGCCCGAGTGCGTCCAAGTAACGGGTCTGCGCCAGATTGTCCGGGATCTGGGCCACCGCCAGGCTCAATCGCAGATGCAGCAGCTCATCGCCGATGTCCAGGCCCAGCAGGCCGTCGTCCCAGCGGCTGCGCGCCGGCACCGGCAATTCCGGATAATGCCTGGCCAGTTGCAACAGTCGATCGGCCATGCGCCCGCCAAACCAGCTCTCGGCACCACGCAGGTTGCGGTGGGTCAGGCGCACCAGATCGTCCAGGGTCGCCGCCAGCAAGCGCCGGCTATGCCAGGCCGGGTCACGCAGGATCAGCAGCTTGAAGGCCAACACCGCGGCGCCCACGCCGATCATCATCGCCTGGGCACTGTTGAAGAACGCCGCCACGTCGTACTTCATGGCGTTGAGCGGCGACACCAGCACGATAAAGTGCAGGCAGAACGAGGTGGCCGTGGCGAATATCGGTGGCTTGGCCATGCCCAGCGCCCCCAGGAACAGCGGAACGCCCATGGCCAGGCAGAGCATGGCGAAACTGCTCCATTGCGGCAGCAGGATCTCGCCGATCACGAAGGCCGTCGGCACGGCCAGCAGGATTCCCCGCAGGAAACTCATGCCGATCTGCGCGCCGTTTTCGCGACTGGCGAACAGGCTGCAAACCACGCAAGTGAGCAAGAGTGCGCCGGATGCGGCCGGCCAGGCGGTCGCCAGCCAGAAACTGGCGACCGTCAGGAACGCCAGGGCACTGCGGGCCCCGAATACCATGGCCAGGGACAGGTCGCGATGGGGTGCGAGGGTTCGCGGTGGATCGGCCGCCTCCCTGCCCTCCTCTACCGCCTTCAGCGCGGCGCAAGCGGCCTGGGCGGTGTCCAGCAGCAGGGCGAAACGGGCCAGGCAATAGCTCTGCGCCGGACTGATGCCCGGATCATTCGAGGCATCCATGACCCGCGGCCGCAACGCCCGCAACGTCGAGCTGTCGGCATCGAGGGCTTGGCGCACTTCATTCATCCAGGGCTGCAGGGCCTCGGCCTCCTGCGGCTCGAGCTGCTTCCACTGCCGGCGCACCGAACGGGACATGCGCAGCAGCATCAGCAATTTCTGGCTCAAGCCGCTGATGGCCCGGGCCCGCTGACGGCCAAGGCGACCTTCGAACCAGGCGTGCTCACGCTGGGCATCCACCGCGACGATCTTGCCGAGGATCTCCAGCAAGCCTTTTCGCGCCTGGGCGTCACCGGCCAAGGTGGCCCGTGCCGCCTGCATGCCACTCTGCCAGGCGGTACGGGCCTGGACCGCCAGTTGCTGCTCGACCCGCAGCGGCCAGAGCAACGCACTGGTGGCCGTGGCACAGACAATGCCCAGGCTGATCTCGGTACAGCGCGCCACGGCCTGGTCGAACACCGTCAGCGGATGGGAGATGGCGGGCAAGGCGATGATCGCGACCGTATAACCGGCCAGCACGAACGAATAAGACCAGGCGCTGCGCAGCAGCGTCGAACAGGCCGTGCACAGGCCCAGCCATAACGCGAGCGCCAGCAGGAACAGCCAGGGGGCCTGGGCGAACAGGCCCATGAACACCACCGACATCGCGGTGCCCACCAAGGTCCCGAGCAGCCGTGCCAGGCCCTTCTGCACCACCATCCCGGACAACGGCTGCGCCACGATGAACGCAGTCATCAAGGCCCACGAAGGCTGTTCCAGGCCCCAGCGCAACGCCAGCCATAGCGCCAGTCCGCCGCCCAATACGGTTTTGATGGCGAACTGCAGAGCGAGACGGTCCGGGGCGAACAAGGCCTGTAGGGTAATGGGCACGCAGGAAACTCTTCAGGGTTTGCGATAACAATAGTGCAAGGATGGAAGACAGCAGGCGTAATTATTAGCTAGCTACCTATATCAGTCCATAGGCTATTGACTCGATATTGGACAACACACCGTTACACGACGGTTCCCAAAACCCCGGGACGCGCTTCGCCAAACCGTTGGCGGTCGTACCCGCCATAAAAAAACGCCAGGCAAGCTGGCGTTTTTTTATCAGGGCGCGGACTTAGCTGGCTTTCGCCTGGTTACGCAGCGCCTTGACCTGGTCATGGTTGCGTTGCACACCGTGGTACTGACGCTCCACCAGATCGCGGATGCCCACCAGGTTATGCTTGTTGATCTTCTCCATGGCTTCCCTGTAGGCCTTGAGGGCATGGTCTTCGCCGCGTTCGGCTTCGTTGAGCACGGCCTCTTCGTCCTTGCCGGTGAACATGGATTTCACGTCCACCCAACGGCGGTGCAAGTCACCGGCCACGCTGGTGGAAGTTTCCGGGTCGCCGCCCAGGGAACGAACGGCCGCTTGCAGCTCGGTCGCGGCAGTGGCGCAATCGGCGGCGCGCTGGACGAACAGGGCCTTGAGTTGCGGGTGCTTGATGTCTTCAGCGCAGGTCTTGAAGCCTTCCTGACCGTCCTTGCTGGTCTGGATCAGGTCATTCAGGACGGAGATGGCTTCTTTGTTCATGTCAGTCATTTTTCAATTCCTTTGCTTGGTTAATAAAAAACCTGCAAGGACTGTTGCATCGGCCATGCCAGCCCTAAACCAAAGAAATTTCCATTTAAAATCAATTGTTTAGCAAAAACCCTCAAATCTGTATCCGCGTTATTTGCATGATCTGTCATTTGGCCTGCATGCAGAATGCCTGTATTTTCAAACCTGCCCGAATCAAGACGACTGCCATGAATCCGCAAAACCTGGAACTGCTGGTCACGCGCCAGATGCCCTACGGAAAATACAAGGGTCGAATCCTGGCTGACCTGCCTGGCCAATACCTGAACTGGTTCGCCCGGGAAGGTTTTCCCCACGGTGAATTGGGTGCCTTGCTGGCGCTGATGCAGGAGATCGATCACAACGGTCTGTCGGACTTGCTCGATCCGTTGCGCATCAAACACGGCAAGCCCAAGCCCCGCCCCTGAAAGAGCCCGCCATGCCCGAGAACACGCTACGCGCCCACGATGAAGCATTCTGGCAGACCTTTGTCGGCCGCTACGATGTCGACCCCAACGGGCCGCTGAACCTGGAGAACGGCTACTTCGGTCGCATGTCGCGAACCGTGGTGGAGGAGTACCAGCGCAATATCGAATTCATCAACCGCAGCAACTCGCTCTATGTGCGGCAGTATTTCGACCAGGAACATGGCGATGCGATACGCCGCCAGGTGGCGGAGCTGATCGACGTCGCCCCGCAAACCGTGGCGCTGACCCGCAGCGCAGTGGATGCCCTGCAATCGTTGATACGCAACTACAACCGACTGGTGCCGGGCGACCAGATCCTGATCTGCGACCTGGAATATCCATCGGTCAAGAGCGCCATGCGCTGGCTGGCTCGCCAGCGTGGCGTGGAGGTCATCGAACTGGTGCACCAGCATCCCGCCAGTTTCGAGAGCCTGGTGGGAACCTATCGCGAAGCGTTCATCCGCTACCCGCGCCTGAAGCTGATGACGCTGACCTACGTGAACCACCTGACCGGGCTGGTGATGCCGGTCCAGGCAATCGCCGAGGCGGCCCGGGAGTTCGACGTCGACGTCATTCTCGACGGCGCCCATGCCTTGGGCCAGATCGATTTCGATATCAAGAAGCTGGGCATCCACTTCGCCGGATTCAATCTGCAGAAATGGATCGGCGCGCCCCTGGCCTTGGGCTTCCTGTACATTGCCCCACATCGGCTGGCCGATATCGACCCGGACATGGACGATGAAAGCCACCCGGCGACCGACATCCGTGCCCGTACCCCGCACAGCACGCCCAACATCCCGGCCCTGATGACCCTGCCCCTGGTGTTCGAAGAGCACTATGCCCTGGGCGGAGCCCTGGCCAAGGGCGCGCGGCTCGGTTACCTGCGCAACCTGTGGGTGAATGCCGTGCGCGATCTACCGGGTATCGAAGTCATGACTCCGGATGACCGACGCCTCTACTGCGGCATCACCTCGATGCGCTTTACCGCCCGGGCAGACCAACAGGCGATGGCCGATCGACTGCTCAACGACTACGGGATCTTCACCGTGGTGCGCAACACCAGCGTCGGCCCCTGCATCCGCATCACTCCTGGCCTGATCACGCTGGCGAGCGACATCGAGCGGTTGACCCAGGCCTTGATCGAGCTGAACCCTATTTAACGACTCGCGCCGTCTTTTGTGGCGAGGAGACTGATCCCCTTGCCACAGAAGACTGTGCCTGGTCAGAGAGTTCGGGCGAAAAAAAACGGTGCGCCGACCAAGCGCACCGTAAAGCCGTAGAACACCCAACGAAATCAGGTCAGATTCAATACAGCAGCGCCAATGCCTCGGCAGTGCATTCCTGGATGCGGGCCCAGTCGCCGTTCTTGATCCACTCCGGATCGAGCATCCAGCTGCCGCCCACGCACATCACGTTTTTCAACGCCATGTAGCTCTTGATATTGGCCGGCCCTACGCCGCCGGTAGGGCAGAATTTCACTTCGCCAAACGGACCGCCCAGCGCCTTGAGGGCCGCGACACCGCCGCTGACTTCCGCCGGGAACAATTTGAAGCGGCGGTAGCCCAGGCTGTAGCCTTCCATGATGCCGGAGGCGTTGCTGATGCCCGGCAGCAACGGAATCGGGCTCTGGACGCTGGCTTCGAGCAGATCGCGGGTGATGCCCGGGGTCACGATGAACTGCGAGCCGGCCGCTTCGGCAGCCGCCAGCATGTGGCGATCGAGCACGGTGCCAGCACCGGTCACCAGCTCCGGCCGCTGCTCGCGCAGCACCTGGATGGCCTTGAGGCCGTACTGGGAACGCAAGGTCACCTCCAGCGCCGTCAGGCCACCGGCGGCCAACGCATCGGCCAGCGGCAGGATGTCCTGCTCACGGGCGATGGTGATGACCGGCAGGATCCGCGCCTTGGCACAGAGGTTGTCGATCAGGGTAACTTTGTCCGCCATGGAAACGGTCGGGGATGGGTTTTTCATAGCGGCTGATCCTTGGTTCATGGGCACCAGTAAATCTCTAACGTAGGTTGCAGAAACGCGCGGATCGGCATTTCGGCGACATCGCCGCCGGCCACCGCGGCGTTCAGGGTGGTCAACTTCGATTGACCGGAAATCGACAGTATCTTGTGCTGCGCCGAAGCCAGCAGCGCGCGGCTCATGGTCAGGCGCTGGCGCGGCACTGTCGGCGCCAGCATCGGCCAGCAACGACGGGATCCTTCGCTGTCCAGGGCTTCGGCCAGGTTCGGGCTGTCGGGGAACAGGGAAGCGGTGTGCCCGTCATCTCCCATGCCCAATACCAGCACGTCGATGGGCGGCAACTCGGCCAGCAGGCGATCCGCCTGTTCGGCAGCGGCCTCCAGGTTGGCACTGGCACTGTAGAGGCTCAGGAACCGGGCCTTGGCCGCGGCCCCCTGCAACAGGTAACGCTTGAGCAAACCGGCATTGCTGTCGGCATGTTCGGTCGGCACCCAACGCTCGTCGGCCAGGCTCACCACCACCTTCGACCAGTCCAGGTCCTGTTTGGCCAGGCTCTGGAAGAACGCCACCGGACTGCGTCCGCCGGAGACCACCAACACCGCCAGGCCACGGGCATCGATCGCGGCGCGCAGTTGCCCGGCCACCTTCAGCGCCAGCTCCTCGGCCAGCAGCACCGGGCTCTTGAATTCCAGGGCGCTGACGCCCTCAGGCAGTTTCACTTCAGATATCGCCATACCACGACCTCCCATCCCGCGTGATCAGTGCGATGGAGCTCATCGGTCCCCAGGAGCCGGCTGCATACGGCTTGGGCGCATCACCGGACTTCTTCCATCCGGCAATCAACTGGTCACACCACGTCCACGCGGCTTCGATTTCATCTTTACGGACAAACAGGTTCTGATTGCCGTTCATGACTTCCAGTAACAACCGTTCGTAGGCATCGGGTATCCGTGCGCTGCGCCAGGTGTCGGAAAAGTTGAGTTGCAGCGGGCCGCTGCGCAGTTGCATGCCCTTGTCCAGGCCCTGCTCCTTGGTCATCACTCGCAGGGAAATTCCTTCGTCCGGCTGCAGGCGGATGATCAGCTTGTTGCTGATCTGCAAGCGCTGCTCGGGGGCGAAGATGTAGTGGGACGGTTCCTTGAAGTGGATGACGATCTGCGACAGCTTCTGCGGCATGCGCTTGCCGGTACGCAGGTAGAACGGAACCCCGGCCCAGCGCCAGTTGCGAATGTCGGCGCGCAGGGCGACGAAGGTTTCGGTATCGCTCTGGGTATTGGAATTGGGTTCTTCCAGATAACCGGGCACCGCCTTGCCCTCGCTGTGGCCGGCGATGTACTGGCCACGCACCACCTGGGTGGTCAGGCCTTCCGGGCTGATCGGCGCCAGGGCCTTGAGCACCTTGACCTTCTCGTCGCGGATACTGTCGGCGGACAGGTCGGCCGGCGGGTCCATGGCAATCAGGCACAACAACTGGAGCAGGTGGTTCTGGATCATGTCCCGCAGTTGGCCGGCCTTGTCGAAATAACCCCAGCGGCCCTCGATGCCGACCTTCTCGGCCACGGTGATTTCCACGTGGGAGATGTAGTTCTGGTTCCACTGGGTTTCGAACAGGCTGTTGGCGAAACGCAGCGCGATCAGGTTCTGTACCGTCTCCTTGCCCAGGTAGTGGTCGATGCGATAGGTGCGGTTCTCGGGGAAGAACTGCGCCACGGCGTCGTTTACCTTGCGCGACGATTCCAGGTCCGAGCCGATGGGTTTCTCCAGCACGACGCGGGTGTTCTCGCTCAGGCCGACCTTCGCCAGGTTCTCGCAGATGGCGCCGTACACTGCTGCCGGCGTGGCGAAATAGGCGATGACCTGTTGGGCGGAACCGGCCTGCTCGGCCAAGGCGACGTAATCGTCGGCCTTGAGGAAATCCACATGCAGGTAGGTCAAACGAGCCATGAAGCGCTCGACGACGGTTTCGCTCAGGTCCTTGTCGCCCACATAGCGGCGCAGTTCGGTGCCGATGAATGCCAGGTGCTGCTGCTCGCTGCCCGGCTCACGCGCCAGGGCGAGGATGCGCGTGTCCTCGTGCAGCAGGCCCGCCGCATCGAGTTGATAAAGGGCAGGAAACAGCTTGCGCAAGGCCAGATCGCCCAGCGCGCCGAACAAGGCAAAGGTGCACGGTTCAACCGTAATCGGAGGCATGATGTTTGTTCTTTTATCAAGTTAGGCTACAAATACCTTTTTTCAAGGCATCACTCAAGGAAAAATGTAGTAATAACCACAACATTTTCCGAAAATATCGATTCCGAGTGGTGGTCCGTCGGAGCCAACAGTAGGATAGGCCACCGCAAAGGGTCGTTTCAAAGACCCGTCTTTCTAGGAATCTTTTATGGACCGCGTGCGAAATCTACTGGAGCAGATCCAGAGTCGCCTTGAAGACCTCAACAAGGCTGAGCGCAAGGTGGCCGAGGTGATCCTGCTCAACCCACAGCAGGCCACCCGTTTCAGCATCGCCGCCCTCGCCCAGGCCGCGTCGGTCAGCGAACCAACCGTCAACCGCTTCTGCCGTTCATTCGGCGTCAGTGGCTACCCTGAACTGAAGCTGCAACTGGCCCAGAGCCTGGCCAGCGGCGCCGCATACGTCAGCCGTGCGGTAGAGGCCGACGACAATCCGCAAGCCTATACCCAGAAGATCTTTGGCAGTGCCATCGCCTCCTTGGACAGCGCCTGCCAGGCACTCGATCCAAATTTGATCAGCCGGGCCGTGGACCTGCTGATCCAGGCCCGGCAGATCCACTTCTTCGGCCTCGGCGCATCGGCCCCGGTGGCACTGGACGCCCAGCACAAGTTTTTCCGCTTCAACCTGGCGGTCACCGCCCATGCCGATGTGCTGATGCAGCGCATGATCGCTTCAGTAGCCCACACCGGCGAGCTGTTCGTGATCATTTCCTACACTGGTCGCACCCGCGAACTGGTGGAAGTCGCCCGCATCGCCCGGGAAAACGGCGCATCGGTGCTGGGCCTGACCGCCGAGAACTCGCCCCTGGCCAAGGCCAGCACCCTGAGCCTGAACATCCCGCTGCCCGAAGACACCGACATCTACATGCCGATGACCTCGCGGATCATCCAGCTCACCGTGCTGGACGTGCTCGCCACGGGCATGACTCTGCGCCGGGGCGTGGATTTCCAGCCGCATCTGCGCAAGATCAAGGAAAGCCTGAATGCCAGCCGGTATCCGGTGGGGGATGAGTTCAACTGACCGAGCCTGAGAGCCTTACTGCCTGACAGGCCGTCATCGCGAGCAAGCTCGCTCCCACCAGGGTCTTGTGAATGTGAAGGTCCAGTGTGGGAGCGAGCTTGCTCGCCATGGGGCCAGCAGCCTCACCCACCACCCTGCCCCCTGCATCAAGCCCCCACCCAAGCCTGCAAACTCAAATGCGCCCGCTCCCCCGGCGCCAGGCACAGGCTGTCGGTGCCGCCACTGGCTGCTTCGACGCAGACGAACTCATTGACCTCGTCCCAGCTCACCCCCAGCAACGGTCGGGCGCCGGGATGCCACACCACGGTATCGGCGCTGTCGCCGGTATCGATGCACAGCTCACGCTGCCAGGCATGGTCCTTGAGCTGCAACTCTCCCCCGTGCTGGAACACCCGCTGGCAGCCCCCCTCGACCCGCAACTCGCCTTCCTGTCGGCAGGCCGCACGGTTCAGATGATCATAACCTTGAGCGCCTTCGAGCCCAGACAGCGCTACCTCACCCACGTCGCCAATACGCCAATAGGCGTGCAACGCCTGGCTCAACTGGCAAGGCAGGCTGTCCTGGTGCTCGGTGCTCAGGCGCAGCTCCATGCGTTCGCCCAGGTCTGCATGCAGGTCCACTTGCCAATCACACAACCGTAACTGCCAATGCAGGTGCACACCGTCGTCGTCACTGCGGCTGTCCAACAGTTTCCAGTCGATCAACCGCGCCCAGCCGTGGGACGGCCAGGCATTCTCGCTCGGATGACGGCCATACCACGGCCAGCACACCGGCACCCCTCCGCGTATCGCCCCGACATGGGGCCACTTGGCCGCACACCACAACCAGGGCTTTTGCCCACGCGGCTGGAAGTGCAGCAATTGCGCCCCCTGGCGACTGAACACCGCCTGACACAACGGGTGGTCGATCACCAGCACGTCGCGCTGCCGATAGCGTTCCCACGCAAACACCGGCCGCTCGCGCAAGGATCTGAAGAAGCGTTGTAGCGGATGCTCATGCATATGCCGCGATCCTGGAAATCATTGAACTCACAATTGATGCGACAGTTTTTGTGGCAAAGCCTCTACCCCACTGGACTCGGAGCAGTCCCAAAGCAGTCAACCAAAATACCGAGGTGCCTGTTGCAGGGCCGCTGCGCGCCCCAGCGGGCGATGCGACGTTTCGCTAAATCCCCTGACCCAGGTTGCGCGTTGACCATGCTGCGCAAAAAAAAGCGGACAGCCTTGGCCGTCCGCAAATATGCGCACATAGAGAGGAGCTTATCGCAACAACGTTAGAACACCGACTGAATTTTCAGGCCGGCCACCAGCGCGTTATCGACTTCATCGACACCGCCCGGGTGAGTGACGTATTGCAGGTTGGGACGCACGGTCAGCCAGTTGGTGACATGGAAGCCGTAGTTGATTTCATAGTTGTATTCGGTGTTGCGCAACGGCGAGAACAGCGGATCGTCGTAGTCGCTGACACCGTTGGCCACGTTGGTCAGCTCGGCGTTTTTCTTCACGTCATCGTTGACATGGATACGAGCGAAGCCGATGCCGACGTCATCTTTCGGACGTGCGTCGAATGGCCCCTTGTACACGAACATCAGCGACTGGTAGTTGTCGACGACGTTGGTGTCCTTGTCGTGGAAAGTCGCGTTGGCCGCGATGTTCAGGCCGCGGGAAGCATCGCCGTTGTGGGTGGTGAGCTGCTGCTGCACCACGAGCCAGTAGCCGTGCTTGCTGCTGTGGCTGCGATAGGCGAGACCGGTGGTGGCGGCATCGTTGCCGTTTTCGTCCTCGCGCACATCGTCGGCCTTGGCCGTGCTCTTGTAGTAACCCACGCGGTATTCGCCTGGCAGGTTATTGAGTTTAGGCGTCCAGACCAACTCCACCGGAATCAGCGTACCTTCAGTGCCACTGCCGCTGAGCTTGTAGCGGTTGTTGTTTTCCAGTTGCGAAGGGTTCTGGTTGTAGGCGCCGATCTGTGCATAAAGCTCAGGCGTGATGTTGTACTTGAACCGGATGGCCGCCTGCATGATTGGCCAGTTGTACCAGATGTTGGTCGCCCAGTTGCCTGCTTGCGAACCGCAGAACGCCAGGTTCTGGAACTCGCAGGGGAAGGTGTTGAAGTCTTCACCCACGCCGTAGTAACCGGCCTTGACGTCCAGTTTGCTGTCGAAGTATTTCTGCTTGATCCACAACTGGGTCAGACGGGTGGTTTGCCCACGGCCCCAGACTTCCTGGGAAGAACTGAGGGTACCGGCACGTGGATCACCGATACGGTCGTTGGAAATGTTGCGACCGTCCCGGCGAGTGAATTGGATCTTGGCTTCCGTGTCGTCCCAGCCTGCCAGCTTTTCAAGATCCAGCGCCACGCCCAGGCCAAACTGGCCCGACCAGCGCGCGGTCTTGTCGTCGTTGTAGCCGCCATGGAGATTGGCGCCCATTTCACCGACGTAATCGGCCTTGATATCGATACCTTGCTCGAGCAGCCGGGTCCGCTCGCCGCCCCAGTCACCCGTCATCCACTTCGAATCGGCGCTGAACGCCTCGGCAGCCTGGGCGCTACCGGCCAGCATCATCGCCGCAACGGCTGATAGCTGGCAGATAAGCTGGGCGTTATTCTTCTTTTTCATCCCTACATTCCTCGTCTTTATTGTTATTAACTGTTTTTATCTAACGCGGTTTACAACAATTGCGGCCGACGGTTTCCCGCCCGCCACATATCCCTGTGGGAAAGGCCCGGCCCACGATGACGGCATGCCATTCAACAGCTCAGGCAACTGACCCACCGCCCTCACGAACAAGCCCCTCCCACCTTGATGCCTCATCGCCCCTTGAACTGCGCCACGTTGGCGGTCCGGGCATCGGCCTGCGGCTGGGCGGCCACGCCCAGGCGTTCGCCGGACTGGGCATCGAACAGCAGCACTTTCGATGGATCGAATTGCAGCGTCAGGTTTTCCCCCGGCTGTGGCGCGACGTCCGGTGCCAGGCGGCAGCAGACCTTGGTGTCGTTGAGGTTGACGAACACCAGGGTGTCCGGGCCGGTGGGCTCGGTGACCTGGACTTCGGCGCGAATGGTCGGCAAGCCGTTGGGCTCGGTGCCGGCCAATGCAATCTGCTCCGGACGCAGGCCGAGGATCACTTCCCGATCCTCCAGGCCGACGTCCTGCATCCCCAGCGGCAGCTCGCACCGGGCCTGGCCGCTGTCGAGCAGCGCCAGCAGGCGGCCATCCTTGCGCTGCAGGCGCAGGGGGATGAAGTTCATCGGTGGCGAACCGATGAAACTGGCCACGAACAGGTTGGCCGGGTTGTTGTAGATGTCCTTCGGGGTGCCGAACTGCTGGATGATCCCGTCCTTCATCACCGCCACTTTGTCGCCCAGGGTCATGGCCTCGATCTGGTCGTGGGTCACGTAGACGGTGGTGGTCTTGAGGCGCTGATGCATCAGTTTCATTTCGGTGCGCATCTCGACCCGCAGCTTGGCGTCGAGGTTGGACAGCGGTTCGTCGAACAGGTAGATCTTTGGCCGCCGCGCCAGCGCCCGGCCCATGGCCACCCGCTGTTGCTGGCCACCGGAGAGCTGGCCGGGCTTGCGGTTGAGCAGATGTTCGATCTGCAGCAACTTGGCGACGCGAGAGACCTCCTCGTCGATGGCCGATTGCGGCATCTTGCGGATCTTCAGGCCGAACTCGATGTTCTCCCGCACGCTCATGGTCGGGTACAGCGCGTAGGACTGGAACACCATCGCGATGTCGCGATCCTTGGGACTCATGCCGCTGACGTCCTGGTCGCCGATCATGATCGCGCCACCGGTGATGGTTTCCAGGCCGGCGATGCAGTTCATCAAGGTCGACTTGCCGCAACCCGAAGGCCCTACGAGAATCAGGAACTCACCATCCTTGATGGACAGTTCGATGTTCTTCAAGGTGTCGGGCAGGCCGGCGCCGTAAGTCTTGTTTACATTGCGAAGTTCAAGCGTTGCCATGATTACCCCTTGACCGCGCCGGCCGTCAGCCCGCGCACGAAATACTTGCCTGCGACCACATAGACCAGCAGGGTCGGCAGCCCGGCGATCATCGCCGCCGCCATATCAACGTTATATTCCTTGGCCCCGGTGCTGGTGTTGACCAGGTTGTTCAGCGCCACCGTGATGGGCTGCGAATCGCCGCTGGAGAACACCACGCCGAACAGGAAGTCGTTCCAGATCTGCGTGAACTGCCAGATCAGGCAGACCATGATGATCGGAGTCGACATCGGCAGGATGATCCGCCGGAAGATGGTGAAGAAGCCCGCCCCGTCCAGGCGCGCCGCCTTCACCAGCGCATCGGGAATGCTGACGTAGTAGTTGCGGAAGAACAGCGTGGTGAATGCCAGGCCGTACACCACGTGCACGAACACCAGGCCGGTGGTGGTGCTGGCCAGGCCCATCTTGCCGAGGGTGAACGAGGCCGGCAGCAGCACGGTCTGGAACGGCAGGAAGCAGCCGAACAGCAGCAGGCCGAAGAACAGCTGCGACCCGCGGAAGCGCCACATCGACAGCACGTAGCCGTTCAGCGCACCGATGGCGGTGGAGATCAGCACCGCCGGGACGGTGATCATGATCGAGTTCCAGAAATACCCGTTCACCGTGGCCCAGGCCTTGACCCAGCCGATGCCGCTGACCTCGGCAGGCCAGCTCAACAGGTTACCGGTGCTGATGTCTTCGGGCGTCTTGAAGCTGGTCAACAGCATGACCACCAGCGGCACCAGGTAAAGCAGCACGGCCAGGATCAGTACCGCGTAGATCGCGATGCGGCTGAAGCTGATGGCAGGTTTGGCGGCGAGACTAGTCATGACGCTTGGTCCTCAGCTCGGAATACAGGTAAGGCACGATGATCGCGAGGATCGCGCCGAGCATCAGGATCGCACTGGCCGAGCCCATGCCCATCTGGCCACGACTGAAGGTGAAGGAATACATGAACATGGCAGGCAGGTCGGACGAGTAACCCGGACCACCGGCCGTCATCGCCGCCACCAGGTCGAAACTCTTGATCGCGATGTGCGCCAGGATCATCACGGCACTGAAGAACACCGGACGCAGGCTGGGCAGCACCACTTTCCAGTAGATGCGCGGCATGCTCGCGCCATCGATCTGGGCAGCGCGGATGATCGACTGATCGACACCTCGCAGGCCGGCCAGGAACATCGCCATGATAAAGCCCGAGGCCTGCCAGACGGCAGCGATGACCAGGCAATAGACCACGCGATCCGGATCGATCAGCCAGTCCAGGCGAAAGCCTTCCCAGCCCCAGTCACGCAGCAGTTTGTCCAGGCCCATGCCCGGGTTGAGCAGCCATTTCCAGGCAGTACCGGTGACGATCATGGAGAGCGCCATCGGGTACAGGTAAATGGTGCGGATGAAACCTTCGCGACGGATGCGCTGGTCGAGCAATACCGCCAGCAACACGCCGATCACCAGGGTGATGCCGATGAACATGCCGCCGAAGACCGCGAGGTTCTTGCTCGCCACCCACCAGCGGTCGTTGTCCCACAGCCGTGCGTATTGAGCCAGGCCTGCCCACTTGTAGGTTGGCAGGAAGGTAGAAGTGGTGAACGACAGAACGAACGTCCACAAGATGTAGCCATAGAACCCCACCAGCACGATGAACATGCTCGGCGCCAGTACCAGTTTCGGTAGCCAGCGCTGCAATGCATCGAACGGCGAGGCCTTGCTGAACACAGCAACAGAACTCATGGGGAAAATCCAAAACAGAGAAAGACTACAAACATTTCCTTGTGGGGCGAGTTCTGTGGCGAGGGGATTTATCCCCGATCGGCTGCGAAGCAGCCGCAAAGCCATTGCATGCGGTGTTTCCAATACTCCGACATGGCAACTTTTTCGAGGCCGCTGTGCGACCCATCGGGGCGGTGCAACGTTTCGCTAAATCCTCTCACCACAAAGGCCCGTTCCCACAAGGGACCGCGGCGCAGTTACTTGGCCGACTGAACCGCCGCGCCAAGCTTCTTCGCAGCATCGGCCGGGTCGGCTTTCGGGTCGTTGATGTAGTTGGTCACTACGTCGAAGAACGCCCCCTGTACCGCCAGCGTGGTCGCCATGTTGTGCGCCATGCTTGGCTGCAGGCCGCCATTCTTGGCGTCTGCCAGGAAGTCCTTGGCGGCGGTCTGGGCACAGGAGTCGAAACCGTACTTGGCCATGTCGGCCAGCATGTCGTTACGCACCGGGATCGAACCCTTGTTGATGCTGAAGACCTTCTGGAAGTTTTCACCCAGGACGACCTTGGCGATGTCCTGCTGACCGGCCGCGGTGCCTTCGTCTTTCTGCTTGAACACCGCGAGGGAGTCGATGTTGTAGGTGAAGGCCTTGTCGGTGCCCGGGAAGGCTACGCACTCGTAGTCCTTGCCGGCGACTTTCTTGGCCGCGGTCCATTCGCTCTTGGCCCAGTCACCCATGATCTGCATGCCGGCCTTGCCGTTGATGACCTTGGCCGCTTCCAGGTTCCAGTCCTGCCCCTTGCCATCGGCGTCCATGTAGGTCGCGACTTTCTTCAGCTCGGTCAGTGCCTTGATCATTTCCGGACCGGTCAGCGCCTTGTTGTCCAGGTCGACCAGTGCCTTTTTGTAGCCATCGGCTCCCATGACCGAGAGCACCACGGCTTCGAACACGGTGCTGTCCTGCCAAGGCTGGCCGCCGTGGGCCAGGGGAATGAAGCCTGCGGCCTTGAGCTTGTCACCGGCGGCGTAGAACTCTTCGAGGGTGGTCGGGTTCTTGGTGATGCCGGCTTTCTTGAAGACTTCCGGGTTGATCCACAGCCAGTTGACGCGGTGGATGTTCACCGGCACGGCGACGTAGTCACCGTCGTACTTCACGGTGTCGGAGACTTTCTTGTCCAGCAGGCTGTCCCACTTCTCCTGCTTGGCGACGTCCTTCAGGACATCGGTATCGAGCAGGCCGGTGGTCGCCCATTCCTGGATGTCCGGGCCCTTGATCTGGGCTACGCCCGGAGGGTTGCCGGCCACGGCGCGGCTCTTGAGTACGGTCATGGCGGTGGAACCGCCGCCACCGGCGACAGCGCCGTCCTTCCAGGTAAAGCCGTCTTTTTCTACCTGGGCCTTGAGCACATCGACCGCGGCTTTTTCACCACCCGACGTCCACCAGTGAACGACTTCCACGGAACCTTTCGATTCGGCGGCCAGGGTGCTGACGGGGAATGCTGCGACGGGAAGCAGGGAAGCAAGAGAAATGACAGTAGCGAGGCGAGAAATCGCATTCATCTAGAAGTACCTTTCTTTTTGTTATGCATGCAAGTCTGGTGCTTGCGCTGCATGGATTCTAATCAGGGGCAATCCCTTCGCAGGTAACGAAGGGACGCGCGTATGTCACGACATGGTTACACAGGCACCGGCGCGGACAACCGCGCCAGGGCCGATGCCATGCTGGGTGCCAGCGGCAGGCGCGGTATCAGCACGGCCTGCCAGGCATGATAAAGGTCCGGCTTGCCCGGCCAGATGTCGGCGCTGGGACGGTTCTGCGGGTCGAGTTCGTGATGCCAGCTGCCGTTGCAGCGGTCGATGAAATGCTTGTCACAGAACTCCCAGAAACGTCGGTACCAGGTCTCGTATTGCGCTTCGTCGGTGCGCTTGAGCAAGGCGCTGGCCGCCGCTGCCGCTTCGGCATGCACCCAGTGCAGGCGATGACGGACCACGGCGCGGTTGTCCCAGTCCAGGGTGTAGACGATGCCGGGGGCACCATCGACATCCCAACCATGACGGCAATTGTGCTCGAAGAGTCTTTGCGCATCCTGGACCAGCCAGCCCGGCGTCAGCATGCCGATCCGTACACGCGCGGCCTCGAGGTGCAGCAGCAGGCGCGCCCATTCGAAACCATGGCCGGGAGTAGTGCCATAGGGGCGGAAACCGTCGGCGGGATTGTCGTGGTTGTATTCGCGCAGCGGTTGCCAGTCGCGATCGAAATGCTCCACGACCATGTAATCGTTGGCGGCCGCATGGCCGTGGATGACGCGTTCGACGATCCGCAGCGCGCGGGCCAGCCAGCGCGGGTCGTCCGTGGCATCGGCCAGGGCCAGGAAAGCCTCCGTGGCGTGCATGTTGCTGTTGGCGCCGCGATAGGCTTCCTCTTCACGCCAGTCGCGGTTGAAGGACTCGCGCAAGGCCCCCTCTTCTTCACACCAGAAATGTTCGTCGATGACCCGCACCGCCTCCTTGAGCAAGGCCTCGGCACCGGGGCGCTGGGCTACTGCAGCGGAACTGGCGGCCAGGGCAACGAAGGCATGCAGGTAGGCGGCTTTGCCCGTGTCGTTGTCATCCGGATTGGCCACCGCGAACCAACCGCCGTGCTCGGCGTCGCGCAGCGGGCCGCTGAGAGCCTGGATCCCATGGTCCACCAGTTCGGCGAAACCGGGCAGGCCCTGGATATGTGCCATGGCGAAGCTATGGGTCATGCGAGCGGTGTTCATGGTTTCGGCCCGCGCGTCAGCCGGCAGGCTGCCTAGCTCGTCGAGATTGCCGAAGCCGTCCGGCAACTTCGAGGCCCTGGCGAACGCCAGCAGCCGCAAGCCTTCGGCGGCAAGCCATTGCTGGTGGGCAGGAGCATTCAGCCAACTGCTGAAGGCCGGGTGGAAGGTGTCCATCGCAGTACCTTTTTTGTTGTTTTAACGCAGGGAGTCTAAACAAGGGAGGGGATGGGCCAGGTAACGAAAGGGACGAGTTATGTCACCGACTTGTGACATTTGACCGGGAGAGATGGATCGAGACGACTGGCGCCATCGCGAGCAAGCTCGCTCCCACAGGGGTTTTGTGAACACCGAAGACCCAGTATGGGAGCGAGCTCGCTTGCGATGTAACGATTACGCGGCCCGATCAATCCACACTGCGAGGCAACTGCAAGGTCACCCGCAACCCGCCTTCGCGCAGGTTCTGCAGGCTGACTTCGCCGCCATGGCTATGGGCGATGTTGCGGGCGATGCCCAGGCCCAGGCCGTAGCCCTGCTGCTGTCCGGCCAGGCGGAAATGCGGCTCGAAGACTTGCTCAAGGCGCTGCTCCGGCACACCCGGGCCTTCGTCGTCGACGTGCAGGATGAACGCGGTTTCGTCGTCATCGATATGCAAATGAGCGTTCTGCCCGTATTTCAAGGCATTGTCGATCAGGTTGCCGATGCAGCGCTTGAGGGCCAGCGGCTTGCCCGGATAAGGCGCCAGTGCCCGGCCATCCTGGGTGACGCGACCATTGCCGTTGGGTGCCAGGTAAGGCTCCACCAGGCAGTCGAGCACATGGTTGAGGTCCACCGGCTCGATGTTCTCGTGGATATCCGTGTCCTTGACGCATTGCAGGGCGCCTTTGACCAGCAGTTCCAGCTCGTCCAGGTCGCGGCCGAACTTGGCCTGCAGGTTCTCGTCTTCCAACAGCTCGACCCGCAGCCGCAAGCGGGTAATGGGCGTGCGCAGGTCATGGGAAATCGCGCTGAACAACTGGCTGCGCTCGGTCAGGTAGCGGCTGATCCGTTCGCGCATCGCATTGAAGGCCCGCCCCACTTCCACCACTTCGCTGCCCCCACCCTCGGCCACGGGCTCCACCTCGGCGCCCAGCGACATGTCCCGCGCCGCCCGGGCCAGACGCTTGAGCGGCCGGCTCTGCCAATGCACCAGCAAACCGATGAACAGCAACAGCAGGGAGCTGGTCAGCACGATGAAGCCGACCTGCTGCTTGGGCAGGTCCTGCTCTTCGAGACTGGTATAGGGTTCGGGCAGCAGCGAGGCGATGTACAACCATTCGCCCGGCGCCATCTGGATCTGCGTGACCAGGACAGGCGGGTTCACCGGCTCCAGGGTCAGGGCGTAATGAGCCCATGAACGGGGCAACTCATCGAGCTTGAGGCCGCCGTTGAAGATCCGCAGGTCCTCGGGGCTGACAAACTTGACGGAGATGTCGGCGTTATTGCCCAGGGAGCGGCGCAATACCTCATCCACCGCCTTGAGCACCGCCAGTTTACGCGGCGTGTTCGGGAGCACATCCATGCCCAGGGGCTTGTCGTTGAGGGTCACGACGAACCGCGTGCCGCCCATGCTGCGCAGTTGATCCAGCACCAGCGGCCGATAGGCCACCGGCAGCGAACGCAGGTAGCTGACACTGGCGGTCATTGAATGGGCGAGGCTGCGGGCACTGGTCACCAGGCCCTCGAGCTGGGTGGCACGCAGTTGCGATACCCAGATCAGGCTGGACAAGGTCTGGGCGAACAACACCACCAACAGCGTGAGCAGCAACATCCGTCCCAGCAACGAACGTGGCACCGGCACCCGCTGGGCGATCTTCCTGATCCAGTCAGTGCCCATTGCAGGCAACCACATTGGCCGCCAACTGATAGCCGCTGCCGCGCACCGTACGGATCAGCCGCGGCGGTTTTTCCGTATCGCGCAAGCGTTGGCGCAGGCGACTGACCGCCATGTCGACGATCCGGTCCAGGGGCATCAATTCTCGGCCACGGGTGGCGTTGCCGATGGTGTCGCGGTCGAGGATTTCCTGGGGATGATCGAGGAACAGCTTGAGCAGGGCGAAGTCGGCGCCGGACAGGATGACTTCTTCGCCATCGGCGTGAAACAGGCGGTGGCTGATCATATCCAGCCGCCACTCGTCGAAGGCCAGCACTTCGCCGCCGGAGCGTTCCTGGCCGAACTGGGCCCGGCGCAGCAGGGCCTTGATGCGGGCCTGGAGTTCCCGGGGGCTGAAGGGCTTGCCCAGGTAGTCGTCGGCCCCCAGTTCCAGGCCGATGACCCGGTCGGCTTCGTCGGAGCTGGCGGTCAGCATGATGATCGGCACGTGCGCCTGGCGCGGGTGCTGGCGAACCCAACGACACAGGCTGAAGCCGTCCTCGTCGGGCAGCATCACATCGAGGATCACCAGGTCGCTCGGCGCTTCGTTGAACGCCTGGCGAAACCCGGCGCCATCCGGGGTGGTGCGCACCTGAAAACCCGCACGACTGAGGTAGGTGTCCAGCAGCTCGCGAATCTCCTGGTCGTCGTCGACCAACAAAATCGATTTGTTCACTGAACTCACGGGCCTCGTCCTTGTTGTTTGGATTGGGGCGGATTATGCCTGATGGATGAGGACTACAGACACACTGCGGGAGCGAGCTTGCTCGCGATAACGGAGTGTCAGTCATCCTTGATTTGACTGTTACACCGCTATCGCGAGCAAGCTCGCTCCCACAAGGTTCGCGGTTCGAACTTCAAGCTTGGGCAGATTGCTCCAACGCCACACCCGCGCCCATGAGCCCGGGATACGGCGCCGTCACCAGCCAGACCGGGATACCCTTGAAGTAATCGCTCATGCAGCCCTTGTCGGCGAAACAACGGGCGAAACCGCTCTCGATGAAAAAATCGGCAAACCGCGGGACCACGCCACCGACGATATAGACACCGCCTCGCCCTCCCACCGTCAACACATTGTTACCCGCCACGCGCCCCAACCAGCGACAGAACTGCTCGAGCACTTCCAGGGCGATGGGGTCGCCGGCCAGGCCGGCGGCGGTGATGGATTCCGGGGTGTCGAGTACCGGCACGTGGCCATCCACCGCGCAGATCGCCCGGTACACCCTGGGCAAGCCACTGCCACTCAGGGCGGTCTCGGCGCTGACGTGGCCGATCTCGTTGTAGATGTGTTGCCACAGCTGGGTTTCCCGCGGACTGCTCATCGGCAGGTCGACATGACCGCCCTCACCCGGCAAGGCCGCGAAGCGCCCCTCGCCCAGGTTCAGCAGCGTACCGACACCCAGCCCGGTGCCCGGCCCGATCACCACCGCCGGACGCATCGGCTCGGGAGTGCCCTGGCAGACGACCCGATATTCGCCGGGACGCAGGCAGGTCATGCCCAGGGCCATGGCCGAAAAGTCGTTGACCAGCAGCAGTTGCTCCACCTGCAAGGTCCGGCAGAACGCCAGATTGCTCAAGCGCCAATGGTTGTTGGTGAAGCGAAACTCATCGCCGCTCACCGGTCCCGCCACGGACAGGCACACCGAGCCAATGGCGCCCGGCTCCATGCCCATGCCGCTCAGGTAAACCTTGATGGCATCTTCGGGGCAGGCGTAGTCCGCCGTCGCCAGCACCTGGATATTCTCCAGGTTGTGGTTCTTCCACAACGCGAAACGTGCGTTGGTCCCACCGATGTCACCGACCAAAGCCAGTTTCAATTAAGCGTCTCCAGGGCAGAAGTGAAGGCGCTGGCGCCCTGCTCTGCCGAGCTGAAGGCCATGCGCATGAAGCCGAACAGCTCGCGACCGGTACCGATGTTGTTGCCCAACAGGCCCTTGGCCGGTTCGCGCGCGGCGAATTCCTCGGCGTCCACCTTCAGTTCCAAGGTGCCTTTGACGCCGTCCACGCGGATGATATCGCCCTCCTGCACCCGGGCCAACGGACCACCGACATAAGCTTCGGGGCTGACATGAATCGCCGCCGGGATTTTCCCCGACGCGCCGGACATGCGACCGTCCGTCACCAACGCCACCTTGAAGCCGCGATCCTGCAGCACGCCGAGGAACGGCGTCATCTTGTGCAGCTCCGGCATGCCATTGGAGCGAGGCCCCTGGAAGCGCATGACTGCGACGAAATCCTTCTCCAGCAGACCGGCCTTGAACGCATCGGCCAGGTCCTGCTGATCCTGGAACACCATGGCCGGCGCTTCGACGATCTGGTTTTCCAGGGCCACGGCCGAGACCTTCATCACTCCGCGCCCCAGATTGCCCTCCATGACTCGCAGGCCACCCTCGGCAGAGAATGCCCGGGCCACCGGGCGCAGGATGTTTTCGTCGAGGCTTTCGGTCGGGCCGTCGCGCCATACCAGCTCGCCGTCTTCGAGGAACGGCTCCTGGGTATAGCGGCTCAGGCCATGGCCGAGCACGGTGTTGACGTCCTCATGCAGCAGACCGGCTTCCAGCAGTTCGCGAATCAGGAAGGACATGCCACCCGCCGCCTGGAAGTGGTTGATGTCGGCCTTGCCGTTCGGGTAGACGTGGCTGAGGGTCGGCACCACCTCGGAGAGGTCGGCCATGTCCTGCCAGGTCAACTGGATCCCGGCCGCCATGGCGATGGCCGGCATGTGCAGCGTGTGGTTGGTGGAGCCGCCAGTGGCGTGCAGCGCGACGATGGAGTTGACCAGCGCCCGCTCGTCGACGATTTCGCCGATGGGCATGAAGTTGCCGCTCTGCTTGGTCAGGCGCGTCACCTGGTAGGCCGCCTCGCGGGTCAGGGCATCGCGCAGCGGGGTGTTCGGGTTGACGAACGAAGCGCCCGGCAGGTGCAGGCCCATCACTTCCATGAGCAACTGGTTGGTGTTGGCGGTGCCGTAGAAGGTGCAGGTACCGGGGCTGTGGTAGGACTTCATCTCCGATTCCAGCAGCTCTTCGCGAGTGGCCTTGCCCTCGGCGTAGCGCTGGCGAACGTCAGCCTTTTCCTTGTTGGAAATGCCCGAGACCATCGGCCCGCCGGGCACGAAGATCGTCGGCAAGTGACCGAAGCGCAACGCGCCCATCATCAGGCCCGGGACGATCTTGTCGCAGATGCCGAGCATCAGCGCGCCGTCGAACATGTTGTGGGACAGCGCCACGGCCGTGGACAGGGCGATCACTTCGCGGCTCGGCAGGCTCAGCTCCATCCCCGCCTCGCCCTGGGTCACGCCATCGCACATGGCGGGAGTACCGCCGGCGAACTGGCCGACCGAGCCGATTTCGCGCAGGGCTTTCTTGATCTGTTCCGGAAAGGTTTCGTAAGGCTGGTGGGCCGACAGCATGTCGTTATAGGAAGACACGATGGCGATGTTGGCGGCGTTCATCATCCGCAGGTGGTGCTTGTCTTCGCTGCCGCAACCGGCGACGCCGTGGGCGAAATTGGCGCACTGCAATTTACCGCGCATCGGCCCGTCGCTGGCGGCGCCGCGAATCAGTGCAAGGTAAGCCTGACGCGTGGCGCGGCTGCGGGCGATAAGCCGTTCGGTGACCTCAAGTACGCGGGGATGCATGTGTAGAACTCCAGGCTAACGGGTATGGCGACCTGATTGTCTATGCTGGTCAAAAGCCCCGCCCACAGGGGGCGGCAGGCGGCTTGTCGACCATTCGGACCAGTTGATGCAGGTCACTCGTTGTAGATAAAACAAAATATTGCCATCAAAAAGGCTTGTTTTCTATTTTTATGCGAATAATCTTGTAATTCCAACAACAAATCGACGGCGGCGCAGTTAATGACTCTTCGAATCGCAATCAATGGTTTTGGCCGCATCGGCCGCAACGTCCTCCGTGCACTTTATACCCAAGGCTATCGTCGCGACTTGCAGATCGTCGCCATCAACGACCTGGGTGACAGTGCGATCAATGCTCATCTGCTCAAGTTCGACACCGTCCACGGCACGTTCGATGCCGATGTCCAGCACGATCACGAAAGCCTGACGGTCAATGGCGACCGCATCTCGGTCAGCGCCATCCGCAATCCGGCCGACCTGCCCTGGGCCGCCGAGAAGATCGACGTGGTCTTCGAATGCACCGGGCTGTTCACCGACCGCGCCAAGGCCGCCGCGCATATCAGCGCCGGCGCCCGCAAGGTGATCATCTCGGCTCCGGCCAAGGGGGCCGACGCCACCGTGGTGTATGGCGTGAACCACGACATTCTGCGCCAGTCCCACCAGGTCATTTCCAACGCCTCTTGCACCACCAACTGCCTGGCCCCGGTGGCCCAGGTGCTGCACCGCGAGCTGGGCATCGAAAGCGGCCTGATGACCACCATCCATGCCTACACCAACGACCAGAACCTGACGGACGTCTACCACAGCGACCCGTATCGCGCCCGTTCCGCCACCCAGAACATGATCCCGAGCAAGACCGGCGCCGCCGAGGCGGTGGGCCTGGTGCTGCCGGAACTGGCGGGCAAGCTGACCGGCATGGCCGTGCGCGTGCCGGTGATCAACGTTTCCCTGGTGGACCTGACCGTGCAGCTCAAGCGCGAGACCTCGGCCGACGAAGTCAATGCGCTGCTGCGCCAGGCCAGCCAGCATTCGAAGATCCTGGGCTATAACACCCTGCCCCTGGTTTCCAGTGACTTCAACCACAACCCGCTGTCGTCGATCTTCGACGCCAACCACACCAAGGTCAGCGGCAAGCTGCTCAAGGTACTGGCCTGGTATGACAACGAGTGGGGCTTCTCCAACCGCATGCTGGATAACTGCCTGGCGCTGTGCAACGCGGAGTGATCCACACGCTCAGTCCAGCTTTTGTGTAGCGGCGAGCTTGTAGAGACGAGCTTGCGCGCGATAGCGATGGGTCAGGGTCAATCGACAATGATGCGACTTGGCCGAACGGCATCGCGCGCAGCTCGCTCCCGCAGGGGACGGGGGCATGGGATCGGGAGGGTCACGAAATCAAGGCTTGACCTGTCAAGTAGATAATAATCATTATCATCTACTCAAATCGGATCGAGCCCTGCCGTGAGTCAATCGCGCTTTCACCACGTCTTCCTCGCCCAGCGTACACCGCTGCTGCGCACCCTTGAACGTATGGTCAACAACCCCAGCACTGCCGAAGACCTGCTTCAGGAAACGTACCTGCGCGTGACCCGTGCCCTGAACGAGCGTACGGTCGATCATCTTGAACCCTTCGTCTTCCAGACCGCGCGCAACCTGGCACTGGATCATCTGCGCGCCCGGCGTATCCAGTCGCGGACATTGCTGGAGGACGTCCCGGTGGACGTCGTGAACAATGTGGTGGCCCCCCAGAGCAGCGCCGAAGACGCCGCCCATGCCGGACGCATGCTCGAACGCCTCAACGTCAGCCTGCAGGCCTTGAGCCCACGCCAACAACAGATCTTCATGCTCAGCCGCCTGCAAGGTCACGCTTATCAAGAGATCGCCGAGCGCCTGGGTGTCTCGCCGAGTACGGTGCAAAAGGAACTGAAGTTGATCATGGCAATCTGTATCGGCGTGGCTGAACGTCTCGACGCCGACTGAGCCTGTAGGAACTTTCCATTCGAGGCCGCCGCCGATTGCGTTGGCCGGCGGCCCTGCTAATCTTGCCGCCCTCAAGCCTGATACGAACAGCAGTGCATAGACACCGCCGAGGAAGCACCGTGACGGACACCCATCGCGCCCCCGGGCCAGCTTCAGCCACAGACACCGCCCATGCCATGGAGCAGGCGCTGGACTGGCTGATCCTGCTGGACAACCCCAGCCAGGAGCAGACCCGGCAGTTCCAGGCCTGGCTGGCGGCCGACCCGCGTCATGGCGAAGCGTTCGTCAGGGCCCAGACCATCTGGAACGGCCCGCAGGTACTGGAAAGTGCCCGGCAGCTCCAGGCGGCGCCGAAAGCCACGGCGCTGTCACGCCTGCGTGCCCATTGGAAACCGCTGGCCACCGCCGCCGTGCTGTTCCTGGGCCTGTTCAACTTCAGCGACTTGCCCCTGCACTTGCAGGCCGACCACCTGACCGTGGTCGGCGAGCGCCAGCGCCTGCAACTGGAGGACGGCTCCAGGGTCCTGCTCAACACCGATTCGGCCTTCTCCAGCACGTTCAATGAACAGCGACACATGGCCCGGCTGTACAAGGGCGAAGCGTTCTTCGAGGTTCCCGGCGATCGCAACCTGCCGCTGGAAATCGAAGCCGGCCCGGTTACCGCCAGTGTCAGCGATACCACGTTCGCCGTGCGCTACCTCGACGGCGTGGCCCAGGTCCAGGTGCAGCGCGGCGATGTGGACCTGCGGGCCAACCGCAACGACACGCGTGTCCGGCTCTCGGCCGGAGAAAGCATTCGCATCGGTCCCAACGGCTTCGATCGCCCGGCAAGGCTCGATGCCAGCACCGACCTGGCGTGGGTCCAGGGCCGACTGGTGTTCGAAAATCGACCGCTGGACCAGGTACTGGCCGAACTGCAACGCTATTACCCCGGCTGGATCATCAATCGCAACGAGCAGTTGGCCCACATCGCGGTGACCGGCAACTACCGCCTCGACCAGCCGCTGGACGTGGTGCGCTCGCTGGCCCATATCACCTCGGCGCGGGTCCAGGAGTTCCCGGCCCTGGTCATTCTCAACTGAACGAGCATTATTTTTACTCGATAGCGTGAGCTGGTTCGTCTCGTTATAGCCAATGCAATTGATTCGCATCTACAGATGCCGATCTGCACCTATAACAGATGCGACACGGAGCGCTATCGATGTCCTCTCGCCTTACTTGCCGGTTCCTTGCCCCTACCCGCACGTTGTCATTGCTGACCGCCGCCATCCTGATGGCCGGCAGCGTCCCGGCCGCCCTGGCCGCCACCGCCACGCGTTCGTCGACTCACAACATGGGCGACTACACCTTCGCCATCGCCCAGCAACCGCTGGTCTCTGCCCTGAATGCCTTTACCGCAGTCACTGGATGGCAGGTGGGCCTGCCGGCCGAACTGGCCGACGGGGTCGCCTCGCCCGGCGTGAACGGTTCGCTATCGCCGGAAAAAGCCCTCGAGCGCCTGTTGGTGGGGACCAACCTGAGCTATCGCAAACTGGGCAGCAACAACGTGGTTCTGGAAAAGAGCAGCGCCGGCAGCGTACTGAACCTGCAACAGGTGACTATCAGCGCCACCCGCCAGGAACAAGCCATCGCCAGCGTGCCCAGCACCGTCACGGCCCATGACCGCCAGGCCCTGGACCGCAACAACGTCAACACCCTCAAGGACCTGGTGCGTTACGAACCCGGTGTCTCGGCGGGGGGTGCCGGCCAGCGGGGCGGCATCAGTGGCTATAACATCCGCGGCATCGACGGCAACCGGATCCTGACCCAGGTCGATGGTGTGGAAATACCCGACAGTTTCTTCAACGGCCCCTATGCCAAGACCCAGCGCAACTATGTCGACCCGGAAATCGTCAAGCGCGTGGAGATCCTGCGCGGCCCGGCCTCGGTGCTGTACGGCAGCAATGCCATCGGCGGTGCCGTCAGTTACTTCACCCTGGACCCGGACGACATCATCAAGCCCGGCAGCGACGTCGGCGCCCGGCTGAAAACCGGCTACAGCTCCGCCGACGAGAGCTGGCTCAAGTCCGCCACCGTCGCCGGCCGCAGCGGCGCATTCGATGGCCTGCTGCACTACAGCCAGCGCGACGGCCACGAAACCGAATCCTATGGCAGCCACAATGGCACCGGCCTGGACCGCACCGCGGCCAACCCGGAGGATGTACGCACCCACAACGTCCTGGCCAAGCTGGGCTGGAACTATGACGATGATGCGCGCCTGGGGCTGGTCTACGAGAAGTACAAGGATGACCGCGACAGCGATCTGAAAAGCGCCTATGGCGGCCCGTATGCCAACGGCCAGCCGGCCATTCCTCCCGCCGTGCTGCCCGGTGGCATGTACCAGTGGCGCACCGGCAACGACACCATCAGTCGCGAGCGCTTCGGCCTGGAACACAGCTTCGCCCTCGACAGCCTGCTGGCCGACCGCGTGAAGTGGAGCCTGAACCACCAGGTCGCCAAGACCGACCAGAGCACCGCCGAGTTCTATTTCCCCATCACCCGCCAGGTGCTACGCACCCGGGATACCCTCTATGAAGAAAAACAGTGGGTATTCGACGCGCAGCTGGAAAAAGCCTTCAGCATCGCCGAGACCGACCACGCGCTGACCTACGGCACCACCCTCAAGCAGCAGAAGGTGACCGGTTCGCGCAGCGGCAATGGCGTCTGCCTGGCGGTCGGCGTGGGCTGCCCGACCGTCGGTGCCATCAGTACCCGCGACGTGCTGGCAAAAGCCAGCGATTTCCCGGACCCGACCATCAATACCTACAGTCTGTTCGCCCAGGACCAGATCAGCTGGGAAAAGTGGACCTTCACCCCGGGCCTGCGCTACGACCACACCCGGCTCAAGCCGCACCTCACCGAGGAATTCCTCAACACCGTCGACCCCACCAGCGGCGGCGAAGTCAGTGACAGCAACAAGACCTGGCATCGCGTTTCGCCCAAGTTCGGCCTGACCTACGCGTTCACCGATCAGTACACCTGGTACGGCCAGTACGCCGAAGGGTTCCGCACCCCGACCGCCAAGGCCCTGTACGGGCGCTTCGACAACCCCGGTGCCGGCTATAGCGTGGAACCCAACCCCGACCTGGAACCGGAAAAAAGCAAGAGCTACGAGACCGGCCTGCGGGGGCGTTTCGATGCCGGCTCCTTCGATGTGGCAGTGTTCTACAACAAGTATCGCGATTTCATCAACGAAGACGCGATCACGCCCGGGGCGGACCAGCTGACCTTCCAGAGCAATAACATCAAGCACGCCACCATCAAGGGCGCCGAGGTCAAGGGGCGCCTGGACCTGGACGTGTTCGGCGCGCCGCAGGGCCTGTATACCCAGGGCTCGGTGGCCTATGCCTATGGTCGCAACGACGATACCGGCCAGCCGATCAACAGCGTCAACCCACTGACCGGGGTGTTCGGCCTTGGTTATGACCAGGACGGTTACGGCACCCTGCTCAGCTGGACCCTGGTCCGGAAGAAGAACCGCGTCGACGACAGCAACTTCAACTCCCCCGATGGCGTCAGCAGCCAGTTCAAGACCCCAGGCTTCGGCATCCTCGACCTGACCGGGTTCTACAAAGTGACCGACGACGTCACCGTCAGTGGCGGGCTCTACAACCTTACCGACAAGAAGTACTGGCTGTGGGATGACGTGCGCGGCTACGACAGCGTCGGCGAGGCCGCGGTGCTGAGCCCCGCCAACCTCGATCGCCTGACCGCGCCCGGACGCAATTTCGCAGTGAACCTGATCTGGGACATCTGACGATCCCAGGCAACACAGCTCCCGTGGCGAGGGGATTGATCGCCGCTGGGCGCGCAGTATCCCGAAATGTCTATCTGGCACTTCAGATGATCGGAGGCGTTTTAGGAGCGGCTGCGCGCCCCGCCCGGGGACAAATCCCCTCGCCATCAATGTGCTTACTCAAAGGAATTTTTCATGACCATAGAACGCCCCATCACACGCTCCCAACGCCTGAACCAGATCACCCACGAGCCCCACAGCAGACTCGACGCACTGGTCAAGGCCCACGCCCCGTTCGAAACCCCGGCCAGCTTCGCCCGCTTCGTCGTCGCCCAGTACCTGTTCCAGTCGGAACTGGTGGCCCTGTACAACGACCCGCAGTTGTCCGCGCTGATCCCCGACCTGTCGGCCCGCTGCCGCGCCGAAGCGGCCAAGGCCGACCTGGCGGACCTGGACACGCCGGTGCCGGCACCCGTGAACGGCGCGGTGAAGCACCCGACCCAGGCCGAGGCCCTGGGCTGGCTGTTCGTCTCCGAGGGGTCGAAACTGGGGGCTGCGTTCCTGATCAAGCGCGCCGTGGCCCTGGGCATGAACGAAACCTTCGGCGCCCGTCACCTGGCTGAACCGGCAGGCGGCCGCGCCGAAGGCTGGAAAACCTTCACCCGAACCCTCGACGGCCTGGTCTTCAGCGAACAACAGGAAGCCGAGGCGGACAAAGGCGCGCTGGATGCATTCAACCGCTTTACCGTGCTGCTGGAACACGCCTATGCGGCCGAGCCGGCTTGAACACATCGCCATCCCCTCAGGGAGCGAACCGGCTCGCGGTGACGGCCACCCAGTCGGCACATAGGCGCCTGTCAGAGCGCTATCGCGAGCAGGCTCGCGCCCATGAGGGAACCGTTCATGCTTGAACCAGGACACGCGAACCGCAGCCCCTCGAAAGCCGCCCGGCTGTTCTTCACGCTCCTGGCCTATGCCAGCCTGGCCATCGGCCTGATCGCCATCGTCGTGCCTGGCCTGCCGAGCACCGAGTTCATCCTGCTGGCCGCCTGGGCCGCGACGCGTGGCTCGCCGCGTCTGAGCGCATGGCTGGAGAATCATCGGTGGTTCGCAGCGATACTGCGCACCTGGCGCAACGGCAAAGTCATCGCGCGCAGGGCCAAGTTCGGCGCCACCGCCAGCATGCTGCTCTGTGCCGGGCTGATGCTGGCGCTGCTCGATCACCGCTGGCCTGTTTACCTGGCATTGCTGGGAATGGGTTTAGGCAACCTCTGGATCTGGTCCCGCCCGGAACGCCCTCCGGACAAGGATGCTAGCGCCCGCTGGGCGGTGAAGCGCCGCCCTGCGGATTTTTGATCTATGCTCGCCCTTTCATTGTGCGCAGGGCCTTCGATGACCGATCAGCTCACGTCCATGCAAGCCGCCCTTGGCTTGCCCATGACCCCGATCCCCTTCACCGACGAAGGCGCCTTGCCCTCGGCATTCGCCGTCACGGAACTGGCCTGCGCCAGCATCGCCGCGGCCGGCCAGGCTGTCGCCGAACTGCTTCACCAGCAAACCGGCCGGCGTCCCTCTTTGGAAGTCGACCGGCGACTGGCCTCGTTCTGGTTCTCCACGTCCTTGCGCCCCCTGGGCTGGAGCGTGCCGCCGATGTGGGACCCGGTGGCCGGCGACTACGCCACTGCCGATGGCTGGATCCGCCTGCACACCAACGCGCCGCATCATCGCCTTGCGGCGGAAAAGGTCCTGGGCGTCTGCCGTGATCGCGACGACATGGCAAGCAAGGTCGCTCTCTGGAACAAGGCCGAACTGGAACAGGCCGTGGTGAATGCGGGCGGTTGCGCCGCCGAAATGCGCCCGTGGCAGGCATGGCAGGGCCATCCCCAAGGCAAGGCGGTGAACGCCGAACCGCTGGTGCACTTCGACGCCAGCCTCGATGCCCGGCCTGGCCCCTGGCTCGGTACTGTGGCGCGACCACTGGCGGGACTCAAGGTGCTGGACCTGACCCGTGTGCTGGCCGGCCCCATTGCCAGCCGCTTCCTCGCGGGCCTGGGGGCCGATGTCCTGCGCATCGATCCACCGAGCTGGAACGAGCCTGGCGTGGTGCCGGAAGTGACCCTGGGCAAACGCTGCACCCGCCTCGACTTGCATCGAGCCGACGACCGTGCAGTGTTCGAGACTTTGCTCAAGGATGCCGACATCCTCTTGCACGGCTATCGCGCCGATGCCCTGGAACGCCTGGGTTATGGCGCCGCGCAACGCCAGCAATTGGCCCCCGGGCTGATCGATGTGAGCCTCAACGCCTACGGCTGGAGCGGCCCTTGGCAGAACCGACGCGGCTTCGACAGCCTGGTGCAGATGAGCAGCGGCATCGCCGAAGCCGGCATGGGTTGGAAACAGGCCGACAAACCGACACCCTTGCCGGTGCAGGCGCTGGATCACGCCACGGGATACCTGATGGCGGCCAGCGCCATCGTGCTCTTGTCCCGTCGCCTGGCGAACGGCCCAGGCGGCTCGGCACGCCTGTCCCTGGCACGTACGGCAAAACTGTTGATCGAACACGGCGCGGGCGCCCAGACCGCGCTACGACCCGAGAACAGCGCCGACCAGGGGTTGCTGGTGGAACAAACGCCCTGGGGCCCGGCCCATCGGTTGCAGGTGCCGCTGAGAATCACCGGTACGCCTTTGCAATGGGCAGCGCCAGCGACCGAACTGGGTGCCCATCGCCCGCAATGGTGATGGCCGCCCAATCGCCAGCGAACCGTGCCAGCGTGTCGATCCATTGTGGCAAGGGGGTTTATCCCCCTGGAACGTGCACGCTTCGTTAAATCGCCTCACCACACTGACGGTCTCTAACTTGCCAGAAAGGCAACCTTCGCCTCACAACGCCAAAAATCCACTGTACAACCCATACGCCGCCAACCCCGCCCCGGCCATCACGCAGGCGAAAATGCCTTTCTCCACATGGGTGAACAACGGCTGTCCCTGCTCGCGCTTGGCCTGGGCGAACAGGATGACGCCCGGCGCATACAGCAGCGCCGACAGCAGCAGGTACTTCACGCCGCCGGCATACAGCAGCCACACCGCGTAGCACAGCGCAACGCCACCGATGCACAGGTCTTTCATCCGCTGGGCCGAAGCCTGCCCATAGGTTTCGCCCCGGGCGCAAAGCAACACCGCATAGGCTGCCGACCACAGGTACGGCACCAGGATCATCGACGACGCGAGGTAGATCAGGCTGGTGTAGGTGCCTGCGGAAAACAGGGTGATCAGCAAAAACAACTGGATCATGCCATTGGTCAACCACAGCGCATTGACCGGCGCACGGTTGGCATTTTCCTTGGTGAGGAACGCCGGCATGGTCTTGTCCCTGGCGGTCGCGTAGAGAATCTCGGCGCACAGCAGCGCCCAGGACAGCAGCGCCCCCAGCAGCGATACCGTCAGGCCCACGCTGATCAGCAGGGCGCCCCAGGGGCCGACCACATGCTCCAGCACGCCGGCCAGGGACGGGTTCTGCAGTTGCGCCAATGCAGGCTGGCTCATGATGCCCAGCGACAGCACGTTCACCAGCACCAGCAGCGCCAGGACCCCGAGGAAACCGATCACGGTGGCGCGGCCGACGTCCGCACGTTTTTCCGCTCGTGCCGAATAGACGCTGGCGCCTTCGATGCCGATGAACACGAATACCGTGACCAGCATCATGTGGCGCACCTGGTCCATCACGCTGCCCAGGTCCGGGTTCATCGTGCCCCAGATATCCCGGGTAAACACCTCGGCCTCGAACGCCACGGCGGCGATGACGATGAACACCAGCAGCGGCACGACCTTGGCGACAGTGGTCACCAGGTTGATGAACGCCGCCTCCTTGATGCCGCGCAATACCAGAAAGTGCACCGCCCACAGCAGCAGCGATGCGCAGGCGATGGCCACAGGGGTATTGCCCTGGCCGAACACCGGATAAAAATACCCCAGGGTGCTGAACAGCAGGACGAAATAACCGACGTTGCCCATCCACGCACTGATCCAGTAGCCCCAGGCCGAAGAGAAACCCATGTAGTCGCCGAAACCGGCCTTGGCGTAGGCGTAGACCCCCGAATCCAGGCCAGGTTTGCGGTTGGCCAGGGTCTGGAAGACGAAAGCCAGGGTCAGCATGCCGACGGCGGTGATGGTCCAGCCGATCAGTACCGCGCCGACGTCGGCCCGGGCGGCCATGTTTTGCGGCAGGGAAAATATCCCGCCGCCGATCATCGACCCCACCACCAGCGCGATCAGCGCACCGAGTCGTAACTTTTCAATCGGCTGAGGCATTTTTCTCTGACCCATTAAGTAGATAAATGCGACATAACGTTCTTGAATAACGTCACCCGCAAAAAGTCCAAGGGACTCATTACCCCAGTATGTTCAGGACAACAATAAAGAAAGGCCAGGACAGCCGATTATTTTTGTCATGAAGGCAGGGTTCAAAATAGTTGCGATCCAAAAAAAATCAACTAGCGTGAATTGTCCCGCCAGGAAAATACGTCCCTTTCAAACCCATCCAAAGCTTCTAGAACGGGCCTTGCACGAACATTCACGGGCATCAAGCAAAACACTTAACCCCTTCATTAACAATGGAATGTTGTCATGCACTGATCCAGATCAGGTATTCAACTTCCAAATCGACTTAGCCTGTTGACTCTCTTCTCCTGCATTGGAGTCTTACAAATGTCTAACACTCCTGGAAAACTTCGATTGGGTGCATTGGTTGCACTGGTTGTCGGCTCCATGATCGGTGGCGGGATCTTTTCCCTGCCGCAGAACATGGCCGCCAGCGCCGATGTCGGAGCGGTACTGATCGGTTGGGCCATCACCGCCGTCGGCATGCTGACCCTGGCCTTCGTCTTCCAGACCCTGGCCAACCGCAAACCCGACCTGGACGGCGGCGTGTATGCCTACGCCAAGGCCGGTTTCGGCGACTACATGGGCTTCTCTTCGGCCTGGGGCTACTGGATCAGCGCCTGGTTGGGCAACGTCGGTTATTTCGTCCTGCTGTTCAGTACCCTGGGCTACTTCTTCCCGATTTTCGGCGAGGGCAACACCGTGGCGGCGGTGATCGGTGCCTCGGTGCTGTTGTGGGCGGTGCATTGGCTGGTGCTGCGCGGCATCAGGGAGGCGGCGTTCATCAACCTGGTGACCACCGTCGCCAAGGTCGTGCCGCTGTTGCTGTTCGTGCTGATCGCGCTGTTCGCCTTCAAGCTCGAGATCTTCACCCGGGACATCTGGGGCACGATGAACCCCGACCTGGGCAGCGTGATGAACCAGGTGCGCAACATGATGCTGGTCACCGTGTGGGTGTTCATCGGCATCGAGGGGGCGAGCATCTTTTCCGCCCGCGCCGAGAAACGCACCGACGTGGGCAAGGCCACCGTGATCGGCTTCATCACCGTGCTGCTGTTCCTGGTGCTGGTGAACGTATTGTCCCTGGGCATCATGACCCAGCCGGAACTGGCCAAGCTGCAGAATCCATCCATGGCCGCGGTGCTGGAGCACGTGGTGGGCCACTGGGGTGCGGTGCTCATCAGCGTCGGCCTGATCATCTCGCTGCTGGGCGCCCTCTTGTCCTGGGTGCTGCTGTGCGCCGAGATCATGTTCGCCGCCGCCAAGGACCACACCATGCCGGAGTTCCTGCGCCGCGAGAACGCCAACCACGTACCGGCCAACGCCCTGTGGCTGACCAACGCGATGGTCCAGCTGTTCTTGATCATCACCCTGTTCTCGGCCAGCACCTACCTGTCCCTGATCTACCTCGCCACCTCGATGATCCTGGTGCCGTACCTGTGGTCGGCGGCCTACGCGCTGCTGCTGGCGGTGCGTGGCGAGACCTACGAGGGCTTCGCGGCCGAGCGGCGCAAGGACCTGGCCATCGGCGCCATCGCCCTGGTCTACGCCGTCTGGCTGCTGTATGCCGGCGGGATCAAGTACCTGCTGCTGTCCGCCCTGCTCTACGCCCCCGGCGCGATCCTGTTCGCCAAGGCCAAGCGCGAGCTGGGCAAACCGGTTTTCACCTCTGTCGAGAAGCTGATTTTCGCCGCAGTGGTCGCAGGCGCCCTGGTGGCGGCCTATGGACTCTACGACGGCTTCCTGACCCTGTAGCCGACTGTTCAACTGGAGGATGTGTAATGACCACGGAAAAAGTGAAGTACGGCGTTCATTCCGAAGCCGGCAAACTGCGTAAAGTCATGGTGTGCTCCCCAGGCCTGGCTCATCAGCGCTTGACCCCGAACAACTGCGATGAACTGCTGTTCGACGATGTGATCTGGGTCAACCAGGCCAAGCGCGACCATTTCGATTTCGTCACCAAGATGCGCGAGCGCGGCATCGATGTGCTGGAGATGCACAACCTGCTGACCGACATCGTCGCCATGCCCGACGCCCTGGACTGGATCCTGCAGCGCAAGATCACCGCCAACTCGGTGGGCCTGGGCCTGGTGAATGAAGTCGGTTCGTGGCTGCGCAGCCTGGAACCGCGCAAGATCGCCGAATTCCTGATCGGCGGCGTCTCGGCCGACGACTTGCCGGACAGCTTCGGTGGCAAGACCATCCAGATGTTCCGCGATTTTCTCGGCCACTCCAGCTTCATCCTGCCGCCGCTGCCCAACACCCAGTTCACCCGCGACACCACCTGCTGGATCTACGGCGGCGTGACCCTGAACCCGATGTACTGGCCGGCGCGTCGCCAGGAGACCCTGCTGACCACCGCCATCTACAAGTTCCACCCCGAGTTCACCCACGCCGACTTCCAGATCTGGTACGGCGACCCGGACCAGGACCATGGCAACGCCACCCTCGAAGGCGGTGACGTGATGCCCGTCGGCAATGGCGTGGTGCTGATCGGCATGGGCGAGCGCTCGTCCCGCCAGGCCATCGGCCAACTGGCGCTGAACCTGTTCAAGCACAAGGCCGTGGAACGGGTGATCGTCGCCGGCCTGCCCAAGTCCCGTGCCGCCATGCACCTGGACACCGTGTTCAGTTTCTGCGACCGCGACCTGGTGACCATCTTCCCCGAAGTCGTCGGCCAGATCGTCGCCTTCTCCCTGCGGCCCGACGAGAGCAAGCCCGGCGGCATCGACGTGCGCCGCGAGGAAGGCAGCTTCCTCGACACCGTGGCCGCCGCCCTCAAGCTGCCGGCGCTGCGGGTGGTGGAAACCGGTGGCAACAGCTTCGCCGCCGAGCGCGAGCAATGGGACGACGGCAACAACGTGGTGGCCGTGGAGCCCGGCGTGGTGATCGGCTATGACCGCAACACCTACACCAACACGCTGCTGCGCAAGGCCGGCGTGGAAGTGATCACCATCAGCGCCAGCGAACTGGGCCGCGGCCGCGGCGGCGGCCACTGCATGACCTGCCCGATCATCCGCGACCCCATCGACTACTGACCTTCGAGCCTGGGCGGCATCGACCCGATCCCGCCCAGGGGATAACCGAAACCCAAGGAGATCCATCATGGCTTTCAACATGCGCAACCGCAGCCTGCTGAGTTTGATGCACCACACCAACCGCGAGCTGCATTACCTGCTGGACCTGTCCCGCGACCTCAAACGCGCCAAGTACACCGGCACCGAGCAGCCCCACCTCAAGGGCAAGAACATCGCGTTGATCTTCGAAAAGACTTCGACCCGCACCCGCTGCGCCTTCGAAGTCGCAGCCCATGACCAGGGCGCCCACGTCACCTACATCGACCCGGTGTCGTCGCAGATCGGCCACAAGGAAAGCATGAAGGACACCGCCCGCGTCCTGGGGCGGATGTTCGACGCCATCGAGTACCGCGGCTTCGAACAAGAGATCGTCGAGGAACTGGCCAAGTTCGCCGGCGTGCCGGTGTTCAACGGCCTGACCGCCGAATTCCACCCCACCCAGATGATCGCCGACACCCTGACCATGCGCGAGCACAGCGACAAGCCGCTGCATGACATCAGCTACGCCTACCTGGGCGACGCGCGCTACAACATGGGCAATTCGCTGCTGATGATCGGCGCCAAACTGGGCATGGACGTGCGCATCGGCGCACCGAAAGCCCTGTGGCCGCACCAGGATTTCATCGACCAGTGCCAGGCCTTCGCCGCCGAAAGTGGCGCACGCATCACCATCACTGAAGACCCGAAAGAAGCCGTCAAGGGCGTGGACTTCATCCACACCGACATCTGGGTCTCCATGGGCGAGCCGGTGGAAGCCTGGGACGAGCGCATCGAGCAGTTGCTGCCCTACCAGGTCAACGCCCAGATGATGAAAGCCTCGGGCAATCCCCGGGTGAAATTCATGCACTGCCTGCCCGCGTTCCACAACAGCGAGACCAAGGTCGGCAAGGACATCGCCGGCCGCTACCCGCACCTGGCCAACGGCGTGGAAGTGACCGAGGACGTCTTCGAGTCCCCGGCCAACATCGCCTTCGAGCAGGCGGAAAACCGCATGCACACCATCAAGGCGATCCTGGTGTCGGCATTGGCGGATATCTGAATGCCCGACGCGAATCACTGTGGGAGCAAGCTCGCTCCCACAGGGGCTACGTTGCTCATCACATTTTTAGAAGGACAGCATCATGCGCATCGTCGTTGCCCTGGGCGGTAACGCCCTCCTGCGTCGGGGTGAGCCCATGACCGCAGACAACCAACGCAGCAACATCCGCACCGCGACCGAGCAGATCGCCAAGATCCATGCCGGCAACCAGCTGGTCATCGCCCACGGCAACGGCCCGCAGGTCGGCCTGCTGTCATTGCAGGCGGCGGCCTACACCTCGGTCACACCCTATCCGCTGGACGTGCTGGGGGCCGAAACCGAGGGCATGATCGGCTACATCATCGAACAGGAACTGGGCAACCTGCTGGACTTCGAAGTGCCGTTCGCCACGTTGCTGACCCAGGTGGAGGTAGACGCCGACGACCCGGCCTTCCAACACCCCACCAAGCCCATCGGCCCGGTCTACGACAAGACCGAAGCCGAAAGACTCGCCGCCGAGAAAGGCTGGGCCATCGCCCCGGACGGCGACAAGTACCGCCGGGTGGTGGCCAGCCCACGACCCAAGCGCATCTTTGAAATCCGTCCGATCAAGTGGCTGCTGGAAAAAGGCAGCATCGTGATCTGCGCCGGTGGCGGCGGCATCCCGACGATGTACGACGCCCACGG
>NZ_FPKK01000033.1:0-5964 GCF_900119645.1 Pseudomonas sp. NFACC43
CCAGGCCGTGACGTCCACGGCGGCTTCGGTGGGGCCGTACAGGTTGTGCAACGCCACCTGCGGCAGTTGCGCCTTGAAACGCCGCACCAGATGCCCCGGCAAGGCTTCGCCGCTGCACATCACCTGCCGCAGCCCGTCGCAGCCGTGGGCGGCGCCATGGGCCAAGAACACGTCCAGCATCGACGGTACGAAGTGCAGCGTGCTGATGCCCTGGGCCTGGATCACCTCGCACAGGTAGGCTGGGTCGCGATGCCCGCCAGGACGGGCCATCACCAGCCGGGCGCCGGTGAACAGCGGCCAGAAGAACTCCCACACCGATACGTCGAAGCTGAACGGGGTCTTCTGCAGCACCGCATCGGCAGCCGTCAACGGATAAGCGTCCTGCATCCACAGCAGGCGGTTGACCACCGCCCCATGTTCGTTCATCACGCCTTTGGGCAGGCCGGTGGAACCGGAGGTGTAGATGACATAGGCCAGATGGTCGCAGCGCAGCTCCTCGACCCTTGGATTAGCCGTCGACTGGGTCGAGAACGCGGCATCGTCCAGCAACAACGTCCGGGCATCGGTGGCGGGCAGGCGTGCCTGCAAGGCCCCCTGGGTCAGCACCACGCTCGGCGCGCAGTTGTCCAGCATGTAGGCCAGGCGATCGAGCGGATAATCCGGATCGAGCGGCACATAAGCAGCACCGGACTTGAGAATGCCCAGCAGGCCGGCCACCATTTCCAGGCTGCGCTCGGCGCAGATCGCCACCCGATCGTCCGGGCGGATCCCCAGGGCGATCAGGCGATGGGCAACCTGGTTGGCGCGGTGGTTCAGTTGCTGGTAGCTCCATTGCTCGTCGTCAGTCACCACGGCGATGGCGTCCGGGCTGGCCTCGGCACGGGTTTCGAACAGACCGTGGAGGGTCTGGTCGCGTGGGTAGTCGACGGTCGTGGCGTTGAGGGTTTCCAGCACATGCCGGCGCTCCTGCTCCGCCAACAGCGGGATTTTCGCCACGACAGCCTGCTCGTCGGCGACCATGGCCCGCAGCATGCATTCGAGGTAACCCAGGTAGCGCTCCATCGTGGCCTGGTCGAACAGCGCCGTGGCGTATTCCAGCGAACCGAACAGGCGGCCCTCGATCAAGGCCATGTCCAGCAGCACATCGAACTTAGCGGTGCGACTGCTCACCCCCAGTGCCTGCAGCGACATGTCCGGCAGCTCCATCCCGGCGGTTTCGGTGTTCTGCCACGACAGCATGGCCTGGAACACCGGGCTGTGGGACAGGCTGCGCAGCGGCCGCACCACCTCCACCACCTGCTCGAATGGCAAGTCCTGGTGGGCCTGGGCTCCCAGGGTCTGGGCCTTGACGTGTTGCAGCAGCGCCTGGACCGTCCGATCGGCCGACACATCGACCCGCACCGCCAGGGTATTGACGAACAGGCCGATCAGGTCTTCCACCTGCGCCTGCAGGCGGTTGGCCGTCGGGGTCCCGATGACCACATCGTCCTGCCCGGACATTCTCGCCAGCACCGCGGCCCAGGCCGCCATCACTGTCATGAACAGCGTGGTGCCCTGCCGTTGGCTCAATGCCTTGAGCGCTGCGGTCAGGGTTTCATCCAGGACGAGCCCCACCGCATTGCCGCAATGGTCCTGCTGCGCCGGCCGCGGCCGGTCGGTGGGCAGCGTCAGCAATGCCGGCGCTCCGGCCAGGGCTTGCTGCCAATAGTGCTCCTGCCTGTCCAGGACCTCGCCGGTGAGCCAGCGCCGTTGCCAGAAGGCGTAATCGGCGTACTGGACCGGCAGGGCCGGCAGCGGGTCGTCCTGCCCCTGGCTGAACGCCGCGTACAAAACGCCCAGCTCCCGGGTCAGGACATCGGCGGACCAGCCGTCCGAGACGATATGGTGCAAGGTCACCAGCAACACATGGTCCTGCTCGTCCATGCGTACCAGGCGGCCACGGGCAAGCGGACCTTGGCTCAGATCGAAGGCCTGGCGAGCCTCTTCCCCGGCCAGGCGCGACAAGGTCGCTTCGGCGTCGGGGTCATCTGTCAGGTCGTGCAGCGCCAGGGCAAAGCCGCAATTCGCCGGGGCGATGCGTTGCGCCACGTCCTCGCCCTGCATCTGGACAAAAGTGGTGCGCAAGGCTTCGTGCCGGGCCACGATACGATCCAGGGCACGGGTGAGCGCCCGGGTATCCAGCGTCCCCCGCAGGCGCAGGCCGGTGGGGATGTGATACGCCGCGCTGCCCGCGTCCAACTGCGCCAGGAACCACAGGCGCTGCTGGGCGAACGACAACGGCAGCGCCTGCTCGCGGGATACCGGCAGGATGTCCGGCCGCGTGCTGCGTGTCGCCCGGGACAGGACCTGGGCCAGCGCGCTCAGTTGCGGTTGGGCAAAGACATCGCTCAGGTTCAGCTCCACGTCCAGCTGTTCGCGCACCTGGGCAATCAGGCGCATCACCAGCAACGAATGCCCGCCCAATTCGAAGAAATGATCGTGACGCCCCACCGCTTCGACGTTGAGCAAGTCCTGCCAGATCTGCGCCAAGGCGACTTCCGTAGCGCCTTGGGGCGCTTCATGGGTACGGCTGGCATAGGCCTCGGCATCCGGGGCCGGCAAGGCCTGGCGGTCGAGCTTGCGGTTCGGTGTGAGCGGCAGCGCGGCCAGGCTGACAAACGCACCCGGCATCATGTAGTCGGTCAGCAACGTCGACAGTTCGGCACGCAAGGCGGCCGCGCTCAGGGTCACGCCGGCCCGGGGCACGACGTAGGCCACCAGGCGCTTGTCCCCCGGCTGGTCTTCGCGCACGATCACCGCGGCTTCCTTGACCCCGGCACACTGGCCCAACCGGGTTTCGATCTCGCCCAGTTCAATACGGAAACCCCGCACCTTGACCTGGAAATCGTTGCGCCCCAGATACTCGATACGCCCGTCAGGACGATAACGGGCCAGGTCGCCGGTCTTGTACATGCGGGCATCGGGCTGATCGCTGAACGGATCGACAAGGAAACGTTCGGCATTGATGGCATCAAGGTTCAAATAGCCGCGCGCCACGCCATCGCCACCGATATAGATCTCCCCCGCGACCCCGAACGGCACTGGCTGCCGGTGCCCGTCGAGCAGGTAGATGCGGGTGTTGGCCATCGGTGTGCCGATGGTGGCGTTGCCGGCCACGGCGCTGGCGTCGTAGCGCATGTAGGCGGCGGTACAGGACACGGTAGCTTCGGTGGGGCCATAGGTGTTGATCAGTTGCGTGTGGGCCGGACGCACCGCGTCCCACATCTGCAGTTTCTGCATCGACAGGGCGTCGCCGGTGACGTTGACCAGCCGCACCTCGCGCAGATGATCCCGGGCCTGGGCCGGCGTGTTGTGCCATTCGGCCGCCAGGGTGTGCCAGTGCGCCGCGGTCAGGTGCAGGAAGGTCGGCCGGATGTCGCCGTCCTGCTGCAGTTCGGCGCTGCCGAACAGCTTGCGGGTCGGCGCCAGGGTGGCGCCGGCCACCAGCGCCGGGAAAATTTCCTCTACCGACAGGTCGAAGTTCAAGGTGTTCTGTTGCAATACCGTATCGGCCGGCGTCAGGCCGAACAGCCGGACCGCGTCCACGCAATAGTTGACCAGCCCGCGATGCTCGATCATCACCCCTTTGGGCGTGCCGGTCGAACCCGAGGTGTAGATCACATAGGCCAGGTGACGCGAGCCCAATGACGCGATCACCGGGTTGTCGTCACGCCCTGCGGCGATGCCCTGGCTCGTGCGTTCGGCGTGGTCGAGCAGCAACACCGGCGCCGACAGCGGCGGCAAGCGGTCCTGCAGTCGGCGCTGGGTCAGCAGCGCCACCGGGGCACTGTCGCCCAGCATGTAGGCCAGTCGCTCGGCCGGATACGCCGGGTCGAGGGGGACGTAGCCACCACCGGCCTTGAGAATCCCCAGCAGGCCTACCAGCATTTCGGCGCTGCGCTCGACACAGATCGCCACCCGGTCGTCGGGGCGGATACCCAGCCCGATCAGGTGATGGGCCACCTGGTTGGCCTGACGGTTCAGTTCGGCATAGCTCAAGCGCTCCCCTTCGAACACCACCGCGATGGCATCCGGCCTGGCCACAACCTGAGCCTCGAACAGTTGATGGATCACCTGCGTGCGTGGGTACGGCGCCTGGTTGGCGTTGAGGCCCACCAGCAGATGCTCGCGCTCGGCGTCATCCACCAGCGCGATCCGGTCGACCAGAGTCTGCTCGTTCGCCACCATGGCTCGCAGCACACGCTCGAAGTACCCGATGTAGCGCTGCACCGTGCGCGCATCGAACAGGGCCGTGGCGTATTCGAGAGTGCCGAAGACCTGGCCCTGCAGCTCGCCCAGTTCCAGGGACAGGTCGAACTTGGCAACCGTGTTCGCTACCCCCAGCCCTTCGAGCTTCAGGTCGCCGAGCACCAGCTCGGTGCTGTCCAGGGTCTGCCACGACAGCATGGCCTGGAACAGCGGACTGTGGGCCAGGCTGCGCACCGGCTTGAGCAGTTCCACCACCTGTTCGAATGGCAGGTCCTGGTGCGCCTGGGCCCCGAGGGCCTGGGCCTTGACCCGGGCCAGCAGGGTTTCGACAGTGGGCGACCCGGACACATCGACACGCACGGCCAGTGTATTGACGAAGAAACCGATCAGCCCTTCGACCTCCGAGCGCGTGCGGTTGGCGGCCGGCGAACCGATCACCACCTCGTCCTGCCCCGAAAGACGGCCCAGCAACGCCGCCCAGGCGGCCATCAGCGTCATGTACAGGGTCACACCGTGGCGCTGGCTCAGTGCCTTGAGGTCGGCGGTCAGGCCGGCATCGAACGCCACCGGCAGCGCCGCCCCGGCGTAATCCTGCCGGGCCAGGCGTGGTCGATCCGTCGGCAGCATCAGCAGCGCCGGTGCATCGGCCAGGGTTCGCTGCCAGTAGCCGCACTGGGCCTGCAACACCTCGCCGCTCAACCAGCGGCGTTGCCACACGGCGTAGTCGGCGTACTGCATCGTCAGCGCCGGCAGCGGATCGTCCAGGCCATGGCGGAACGCTTCGTAGAGAGCCGCCAGTTCCTTGATCAACACGCCGATGGACCAGGCGTCCGAAACGATGTGGTGCATGGTCACCAACAGCACATGATCGTCATCACCGAGACGGATCAAACGCCCCCGGATCAACGGCCCCTGCTCCAGGTCGAAAGCGTCGGCGGCTTCCTGCGCCGCCAGGACTTGCAGCTCGGCTTCGACATCGGCGTGACCGGACAAGTCCTGCCGCAACAGGGCGAATCCTGTATCGGCCGGTGCGATGCACTGCAAGGCCTCTTCCCCCCGGGTACGCACGAAGGTGGTCCGCAGCGCTTCGTGACGGGCCACGATGCGATCCAGCGCCCGCTGCAAGGCGACACCGTCCAGGCTCCCGCGCAGGCGCAGCCCGGCGGGCATGTGATAGGCCGAGCTGGCCCCTTCCATCTGCGCCAGGAACCACAGGCGCTGCTGGGCGAACGATAGGGGCAGGTCTTCATCGCGGGCCACCCGGACGATTTCCGGCAAGGTGCTGCGTCCGGCCTGGGCCACTGCCTGCGCCAACGCCTTGAGCTGTGGATGAGCGAACAGTTGCGCCAGGCCCAGTTCCACGCCCAGGCGCAGGCGCACCTGGGAAATCAACTGCATCGCCAGCAATGAATGCCCGCCCAGGTCGAAGAAATGATCGTGGCGGCCGACCTGATCCACGCCCAGCAGCGCTTGCCAGATCTGCGCCAGGGTGGTTTCGACGTCGCCTTGAGGGGCTTCATAGCCTCGGGTAATGACCGAGTCGAGGTCTGGCGCCGGCAAGGCCTTGCGGTCCAGCTTGCCGTTGGGGGTCAACGGCAAGGCGTCCAGGCGTACGTAGGCCACGGGCACCATGTAATCCGGCAATTGCCCTTGCAGATGGCTGCGCAGGGCCTCGATGTCCACGGCCCGGGACTCGGTGAAATAGGCCACCAGGCG
>NZ_FPKK01000010.1:0-215381 GCF_900119645.1 Pseudomonas sp. NFACC43
TTCATGAGAGATCCTCCGCCGAAAACGAGAAAAGCCCTGCAAGCGTAAACCTGCAGGGCTTCTCGGTCAGGCTGACCATCTCATTAAACCCCGCCTGCTGACGCAGACGGGGTTTTTCAGTACAGGGGTAAGGCTGGCTTACATCATGCCGCCCATGCCACCCATGCCGCCCATGTCTGGCATGCCGCCGCCAGCTGCACCTTCTTTCTTCGGTGCATCAGCAACCGCAGCTTCGGTGGTCAGGATCAGACCGCCGATGGAAGCAGCGGCCTGCAGGGCCGAACGGGTCACCTTGGTTGGGTCCAGGATGCCCATTTCGATCATGTCGCCGTACTCGCCAGTGGCAGCGTTGTAACCGAAGCTGCCCTCGCCGTTCTTGACCTTGTCGACCACAACGCTTGGCTCGTCGCCGGAGTTGGCAACGATCTGACGCAGCGGCGCTTCAACAGCGCGACGCAGCACAGCGATACCAACGTCCTGATCGGCATTGTCGCCTTTCAGTTGGGTCAATGCTTCCAGAGCACGGATCAGGGCTACGCCACCGCCAGGTACCACGCCTTCTTCAACGGCTGCACGGGTAGCGTGCAGGGCGTCTTCAACGCGGGCTTTCTTCTCTTTCATTTCGACTTCGGAACCGGCGCCAACCTTGATCACCGCAACGCCGCCGGACAGCTTGGCCAGACGCTCTTGCAGTTTTTCACGGTCGTAGTCCGAGGAAGTTTCGGCAACCTGGGCACGGATCTGTGCGATACGCGCTTCGATGTCGCCTTGTACGCCAGCACCGTCGACGATGATGGTGTTTTCCTTGGACAGGGTCACGCGCTTGGCATTACCCAGGTGCTCCAGGGTCGTGCTTTCCAGGCTCAGGCCGATCTCTTCGGAGATTACGGTACCGCCAGTCAGGACGGCGATGTCCTGCAGCATGGCCTTGCGACGGTCGCCGAAGCCTGGAGCCTTGACGGCCGCGACCTTGACGATGCCACGCATGTTGTTCACGACCAGGGTCGCCAGGGCTTCGCCTTCGACGTCTTCGGCCACGATCAGCAGTGGACGGCCAGCTTTGGCAACGGCTTCCAGCACCGGCAGCATTTCGCGGATGTTGGAGATCTTTTTGTCCACCAGCAGGATCAGCGGGCTTTCCAGCTCGGCAACCATGGTGTCTGGCTTGTTGACGAAGTACGGGGACAGGTAGCCGCGGTCGAACTGCATGCCTTCGACCACCGACAGTTCGTTTTCCAGGCCCGAACCTTCTTCGACGGTGATCACGCCTTCTTTACCGACTTTTTCCATGGCTTCAGCGATGATGTCACCGATGGAGTTGTCGGAGTTGGCAGAGATGGTGCCGACCTGGGCAATCGCCTTGGAGTCAGCGCAAGGCTTGGACAGGCCCTTGAGCTCCTTGACGATGGCGATGGTGGCCTTGTCGATACCGCGCTTGAGGTCCATCGGGTTCATGCCGGCAGCGACAGCCTTCAGGCCTTCGTTGACGATCGACTGAGCCAGAACGGTGGCGGTGGTGGTGCCGTCGCCCGCGTCATCGTTGGCACGGGAGGCAACGTCCTTGACCAGCTGCGCGCCCATGTTTTCGAAACGATCTTCGAGTTCGATTTCCTTGGCTACGGAAACGCCGTCCTTGGTGATAGTCGGAGCGCCGAAGCTTTTCTCGATGATCACGTTACGGCCTTTCGGGCCCAGGGTCGCTTTTACTGCGTCAGCCAGGACATTGACACCGGTGAGCATTTTCTTGCGGGCGGAGTCGCCGAATTTAACTTCTTTAGCAGCCATGATCGATATTCCTTAAATACTTTGTAGTAACGGGAAAAATGGGCGGGAGAAATCAGCCTTCGATAACAGCGAGGATTTCGTTCTCGCTCATTACCAGCAGGTCTTCGCCGTCGACTTTCACAGTGTTGCTGCCGGAGTAAGGGCCGAACACAACCTTGTCACCCACTTTCACGGCCGGCGCACGTACTTCACCGTTTTCCAGTGCCTTGCCTGGGCCTACAGCGAGAACTTCACCGTGGTTGGCTTTTTCAGCAGCCGAACCTGGCAGGACGATACCGCCAGCGGTTTTCTTCTCTTCTTCGCTGCGACGGATGACGACGCGGTCATGCAGAGGACGAAGCTTCATTGTCGATCTCTCCTAATTTTGGTTTTCATCGGCCGGTGGATTCCCGGCGGGTTTAACAAAAGCCGGCAAAGCCGGATGCGGTTCGTCAGCCGAACCGCGGAAGTCTGTCCAGTGTTGCCACCGGGAACCTTGCGGTGACCGATACATAAGGGCGTACAAGACGATTACAAGGGCCGGGACGAAAAAATTTTCTTCCGGCGCCCCGAAAACGAACACGGCACCCGAAGGTGCCGTGCGGTGGGTCTACTTGGAGTCGCGGTGTTCGAACTCGCCTTCGATCACGTTCGGCTCTCGGCCCAGGGGCTCCCGCGGTGCCGGGCCGCCACGAGGCTGTAGATCGTCGGAAAAGGCACGCTGGCGCATGGCCTGCTCTTCGGCACGCTGGCGCATCTTGTTGGCCAGCATCCGACGGGTGAAAGGCAACAGCATGATCAGGCCCAGCACATCGCTGATGAAGCCTGGCAGGATCAACAGGCCACCGCCCAAGGCCAGCATCAGGCCTTCGAGCATGGTCTGGGCGGGCAGTTCGCCACGGTTCAGGCTTTCACGAGCACGCAGTGCCGTGGCGAGACCGGCGATACGCAATACGAATACGCCGAGCATGGAGCCGAGAATCACCAGCAAGAGGGCCGGGAAAAACCCGATCGCACCGCTGACCTTGACGAATACAAACAGCTCCAGCACCGGGAATAGCAGGAAGAGCAACAAAAAAGGGCGCATCAAAGGGTTCCTCAACGCAAGAATGCCTGGTGGCCTGTACTCGAATCAGCCACACAGGCCACCAGCTATGAAACCCTAAATGACGTCACCCTTTCGTGAATTCAAGCGTCGGCCTCTGCATTTTTTGGCCATTGTTCGGCGTGAGCCAGATAAACCAAGGCTTCGCGTACTTGTGTCGGCGTGTTGCAAGGTGCCTGGAACGCCAGCCAATGCAGTCCTTGGCCGATGCGCAGGTGCATGCCTTCACTGTCGATGCCTACCAGTTGCGCCGGCTCGGTCCTGGGAAGATTGGCCAATTCCACATAATGAGCAATGGCCTTGGCATGATCGGCATTCATGTGCTCGATCATGCTCGCCTCCGCCTTGCCAGCGAAGGGGTTCGCAAGCGTAATCCGGTCGATCCAGTGAATGGCGCCGAAGCCACCGATATAGCGGTGGCGCACCGGGCTGAGCACCCAGAAATCGAAATCGTGGGCCTGGTGGTAGTTCCGCGACTCGGGGAAGTAGCGGTAATAGCGCTCGGCGGCGGCCTCGATGGCTGCGCTGTCTTCGAGCTTTTGCGCCTCGGCCAGATAGGTCAGGCGCCCCACGGCCTGCACGTCCTCGGCTTCCCGTTCGCCCACCAGCATCGAGCATTTGGGGTCTTTTTGCAGGTTATGGGTGTGCTGGGCGATGCGGCTGATCAGGATCAGCGGCCGGCCCTGCTCGTCCAGGCAGTAAGGCACCACGGAACCGAACGGAAAGCCGGGCATGGACTTGGAATGGGTGGAGAGCATTCCACGGTATTCCTTGAGCAGCAATTCTCGTGCATGCTTGGCAACGTCAACGCTCAATTTATGACTCCTTTAGTGAAAGCCGTCTAAAAACGGTCAGGCGTTCGGGCTATGTTTCAGCCCCTCAACGGGCAGTTCTCTGCGCAGCTGAACGACCGTCGCCGATCGAGAGGCCGTCACAGGGCTCCCCTTCACCGCTGCGCCACCGGGACATGAGAATGCAACTCACCGACAAAGTAATCATTATCACCGGCGGTTGCCAGGGTCTGGGCCGCTCCATGGCCGAGTATTTCGCCGACAAAGGCGCAAAGCTCGCCCTGGTGGACCTCAATCAGGAAAAACTCGACCAGGCGGTTGCCGCCTGCAAGGCCAGGGGCGTCGAGGCCCGCGCCTACCTGTGCAACGTCGCCAATGAAGAACAGGTCAGCGACATGGTCGCCCGGGTGGCCGAAGATTTCGGAGCGATCCACGGGCTGATCAACAACGCCGGGATCCTGCGTGACGGCTTGCTGCTCAAGGTCAAGGACGGCGAAATGACCAAGATGAGCCTGGCCCAGTGGCAGGCAGTGATCGATGTGAACCTTACGGGGGTGTTTCTGTGCACCCGCGAGGTGGCCGCGAAGATGGTCGAACTGAAGAACAGCGGTGCCATCATCAATATTTCCTCGATTTCCCGGGCGGGCAATATCGGCCAGACCAACTATTCGGCCGCCAAGGCCGGCGTGGCAGCCGCTACCGTGACCTGGGCCAAGGAACTGGCGCGCTACGGTATCCGTGTGGCCGGCATCGCACCGGGCTTTATCGAGACAGAGATGACCCTGGGCATGAAACCCGAGGCGCTGGAGAGAATGACCAGCGCCATTCCCCTGAGACGCATGGGCAGGCCTGAAGAGATCGCCCATTCGGCGGCCTATATCTTCGAGAACGACTACTACACCGGCCGCATTCTGGAGATGGATGGCGGGTTGCGGATGTAGAACCGCCACGTCCCCTTGCGGGAGCGGGCTTGCCCGCTTCCACGAGGGTCGGCGTGAGATCAGTCGTCGCTGACGGTAATGTTCGGCATCGACGGCATCGCCGCTTCCTGCAGGACGATCCGCGCGCCCACGTGACGGGCCAGTTCCTGGTAGACCATGGCGATCTGGCTTTCCGGCTCGGCAATGACAGTCGGCTTGCCACCATCGGATTGTTCGCGGATCAGCATGGACAGCGGCAACGAAGCCAACAGCTCGACGCCGTACTGGTTCGCCAGTTTCTCGCCGCCACCTTCGCCGAACAGATGTTCCGCATGCCCGCAGTTCGAACAGATGTGCACGGCCATGTTCTCCACCACGCCCAGCACCGGGATGTTCACCTTGCGGAACATCTCCACCCCCTTGCGGGCGTCCAGCAGTGCCAGGTCCTGTGGGGTGGTGACGATCACCGCACCGGCCACCGGGACTTTCTGTGCAAGGGTCAGCTGGATATCGCCAGTGCCGGGCGGCATGTCGATCACCAGGTAGTCCAGGTCGCCCCAGGCGGTCTGCGTCACCAGTTGCAGCAAGGCACCGGACACCATCGGTCCGCGCCAGACCATCGGCGTATTGTCGTCGGTGAGGAACGCCATGGACATGACTTCCACGCCGTGGGACTGGATCGGTACGAACCATTTCTGGTCCTTGACCTGCGGCCGGGTGCCCTCGGCAATGCCGAACATGATGCCCTGGCTCGGTCCATAGATGTCCGCATCCAGCATGCCGACCTTCGCCCCTTCCCGGACGAGGGCCAGGGCCAGGTTGGCGGCGGTGGTGGACTTGCCCACACCGCCCTTGCCCGAGGCCACGGCAATGACATTCTTGACGTTCGCCAGACCAGGAACCTGCGCCTGGGCCTTGTGGGGGGCGATCACACTGGTGATTTCGACCTTGGCGCTCGTCACCCCGTCCAGGGCCTCGATCGCCATCTGCAGCATCTGCGCCCAACCGCCCTTGAACAGGTCGGCGGCATAGCCGATCTCCAATCGAACGTTGACGCGATCGCCTTGCACGTCGATATCGCGCACACATCCGGCGCTGACCGGATCCTGGTTCAGGTAGGGGTCGGTGTATTGGCGAAGGACGGCTTCCACCGTTGCGCAATTGACGGCGCTCATGGGCAACTCCGATAGCAGGACTTGAAAACAGGCCGCTATCCTACGCCCCACGCTTGCGCGTGGCGACCCGATTACAACAGGGCGAACACCTTTTGTGGCGAGGGATTCATCCCCGCCGGGTTGCGAAGCGCCCCAGAACCTCGCGCCCGGGTTGGTCTGGTTCGACTGTTTTTGCGACTGCTGCGCGGTCCAGCGGGGCGGTGCGATGTTTCGCTCGATCCATTCACCACAGATCGTGGCCCGGCGCCCTTCACCGCGCCCAATCGATGCATGCGGAAACAGGCCGGTGGGGTGAAATATATTTCCCAGCGCTTTATAGTGGCCGACCTCCGTTTCATCAAGTAGCCGAGCCCCATGTCCGAGCCACGCAAGATCCTCGTCACCAGTGCCCTGCCCTATGCCAATGGTTCGATTCACCTCGGCCATATGCTGGAGTACATCCAGACCGATATGTGGGTGCGCTTCCAGAAGCATCGCGGCAACCAATGCATCTATGTCTGCGCCGACGACGCCCACGGTTCGGCCATCATGTTGCGCGCGGAAAAGGAAGGCATCACCCCGGAACAACTGATCGCCAATGTCCAGGCTGAACACAGCGCCGACTTTGCCGACTTCCTGGTGGACTTCGATAACTTCCACTCCACTCACGCCGAAGAAAACCGTGAGCTGTCGAGCCTGATCTACCTGAAGCTGCGTGACGCCGGGCACATCGCCACGCGCTCGATCACCCAGTATTTCGACCCGGAAAAGAAAATGTTCCTGGCCGACCGCTTCATCAAGGGCACCTGCCCGAAATGCGGCACCGAAGACCAGTACGGCGACAACTGCGAGAAATGCGGCGCGACCTACGCACCGACCGACCTGAAGGACCCCAAGTCGGCGATTTCCGGTGCCACGCCAGTGCTCAAGGACTCCGAGCATTTCTTCTTCAAGCTGCCGGACTTCCAGCAGATGCTGCAGGCCTGGACCCGCAGCGGCACCCTGCAGGATGCCGTCGCCAACAAGCTCTCCGAGTGGCTCGACGCCGGCCTGCAGCAGTGGGACATCTCCCGCGACGCCCCGTATTTCGGTTTCGAGATCCCTGGCGAACCCGGCAAGTACTTCTACGTGTGGCTGGATGCGCCCATCGGCTACATGGCCAGCTTCAAGAACCTTTGCGACCGCACGCCGGAGCTGGACTTCGACGCGTTCTGGGGCAAGGACTCCACTGCCGAGCTGTACCATTTCATCGGCAAGGACATCGTCAATTTCCATGCACTGTTCTGGCCCGCGATGCTCGAAGGCGCCGGTTTCCGCAAGCCGACCGGCATCAACGTCCACGGCTACCTGACCGTCAACGGCCAGAAGATGTCCAAGTCCCGCGGTACCTTCATCAAGGCACGGACCTACCTGGACCACCTGTCCCCGGAATACCTGCGCTACTACTACGCGGCCAAGCTGGGCCGCGGCGTCGACGACCTGGACCTGAACCTCGAGGACTTCGTGCAGAAGGTCAACTCCGACCTGGTGGGCAAGGTCGTCAACATTGCCAGCCGTTGCGCCGGGTTCATCCACAAGGGTAACGCCGGGGTCCTGGTGGCCGGCAATGCCGCGCCGGAACTGACCGACGCCTTCCTGGCCGCCGCACCGAGCATCGCCGAGGCCTACGAGACCCGCGACTTTGCCCGGGCGATGCGTGAAATCATGGCCCTGGCCGACCGTGCCAATGCCTGGATCGCCGACAAGGCGCCCTGGTCGCTGAACAAGCAGGAAGGCAAGCAGGATGAAGTCCAGGCCATCTGTGCCCTGGGCGTCAACCTGTTCCGCCAGCTGGTGATCTTCCTCAAGCCGGTGCTGCCGCTGCTGGCCGCCGATGCCGAAGCGTTCCTCAACGTGGCACCGCTGACCTGGGACGACCACCAGACCTTGCTGAGCAACCATCAACTGAACGAATTCAAGCCGCTGATGACCCGTATCGAAGCCGCCAAGGTGCAAGCCATGACCGACGCCTCCAAGGAAGACCTGGTTGCCAGCCAGACCGACACCGGCGCTCCTGCCGGCAACGGCGAACTGGCCAAGGACCCGCTGTCGCCGGAAATCGATTTCGATACCTTTGCCGCCGTCGACCTGCGCGTCGCGTTGATCCTCAAGGCAGAGGCCGTGGAGGGTGCGGATAAACTGCTGCGCCTGACCCTGGACATCGGCGACGAGCAACGCAACGTATTCTCCGGCATCAAGAGCGCCTATCCGGACCCGGCCAAGCTCGAAGGCCGGCTGACGATGATGATCGCCAACCTCAAGCCGCGCAAAATGCGCTTCGGCATCTCTGAAGGCATGGTGATGGCGGCAGGCCCGGGGGGTGAGGAGATCTACCTGTTGAGCCCCGACAGCGGCGCCAAGCCGGGTCAGAGGATCAAGTAAACGCGACTGCGTGCTGCACTGATCCCACAGCCGCCCTGCTGGCGGCTGTGGGATTTTCGTATCTGGCCGCGCGCCAGATAATGCCTAATCTTGTAACAGGTTCCTTGCTGTCCACACGCCATGTCAGACGTCTTCCTCACACTGCTGGGCACCGCCCTGATCAGCAACCTGGTGCTGCATTGGCCGCTGGGCGTCGATCCGATGCTGGCGGTGGACGGGAGGAGGCAGGTGCATGCCCTGGGCCTGGCGTCGGCCTGCCTGATGCTGGTGGTCGGCACCCTGGGCTACCTGGTCGATCGCTGGCTGCTGGTCCCGGCAAGCCTGACATCGTTGCGCCTGTTTGCCTGGCTGCCCTTGAGCGTGCTGCTGATCGGACCACTGCTGCGTCTGCTGGCGACTTGGCTACCGGCATGGTCTTTCGAGGGGTTGTGGCCGCTGCTGCTCGGCAATGCCGGCATACTGGGGGTCACGCTGCTCAACAGCCAGGCCGACCAGGGACTGGTCCACGCCATCGCCCTGAGCCTGGGCGCCGGGCTGGGTTTCTGGCTGGTGTCGAGCCTGTTCGATGATTTGCGCCGGCGCACGGTCGACAATGACATTCCCCAGCCCTTTCGTGGCCTGCCGATCCAGCTGATTGGAGCCGGGCTGATGGCGGTGGCATTTCTTGGATTGCGCGGGCTGGTCAAGACATGAACCTGATTCAACGTATCGACGCCCTGCTGCCACAGACCCAATGTGGCAAGTGCGGCCATCCGGGTTGCAAGCCCTACGCCGAAGGCATCGCCGCGGGCGAGCCGATCAACAAATGCCCGCCCGGCGGAAGCGAAACCATCGCGGCCCTGGCCGACCTGATGAAGGTGCCAGTACTGGAACTGGACACCAGCCGGGGCTCGGCGCCGCCCCAGGTCGCCTTCATCATCGAAAACGAGTGCATCGGCTGCACCAAATGCATCCAGGCCTGCCCGGTCGATGCGATTGTCGGTGCGCCCAAGCTGATGCATACGGTCATCGTCGAGCTGTGCACCGGCTGTGACCTTTGTGTCGCGCCCTGCCCCGTCGACTGCATCGAAATGAAACCCTTGCCGGCTTCGACAGTGCCCGTGGTCGGTGACCTGGCCGCCAGCGCAGAAGAACGACTGGCACGAACCGCCAAGCGCGATCACGCACGGCGGCGCTTCGAACAGCGCAATGCGCGTCTGCGGCGCGACGAAGAGCAGCGCCAGGCCGAGCGCCTGGCCCGCACCCAGCGCACCCAGCCAGCCCAGAGCCAGCCCCTTGATCCCGTACAGGCCGCCTTGGAGCGGGTGCGCGCGCAAAAGGCCGCCAATGCCGACGCAGCGCTGAAAAAGGCCAAGGTCGACCTGGCCATGAGCCGGGCGCAACTGAATAAGTCCTTGAAAGCGTTCGGCCATCCACCGACTTTCGAACAGCAGTCGCAACTGATCCAGCTGCAACGCCAGTTCGAAGCGGCGCAACAGGCCCTGGCGCAGTTGGAAAGCGCTGCACCACGCGCCACGCCAGCACCAGCACCAGCACCAGCACCAGCACCAGCGCAGGATGCCGAGCTGAAACGGGCGAAGATTCAATTGGCGATGCGTCGGGCCGAACTCGGCAAGGGCCGGGCCGCCGCCGTCCCGGACCAGGAGCTGCGGGCGCTGGAGCAAGCGGTGAAGGACGCCGAATACCAGGTGGACGCTCATGCCCGGTCCTGACGCCTCGCAGGGTGCACTGCGGCAGGCGATGAGACGCGTGCTGCTGGCGACCCTGCCCGGTGTGTTGGCCTTGATGTGGGTGTATGGCTGGGGTATCGCATTCAACCTGCTGCTGTCCGGGCTCACCGCTCTGGCGGTCGAGGCCCTGGTCCTGCGCTTGCGACATCGGCCCCTCAGACCCGAACTGGACGATGGCAGCGCGCTGGTCAGCGCCACGCTGCTGGCGTTGGCCCTGCCGGCGTATTGCCCCTGGTGGCTGACCGTTTCCGCAGCCGCCTGCGCCCTGTTGTTCGGCAAGCACCTGTGGGGGGGCGTCGGCAACAATCCTTTCAATCCGGCCATGCTTGGATACGCCCTGGTGCTGGTGGCGTTTCCTTCCCACATGAGCCAATGGCCGGCTCCCCACAGCGTTGATTTGCTCGAAGGCCTGCAACAGGTCTTCGGCCTTCATCCACCAGCCGATGCCTGGGCCGGTGCGACAGCGTTGGACAGCCTGCGTATCAACACCACCCTGACCATCGACGAACTGTTCGCCAGCCATCCGGCCTTCGGACGCTTCGGTGGCAAAGGTATCGAATGGGTCAACCTGGCCTTCCTGGCGGGCGGCCTGTTTCTGCTGCAACAACGTGTGTTCAGCTGGCATGCACCGGTAGGCATGCTGGCCAGCCTGTTCATCGTCAGCCTGTTGTGCTGGAACGGTTCGGGCTCGGATTCCCATGGCTCGCCGCTGTTCCACCTGCTCACCGGCGCAACTCTGCTGGGTGCGTTTTTTATCGTGACCGAACCCGTCTCGGGCGCCAAGGCTCCGCTTGCGCGCCTGCTGTTCGGCGCAGGCGTCGGGCTGCTGGTCTATCTGATCCGCACCTGGGGCGGTTACCCCGACGGCGTGGCGTTTGCGGTACTGCTGATGAATCTCGGCGTGCCGGCGCTGGACCGTTTCGCCGAGGCACGACAAGGGCGGCAGGCGACATGAGCAATCCTGGCGGTGTTGCGACCCTGATACTGCTGACCGGCCTGGGCGTTGGGGCTGCCTATCTCACGCAGATCGGCACCGCCGAGCACATCGAGGCCCGGCAACAGGCCGACGCCAACAGAACCCTGCTCGATGTACTGCCGGCCGACCTGTACGACAACCAGCCATTGGCGCAGCCGATCGTGACGGAGCCCGTGCCTCTGGCCCACAGCACCCTGCTGGGCGGCTATCTCGCGACACGTTCCGGCCAGCCATCGGCCATCCTGCTACGGACTCAGGCCCTGGGTTATGAAGGCACCATCGAGTTGTTGATCGCCATCGACCCGCTGGGTCGGCTGCTGGGCGTGAAAACCCTGCGACAGTCCGAAACACCCGGCCTGGGCGCGACGATTGCCGATTGGCCCAATGCCTGGCTGCGGGCTTTCAGTGGCAAATCGCTCCAGACCACCACCGACAGGGACTGGATGCTGAAAAAAGAACAAGGGCAGTTCGATCAATTGGCGGGCGCAACGGTGACGTCCCGGGCAGTCCTCCAGGCCGTGCACGACACCTTGCGCTACTTCGACGAGCACAAGGTTTCCTTGACCACAGGGGGGCGCCCATGACCCACTCATCGTTATTGTCCCGTGGCCTGCTGCTCGTCCCACTGATCGGTGCGAGCCATTCATTGAACAACGCCTTGGGCCTATGGCTGGCATGGACGCTGATCAGCATTGGCCACGGCTTGGCCATGGGGCTTTTGCGGCCTCGCCTGACGATCCATCAACGACACCTGGCCTCCCTCATACTGGCTGCGGCCCTCACCGCTTGTGCCAGCCTGGTCGCACAGGCCTGGGCGCCAGAATCATATCGACCGTCAAGCCTGTACATGGGCTGGATCGCCCTGAGCTGCGTGGTACTGGAACACGATCGCGTCTTCGTCGAATCACGCTGGCCTGGTCACGCCCAGCTGGCAGGACTGTTCGGCCTGTCGATGGTCGGCCTGGGAGTCCTGCGCGAACTGATCGGCCACGGCACGCCTCTGGCCCAACTGACCCCGGGCGGGTTCCTTTTGCTCGGCTTGCTGCTAGCGGCCCGCCAGGCCTGGAAACCTGCGAAAACCCCATCACCTCCCAAGGAAATGCCGCGCCCATGAACGCCGCAAAACGCCTGGAAATATTCCGTCGCTTTCATGAAGACAACCCGGAACCCAAGACTGAACTGGCCTATTCCTCGCCGTTCGAACTGTTGATCGCGGTAATCCTGTCGGCCCAATCCACCGATGTCGGCGTGAACAAGGCCACTGCCCGGCTGTTCCCGGTGGCCAATACTCCGGAAGCGATCTATGCCCTTGGCGTCGAGGGGTTGTCCGAATACATCAAGACCATCGGGCTGTACAACAGCAAGGCAAAGAACGTGATCGAAACCTGCCGCCTGCTGATCGAGCGTCACGGCAGTGTCGTGCCCCAGACCCGAGAAGCGCTGGAAGCCCTGCCAGGCGTCGGCCGCAAGACTGCCAACGTGGTGCTCAATACGGCGTTTCGCCAGTTGACCATGGCGGTCGATACCCACATTTTCCGGGTCAGTAACCGGACCGGACTGGCCCCCGGTAAAAACGTGGTGGAGGTCGAGAAGAAACTGATGAAGTTCGTGCCCAAGGAGTACCTTCTCGACTCCCATCACTGGCTGATTCTCCATGGACGCTACGTCTGCCTGGCCCGAAAGCCGCGCTGTGGCAGCTGCAGGATCGAGGACCTGTGCGAGTACAAGCACAAGACCTCTGACGATTGAAGCGCTATTGCTTTTATTGATCCTTCGATTGAAAAAATCTTTTTTACCCGCTCGTGGTTTATCGATATAAGGAGCGCCAAAGGCAGTCTTAGCCTGGAGTCGAACCCATGAGTACTGGTAAAGAACAACTGGATGTAGAAGACGATTTCATCACCGCTGAAGCCGAAGACGTCGAACCGGTGGTGGTGGAAGTGCCCAAGACCAACCTGAGCAAACGGCGCACCATCGATAACCTGCTGGAAGAGCGTCGCTTGCAGAAGCAATTGGCCGATTACGACTTTGACCTCTGACACGTAAAAGCCTCCCTGATGGAGGCTTTTTACTGAGTACGCGTCACCGCCTGCCTCACACCAACCCGTTACGTTGCGCCAGCTCGATCAGATCGACCAGCGAACGGGCATTGAGCTTGAGCAACAACCGGGTCTTGTAGGTACTGACGGTCTTGTTGCTCAAGAACATTCCATCTGCAATTTCCTTATTGGTTTTTCCACGCGCCAGTTGCTGCAGCACCATCATTTCCCGTCCTGACAGGCGGTCCACCATGTCCGACTCGCTGGCATTGCCAAGACTCGAGCGAACCGTATGCAATGCCTGGTTGGGAAAATAACTGTAGCCGGACAATACCGCCTTTATCGCACTCAATAATTCGGTAAGGTCCTGTTGCTTGCACACGTAACCGGCGGCGCCCGTCTGCATGCAACGCATGGAAAAATGCCCCGGCGATTGGGAGGTCAATACCAGCACTTTCAATGGCGATGGGTTGGAGGTCAGTCGCGCGATAACCTCCAACCCATCCAGTTTCGGAATACCGATATCCAGGATAACGATATCCGGTGACAGTTCCCGGGCAAGTTGTAACGCATCGACGCCATTATCCGTTTCGGCAACAACTTCATATCCATGACGCTCCATCAGCAAACGTACAGCAAGACGAATGACGGGATGATCATCCACGATCAGCACTTTATTCATGGGCAAATCCAACTTCGCTGTTCGAATTTTTAGAGCACGCACAATAGCCTAGTCATTTCTACCTTGGCATGCTGCCCCCCCTGACCGCTCACACCGAAAGACGCAACCTACAAGCAATACAGAAAATTCCTACAAATTAGCCTGGAAATAATGTGCCATGAATTTGTCCAGCAAGAGCAGAACGCTTTTCTGACAGCGTAGCAACCCCATGAACAGCACGGCTTTTACTTGTTAAAAGCACGTCGCCACACAGAAATTGAAGCCTTCCGCTCATAAAAAGTAACTGAATTATTTGCCAATAAAACAGCGCGCATTGCGCATCAAGACGCCTGGATTTATATAAGAAGACCAGCCAAAGTTAATCCAGAAAATACATCAGACACAGGTCTTCCAGTCACTCCCACATGAACTTCAAACCCAATAAAACTTCACTCAACATTCATTATCGAGCCCGAACAACATATGAGCATCCACCATGAACAAACCTCTGAAGACAATAACCAACCCGATGACCCTGATTGCCATATTTGCGACTTTATCCGAAACCTCCGCGGCCATTTCATTGCCGTTCCTGGGTGACCAGGATCGAGAGTATTACCTGTGGTTCCTGATCAGCTTCCCCTTCTATCTACTATTGCTCTTCTTCGTGACGCTCAACTTCAACTATCGCTCGTTGTACTCTCCCTCGGACTTTCGCAAGAACAAGCACTTCGTCAAGACCATGGATGACGCAACCCGTAGACATAAACGCGTATTGCATCGCCCTCGCAAGGTCAGGGGTTGGCTGATACATCTGCATCGGGAAGGGCCCGCTCCACGACGAGGGGTCCTTTTCGTGTCCGGACTCCCGGAGCCTCTGTGCGAGGTCACTCGATCCAAAGGTCCCAAGCGGGCCGCAAGGCCCGGTGAAATCACCGTGTATATCATTTACAGCCGCGATGAGGCGCAGGTCCCCCTGGATGGGCCGGATGGGTAAGCGACACGAGGACCGTACCGCGACGAGAACGCGAGCAACCAGCAAGATATGGGCAAAAAAAAGGCCTGCACATGGCAGGCCTCTTTTTTTGATCGGGATCAGAACAGCTTGCGACCCTTGTTCGCCGCAATGCGCATGCGCAGGGCGTTGAGCTTGATGAAGCCGGCCGCGTCGGCCTGGTTGTAGGCACCACCGTCTTCTTCGAACGTCGCGATATTGGCATCGAACAGCGAGTCGTCAGACTTGCGCCCGGTGACGATCACATTGCCCTTGTACAGCTTCAAGCGTACGACACCGTTCACGTTGACCTGGGAAGCGTCGATCATCTGCTGCAGCATCAGACGCTCCGGGCTCCACCAGTAGCCGGTGTAGATCAGGCTGGCATACTTGGCCATCAGCTCGTCCTTAAGATGAGCCACTTCGCGGTCCAGGGTAATCGATTCGATCGCCCGGTGAGCACGCAGCATGATGGTGCCGCCCGGGGTTTCGTAGCAACCACGGGACTTCATGCCCACGTAGCGGTTCTCGACGATATCGAGACGACCGATACCGTGTGCGCCACCGATACGGTTCAAGGTCGCCAGCACAGTGGCCGGGCTCATTTCCACGCCGTCCAGCGCGACGATGTCACCGTTGCGATAGGTCAGTTCCAGATACTGCGGGGTATCGGGAGCCTTTTCCGGGGAAACGGTCCAGCGCCACATGTCTTCTTCGTGTTCGGTCCAGGTGTCTTCCAGCACGCCGCCCTCATAGGAGATGTGCAGCAGGTTGGCATCCATCGAATACGGGGATTTCTTCTTGCCGTGGCGCTCGATCGGAATCCCGTGCTTCTCGGCGTAGTCCATCAGTTTTTCACGGGACAGCAAGTCCCACTCGCGCCATGGGGCGATGACTTTCACGCCAGGCTTGAGGGCATAGGCACCCAGTTCGAAACGTACCTGGTCGTTGCCTTTGCCGGTGGCGCCGTGGGAAATGGCGTCGGCACCGGTTTCGTTGGCGATTTCGATCAGGCGCTTGGCAATCAGCGGACGAGCAATGGAGGTACCCAGCAGGTACTCGCCTTCGTAGACGGTATTGGCGCGGAACATCGGGAACACGAAGTCGCGGACAAACTCTTCGCGCAGGTCATCGATGTAGATCTCTTTGACGCCCATGGCCTGAGCCTTGGCGCGTGCAGGTTCGACTTCTTCGCCCTGCCCCAGGTCAGCGGTGAAGGTCACCACTTCGCAGTTATAAGTGTCCTGCAGCCACTTGAGGATCACCGAAGTGTCCAGGCCGCCGGAATACGCCAGAACGACCTTGTTTACGTCCGCCATGCCATCACTCCACGGGTTGTACGGAAAGCCGTGAAGTCTAACGTCCGGCGCGGATAATTTACAGAGGCGCGACAGCTTATGACGACGAAGCGACAGATTATGTCGAGCGCGCGACGATCAGCCCTTCAGGATGTCCGCGCCGCCGTGGTCGCCACAGGCTTGCCTGGAGCCGAGGCAGGTGCCGGAGCGGGCGCAGGCGCCCTGGCCGGAGCCGCGGCGGGTGGTGACGGCGGGGTTGCCGGTTGCGGTGCCGGTGCCGGTGCTTCGGTGGGCTCGACACGCGACAACTGCACCACCACCCGACGGTTCCTGGCCCGGTTGGCCGCGTTGGTGTTCGCCACCAGGGGATAACGCTCGCCATGGAAACGCAAGGTGATCTGCGACTCCTGGAAACCATTGGCCTTGAAGAAGTCCATGACCGCCAATGCCCGGCGACGGGACAGTTCACGGTTGGTCAAACGGTTGCCGCTGTTATCGGAATGGCCATCCAGCTCGACGTGATTGACGCTCGGGTCAGCCTTGATGAAGTCGAGCATCACTTGCAACTGGGCCTTGGCCCGGGCGTCGAGTTCGATCCCTTCCCCAGGGAAGGCAATCTGGGTCTGCTTGATCTGCTCGAAGTTCTTGGGCAGCAGCTTCGCCACGCAGCCTTGATAGTCGTTGAAGGCCTTGCTGAAGCGCACGGGCAGCAGTCGCACCTCCGAGACCCGGCCATCCTCGGTATTGCGTCGCACCACCGGGCTGCGCCCCTCCATCAACCCGCTGATCAAACGGCCCGCCTGGACCTGGGAGCTGTTGAACAGCACATCGCCACTGCCGAGCCTGACCGAACCCAGGTTGATATCGCCTCGTCCCGGCTGCCACGGCGCCGCGGCGGCCAGCAAGGTCGCGGAGCCACCGCCGAGCATCGGGTTATAGGCCTTGAGCCGGAACGTCGCCTGCTCACCCGCGCGTCGCACGAACTCGCCACTGCCGAAATCGGTGATCGGCTGGCTCAGCCGACACTCGAACTTGTCGCCTTCGACCGTCCACTCAATGCTCTCCAGACGGGTCTGGAAAGTGAGCGCCATGGCGGGAAGGCTGGCAAACACACTGAGCAAGGCTAGATAACGCTGGCGCACGGGAGGCTCCACTGGCTTTATACAAAAATCGATACACGCCGAGGCGTGACGCCGGTCCGGGGCATTGTCCCGGATCAGGGACATACCTGAAGGGGCTATCGGTAACTTGCGGCAAAACTTGATAGCGGATGCCTGCAACAGTCTTTTCCGGTAGCATTCCCCAGAGTTTGACCCGCCTGGAAGCCCCTCAATGTCCGACCGCCTGACCCTGCTGCGTCCCGACGACTGGCATATTCATCTTCGCGATGGTGCTGTGTTGACCCATACCGTCGCCGATGTGGCGCGTACCTTCGGGCGCGCAATCATCATGCCCAACCTGGTTCCGCCTGTACGCAACGCCGCCGAGGCCGATGGTTATCGCCAGCGCATCCTGGCCGCGCGGCCGGCCGGCAGCCGCTTCGAACCGCTGATGGTGCTTTACCTCACCGACCGTACCCAGCCCGAGGAAATCCGCGACGCCAAGGCCAGCGGCTTCGTCCATGCCGCCAAGTTGTACCCGGCTGGCGCCACGACGAACTCGGATTCCGGCGTCACCAGCATCGACAGGATCTTCCCGGTGCTGGAGGCCATGGCCGAAGTCGGGATGCCGTTGCTGATCCACGGAGAAGTCACCCGCGGTGATGTCGACGTGTTCGATCGCGAGAAAATCTTCATCGACGAGCATATGCGCCGCGTCGTGGAGCGCTTCCCGACTCTCAAGGTGGTGTTCGAGCACATTACCACCGCCGATGCCGTGCAATTCGTCAAGGAAGCGCCGGCCAACGTCGGCGCCACCATCACGGCGCATCACCTGTTGTACAACCGCAACCACATGCTGGTAGGCGGGATCCGGCCGCATTTCTATTGCCTGCCGATCCTCAAGCGCAACACCCACCAGGAGGCCTTGCTCGACGCCGCCACCAGTGGCAGCGCCAAGTTTTTCCTCGGCACGGATTCGGCGCCCCACGCCCGTCACGCCAAGGAAGCCGCTTGCGGTTGCGCCGGCTGCTACACGGCCTACGCCGCCATCGAAATGTATGCCGAGGCGTTCGAACAGCGTAATGCGCTGGACAGGCTCGAAGGCTTCGCCAGCCTCCACGGCCCTCGGTTCTATGGCCTGCCGGTGAACACCGATCGTATTACGCTGGTCCGCGACGAGTGGACCGCCCCCGCCAGCCTGCCCTTCGGCGAGCAGACTGTCATCCCGCTGCGCGCCGGTGAAAAACTGCGCTGGCGCCTGCTGGAGGAAACACCGTGAGTGAAGAGCATTTCGACGACGAACTGGACGGCAACGGTGGTTCTGGCGGCATCCGTCACCCCATGGCTGCACGGTTCCGGGGCTATCTGCCTGTCGTCGTTGACGTAGAGACCGGCGGTTTCAACTCCGCCACCGATGCGCTGCTGGAAATCGCCGCGACCACCATCGGCATGGACGAAAAAGGGTTCGTGTTCCCTGACCACACCTATTTCTTCCGTGTCGAACCGTTCGAAGGCGCCAACATCGAAGCGGCGGCCCTGGAGTTCACCGGGATCAAGCTCGACCATCCGTTGCGCATGGCGGTGAGCGAAGAAACAGCCCTGACCGACATCTTCCGTGGCGTCCGCAAGGCGCTCAAGGCCAATGGTTGCAAGCGCGCGATCCTGGTGGGTCATAACAGCAGCTTCGATCTGGGTTTCCTCAACGCAGCCGTTGCCCGCCTGGACATGAAGCGCAATCCGTTCCACCCCTTTTCCAGCTTCGACACTGCAACCCTGGCGGGCCTGGCATACGGCCAGACCGTCCTGGCCAAGGCCTGTCAGGCGGCCGACATCGATTTCGATGGTCGTGAGGCGCACTCGGCCCGCTACGACACCGAGAAGACCGCCGAGCTGTTCTGCGGCATCGTCAACCGGTGGAAAGAGCTGGGCGGCTGGCAGGATTTCGACGACTAGAGAGTAGAGTCAACCCAGCTCTGTGTTTCAGCCGATGATCCGGCTTGAAATACCCATAAAAAAACCGGCCACCAAGGGCCGGTTTTTTTATGCCTGATTCGCTTACAGCTTGTCGCCGTGCTCGCCCAGGTAGGCAGCAACACCTTCCGGGGAAGCGGTCATGCCTTTGTCGCCTTTTTTCCAGTTGGCCGGGCAGACTTCGCCGTGCTCTTCGTGGAATTGCAGAGCGTCGACCAGACGGATCAGCTCTTCCATGTTACGACCCAGCGGCAGGTCGTTGACGATCTGCGAACGGACCACGCCTTTGTCGTCGATCAGGAACGCGCCACGGAAAGCCACGCCGCCTTCGGACTCGACATCATAGGCCTTGGCGATTTCGTGCTTCATGTCGGCAGCCATGGTGTATTTCACCGGGCCGATGCCGCCGCCGTTGATCGGCGTGTTACGCCATGCGTTGTGAGTGAAGTGCGAGTCGATGGAAACAGCGATCACTTCCACGTTGCGAGCCTTGAAGTCGTCCATGCGGTGGTCCAGGGCGATCAGCTCGGATGGGCAGACGAAGGTGAAGTCCAGCGGGTAGAAGAACACCAGGCCGTATTTGCCTTTGATGGCCGACGACAGGGTGAAGCTGTCGACGATCTCGCCATTGCCGAGAACGGCAGGAACAGTGAAGTCAGGGGCTTGCTTGCCTACGAGTACGCTCATTGTATATCTCCTGGTGTAGTAACGTGAAAAACTCAGGTCCGCGCCAGCCTGCCACCCTCAGGCGACAGCCCTGTGACACGAACCCGCTTCGCAAGGACCGACCATCATACACCGCCCATTTGAGCTCTTCTCAACGGTTTTTGGTGATATCGAAAAATCGACAGCCCGACTTGGAAAGCCGTTCGTCAGCCCGGCATCTCTCTGACCTGGAAGCGTCGAGAAACCACTTTGACAATCATTCTCGTTAACATTAAGATCCGTCTCACTTAAGCCACAACCCGCGACGGTTCTTACTTATGTATGTTTGCCTCTGCACTGGCGTCACCGACGGACAAATCCGCGAAGCGATCTATGAAGGTTGCTGCAGCTATCGTGAAGTCCGCCAGGCCACCGGCGTAGCCAGCCAATGCGGCAAATGCGCATGCCTGGCCAAGGAAGTGGTTCGTGAAACCCTCGCCAAAGTACAAACGGCCCAGGCATCGATCCCCTACCCTGTAGAATTTACCGCCGCGTAAACACCGCTTTTCAAGGAACCGGACTCAATGTCCGGTTTTTTTATGCCTGTAAATCAAACGCTTAGCTTCCAGACGCGGAACACAAACATTCTTATTCCGATTAATTTTCATTTATTATTCAATAACTTAGGTTTGACACCCGGAAATGCGCGGCTCAAACTCTGCCTCATACACAGCTATTTTACAGGCAGGCCTCACCATGAAAGGCGACATCACAGTCATCCAGCATCTCAACAAGATCCTTGCCAATGAGCTGGTCGCAATCAATCAATACTTCCTGCACGCACGCATGTATGAAGATTGGGGCCTGAACAAGCTGGGCAAGCACGAGTACCACGAGTCCATCGACGAGATGAAACACGCGGACAAGCTGATCAAGCGCATCCTGTTCCTGGAAGGCCTGCCCAACGTCCAGGACCTGGGCAAGCTGCACATCGGCGAACACACCCGCGAAATGCTCGAATGCGACCTGCGTATCGAACGCACCGGGCATGCCGACCTGAAGGCCGCCATCGCCCACTGCGAAAGCGTTGGCGACTTCGGCAGCCGCGAACTGCTTGAAGACATTCTCGAGTCCGAGGAAGAGCATATCGACTGGCTGGAAACCCAGCTGGGCCTGATCGACAAAGTGGGCCTGGAGAATTACCTGCAATCGCAGATGGGCGACGAATAACCTCCGGCAAACGCGAACCAACAAAAAGCCCCGCCCTCTTGTGAGAGGCGGGGCTTTTTGTTGCCGGGATTTCAGGCAGTACCGACATCCACCCTGGAGGGAGCAGGCTCGCCCCACAAGGTTTGGCGCTTACCACAACCGGTGCGGTGAACCGACGCCCTTGGATCAGGCCTCGGTCTTCTTGGTCGCGTTGGCGACTGCTTCCTTGATGGTGCTCTGCAGGGAGCCGTCAGCAGCCATTTCAACCATGATGTCACTGCCACCGATCAGCTCACCGGCAACCCACAGTTGTGGAAAGGTTGGCCAGTTGGCGTACTTGGGCAGGTTGGCGCGGATTTCCGGGTTCTGCAGGATGTCGACATAGGCAAACTTCTCGCCACATCCCATCACGGCCTGAGCAGCCTTGGCCGAGAAACCGCACTGTGGCGCATTCGGCGAGCCTTTCATGTAGAGCAGCACGGTGTTGTTGGCAATCTGTTCTTTGATGGTTTCGATGATATCCATGGAGCACCTCGGCTTAAACTTCGCGACTCAAGTCGTCGACACGGTGGCGCATTGTAACGGAAACCCGAGCAAGGTGCTCGGTCTACGCTAGAGACAAATTCACGCAGCCGCCACCTTCACAGGCACACCGTTGAGGGCCGCGTTGCCGGACAATTCATCGAGCTGGCACTCATCGGTCAGGTCATTGGCACTGGAGCCGGGTTGCCCACTGGCGATACTCATCTGCACCCCCGGCCGGGCGTGTCCCCAGCCATGGGGCAGGCTGACAACGCCTTTCATCATGTCGGAGCAACCCTGCACTTCGACTTCAATCACGCCCACCCGCGAGCTGACCTTCACTCGCTGCCCATCGTCCAGCCCACGACTGGCCAGGTCGTCGGGATGCATCAGCAAGTGATGACGCGACTTGCCTTTCACCAGCCGATGGAAATTATGCATCCAGGAATTGTTGCTGCGAACGTGTCGACGACCGATCATCAGCAATTCGTCTGGCTGAGGGGCCTGAATCGCGGCGAACCGCCCGATATCGGCGAGGATCACGGCGGGAGCAGCCTGTATCCGCTGGTTTTCGGTTTTCAATCGCGACGCCAGGTTGGGCTTGAGCGCACCGAGGTCAAGGCCGTGCGGATGGTCGAACAGGGTCGCCAGGGACAGTTTGTGTGACGAGGCATCTCCATAAGGCCCTGCCCGCAAACCGAAATCGATCATCTGCGCGGGCGGCATGGTGGGCTTGAGCTCCTTGCCGGTCCTGGCGGCGAAGGCCTTGGCCAGGCCGACAAAGATCTCCCAATCGTGCAGCGCCCCTTCCGGCTTGGGCAGGATGGCCCGGTTGAAACGGGTCACGTTGCGCACCGCGAACAGGTTGAACGTGGTGTCATAGTGGTCATTTTCCAGCGCCGACGTCGAAGGCAGGATCAGGTCGGCGTAGCGGGTGGTTTCGTTGATGTACAGGTCCACGCTGACCATGAACTCCAGACCGTCCAGCGCCTGTTCCAGCTGTCGCCCGTTGGGCGTCGACAGCACCGGGTTGCCGGCCACCGTCACCAGGGCGCGAATCTGTCCTTCACCCTCGGTGAGCATTTCCTCGGCCAGGGTCGATACCGGCAACTCCCCGGCATACTCGGGACGCCCGGACACACGGCTTTGCCAGCGGTTGAAATGTCCACCCGAAGTGGTGGCGACCAGGTCCACCGCCGGTTCGGTGCACAAGGCGCCCCCCACTCGGTCCAGGTTACCGGTCACCAGGTTGATCACCTGGATCAGCCAGTGGCACAGCGTACCGAATGCCTGGGTCGAAACGCCCATCCGCCCGTAGCAGACAGCCGACGGGGCCGCGGCGAAGTCTCGGGCCAACTGACGGATCTGCGTTGCGGGCACCGCACACAGCGGGCTCATGGCCTCGGCCGTGAAGGCGGCCACAGCCTGGCGCACCTCTTGCAGCCCATCCACCGGCAAATGACTATCACGGGTCAGGCCTTCGCTGAACAGGGTATTGAGCATGCCGAACAACAGCGCGGCATCACCGCCTGGGCGCACGAAGAGGTGCTGGCTCGCGATGGCGGCCGTTTCGCTACGACGCGGATCGACCACCACCACTTTGCCGCCGCGGGCCTGGATCGCCTTGAGGCGTTTTTCCACGTCTGGCACGGTCATGATGCTGCCATTGGATGCCAGAGGATTGCCGCCCAGGATCAGCATGAAGTCGGTGTGATCGATGTCCGGGATCGGCAGCAGCAGGCCATGACCGTACATCAGGTGGCTGGTCAGGTGATGGGGCAACTGGTCCACGGAGGTCGCAGAGAAACGGCTGCGGGTCTTGAGCAGACCCAGGAAATAATTGCTGTGGGTCATCAGCCCGTAGTTGTGCACGCTGGGGTTGCCCTGATAGACCGCCACCGCATTCTGGCCGTGACGCGCCTGGATGTCCGCCAGGCGTTCGGCTACCAGCGCGAAGGCGTCTTCCCAGGCAATGGGCTGCCATTGACTGCCCACCCGCTGCATGGGTTGGCGCAGTCGGTCCGGATCGTTCTGGATATCCTGCAAGGCCACTGCCTTGGGGCAGATATGCCCCCGGCTGAAGCTGTCCAGCGAATCGCCCTTGATCGAGGTGATCGCCAGGCCCTGGCCTTCGGTTTCGGTGGTTTCCAGGGTCAAGCCACAGATGGCTTCACACAGATGGCACGCACGGTGATGAAGAGTCTTGGTCATGGCCAGTCTCTGTTTTATTCGTGGCGGGCACTTTTGGCCGCGGGAACAAAACTATGGCGCCTGGACCGTCACCGCGCCAGCGACGTTCGTCCTGTGAATTGCCGGGCATCAGGCTTGCCGATGAAGTTGGCGTCAGGGCTGCTCCACAGGAGGCGCCAGCAGCTGGATCTCCTCGACAGTCTCCACCTGTTCCTGGGCCATCGGCACGCCGGTCAGCTCGCCGATCAGACGCCAATGCTCGTCGAGCCCTCCGCTGATGGTGGCCATGCGATCGATCATGCGCCGTCCGGCGGCCTTGATGACTTCATCGTCGCTGCGCAACAACTCGAACGACATGGACGTCATCGAGGCGGTAAGGTGCGTCAGGGAGCGTGCCGTCAGCCCCAGCAATTCCATCAGTTGTTGCTCTTTCGAATCCATTTCGACGCTCCTGCCTCTAAGAGGTCTTTTATAACCCAGCCCCCTGCTTTAGGAAATGCTCACATCCGACAACTGACAGGCAGATCCTCAAACGCGAGCGCAAACCATCCACCAACGACCTCGCCCCCGCCCTGCTTGATTGCCAAGCCGTATACCGCCAGTGTACAAAGGGATCGCCGCTGTCAGGAAACCGGCCTCGAATCGCCTCCGTATTCGTACGCCGGCCTCGCTGAATTCCCCTAAAAACCAGGGCACTATTGGTAATACGCGACATTTAATGTCAATATCGCGCCTTCCCCTATTTTCGTCGCCCCGTGCGGCTTTTGCCGCAGGTCTCGCCCGTTTTTTCGTTAAACAAGGCTTTGAGCATCTGCGGTCAGTTACAAAAAGGTAGTCAATGATGAGCGCAAGGCACTTTCTCTCCCTGATGGACTTCACGACCGATGAGTTGCTCGGCGTGATCCGTCGAGGCGTGGAGCTCAAGGACCTGCGTAACCGCGGTGTACTGTTCGAGCCCTTGAAAAACCGCGTGCTGGGGATGATCTTCGAGAAGTCGTCGACCCGCACCCGCATTTCGTTCGAAGCCGGCATGATCCAGCTCGGCGGCCAGGCGATCTTCCTGTCGCCCCGCGACACCCAGCTGGGCCGCGGCGAGCCGATCAGCGACTGCGCCATCGTCATGTCCAGCATGCTCGATGTCGTGATGATCCGAACCTTTGCCCACAGCACCCTGACCGAGTTTGCGGCCCACTCCCGCGTACCGGTGATCAACGGCCTGTCCGACGACCTGCACCCCTGCCAGTTGCTGGCCGACATGCAGACGTTCCTCGAACACCGTGGCTCGATCCAGGGCAAGACCGTCGCCTGGGTCGGTGATGGCAACAACATGTGCAACAGCTATATAGAAGCGTCGATGCAACTCGACTTCCAGCTGCGCATTGCCTGTCCCGAAGGCTACGACCCCAACCCTGAACTGGTGGCCAGGGCCGGGGACCGTGTCACCATCGTCCGCGATCCGAAACTGGCAGTGCCCGGCGCGCACCTGGTGAGCACCGACGTCTGGACCTCCATGGGCCAGGAAGAAGAAACCGCCAAGCGACTCAAGGATTTCGCGCCGTTCCAGGTCACCCGGGCGCTGCTCGACCTGGCGACACCTGAAGTGCTGTTCATGCATTGCCTGCCCGCTCACCGCGGCGAGGAGATCAGCTTCGATGTCCTGCAAGACCCACGGGCGGTAGCGTGGGACCAGGCAGAGAACCGTCTCCATGCGCAGAAGGCCCTGCTGGAGTTTCTCGTCGAGCCGGCGTACCACCACGCATGAGCCATCCCCTGCTCCTGAACCTGCATGACCTGGCCTGTGGTTACCAGAACCAGCGGGTCGTGCAAAACCTCAACCTGCACCTCAATGCCGGCGATATCGGTTGCCTGCTCGGCTCCTCCGGGTGCGGCAAGACCACGACGCTGCGGGCCATAGCCGGTTTCGAACCGGTGCATGCAGGGGAGATCCAACTGGACGGGCAAATTATTTCCCGCGCCGGCTTCACCCTCGCCCCGGAAAAACGCCGCATCGGCATGGTGTTCCAGGATTACGCACTGTTCCCTCACCTGAGCGTGGCCGAGAACATTGCCTTCGGCATTCGCAAGCATCCGGACAAGGAACGCGTGGTCGAAGAACTCCTGGAACTGGTCAACCTGAAGAACCTGGGCAAGCGCTTGCCCCATGAGCTCTCCGGCGGCCAGCAACAACGCGTGGCGCTGGCCCGTGCGTTGGCCCCGGAGCCACAACTGTTGTTGCTCGACGAACCTTTCTCCAATCTCGACGGCGAGCTGCGACGCAAGCTCAGTCATGAGGTGCGCGACATCCTCAAGGCCCGCGGTACCAGCGCGATCCTGGTCACACACGACCAGGAAGAAGCCTTTGCCGTGAGCGACCATGTCGGTGTATTCAAGGAAGGTCGACTCGAGCAGTGGGATACGCCCTACAACCTCTATCACGAACCGCTGACGCCGTTCGTTGCCAGTTTCATCGGCCAGGGTTATTTCATTCGTGGCCAACTCGACAGCCCGGAATCGGTCCAGACCGAACTGGGGGTGCTGCGCGGCAATCGAGCCTACACCTGGCCCATCGGCTGCGCAGTGGACGTACTGCTGCGGCCGGACGATATCGTCTACTCCCCCGATAGCCCGCTCACCGCCACGATCGTCGGCAAGACATTCCAGGGGGCTTCAACCCTGTATCGCCTCCAACTGCCGACGGGAGCACAGCTGGAATCGATCTTCCCGAGCCACGCCGACCATCAGGTCGGCGCCAGTGTCGGCATCCGGGTGTCGGCTGAACACCTGGTGCTGTTCCAGGCTTCCGGCAGCACGGCGGCGCATATCCCGCCAGTGGAAAGCGGCGTGCGCCGATACAGCAGCGCCAACTGATGTTCAAGTGTTCGCCTTTGAGGCGAGGGAAAATGCCCCCTCGCCTCAAGCGCATGGAAAGTGGTCAGCCCAGCATCAGGGTCCCGCTGGCTACCAGCGTCGCATTGCCACCGATCTTCACGCGCTCGCCCTCCAGCCTGCAGAACAGCGCCCCGCCCCGTGCCGAGCACTGGTAAGCCGTCAGCCCTAGCTTGCCCAGACGCTTGGACCAGTATGGAATCAGGCTGCAATGGGTCGAGCCGGTCACCGGGTCTTCGTTGATGCCAATGGCAGGCGCGAAGTAACGTGAGACGAAGTCATGCCGGCTGCCGGGTGCGGTCACGATGGCGCCGGGCCACGGCAATTTCGCCAGGGCCGCCATGTCCGGCTTGCAGTCGAGTACCGCCTGTTCCGACTCCAGCACCACGAACAGCTCATTGAAGCCCAGCACATCCACCGCCTCGACGCCCAGGGCGCTCTGGACCGCCAGGGATGCTCCTACTTCCCCAGGCATGGTGGCAGGGAAATCCAGCCACAGCCGATCCCCTTGGCGAGTGACGCTCAAAGACCCGGATTTGCAGATAAAGTCCAGCCTCTCCACCGTTTCGTGATAGATCTCGAACAACACGTAGGCACTGGCCAAGGTGGCGTGCCCACATAAGGGCACTTCAGTGGTGGGAGTAAACCAACGGATATGCCAACGCTGGCCTTCGCGTACCAGAAAAGCCGTCTCGGCCAGGTTGTGTTCCGAGGCGATCTTCTGCATCAAGTCATCGGCAAGCCAGGCGTCGAGTCGGTAGACCATCGCCGGGTTACCGCCAAACGGCCGGTCACTGAACGCATCGACTTGATGAAACGCGAGCTGCATGGCACTTCTCCTTGTTATTGATGCACCAGCATGAAGGCTGAGGACACCGGTTATCCAGTGACAGATCGGCGGATTTTTCACCCGACAGAACAGGACCGACGATCCAGGTCCCATCGTGCCGGACGCGCTGCCCCACTTCGCGAGAAGGCAGAAAACGGCTCTTTCAAGCCCGCCCGATCTGCGCGAACTTCGCCCCGGTGTGTTCGGCCAATACCGAAGGCGCCAGTTCCACTTCCAGGCCACGCCGTCCCGCGCTGACAAAGATGCTGGCGAAGGGCTGGGCGGAACTGTCGATGAACGTCCGCAGGCGTTTTTTCTGCCCCAAGGGGCTGATACCTCCGAGCAGGTAACCAGTGGAGCGTTGCGCGGCCGCCGGATCGGCCATCTCGACTTTCTTCACACCCGCGGCATGAGCCAGCGCCTTCAGGTCCAGGCTACCGGCTACAGGCACCACGGCCACCAACAGCTCACCTTTTTCGCTCGCCGCCAATAACGTCTTGAACACTTGCGCCGGATCGAGTTCCAGTTTTTCTGCAGCTTCCAGACCGTACGAGGCGGCCTTGGGATCATGTTCGTAACTGTGGATACGATGATCGGCGCGCACCTTTTTCAGCAGATCCAATGCGGGGGTCATGACCGCTCCTGACGAGAAATCAAAAAAGAGTGAACGGGATTCTAAGTGATCGGCATCCAAAAGGCTTCGGGGCACGGCACCACGCTATAGGAGAGATATCGGCACCATGGTCATTCACATCATTGATAGTTGAAAAGTGACTGCTGGTTCATTTTCGACCTTTGACAGTAGCGTTTCTTGTCTATATTTTTTCGAAACTGAAAGACATATCGTGTGTCTACAAGCAACACCCCGAGCCCAGGATGGGGATCCTGCCTCGGTGAAAAACGCGCGATCGAAGCCTTACCGAATGCGCGGACAACAACAAAACCGAGGTTTGCATGACAGTCGATCTACAACAGCCGTCCCTTTCCAGCCAGTGCCTGGCCGAATTCCTCGGAACCGCCCTGCTGATCTTTTTTGGAACCGGTTGTGTTGCAGCGCTCAAGGTCGCGGGTGCCAGTTTCGGCCTGTGGGAAATCAGCATCATCTGGGGCGTCGGTGTCAGCATGGCGATCTACCTCAGCGCGGGTGTTTCCGGCGCGCACCTGAACCCCGCCGTCAGCATCGCCCTGTGCATCTTCACCGACTTCGAAAAACGCAGATTGCCCTTCTATATTGTTTGCCAGGTCGCCGGCGCCTTTTGCGGCGCGCTCCTGGTCTACCTGCTGTACAGCAACCTGTTCTTCGATTTCGAACAATCCCGCCACATGATTCGCGGCACCCAGACCAGCCTCGAACTGGCCTCGGTGTTTTCCACCTACCCGCACCCGGCGCTGTCCACCGGCCAGGCCTTCCTGGTGGAAACGATCATCACCGCCATCCTGATGGGGGTGATCATGTCCCTGACGGACGACAACAACGGTCTGCCTCGCGGCCCGTTGGCACCACTGCTGATCGGCCTGCTGATCGCAGTGATCGGCAGCTCGATGGGCCCGTTGACCGGCTTCGCGATGAACCCGGCACGGGACTTCGGCCCCAAGCTGATGACTTTCTTCGCCGGCTGGGGTGAAATTTCCCTTACCGGTGGACGTGATATCCCGTACTTCCTGATTCCGATTTTTGCACCCATTGTCGGTGCATGCCTGGGCGCCGCGGCTTATCGAGGGCTGATTGCCCGACATCTGCCCAGCGCCACCCATGCTACAAAGGACGCCACACCGGCCATTGACGGCAAGGCCAGAACCTCTTGAAACAGTGGGTGCGCATCGCATGCTGTGCACCGTGGGCTTTATCCCTCATTTACGTCCCAAGGCAATCGACATGACCGATATCCAGAACAAGAACTACATCATTGCCCTCGATCAGGGTACGACCAGCTCCCGAGCGATCATCTTCGACCGCGACGCCAATGTGGTCGGCACCGCCCAGCGCGAATTCGTCCAGCACTACCCGCAGCCCGGCTGGGTCGAACACGACCCGATGGAGATCTTCGCCACCCAGAGCGCCGTCATGGTCGAAGCCCTGGCCCAGGCCGGCCTGCACCATGACCAGGTGGCCGCCATCGGCATCACCAACCAGCGTGAAACCACGGTGGTCTGGGACAAGACCACCGGCCGCCCGATCTACAACGCCATCGTCTGGCAGTGCCGGCGCAGCACCGAAATCTGCCAGCAACTCAAGCGCGACGGCCATGAGCAATACATCAGCGACACCACCGGCCTGGTCACCGACCCGTATTTCTCCGGCACCAAGCTCAAGTGGATCCTGGACAATGTCGAAGGCAGCCGCGAGCGCGCGCGCAACGGTGAACTGCTGTTCGGCACCGTAGACAGCTGGCTGATCTGGAAATTTACCGGCGGCAAGGTGCATGTCACCGACTACACCAACGCCTCGCGCACCCTGCTGTTCAACATCCACTCGCTGGAGTGGGACGCGAAGATGCTCGACATCCTGGACATCCCCCGGGAAATGCTCCCGGAAGTAAAGCCCTCGTCGCAGATCTATGGCCGCACCAAGAGCGGCATCGCCATCGGCGGCATCGCCGGTGACCAGCAGGCCGCCCTTTTCGGCCAGATGTGCGTGGAACCGGGCCAGGCCAAGAACACCTACGGTACCGGCTGCTTCCTGCTGATGAACACCGGCGACAAGGCCGTCAAGTCCAGCCACGGCATGCTCACCACCATCGCCTGCGGTCCCCGCGGCGAAGTGGCCTATGCCCTGGAAGGCGCGGTGTTCAACGGCGGCTCCACCGTGCAGTGGCTGCGCGATGAGCTGAAGATCATCAATGACGCCCTCGATACCGAATACTTCGCCAACAAGGTCAAGGACAGCAACGGCGTGTACCTCGTGCCGGCCTTCACCGGCCTGGGCGCTCCCTATTGGGACCCCTACGCCCGTGGTGCGCTGTTCGGCCTGACCCGTGGCGTGCGGGTCGACCACATCATTCGCGCGACACTGGAGTCGATCGCCTACCAGACCCGCGATGTGCTCGACGCCATGCAACAGGACGCCGGCGAACGTCTCAAAGCGCTGCGCGTGGATGGCGGCGCGGTGGCGAACAACTTCCTGATGCAATTTCAGGCGGACATCCTGGGAACCCGGGTAGAACGTCCGAAAATGCGCGAAACCACCGCCCTGGGCGCTGCCTACCTGGCCGGCCTGGCCTGCGGTTTCTGGGGCAGCCTGGAAGAACTGCGCGGCAAAGCGATGATCGAGCGCGAATTCGAACCGCAACTGGACGAACAAGCCAAGGAAAAACTCTACGCAGGCTGGAAAAAAGCGGTCAGCCGCACCCGCGATTGGGAGCCCCACGAAGACGCCGAATAAGCCCCTGAGGGTCTGAAACTGGCCGGGAGTGGATTCCTGCGGCATCATGGGCAAATTTTGTATGGCAGCCCAAAGGAAGCCCCATGAATCTGCCTCCCCGTCAGCAGCAAATCCTCGAACTGGTCCGCGAGCGCGGCTATGTCAGTATCGAGGAAATGGCGCAGTTATTCGTCGTGACTCCGCAGACCATCCGCCGCGACATCAATCAACTGGCGGAAATGAATCTGCTGCGCCGCTACCACGGCGGCGCGGCCTACGACTCAAGCGTGGAAAACACCGCCTACGCCATGCGCGCCGATCAGATGCGCGACGAGAAGCAACGTATCGCCGAAGCCATCGCCGCCCAGATCCCCGATCACGCCTCGCTGTTCATCAACATCGGCACCACCACTGAATCCATCGCCCGGGCGCTGCTCAATCACAACCATCTCAAGGTCATCACCAACAACCTTCACGTGGCCTCGATCCTCAGCGCCAAGGACGACTTCGAAGTCCTGATCGCCGGCGGCAACGTACGCCGTGACGGTGGCGTGGTGGGCCAGGCCAGCGTCGACTTCATCAACCAGTTCAAGGTGGACTTCGCCCTGGTGGGCATCAGCGGTATCGACGAAGACGGCAGCCTGCTGGATTTCGACTACCAGGAAGTGCGCGTCTCCCAGGCGATCATCGCCAACGCCCGGCAGGTGCTGCTGGCGGCGGACTCCAGCAAGTTCGGGCGCAACGCCATGGTTCGCCTGGGCCCCATCAGCCTGATCGATTGCCTGGTGACCGACCAGCAACCCGTGCCGGCCCTGGCGCAATTGCTGAGCCAGCACAAGATTCGGCTGGAAGTGGTCTGACGCCCTCTCGGTACCCTGTGGCGACAGGATTCTGTGGCGAGGGGATTCATCCCCGCCGGGTTGCGCAGCAATCCCAATACAGTCACTCAATTTGCCTGGTATACCGAGTCGCGCAAATCCAGGGTTGCTGCGCAACCCAACGGGGATGAATCCCCTCGCCACAAATACCTCCTGCCTGCGTCAAGCAATCTTCGTGTTCGAAAATTTTCCTTTCAGCTTCCTTTGATCAGTATTTTCAATCGAAGTTGGCTGGCTGTTGCTGTCTTTATGGGCTAGTATTTTTCGCAAATGAACATTAATGTTCGATTTCAAATATTCAAAAAGACCCCGAGGCCAGCCGATGCCCACTTCTACCTTGCCTACGCCCCCTCTCGCCGAAGTTTATGACATCGCCGTCATCGGTGGCGGCATCAATGGCGTGGGGATCGCCGCGGATGCTGCCGGTCGCGGTCTTTCGGTGTTCCTTTGCGAAAAGGACGACCTGGCCAGCCACACTTCGTCGGCCAGCAGCAAACTGATCCATGGCGGCCTGCGCTATCTCGAACATTACGAGTTCCGCCTGGTGCGTGAAGCGCTGGCCGAGCGCGAAGTGTTGCTGACCAAGGCTCCGCACATCGTCAAGCAGATGCGCTTCGTGTTGCCCCATCGTCCGCACCTGCGTCCGGCGTGGATGATCCGCGCCGGCCTGTTCCTCTATGACCACCTGGGCAAGCGCGAGCAGCTCGCCGGCTCCAGGAGCCTGAAGTTCGGCGCCGACAGCGCGTTGAAAAGCGAAATCACCAAGGGCTTCGAATATTCCGATTGCTGGGTCGATGACGCGCGGCTGGTGGTGCTCAATGCCATGGCCGCCCGGGAAAAAGGCGCCCACATCCATACACGCACCCGTTGCGTGAACGCTCGTCGCAGCAAGGGGCTGTGGCACTTGAACCTGGAACGTGCCGACGGCAGCCTGTTCTCGATCCGTTCCAAGGCACTGGTGAATGCCGCCGGCCCGTGGGTCGCCAAGTTCATCCGCGACGACCTGAAAATGGAATCGCCCTATGGCATCCGGCTGATCCAGGGTAGCCATGTCATCGTGCCAAAACTCTACGAAGGCGAACATGCGCACATTCTTCAGAACGAAGACCAACGAATCGTGTTCACCATTCCCTATCTGAACCAATTCACCCTGATCGGCACCACCGACCGCGAATACACCGGCGACCCGGCCAAGGTAGCGATTACCGACGGCGAAACCGATTACCTGTTGAATGTGGTCAACGCCCACTTCAAGAAGCAGATCAGCCGCAGCGATATCCTGCACAGCTATTCCGGCGTACGCCCGTTATGCAACGACGAGTCGGACAACCCCTCGGCAGTCACCCGGGACTACACCCTGGCGCTGTCCGGCGGCGGCGAAGACGCCCCGCTGCTGTCGGTATTCGGTGGCAAGCTGACCACCTACCGCAAACTGGCCGAATCGGCCATGGCGCAGCTGGCGCCGTATTTCACCCAGATGCGCCCGAGCTGGACGGCCGTCGACCCGCTGCCCGGTGGCGAAAACATGACCACGCCACAAGCATTGTGCTCTTCGATCCGCGACAAGTTCGACTGGGTACCGACCGAGCTCGCCCGCCGTTGGGCCACCACGTATGGCAGCCGTACCTGGCGCATGCTCGAAGGCGTGCACAGCCTGGCAGACCTGGGCGAACACATCGGTGGCGGCCTCTACACCCGGGAAGTCGACTACCTGTGCAGCGATGAATGGGCCGTCAGCGCCCAGGACATCCTGTGGCGCCGCAGCAAACTGGGCTTGTTTACCAGCGCGGCCGAACAGCAAAAGCTTCAACAGTACCTGGACGAGGTCGAACACAACCGCCGCAAGATAGAAGCGGCCTGACGAATATTGCGCACAACCTAAAGCCCCTGAATCCAGCGATTCAGGGGCTTTTTGCTATCCGGCATCCACCGATGCCCCCCTGTGGGAGCGAGCTTGCTCGCGATGAGACCAGCACATTCAACACCCTGGGGAGATTGACACACCGCTATCGCGAGCAAGTTCGCTCCCACAATAGCTCAGGGCAGGTTAAAGGCATTCGGTTTTCCGAACGCGACCCGACAGTCAATTCGGCTAACCGGATAAACAAGCTATACAAAATCCGAAACAAAACATTAATTTCATTTAAAAACAATAAGTTAGCTATACATCACTGGCCTGGCACGAGTCATGCTCTACACTCGTGGAGACGATTGTCCGGGTGCCAGCACAACAGGAGCTACCGGACATCAGAGGTACTCAGGGCCGACGTACCGGCCGAAATAAAAAAAACAATGTCGAGGAAACATCGATGCGTATCGTTCCCCATCTCCTGGGCGCAGCCATTGCTGCCGCTCTGATCAGCACTCCAGTCTTCGCGGCCGAACTGACCGGCACGCTGAAAAAGATCAAAGAGTCCGGCGTCATCACGCTCGGGCATCGCGACGCTTCCATTCCGTTTTCCTACATCGCGGACGCTTCCGGTAAACCGGTCGGCTACTCCCACGACATCCAGTTGAAAGTCGTCGAGGCGCTGAAAAAAGACCTGGACATGCCGAACCTGCAGGTCAAGTACAACCTGGTCACCTCCCAGACCCGTATCCCGCTGGTGCAGAACGGCACCGTGGACCTGGAGTGCGGCTCCACCACCAACAACGTGGAACGCCAGCAGCAGGTTGATTTCTCCGTCGGCATCTTCGAGATCGGCACTCGCCTGCTCTCCAAGAAAGATTCCAAGTACAAGGATTTCGACGATCTCAAAGGCAAGAACGTCGTGACCACCGCCGGCACCACCTCCGAGCGCCTGCTCAAGGCGATGAACGCCGACAAGCAGATGGGCATGAACGTCATCTCCGCCAAGGACCACGGCGAGTCCTTCCAGATGCTGGAATCGGGCCGTGCCGTTGCGTTCATGATGGACGACGCCCTGCTGGCCGGCGAAGCCGCCAAGGCCAAGAAGGCCAGCGACTGGGAAGTGACCGGTACCCCACAGTCGTATGAAATCTATGGCTGCATGATGCGCAAGGGCGACGCGCCGTTCAAAAAGGCCGTGGATGACGCCATCGTGGCCACCTACAAGTCGGGCGAAATCAACAAGATCTACGACAAATGGTTCACCCAGCCCATCCCGCCAAAGAACCTGAACCTGAACTTCCCGATGAGCGACGAGCTCAAGGCATTGATCGCCAATCCGACCGACAAGGCGGCTGACGACAAGAAGTCCTGATTTTCTGACTAACCTTATCTCCTGAAGGGGCCCGGCCCTTTCAGGGGATGGTCACTCCCTGCTGGCAATTTTCAGGAAACACTCGAACCGGTGCTATCGAGCCGAACGCGTGTGCCCGGCCGTCAAGGCTGGACGGGAACGGAGCTTCCCCAGGCGGGCATTTGTACATCGAACGATCTGAGGGGAGACCCTGATGAATTACAACTGGGACTGGGGCGTGTTCTTCAAGTCCACCGGCGTGGGCAGCGAGATCTATCTCGACTGGTACGTGGCCGGCCTGGGCTGGACCATTGCCATCGCCGTCGCGGCCTGGATCATTGCCCTGCTGCTGGGCTCGATCCTCGGCGTGATGCGCACCGTGCCGAACCGGCTGGTGTCGGGTATCGCCACTTGCTACGTGGAGCTCTTCCGAAACGTACCACTGCTGGTTCAGCTGTTTATCTGGTATTTCCTGATACCCGACCTGCTGCCCGAGAACCTGCAGGAATGGTACAAGCAGGACCTGAACCCGACCACCTCGGCCTACCTGAGCGTCGTCGTGTGCCTGGGCCTGTTCACCGCCGCCCGGGTTTGCGAACAGGTGCGCACCGGTATCCAGGCACTGCCGCGGGGCCAGGAATCCGCCGCCCGGGCCATGGGCTTCAAGCTGCCGCAGATCTACTGGAACGTGCTGCTGCCCCAGGCCTACCGGATCATCATTCCGCCGCTTACCTCGGAATTCCTCAACGTCTTCAAGAACTCCTCCGTGGCCTCGCTGATCGGCCTCATGGAGTTGCTGGCGCAGACCAAGCAGACCGCCGAGTTCTCCGCCAACCTGTTCGAAGCGTTCACCCTGGCGACGCTGATCTACTTCACCCTGAACATGAGCCTGATGCTGCTCATGCGCATGGTCGAGAAGAAAGTGGCAGTGCCCGGCCTGATCTCCGTAGGGGGTAAATGATGGAATTCGATTTCACGGGCATCGTCCCGGCCATTCCCGGCTTGTGGAACGGCATGGTGATGACGCTCAAGCTGATGGCCCTGGGCGTGGTCGGCGGGATCGTTCTGGGAACGATCCTGGCCCTCATGCGCCTGTCCCACAACAAGCTGGTCTCCAACATCGCCGGCACCTACGTCAACTATTTCCGCTCGATCCCGCTGCTGCTGGTGATCACCTGGTTCTACCTGGCGGTGCCATTCGTGCTGCGCTGGATCACCGGCGAGGACACCCCGATCGGTGCGTTCGGCTCCTGCGTCGTGGCGTTCATGATGTTCGAGGCGGCGTATTTCTGCGAAATCGTGCGGGCCGGCGTGCAGTCGATCCCCAAGGGCCAGATGGGCGCGGCACAGGCACTGGGCATGAATTATGGCCAGACCATGCGCCTGATCATCCTGCCCCAGGCGTTTCGCAAGATGACCCCGCTGCTGCTGCAGCAGAGCATCATCCTGTTTCAGGACACCTCGCTGGTCTACACGGTCGGCCTGGTGGACTTCCTCAATGCTTCGCGGGCCAGTGGCGACATCATCGGCCGCTCCAATGAGTTCCTGATCATCGCAGGTCTCGTGTACTTCACAATCAGCTTTGCCGCCTCGCTGCTGGTCAAGCGTCTGCAAAAAAGGTTCGCCGTATGATCTCTATCAAGAACATCAACAAGTGGTATGGGGACTTCCAGGTACTGACCAATTGCAGCACCGAGGTCAGCAAGGGTGAGGTCGTGGTGGTGTGCGGTCCGTCGGGCTCGGGCAAATCCACGCTGATCAAGTGCGTGAATGCCCTGGAGCCGTTCCAGAAAGGCGACATCGTGGTCGACGGCACGTCCATCGCCGATCCGAAGACCAACCTGCCGAAACTGCGTTCGCGGGTGGGCATGGTGTTCCAGCACTTCGAGCTGTTCCCGCACCTGACCATCACCGAAAACCTGACCATCGCGCAGATCAAGGTGCTGGGTCGCAGCAAGGAAGAAGCCACCAAGAAAGGCCTGCAGTTGCTTGAACGGGTCGGCCTCTCCGCCCATGCCCACAAGCATCCGGGCCAGCTTTCCGGCGGCCAGCAACAGCGCGTGGCCATTGCCCGGGCGCTGGCGATGGACCCGGTGGTGATGCTGTTCGACGAACCGACCTCGGCCCTCGACCCGGAAATGGTCAACGAAGTGCTCGATGTGATGGTGCAACTGGCCCACGAAGGCATGACCATGATGTGCGTGACCCACGAAATGGGCTTCGCCCGCAAAGTGGCGAACCGGGTGATCTTCATGGACCAGGGCCAGATCATCGAGGATTGCGCGAAGGAAGAATTCTTCGGCGACATCAGCGCCCGCTCTGAACGTGCGCAGCATTTCCTCGAGAAGATCCTGCAGCACTAAACAACACCACTCTCCCCTGTGGGAGCGAGCTTGCTCGCGATAGCAGACTGTCAGTCAACATTATTGTCGGCCGGTAAACAGTCATCGCGAGCAAGCTCGCTCCCACAAGGATCCAGTGTTGGCTTGTAGATTTGTGTTGTGGTTGACCCAAGGCTTCTGTGATGAAATGCGACCCCACCCTTTATCGCGCCGCGCCGCCATCACTCGCCGTGAAACCTCGCCTGATCCGCCACCTGTTGCTGCCACCGCTGATCATCGCCCTGACGATCGGCCTGGGTTATCTCGGTTTCTGGATCAGCGAGCACTACGGCATCCGTGGCCTGGCCGAGAACGGCGAGCGCCAGCTGGAGCTGCATGCCCGCGCAGTAGAGAGCGAGATCAGCAAGTACACCTACCTGCCCAGCCTGCTGGAGCTTGAATCCAGCGTCTCGCAACTGCTCGACGACCCGACACCCGAGCATCGCAAGACCGTCAACGAATACCTCGAAGGCCTGAACCGACGCAGCCGCAGCCGGGCCATCTACGTCATGGACACCACCGGTCGGGTCATGGCCACCAGCAACTGGCGCGATGTCGACAGTTACCTGGGCGAAGACCTGTCTTTCCGGGCCTATTTCCAGAACGCCGTGCGTGGTCAACCGGGCCGCTTCTATGGCATCGGCAGTACGAACGGCGAGCCCGGCTATTACCTGGCCCATGGCCTGGAGCAACAAGGCAAGATCATCGGCGTCGCCGTGGTCAAGGTGCGCCTCGAAGCCCTCGAAGAACGCTGGCAACGGGCCCGCCTGGAGGCGTTCGTCAGTGACGAGAATGGCGTCATCATTCTCTCCAGCGATCCGGCACGACGGCTCAAGTCGGTACGACCGCTGAGCGACGAAACCAAGGAACGCCTGGCCCGCAGCCTTCAATACTACTGGTTCCCGCTGAACGAACTGGTGCCTCTGGACCGGGAGCGGCTAACCGAAGGCATGGAAAAACTGACCTTCCCCGCCAACACCCAGGTGGCGCCCGACAAACAAGCCATCAGCTACCTCTCCCAGACCCGCCCCCTGAGCGATACACCGTGGAATTTCACCTTGTTGACGCCGCTTGAGGACCTGCGCCGACAGGCCGTCAACCAAGGCATCCTGGTAGCGGTGGCGTTCGCCCTGGTGGCGTTCCTGCTGATCGCCTGGAACGAGCGACGCAAGGTTATCGCCACCCGCCTCGCCGCCCGCGAGGCCCTGCAGGAAGCCAACAACCAGCTCGAACGGCGGATTACCGAACGCACCAGCGACCTGCGGGCCAGCAATGAACGCCTCAAGAACCAGATCCGCGAACGCCGCCAGGCCGAAGAGACCCTGCGTCGCGCCCAGGATGAACTGGTCCAGGCGGGAAAACTGGCGGCTATCGGCCAGATGTCCACCAGCATCGCCCACGAACTCAACCAGCCACTGGCGGCCCTGCGCACCCTGTCCGGCAATACCGTGCGCTTCCTGGAGCGTGGCCAGCTGGATATCGCCAATGCCAATCTCAAGACCATCAATGAACTGATCGACCGCATGGGCCGGATCACCGCCAGCCTGCGCTCCTTCGCCCGACGTGGGGACGACCAGGGCCGGGCCAGCCTCGGCAAGGCCGTCGAGGCCGCCTTGCAACTGCTGGGCGCCCGCCTTGAGAACCTGAACGTGAAGGTGCAGGCCGATTTCGATAACGTGCAGGTACAGATCGACCAGACACGCCTGGAGCAGATCCTCGGGAACCTGGTGGGCAATGCCCTGGATGCCATGCAGGCGCAGGCCGAGCCTCGACTGTGGCTTGAAGGCGAAGCCCTGGAGGGCAAGTATCGCCTGCGGGTGCGGGACAATGGCCACGGCATCGATCCGCAGGCACGCAAGCATCTGTTCGAACCTTTCTTCACCACCAAACCCGGCGAGCAGGGCCTTGGCCTGGGCCTGACCCTCTCGGCGAGCCTGGCCGCCGCTGCGGGCGGTCACCTGGAAGTCGAGCACCCCGATGACGGTGGCACCACCTTCGTCCTCAGTTTACCGTTGGTAAGCCTTTCACCTGCCGAGCCGCTATGAACAACGACCTGAGCGTACTGATCGTCGAGGACGATCCCCATGTCCTGCTGGGCTGCCAGCAGGCCCTGGCCCTGGAAGACATTCCCTGCATCGGCGTGGGCAGCGCCGAAGAGGCCCTGGAGCGGGTCGGCGATGATTTTGCCGGCATCGTCATCAGTGACATCCGCCTGCCGGGCATCGATGGACTGGAACTGCTGACCCGTCTCAAGGCGCGGGACCGCAGCCTGCCGGTGGTACTGATTACCGGCCATGGCGACATCTCCATGGCGGTGGGCGCCATGCAGAAAGGCGCCTACGACTTCATGGAGAAACCCTTCTCCCCCGAACGCCTGGTGGATGTCGCCCGCCGCGCCCTGGAGCAGCGCAGCCTGGCCCGGGAGGTCTCCTCCCTGCGCCGGCAATTGGCCGAACGCGACTCCCTGGAAGGTCGGATCATCGGCCGCTCCCCGGCCATGCAGCACTTGCGGGAGCTGATCGCCAACGTTGCCGACACCTCGGCCAACGTCCTGATCGAAGGCGAAACCGGCACCGGCAAGGAACTGGTCGCCCGTTGCCTGCATGATTTCAGCCGCCGCCACGACAAACAGTTCGTTGCGCTGAATTGCGGGGGCCTGCCGGAAAACCTGTTCGAAAGCGAGATTTTCGGCCACGAGGCCAACGCGTTCACCGGGGCCGGCAAGCGTCGGATCGGCAAGATCGAGCACGCCGACGGCGGCACACTGTTTCTCGATGAAGTGGAGAGCATGCCCCTGCCCTTGCAGATCAAGCTGCTGCGGGTATTGCAGGAGCGCACCCTGGAACGCCTGGGATCGAACCAGAGCGTGGCCGTGGATTGCCGGGTGATCGCCGCCACCAAGTCCGACCTGGATGAAATGGGGCGCGCCGGGCAGTTTCGCAGCGACCTGTATTACCGTCTCAACGTGGTGACCCTTGAACTGCCCCCCCTGCGGGAACGACGTGAAGACATCCTCCAGTTGTTCGAACATTTCCTCCAGCAGTCGTCCCTGCGCTTCGACCGTACGCCGCCGGAGCTGGATAACCAGACCCTGTCGAACCTGATGAGCCACGACTGGCCGGGCAATGTGCGAGAACTGCGTAACGTCGCCGAGCGCTTCGCCCTGGGCCTGCCGGCCTTCAAGAAACCCGGAGCCAGTGGCGGCCAGGGGCTGGCCTTCGCCGAAGCGGTGGAAGCCTTCGAGCGCAACCTGCTGGCGGACGCCCTGCAACGCAGCGGTGGCAACCTGACCCAGGCCAGCCAGGAGCTGGGCATGGCCAAGACCACGCTGTTCGACAAAGTCAAGAAATACGGCCTGAGCCATTAACCTGGGGTGATGAAACGGTGGACCTGATTTTCAAGGCGGCGCTGGGTGCGGCGGTCGTGGTCATCCTGGCGATGCTCGCCAAGACCAGGAACTATTACATCGCCGGGCTGGTGCCGTTGTTCCCCACCTTTGCCCTCATCGCTCACTACATTGTCGGCAAGGGTCGCTCGGTGGACGACCTGAAGACCACCATCGTGTTCGGCATGTGGTCGGTCATTCCGTACCTGGTATACCTGGGCACGCTGTATGTGATGGTCGATCGCATGCGCCTGGAAGCTTCGCTGGCCGTGGCGACAGTGGCCTGGCTGATGGCCGCGACGCTACTGGTCAGCGTCTGGGTGAGAGTTCACGCCTGAACAGCCGGGTGTGGGAGCGGTCTCGCTCCCACCGGGGGCACGAGGCGCCGGATCAGTAGCCGACGGTAAAGCGGGCGCGCGGGAACTGCGGGCTTTCCACTTCATCGATCATGGCGATGGCGTAATCGGCGAAGCTGATCCAGCTGCGCCCGGACTCATCGAACAGCAAGTGATCCTCGCCGATACGGAACCGGCCGGTACGCTCGGTTTCGACGAACTCCGCAGAAGGCGAAAGGAAGGTCCAGTCCAGGTCTTGTTCATTGCGCAGCACGTCGAGAAATAACGCGCCGGCCGTGGCTTCGGCAAGGTATTGCTCCGGGAAGCCATCGCTGTCGATCACCCGGCTGTTATCCGGCAGCAGCAACGAACCGGCCCCGCCCACCACCAGCAAGCGCTTGACTCCAGCCGCCTTCACCGGCGCAATGACCTTGTCGGCCGGCACGGTGGCGAAGTGGGCGGCGCTGATCACCACATCATGCCCTGTCACCGCGGCGGTCAACGCCTCGCTATCGAGCACGTCCAGTTGTTTGCTGGTCACTCCGGCCCGCTGGCCGATCTTTGTCGTATTGCGGGCAATGGCCGTAACGCTGTGACCACGACGCAGCGCTTCTTCCAACAGCTGGCTGCCCGCACGCCCGGTGGCGCCGATGATTGCGATCTTGCTCATGATGTTCTCCAGTGATTCGCGATGTTGAATACCTGCTCTTGCGGCGAGAGGGTTATGCTCTCGACACGACGGTGCTCCGATCACAGATCGGGATTCACCACTTCATTTCTCCCTTGGCGACCTTGGCACTGAGATCCAGGGAGCTGGCTTCGCCCAGCTCCGGATAACGCTGCTTCATGGCGGCGACCAGCGCGGTGGAGTCCTTGGCCCGGACGGTTTCCTCGTCGAAGGCCTTGATGTAACCGGCGGTGAATGCCACCGGCGCCAGGGAGCGGACGCTTTCGCCCAGGTAATGGCCCGGGATCACGGTGTTCGGCTGCAGTTTTTCAATGCCTGCGAGCGTCGCCAGCCAGTCCTGGTGGGACTGCGGCGTCTGGGTGTCGGCCATCCAGACGTGAATGTTCTCGGCCACCACCACACCGCCGACCACGGCCTTGATCGAGGGGATCCACACGAAGCTGCGGTCCGGCTGCGGGCCCTCCAGGCCAACGATCTGCAGACGCTTGCCTTCCAGGGTCAGGCTGTGGCCCTTGAGTACCTGGGGCACGATGGCCTTGGCCGGTGCGTCGGCCTTCAGGATCGGCCCCCAATACTTCAGCTTGCCCTCGACGGTCTGTCGGATGTGCTCGACGGTCGGCGCGGAGGCCAGCACCTTGGCCTCAGGGAACGCGGCGGTCAGGGTTTGCAGACCAAAATAGTAGTCTGGATCGCCGTGGCTGATGTAGATGGTGGTCAGTCGCTTGCCGCTGGCGCGGATTTTTTCCACCACCTGGGCCGCCTGGGACTGGCCGAACTGGGCGTCCACCAGGATGGCCTCCTTCTCGCCGCTGACCAGCACCGAGGTCACGGGAAAGATCGCCGCCGTGCCGGGGTTGTAGACATCGAGCGTCAGCTCGGCCGCCCAGGCGTGGGCGGCGAATGCCATCGATGCGCCTACCAGGAACAGGCGTTTGAGTGGGGTGAATGCGGTCATGGATGCTCCAGTGTCCAAAAGCCCGGAAGGGAATGAGACGGAGCTTAGTGACGTGATTGATTTCAAAAAATGCGATGATCGAACATAGTTTGTTTCTGAAATCGGGCAAATCATGGATCGTCTACAAGCAATGCGGGTGTTCGTCACGGTGGTGGACCTGGGCAGCCAGTCGGCAGCGGCGGATCACCTGGAGCTGTCGCGCCCGGTGGTGTCGCGCTACCTGGCGGAACTGGAGGACTGGGTGGGTGCCCGCTTGATGCACCGCACCACCCGCAAGCTCAGCCTGACGGCCGCGGGGACGGAGATCCTGCCGCGCTGTCGGCAGATGCTGGAGCTCTCTGGCGACATGCAAGCGGCGGTCAGCACACCCGACGATGTGCCCCGGGGCATGCTGCGCATCAGCGCCAGCCCCTCGTTCGGCCAGGCCCAACTGGCCGGGGCCCTGGTCGAATACGTCAAGCGATACCCTGGCGTGAAAGTCGACCTGCAATTGCTCGATCGCACCGTGAACCTGGTGGACGAGCGTATCGACCTGGCCATCCGCATGAGCAACGACCTGGACCCGAACCTGATCGCCCGGCGCCTCACGGTCTGTCGCTCGGTGATCTGCGCCTCGCCCGCCTACCTGCGCGACCACCGGGCACCGCAGCGGGTCGAAGACTTGAGCGGGCACAACTGCCTGACCCACTCCTATGTGGGCAAGAGCCTCTGGCATTTCGAGCAGGACGGCGAGCAGGTTTCGGTACCGGTGCAAGGCAACATCTGCACCAACGAAGCCAGCACGCTGCTGCGGGTCACCATGGCAGGCGCCGGCGTGGCCATGCTGCCCAGCTACCAGGCCGGCACTCATATCCGCAGCGGCGAGCTGATCCGCCTGCTGCCTCACGCCGAACCTCGTCAGATGGCCATGTATGCGGTGTATGCCTCACGCAAGCACATGCCGTCGGCGCTGCGCAGCCTGGTGGATTTCCTGGTACTGAAGTTTCCCGAGGATCCAGAGTGGGATATGGGGTTGTAACCTTCATCCGCGGGAGCCTTTGTGGGGGAGCGAGCTGGCTCGCGATGGCGGCGTGTCAGCCACCCCTTTGTTAACTGGCTGACAGCCATCGCGAGCAAGCTCGCTCCCAGAGGGAATCGCTGTACAGCTTCAAGCCTCGCACCAGGATTTCACCAATAGCCCGCCCCAAGGCATACTTGCCACCCTTCGTCGTCCAGAACCCGAAACCGCCCCATGCGCATCCACGTCAGCTTCATCGACCGCGTCGGCATCACCCAGGAAGTCCTGGCGTTGCTCGGTGGGCGCAATCTCAATCTGGATGCGGTGGAGATGGTGCCGCCCAACGTCTACATCGATGCGCCGACCCTCAGCCCGCAAGTGCTGGATGAATTGCGCGAGGCGCTGTTTGCCGTGCGGGGCGTGCAGTCGGTCACCGTGGTGGATATCCTGCCCGGCCAGCGCCGGCACCTGCAGCTCGACGCCCTGCTGGCCGCCATGACCGACCCGGTGCTGGCACTGGACAGCGCCGGCAATGTATTGCTGGCCAACCCGGCATTGATCGCCCTGTACGGACGTGACCCCACCGGCAAGAGCGTGGCCGGGCTGTTCGGCGATGAAGCGCTGCTGGGCGCCCTGTTGGAAAACGGGTTCCGCCTGCCACTGCGGGAAGTCACCCTCAACGGCCAGACGCTGCTGCTGGACGCCACGCCCATCACCGACGCGGGGGCGCTGCTGACGCTGTATCAGCCCAATCGCATCGGTGAACGCCTGTCGGCGCTGCACCACGACCATGCCGAAGGCTTCGATGCGCTGCTGGGCGAATCCCCGGCGATCCGGACCCTCAAGGCCCGGGCCCAGCGGGTGGCGGCCCTGGATGCACCGCTGCTGATCCAGGGCGAAACCGGTACCGGCAAAGAGCTGGTGGCCCGGGCCTGCCACGCCATCAGTGCCCGCCACAGCGCGCCGTTCCTGGCCTTGAACTGCGCCGCCCTGCCGGAAAACCTGGCTGAAAGCGAACTGTTCGGCTATGCCCCCGGCGCCTTCACCGGTGCGCAACGGGGCGGCAAGCCCGGGCTGATGGAATTGGCGAACCAGGGCACGGTATTCCTGGATGAAATCGGCGAAATGTCACCGTACCTGCAAGCCAAGTTGCTGCGATTCCTGAACGACGGCAGCTTCCGCCGGGTCGGGGGCGACCGGGAAATCAAGGTCAACGTACGCATCCTCAGCGCCACCCATCGCAACCTGGAGAAGATGGTCAGCGAAGGCTCGTTCCGCGAAGACCTGTTCTATCGCCTGAACGTGCTCAACGTCGAAGTCCCGCCCCTGCGCGAACGTGGCCAGGACATCCTGCTGCTGGCGCGCTATTTCATGCAGCAGGCCTGTGCGCAGATCCAGCGTCCGGTCTGTCGCCTGGCTCCGGGGACGTACCCGGCGCTGCTGGGCAACCGCTGGCCGGGCAACGTCCGGCAACTGCAGAACGTGATTTTCCGCGCCGCGGCTATCTGCGAAAGCAGCCTGGTGGACATCGGCGACCTGGACATCGCCGGCACCTCCGTCGCGCGTCAGGGCGACGTGGAAGTCGAAAGCCTGGAACAGGCCGTGGAAACCTTCGAAAAACAGTTGCTCGAAAGCCTCTACGTCAACTACCCCTCCACCCGCCAACTCGCCAGCCGCTTGCAAACCTCCCATACCGCGATTGCCCATCGGTTGCGCAAGTACGGGATTTCCAACAAGCCGTAGACCCTGGGGGAGCGAGCTTGCTCGCGATGGGGACTGCCAGTCACTGCTGTGTAAACCGATCCGCCGCTATCGCGAGCAAGCTCGCTTCCACAAGGTGACGGCCCCCCGAGAAGGTGGACAACCACCTGACTTTTTGGGTGTTCCATGGGCCAGCGTTGCGTTCAGAATCAAGCCAAAAACGACCTCCATCTGTACTGAAAGCGCTACAGCGGAACGATATCGCTACACCCTTCGCTAATCTGCGCTGCGCAAGGCTTTGATCCCACAACGTTTTTATTGCACCTCATAGCTGTAGCGATTTCGCTACAGACGAGGGGATTCCCGTCCTGAAAGATCCGATCAAACCATTGATTTACAAGCACTTATCCATATTGGCCGCATTCTTGCTAAGGGTATAGCCATTCGGCCGGGCCAAGCCCCGCGCCTTCCTTCGCGTCCACCAGACGAATCTGGCCCCAGGAGTTTCCATGAGCGAGTTGCGTTTCACTGAAGATCACGAATGGCTGCGTGCCGAAGCCGATGGCAGCGTTACCGTCGGCATTACCGCTTTCGCGCAGAACGCATTGGGGGACGTGGTTTTTGTGCAACTGCCTGAATTGCAGTCCTATGAAAAGGGCGCCGAGGCCTCCACGGTAGAATCGGTCAAGGCCGCCAGTGGTGTGTACATGCCTCTGGACGGTGAAGTGCTGGAAGTGAACGACAAACTCGACGCCAGCCCGGAACTGGTCAACGAAGACCCGATGGGCGAAGGCTGGTTCTTCCGCTTTAAACCGACCGACGCCGACGCAATGGCTAAGCTGTTGGATCAGGATGCGTACGACCGCCTGATCAAAGCCAACGCCCAAGCCTGAGGAACCACGACATGACCATCCATCTGGGCACCGCCAACGAATTCATCGCCCGCCACATCGGCCCGCGAGCCAGCGACGAAAAAGCCATGCTCGAGCGCCTGGGCTACGACTCCCTGGAAGCCCTGAGCGCCAGTGTCATCCCTGAAAGCATCAAGGGCACCAGCGTGCTGGACATGGGCGACGGCCAGAGCGAAGCCGAGGCACTGGCTTCGATCAAGGCCATTGCCGGCAAGAATCAGTTGTTCAAGACCTACATCGGCCAGGGCTACTACAACTGCCACACGCCGGCGCCGATCCTGCGCAACCTGCTGGAAAACCCCGCCTGGTACACCGCCTATACCCCATACCAGCCGGAAATTTCCCAAGGCCGTCTCGAAGCGCTGCTGAACTTCCAGACCCTGATCAGCGACCTCACCGGCCTGCCTATCGCCAACGCCTCCCTGCTGGACGAAGCCACCGCCGCCGCCGAGGCCATGACTTTCTGCAAGCGCCTGAGCAAGAACAAGGGCAGCAACGCTTTCTTCGCCTCGCGCCATTGCCACCCGCAGACCCTCGACGTGCTGCGTACCCGTGCCGAGCCCCTGGGCATCGACGTGGTGGTAGGCGATGAGCACGAACTGACCGACGTCAGCCCGTTCTTCGGTGCGCTGCTGCAATACCCGGCCAGCAACGGTGACCTGTTCGACTACCGCGAACTGACCGAACGCTTCCACGCCGCCAATGCCCTGGTGGCGGTTGCGGCCGACCTGCTGGCCCTGACCCTGCTGGCCGCCCCGGGCGAGTTCGGCGCCGACGTGGCCATCGGCAGCGCCCAGCGCTTCGGCGTGCCGCTGGGCTTCGGCGGCCCGCACGCGGCCTACTTCTCCACCAAGGATGCCTTCAAGCGCGACATGCCGGGCCGCCTGGTAGGCGTTTCCGTGGACCGTTTCGGCAAGCCGGCCCTGCGCCTGGCCATGCAGACCCGCGAGCAACATATCCGCCGCGAAAAAGCCACCAGCAACATCTGCACCGCCCAGGTCCTGCTGGCCAACATCGCCAGCATGTACGCCGTTTACCACGGCCCCAAGGGCCTGACGCAAATCGCCAACCGCATCCATCACCTCACCGCGATCCTCGCCAAGGGCCTGGGCGCGCTGGGCTTGAGCGTGGAGCAAGAGAGCTTCTTCGACACCCTGACCCTGCACACCGGCGCACAGACCGCCGCCCTGCACGACAAGGCCCGCGCCCAACGCATCAACCTGCGCGTGGTGGACGCGCAGCGCCTGGGTCTGTCCCTGGACGAGACCACCAGCCAGGCTGATGTCGAAGCGCTGTGGAGCCTGCTGGCCGACGGCAAGGCCCTGCCGGACTTCGCGGCCCTGGCCGCCACCGTGCAAAGCCGTATCCCGGCCGAGCTGGTGCGCCAATCGGCAATCCTCAGCCACCCGGTGTTCAACCGCTACCATTCCGAAACCGAGCTGATGCGTTACCTGCGCAAGCTCGCCGACAAGGACCTGGCCCTGGATCGCACCATGATCCCGTTGGGTTCCTGCACCATGAAGCTCAACGCCGCCAGCGAGATGATCCCGGTGACCTGGGCCGAGTTCGGCGCCCTGCATCCGTTCGCCCCGGCCGAGCAGAGCGCCGGCTACCAGCAGCTGACGTCCGAACTGGAAGCCATGCTCTGCGCCGCCACCGGCTACGACGCCGTGTCGCTGCAACCCAACGCCGGTTCCCAGGGTGAATACGCCGGCCTGCTGGCGATCCGTGCCTATCACCAGAGCCGCGGCGAAGAACGTCGCGACATCTGCCTGATCCCATCCTCGGCCCACGGCACCAACCCGGCCACCGCCAACATGGCCGGCATGCGCGTCGTGGTCACCGCCTGCGATGCCCGCGGCAACGTCGACATCGAAGACCTGCGGGCCAAGGCCATCGAGCACCGCGAACACCTCGCCGCGCTGATGATCACCTACCCGTCCACCCACGGTGTGTTCGAAGAAGGCATCCGCGAAATCTGCGGGATCATCCATGACAACGGCGGCCAGGTGTACATCGATGGCGCCAACATGAACGCCATGGTCGGCCTCTGCGCCCCGGGCAAGTTCGGCGGCGACGTGTCGCACCTGAACCTGCACAAGACCTTCTGCATCCCTCACGGCGGTGGCGGCCCGGGCGTCGGCCCGATCGGTGTCAAGTCGCACCTGGCACCGTTCCTGCCGGGCCATGCCAACATGGAGCGCAAGGAAGGCGCGGTGTGCGCGGCGCCGTTCGGCAGCGCGAGCATCCTGCCGATCACCTGGATGTACATCCGCATGATGGGTGGCGCCGGCCTCAAGCGCGCGTCGCAACTGGCGATCCTCAACGCCAACTACATCGCTCGTCGCCTGGAAGAGCATTACCCGGTGCTCTACTCCGGCAGCAACGGCCTGGTAGCCCACGAATGCATCCTTGACCTGCGTCCGCTCAAGGACAGCAGCGGCATCAGTGTCGATGACGTGGCCAAGCGCCTGATCGACTTCGGTTTCCACGCCCCGACCATGTCCTTCCCGGTGGCCGGCACCTTGATGATCGAGCCGACCGAAAGCGAATCCAAGGAAGAACTGGACCGCTTCTGCGACGCCATGATCTGCATCCGCGAAGAAATCCGCGCGGTGGAAAACGGCAGCCTGGACAAGGACGACAACCCGCTGAAGAACGCCCCGCACACCGCGGCGGAGCTGGTCGGCGAATGGACCCACCCCTACAGCCGCGAACAGGCGGTCTACCCGGTGGCCTCGTTGATCGAAGGCAAATACTGGCCGCCGGTAGGCCGGGTCGACAACGTCTTCGGCGACCGCAACCTGGTTTGCGCCTGCCCGTCGATCGAAAGCTACGCTTGACCTGGGGGGCGGGTTTGCTCGCCCCTCTCGAGAACACCGCGAACCTTGTGGAAGGTCACTTTCTCAAGGAAACCACATCTGCTTTGTGGGAGCGAGCTTGCTCGCTTTCACAAAGGAGCCTGTGCCCCCATTCATAACCGTCGATCCTCATAAAAAGAAACCGGAGAAACACCATGTCGTTAAGCGTGTTCGACCTGTTCAAGATCGGTATCGGCCCTTCCAGTTCCCATACGGTCGGCCCGATGCGTGCCGCTGCCCGTTTCGTCGAGGGGTTGCGCCGTGATGACCTGCTCGAGACCATCACCAGCGTCAAGGTGGAGCTGTACGGATCCCTCGGTGCCACCGGCAAGGGCCACGGCAGCGACAAGGCCGTGCTGCTGGGCCTGGAGGGTGAACATCCGGATACGGTGGATACCGAAACCGTGACTGCCCGTCTGCAGGAGATCCGCAGCAACGGGCGCTTGAACCTGCTGGGCCAGCACCCCATCGATTTCAATGAAAAACTGCACCTGGCGATGATTCGCAAGCCCTTGGCGTACCACCCCAACGGCATGATCTTCCGCGCCTTCGATGCCGCGGGCCTGCAAGTGCGCAGCCGCGAATATTACTCGGTGGGGGGTGGTTTCGTCGTGGACGAGGACGCCGCCGGCGCCGACCGTATCGTCGAAGATGCCACGCCACTGACGTTTGCGTTCAAGAGCGCGAAGGACCTGCTGGGCCATTGCAGCACCTATGGCCTGTCCATCAGCCAGGTGATGCTGACCAACGAAAGCGCCTGGCGCCCCGAAGCCGAGACCCGCGCCGGCCTGCTGAAGATCTGGCAGGTGATGCAGGATTGCGTGGCGGCCGGGTGCCGCAACGAAGGGATCCTGCCGGGGGGGCTGAAGGTCAAGCGCCGGGCCGCGGCGTTGCACCGCCAGTTGTGCAAGAACCCCGAAGCCGCCCTGCGCGACCCGCTGTCGGTGCTGGACTGGGTCAACCTCTATGCCCTGGCGGTCAACGAGGAGAACGCCTATGGCGGACGCGTCGTCACCGCCCCGACCAACGGGGCGGCAGGGATCATCCCGGCCGTGCTGCATTACTACATGCGCTTCATTCCCGGGGCCAACGAGGATGGCGTGGTGCGGTTCCTGTTGACTGCAGCCGCCATCGGCATCCTCTACAAGGAGAACGCGTCCATCTCCGGTGCCGAGGTCGGCTGCCAGGGTGAAGTCGGCGTGGCCTGCTCCATGGCGGCCGGCGCCCTGTGCGAAGTGCTGGGCGGTACCGTACAGCAAGTGGAGAATGCCGCCGAAATCGGCATGGAACACAACCTCGGGCTGACTTGCGACCCCATCGGAGGCCTGGTGCAGGTGCCCTGCATCGAGCGCAACGCCATGGGCTCGGTGAAAGCCATCAACGCCGTACGCATGGCCATGCGCGGCGACGGCCATCACTTCGTCTCTCTCGATAAAGTCATCCGCACCATGCGCCAGACCGGCGCCGACATGAAAAGCAAATACAAGGAGACCGCCCGCGGCGGTCTGGCGGTCAACATCATCGAATGCTGATGCGTGTTGCGCGCCCCTCTTCATTTTTCCAGGAGCCGATATGTCCACCGAACCACTGTTGAAAACCCCGCTGCATGCCCTGCACCTCGAACTCGGCGCCCGCATGGTGCCGTTCGCCGGCTACGACATGCCGGTGCAGTACCCACTGGGCGTGATGAAGGAACACCAGCACACCCGAGACCAGGCCGGGTTGTTCGACGTGTCCCACATGGGCCAGATCCGCCTGACCGGCGCGGGTGCCGCCCAGGCCCTGGAAACCCTGGTGCCGGTGGACATCGTCGACCTGCCGGTGGGCATGCAGCGCTATGCCATGTTCACCAACGAGAACGGCGGCATCCTCGACGACCTGATGGTCGCCAACCTGGGCAACGACGAACTGTTCCTGGTGGTCAATGCCGCCTGCAAGGACCAGGACCTGGCCCACCTGCGTGCCCACATCGGCGACCAGTGCAGCATCGAACCGCTGTTCGAAGCCCGTGCCCTGCTCGCCCTGCAAGGCCCAGCCGCCGTAACCGTGCTCGCCCGCCTGGCGCCGGAAGTGGCAAAGATGACCTTCATGCAGTTCCAGCGTGTCACGCTGCTGGGCGTGGAGTGCTTTGTCAGCCGTTCGGGCTACACCGGCGAGGACGGGTTTGAGATCTCCGTACCCGCCGCCGAATCGGAAAAACTGGCCCGCGCCCTGCTGGCCGAACCGGAAGTGGCCGCCATCGGCCTCGGTGCCCGCGACTCCCTGCGCCTGGAAGCTGGCCTGTGCCTCTATGGCCATGACATGGACACCCAGACCACACCGGTAGAGGCCAGCCTGCTCTGGGCCATTTCCAAGGTCCGGCGTGCCGATGGCGCTCGCGCGGGAGGCTTCCCGGGCGCTAACACCGTGTTCGCCCAGCAACGCAATGGCGTAAGCCGCAAACGTGTCGGCCTGTTGCCCCAGGAACGCACACCGGTGCGCGAAGGCGCGGAGATCGTCAACGAGGCCGGCGAGATCATCGGTACCGTCTGCAGCGGCGGTTTCGGCCCTACCCTGGGTGGTCCGTTGGCAATGGGTTATCTGGACAGCGCCTATGTCGCACTGGACACGCCGGTCTGGGCCATCGTGCGCGGTAAAAAGGTGCCTTTGCTTGTAAGCAAAATGCCATTCGTTCCACAACGCTACTACCGTGGCTGATTGACTGTTTCTATAAGTAACGCGGTTGCGTTATCCGTGCACTAATGTGTAACGCAACCGCCATAAAAAGGTGCATTTATTACTTACTGGGCAAGCGTTATAACAGCGACAAACAATTGAACCAGACTATCGACTAAGCCCAGGCTGGCGAAGCGCGCAAATAGCGCAGACTCAGGAAATCCGTGCCTTTGAGAGGGGGTTGTTTTTTTGTCGGTAGTTGGCGTAGAGTTTGGTCACTGTGTTTGCATGGGTCGCTTGGAATCGTGACCTGGGCAGTAGCCTATGAAGTTCGCTACATCCCGTTCGACGTCTCTTACTTTCCTGCAACCCAGCCCCAGTACTCTTTCATGTGAAAGAGGCTGTCATTAATTTAGCGTCAAAGGAAATAAGAAAATGTCTCAGCGTCAGAGCGGTACCGTCAAGTGGTTCAACGACGAAAAGGGTTTTGGTTTTATCACTCCTGAGAGCGGTCCGGATCTGTTCGTACATTTCCGCGCCATCCAGGGCAACGGCTTCAAGAGCCTGAAAGAAGGCCAGAAGGTCACCTTCGTTGCCGTGCAAGGCCAGAAAGGCATGCAAGCTGACGAGGTTATTGCCGAGGCCTGAGGCTTTCGCAAACCAAAAAGCCCCTGATTGATATCAGGGGCTTTTTTATGGACGTAAATCCGTAGAATGGCTTCTTTTTCGGTTCGAGGCCGTCATGTCGAAACACCTGCTCACCCCTCAGGGTGACTTCCCTCCCGTCGGCCTGGGTCGTCGCCTGGCCGCGATGTTCTATGACTTCCTGTTGTGCACGGCCCTGCTGATCGTCACCAGCGGCATCTACAAGATGATCCAGATGAGCATCATCGGCGAAGAAAAAATGCGCGCCCTTACCGAGGCCGGCGCGCTGGACGGCGACCCGCTGCTGTCCACCGTGCTGCTGTTCGCGCTGTTCGGCTTCTTCGCCAAATTCTGGACCCATAACGGCCAGACCCTGGGCATGCAGGTGTGGGGCATCCGAGTACAGAACGCCGATGGCACAGCCATCAGCCTGTGGCAGGCATTGCTGCGGTTCGTGGTGTCGATTGCTTCGTTGTTGCTGGTGGGGCTGGGCTTCATCTGGTCGTTGTTCGACAAGCACAAGCGCAGCTGGCATGACATCTACTCGGATACGCAATTGGTGCGGATTCCCAAGAAGACGAAGTAAAAAAACACCGTGTCAGCGGATTGAAATACATTGTGGCGAGGGGATTTATCCCCGCTGGGTCGCGAAGCGGCCCAATTTGTTCATCCTGATACGCCGTGGTGTCAGGCTGTAGGGCTGCTTCGCAGCCCTACAGGGGTAACTCCCCTCGCCACAAAAAACCTCGCAAGTCTCAAAATACTCTTCAGTGCCTCAAGCATTCCCCGCCAGTTTCATCCGCGCTGCCTGGGTGAAATCCAGCATGCGCTTGAGCGGGCGAATGGCCTGGGGGATCAACGCCGGGTCGACGAAGATCTCGTTGGTGCCTTCCTGCAGGCTCTTGAGGGTACGCTCCAGGGTGTTCATCGCCATCCATGGGCAATGCGCACAACTGCGGCAGGCCGCGCCGTTCCCGGCGGTAGGGGCCTCGATGAAGACCTTGTCCGGGCACAACTGCTGCATCTTGTAGAAGATACCCCGGTCGGTCGCGACGATCAGTGTCTTGTTCGGCAGGCTCTGGGCCGCCGCGATCAACTGGCTGGTGGAGCCCACAGCGTCCGCCAACTCGATGACCGAAGTCGGCGACTCCGGATGCACCAGGATCGCGGCGTCCGGATAAAGGGCCTTCATATCCTCCAGTTGCTTGGACTTGAATTCCTCGTGGACGATGCAGGCCCCGTCCCAGAGCAGCATATCGGCGCCGGTCTTGCGCTGGATATAGGTCCCCAGGTGCTTGTCCGGGCCCCAGATGATCGTCTCACCGTTGTCCATCAGGCTCTCGACGATTTCCAGGGCACAACTGGAAGTCACGACCCAGTCGGCACGCGCCTTGACCGCCGCCGAGGTGTTGGCATACACCACCACGGTACGCTCCGGGTGCTGGTCGCAGAACGCCGAGAATTCCTCCACCGGGCAGCCCAGGTCCAGGGAACAGGTGGCCTCCAGCGTCGGCATCAATACGCGTTTTTCGGGGTTGAGGATCTTGGCGGTTTCCCCCATGAACTTGACCCCGGCCACCACCACAGTCTTGGCCGGGTGGGCGTTGCCGAAGCGGGCCATTTCCAGGGAGTCGGATACGCAGCCCCCGGTCTCCTCGGCCAGGGCCTGGATGATCGGGTCGCAGTAGAAGTGGGCAACCAGCACCGCGTCCTGAGCCTTGAGCTCGGCGGCGATGGCGGCGCGGTACCAGGCCTCTTGCTCGGCGCTCAGCGGCTTGGGCTGTTTGGCATCGAGATGGGCCTGGACTAGAAGGCGTTCGGAAATTTGCGTCATGTTCGCAAGACCTGCAAGCGCGTTCGCGCGAAAGTCGAGTATACACCCGGCTCCGGACCACTCGGGTACCGCCGGGAAAGTGGGTATCAATCAGGCACGGGACAGCGTGAAGCCGGCAAGGCTACAGAATATCCGGTCGATGCAAAAGATCATTCTGATCGACGTCCGGCCGGTACGCTCCGGCGCGTCCTCGACGCCCTGCCGCAGGCGAACGAGGGCCGCGTCAACCTGACTGAAATGTAATCACTCGCCCCGCTCGCCTGTGTCATCGTTGCCTTCAGATCTGCACGGGGAAATGCTCCTCGGGCACGTTGCGAATCGACGGACGGACATTTATCGATGCAAACGAACACCTCCCGACGAACCTTCGTAAAGGGCTTGACCGCTGGCGGCATCCTCGGTGGCCTGGGCCTGTGGCGCGCGCCTGTCTGGGCACTGACCGGCCCTGACCAACCCAATGTACTGAGCGGCACCGAATTCGACCTGTTCATTGGCGAAAGCCCGGTCAATTTCACCGGCCACCCTCGTACCGCCCAGACCATCAACGGCGGCATCCCCGGCCCGCTGCTGCGCTGGCGCGAAGGCGACACCGTGACCCTGCGGGTACGCAACCGCTTGAAGGACACCACATCCATTCACTGGCACGGCATCATCCTGCCGGCCAACATGGACGGTGTTCCAGGGTTGAGCTTCAAGGGCATCGAACCCGACGGCCAGTACGTCTACCAATTCAAGGTCCGTCAGAACGGCACCTACTGGTACCACAGTCATTCCGGCTTCCAGGAACAGTCCGGGGTCTATGGCCCGCTGGTCATCGATGCCCGGGAACCCGAGCCCTTCCAGTACGAGCGCGACTACGTGGTAATGCTCAGCGACTGGACCGATGAAGACCCCGCCGACGTCATTCGCAAGCTCAAGAAGCAGTCGGACTATTACAACTACAACAAACGCACCGTGGGCGACTTTATCGACGATGTCGCCAGCAAAGGCTGGGGCGCCACCGTGGCCGATCGCAAGATGTGGGCTGAAATGAAAATGAACCCCACCGACCTGGCGGACGTCAGTGGCGCCACCTACACCTACCTGATGAACGGCCAGGCGCCGGACATGAACTGGACCGGTCTGTTCAAGCCCGGCGAGCGGATTCGCCTGCGCATGATCAATGGTTCGTCCATGACCTACTTCGACGTACGCATCCCTGGCCTGAAAATGACGGTGGTCGCTTCCGACGGCCAGTACGTCAACCCGGTGCAAGTCGACGAATTCCGGATTGCCGTGGCCGAGACCTATGACGTCATCATCGAGCCGACCGAACAGGCCTATACGCTATTCGCCCAATCGATGGACCGCACCGGGTATGCCCGTGGCACCCTGGCGGCCCGACCCGGACTCGCGGCCCCGGTGCCGCCGCTGGACCCTCGGCCGCTGGTCACCATGGACGACATGGGCATGGGCGGCATGGATCATGGCAGCATGGGCGACATGGGCGCCATGGACCATGGATCGATGCAAGGCATGGATCACAGCCAGATGCCAGCAATGGACCACGGCTCCATGCAAGGCATGGATCACAGTGAAATGCCCATGATGGATCACGGCGCCATGCCAGGCATGGGCGATATGCCCACCCATCCTGCGTCGGAAAAAGACAACCCGCTGGTGGACATGCAGGCCATGAGCGTCAAGCCCAAGCTCGACGACCCCGGCATGGGCCTGCGCAACAACGGCCGCAGGGTACTGACCTATGCGGACCTTCGCAGTACCTTCCCCGATCCGGACGGTCGCGAACCGGGCCGCACCATTGAATTGCACCTGACCGGCCACATGGAGAAATTCGTCTGGTCATTCAACGGCGTGAAGTTCTCGGACGCTGCGCCGTTGCTGTTCAAGTACGGCGAGCGACTGCGCATCGTACTGGTCAACGACACCATGATGACTCACCCCATCCACCTGCATGGCATGTGGAGCGACCTGGAGGATGAAGACGGCCAGTTCATGGTGCGTAAACACACCCTCGACGTGCCACCGGGCTCCAGGCGCAGTTATCGGGTCACCGCCGATGCCCTCGGACGCTGGGCGTATCACTGCCACCTGCTCTTTCACATGGAAATGGGCATGTTCCGTGAAATCCGGGTACAGGAATGAGGAGCCGAATCATGACCACCCACATTCATTACCCCCTTGTGTCGATGATGTTCATGGCCAGCCTGGCACAGGGCATCGCCACGCCCGCCTGGGCGGCGAGCCACGACATGCAAGGCATGGATCACAGCCAGATGCAGGGCATGGATTCGATGCAGGGCATGCAGTCGATGGATTCGCCCACCACCAGCCGTACGCCGATCCCCGAACCGAGCGCGGCCGACCGTGCGGCGGTCTATGAAGATCACGGCGGTCATGCGGTGCATGACAGTGCACTCAACTCGTTCTTCCTGGTCAACCAGCTGGAATGGCAGGACGCCGACGAGGGCAGCGCCGTGAGCTGGGACGCCTCCGGCTGGATCGGCGGCGATATCGACCGGTTGTGGCTGCGCTCCGAAGGCGAACGCACCAATGGCAAGACCGAGGAAGCCGAGCTCCAGGCCCTCTGGGGCCATGCCATCAGCCCCTGGTGGGACGTGGTGGCGGGCGTGCGCCAGGACTTCAAGCCGGGCGAGCCGCAGACCTGGGCCGCCCTGGGCCTACAGGGCATGGCACTGTACAACTTCGAAACCCAGGCCACGGCATACCTCGGCGAAAACGGCCAGAGCGGGCTACGCCTGGAAGGCGACTACGACATTCTGTTGACCAACCGCCTGATCCTGCAGCCTACCGCCGAAGCCAACTTCCATGGCAAGGACGATCCGGCCCGCGCGGTAGGCTCAGGCTTGTCGAACACCGAACTGGGGCTGCGGCTGCGCTATGAGATCCGCCGCGAATTCGCCCCCTACATCGGCGTCACCTGGAACCGCGCCTACGGCAACACCGCGGACTACGCCCGGGAAGAAGGCGACGACCGCAGCGAAGCGCGCCTGGTCCTGGGTGTGCGCCTGTGGTTCTGATCGGTTGACCTCATTCGATCCCCCAAAAAACCAGAAAAAACCGTTGTAGGAGTCCTTGCATGTCATTGATCAAAACCGCTGTCATCACCGTCGCATTGTCCGCTGGCCTGTTGGGCAGCGGCCTGGCCCAGGCCCATCCCAAGCTGCTGTCCTCCAACCCCGCCGATGGCGCGCAGGGGCCGGCGCCAGCGAAAATCGAACTGCATTTTTCCGAAAACCTGATGACGAAGTTCTCCGGCGCCAAGCTGTTGATGACCGAGATGCCCGGCATGTCGGCCCATTCGCCGATGGCGATGCCGGCCAAGGTATCTGGCAGCGATGATCCCAAGACGATGGTCATCACCCCGAACACCCCGCTCACGGCGGGCACCTACCAGGTCCAATGGCGCGCCGTGTCGTCCGACACTCACCCGATCACCGGCAACGTCACATTCAAGGTGAAGTGATCTTGAGCGACTCGATCAATCTCGAACTGATCAACATCGCTCTGCGCCTGGCCCTGTATCTGGACCTGATGCTGTTATTCGGGCTCGCGGCATTCGGCCTTTATGGCCTGCGGGGCCGGGAGCGCAGGTCTGGCGAGGTGTTGCCTTTCGCGGGGCTCCTGGCGACGACGGCACTGGTGGGCGTGTTGCTTTCCATGGCCGGCATGTTATGCATGGCCTGGAGCATGAGCGGCGTTTCGGACTGGGCGGAGCTGCGCCCGCATGTCGAAATGATGGTGCTGGAGACTGACGTGGGCACGAGCTGGAGCCTGCGGGTCCTGGCGCTGATACTGGCCACTGTCGCCGCGACGCAAAGCAAGCGCTGGCCGACCGCCAGCCTGTGGCTGGTCACACTGGCCGCGGGTGCTGCCGTTGCGACACTGGCCTGGGCCGGTCATGGGGCCATGGATGAAGGTGAACGACGGACCTGGCATCTGATCACCGACTTCCTGCATCTCTGGGCCGCCGGGGCCTGGGTCGGCGCCTTGGCCGCGTTCGTCCTGCTGCTGCGCCAGGCCGAACATCGGCTGTCGGTGCTGGCTCGAACGCTCACCGGCTTCGAAACCGCCGGGGCCGTGATCGTGCTGGTCATCAGCATGACCGGTGCGGTGAATTACCTGTTCATCGTAGGCCCGACGCTGGATATCCTTCCGGACAGCCTCTATGGCCAGTTGATGGCGCTCAAGCTCGGCCTGTTCATGGCCATGCTGACATTCGCCGCGCTGAACCGCTTTCATCTGAGCCCACTGCTGGAGCAGGCCAGGCAAACCGGCGAGCATCGTGTGGCGGTGAATGCCCTGAGGCGCAGCATGGCCCTGGAGTTATCGGTGGCAGTGATCATCCTGGGGCTGGTCGCCTGGCTGGGCACGCTGAGCCCGGGAATAGACGCCTAGGCTCTGTATGAAAAGTCTTGATTCGAAGGTCGGGCAAGGCGAAATCAGCCGAGCAAGCGCAGTGTACTGGCGCGCATGAGCATGCCGAGGCTGTTTTCAACGCAGCCTGAACGAATATCAAGGCTTTTCGTACAGAGCCCAGGCCGATCAGAGGCCGGCGATGCGTCAGCAGCGCTGGCCCCCGTACTCAGCCCCACCTTCGGGCGCATCTAATTTTTCGATACCGCCCGCCAGTTTTCAGTTTGCCCCCGCCGCCGCTCCCCAGCCCTAATGATGCTTTGCTCAGTCAAGGCTCTGTTATGGAAAACGTTCGAACTTCAAGTACTCACGCCGTCTGGCTGATGGTCAGCGTGGTATTGGTAGCCCTGAACCTGCGACCCTCGATGGCCGCGGTCGGGCCATTGTTGTCAGCCATTCGCGGCGAGGTACCGTTGAGTTTCAGCGCCGCCTCGCTGCTGACCATGTTGCCGGTCATGGCCATGGGCCTGGCGATGTTCCTGGGCATGCGCATTGCCCTGCGCATCGGCGAACACCGCACGATCGTACTGTCGTTGTTGATCATCGGCCTGGCCACCGCGTCGCGCCTGTACCTGGACAGCGCCGTCGAACTGATCGTCAGCGCCGTGGTGGCCGGGTTGGGGATCGCCCTGATCCAGGCGGTGATGCCGGCCCTGATCAAGTCACGCTACAGCGACAATGTCTCGCTGTTCATGGGGCTGTACGTCACCTCGATCATGGGCGGGGCGGCACTTGCGGCGTCATTTTCACCCTTCGTCCTGTCGCAGACCGGTAGCTGGCGCATCGGCCTGGCCATCTGGGCGATCCTGGCGCTGGTGGCCCTGGGCTGCTGGTATGCCCAGCGCTCGTCCGTGACTCCATTGCCCGAAGCACCGAGCCGCAACCAGGAGTCGTTTTTCAGCAACGGCCGGGCCTGGTTGCTGGCGATTTTCTTCGGTTTGGGCACCGCCTCCTACACCTGTGTGCTGGCCTGGCTGGCGCCTTACTACGTGGAAAAAGGCTGGAGCGAGCAGCATGCCGGCCTGTTACTGGGGTTCCTCACGGCGATGGAAGTCCTGTCGGGCCTCGTCACCCCGGCCATCGCCAACCGCAGCCAGGATAAGCGCCTGGTGCTGGCCGTCCTGCTGGCCCTGATCATGGCGGGTTTCTGTGGCCTGATCCTCAGCCCGGAACGCTTCAGCCTGCTGTGGCCTTGCCTGTTGGGGCTGGGTATCGGCGGCCTGTTCCCGATGAGCCTGATCGTCTCCCTCGACCACCTGGACAATCCGCGCCGGGCCGGTGGCCTGACGGCCTTCGTGCAAGGCATCGGCTATCTGATCGCCGGGCTTTCACCGCTGATCGCCGGGATGATCCGGGATCAGCTGGGCAGCTTCGAATGGGCCTGGTGGTCGCTCACCGCGGTGATGGCACTGATGATCCTGATGGTGTTGCGCTTCAATCCCAAGCAGTACGCGCGGCATATCAGCTAGGCGGCCGATTCCTCTCGTCTCAACGAACAAGGGCCGCAATGAATGCGGCCCTGTCTTTGTCGAACCTTACCCATGACCGGCCGACGGACTTGCCCATCATGACATTCCAGTACGCACACACAGGAATAAGACCTTGATGAAAAACGTCGGTTTTGCGGCCGCTCACTGGGGCATGCTCATCTGGGCGATGCTGATCGCCTCGTCCTTCTTCGCGGCGGCCCAGGTCAGCCAGACCATCGATCCGATTCTGCTTACCGGCCTGCGGCTGCTGTTTTCCGCCCTGATGTTCCTGCCGCCGCTGCTGTTGAAAAACACCTCGCCCATCACCGCCAGGGGATTGCTGGCCCATGCCGTGCTCGGCCTGCTACTGGCGACCTACTTCGGTTCGCTCTTCGAGGCATTGCGCTATACCTCAGCGGTCAACACGGCGACGTTGTACACGCTGGTGCCGTTGATGACGTTGTTCTTCGAAGTTTTCCTGTTGCCCAGCCCGAGCCTCAAGAGCCGTTTGCTACCCATGCTGATCGCGGCGGCCGGGGCGGTGTTGCTGACACTCAAGGGGTCCGCGCCGGGGCAGATGCCCGCGCTCTACCCGGTGCTGGTCTTTGGTGCCGGTTGCCTGGCGATGGCGTTGTACTCGCCCCTCAGCCAGCGGTTCAAGGCCAATGCACTGCAAGGGCGGGATCCGGTGGCGATGACGTTCTGGAACATGCTGTTCGGCTCGCTGTTTCTCTTGGTGTTCTGCCTGTTCAGTGGCGGCTGGCGCAGCGGCTTGCAACTGTCGACGCTGGATATTGGCTGGCTGGTCTACCTGGCGCTGTTCGGCACTCTCGCCACGTTCTGGCTGTTGCACCGGGCCATCGGGGTGATCGCACCGTCAACGGTGATTTCCTACGTGTACCTCAACACGCTGTTCGTGACGCTGCTCAACTGGTTCTGGTTCAGGCAGCAACCGATGGCCCTGGAGATCATCGGCGCTGCGCTGGTGGGTGCGGGGATGCTGGCGCTGGTGATTTCAAGCCGTAACACGAGAACCGTTACGGCCTGAAATCGTCCCAGGCCGGTACGATCATACCGAGCCTGTAGGTGAAACCGGGCTCCAGCGCTCCAGCTCCCGTTCAAGGAAAGCCGCGACCGCCAACAACCGCTCTTCCTGCCAGTGGGGCCCGACGATCTGGATGCCGATGGGCATTGCGGTGACGGGATCGGTGCCGGCGCGGATCACCACCGCCGGCGAACCGCTGAGGCTGAACGGGAAGACGAAGGCGTAGCGATCGCGGTCCTGCAGGGACTCCCCATGCCGGAACGCGACGTCCGGGAATACCGGGCAGATGAACAGGTCATGCTGCTTGAAGAACTTCGCCAGCTGATAGCGGAACGTGTCGATCGCGATCCAGTCGCGCTTGACTTCATCCACGGTCAGTTCCACGGTTTCGCTCATGTCCAGCAACTGGGCGATGGCCGGTGTGAAGCGACGCTTGCTCATCGAGTCGAACAATTGCCGCCAGCCGCGCCCGGCGTCGGCGCCGGTGATGAACACCCGCCACAGCACATCGCAGGCCTCCTCGAGCATCGGCGGAGCCACCGGGCTCACTTGCGCCACCACCGTGCCCAGGCACCGCTCGACCTGTCGCAGCACCTGGCTTACCGCCGCGCTGACCGGGGTCCGGCTGGACTCCGAGAACAGCGCGACGCGCAGGCTGGCCAGCGGCTCGCTTTCGGCGAACGGTACATCGACGGTGTCCGGATCATGTCCGTCGGCGCCGCTGATCAACGGCCCGAGCAGGGCAAGGTCATCCACATAACGCCCCATCACGCCAAAGGCCGAGGTCATGTGGAACAGCCCGGAGCGGTCGTTGGGGAACTGGCCGGTCAGCGGCACCCGGCCCTGGGTCAGCTTCAGGCCGCAGATGCCATTGAAATGGGCCGGAATGCGCACACTGCCGCAAGCATCGGATGCCAGGCCGGCCGGCGAGCAGCCGGCGGCGATGGCTGCCGCCTCCCCTCCACTGCTGCCGCCGGCGGAGCGTTGCAGGTCGTGGGGGTTGAGGGTGCGGCCATAGATCAGGTTCTCGGTTTCGAAGGCCATGCACAGCTCGGGCACGTTGCTGATGCCCAGGATGATCGCGCCGGCCTGCCGAAGCCGGGCCACGGCCGTCGCGTCCTGCTGGCTGGGCTCGCCCAGCAGTTCCTCCAGCCCGCGGGACATCTTGAACCCGCGGACATGAAGGACATCCTTGATGGTGATGGGAATGCCGTGCAGCGGGCCGCTGATCTGCCCGACGCGGGCCATTTCGTCAGCCTCCCGCGCCTGGCGGCGCAGTTCCTCCACCGGAGCCAGCTGGATCAATGCATTGATCTGCCGGTTACGCTCGGCGATGCGCTGCAGGTAGAACTCCAGCAACGTGACGCTGGTCAGCACGCCCCGTCGCAGCAGGCCGGCCATTTCCCTCAAGGTCAGCGTATCGGGGTTGAACATGCTCACGACGCCTCCTTGCTGCGCAGCCACTTGTTGGGCAACTGATACATGTTGCGCACCACCAGGGAGAACGCCTTGACCGCCAGCGCCGGGCGTCGGTCAATGGCGGCCAGGGCTTCTTCGACCATCGTCAGGACATGACGCAATGCGTCGGAGGAAATGTTCAGCGGCGGATAGAAGCGCAACACCGGGCGCTCGGCCTTCTCGTTCATCGAATGCCCGGCATGAATACCGCGCTTGCCCAGTTCCATGCTCATCAGGGCTTCATAGACCGAGCCGCGCAGACGCAGGCCAGTCATCAGGCCCACACCCGGCACGTCCTCGACGATGTGCGGATAACGCAGCGCCAGGCGCTGCAGGCCATGACGCAGCAAGCCGCCGTTGACCCGCGACTGCTCCACCAGGTTGTGCTGTTCAATGTAATCGATGGCCGCGAGCGCCGAAGCGCATGCCACCGGGTGCCCGCCATTGGTACGCGTATCGGGCTCGATCTCGCTGAGCGGGTACTGAGTGGCCAGGCGCTGGCTGTACATGGCACAGGCGAAAGAGGTGTAGCCGCCGGTCAGGCCCTTGGAGAGGATCATGATGTCAGGCACCACGTCGTCATACTGCACGGCGAACCATTTGCCGCAGCGACCGAAACCGGTCTGGATTTCATCCGCCACCAGCAGGGTGCCGGTGGCATCGCACAAGGCCCGCAGGTTGGCCATATAGCCCACCGGAGGTACCTGCAGGTGTGCGCCGCCCAGGATCGGCTCGACGTACACGGCGCACACGCCCTCGCCCACGGCTTTGTGCAGGGCGGCGAAATCGCCATAGGGCACGCAGGTGACCTCCGGGGAGTCGATGCCATAGCTGCTGTGGTTCTGGCGCTGGCCGAGAATGCTCATCGCCGCCAGCGTCTTGCCGTGGTAGGAGCCACTCATCACCACGATCCCGCGCCGATGCGGCTGGATCCGCATCGCATAGCGCAGGCTCTGTTCCACCGCTTCGGCGCCGGACACCATGTACTGCACGTCGCCCCACTCCCCCGGCACCAACTGGCACAGGCGCTCGGACAATTTGTCCTGCAGCGGATGGCGCCGGCCTTCCGGCACCCAGGCCAGTTGGTTCAACTGCGCCTGCACCTGCTCGCGCACCATCGGGTTGCGGTGCCCGACGATGAACACCCCATAGCTGCATGCGCAGTCGATGAAGCGCTTGCCGTTGTGGTCGGTGACATGGATGCCATCGGTTTCCTGTTCGACCGTGGTCTTGCCCAGGCGATACAGCTTGGCTGCCGATGCGCTCCAGTGCCGCTGGCAATCGTCCAGCAGTTGTTCATGCGGCCTGAGTAAGGACATGGCTCAGCGTCTCCTTGATGATGTTTGCGGCACGTTGGATATGTTCGGGACGAGCGGTGATCGGGCAACGCAGGATCAACTCGCGACCGCGAGGAACGCTGACATAGACGCCTTTTTCATAGAGCGCCTCGCACACCGCGCTCGGTTGCAGGTCGTCGGTCAGCGGCAGGCTGACCCAGGCGCCTTCGGCCACGGCACCGAATGACGCCAGGGTCTGTGCCAGTCGCTGACCGTTCTCCTGGCATTGCCGGGGCGAGTCGTGGCTTTGCACGTAGTCGAGTGCGGTCAGGGCCGCCACGCAGGCCATTGGGTTACCGGCCGTGGTGCTGCCGTGCTTGGCTGGGCTGCTGCGGCCGTAGACCTGCCAGGCCATGCGCTCGCTGCAGGTATAGGTGCCGATGGGGATCGCACTGCCGCCCAGGGCACCGCCTAGCACGACGATGTCCGGCACGGCGCGATAGCGCTGGAAACCGAACAGCGTACCCAGGCTGCCAAGGCAGCTCTGGGTATCGACGGCGATGACCGGTACCGTTGCCTGCGCCGCGCGGGCGTGCAAGCGCTCGACCAGCGCCGGCTCGAGCATCTGCAGTCGACCGTTCGCATCGAGACGGGTGTTGCTGTGGCATACCGCGAAGCAATCGCTCCAATCCACCGTGTCCAGATCGGCAAGGTGACGAATGGCCACCCGCTTGAAGCCCAGGAAACCCTGCGCCGGCAGATCGCCCTGCGTGGCATTGAGGCAACGCCCGTAAGTCAGCGAGCCGTAATCGCCGCCCTGGACGAACACGATGGTGTTGCCCTTGGGCTTGAGGCCCTTGCACAGCTTCAGAGCGCCTTCGAAGGCTTCGTCACCGGAGCTGCACACATAGGAACTGACCAACGGCTCCGGCAGCAACTCCGCCAGGCGGCGGCACAAGGCAATCAGCGGTTCGGACATCAGCACCCGATTGGACAGGCCCATGACCTGCGCCTGACCAGTCACCGCCTCGATCACCGCCGGCACCTGAAAACCGAACCCGCCGGTCAGGTCGATGATCTGCCGGCCCTCGCCATCCAGGTAGGTCTCGTACTGCCCGCCAATAATATAGTTATCGTTTTTCATGGGACCTCTCAGCGATAGCTCAGGGCGTTGAAAATGCGCCGACGGTCGTCGACGATGGTTTCACGGCCGTGCATGACCCGACGGTTATCGATCATCACCACGTCATGGTCGCGCCAGCCCACCGCAACGGTGTACTGGGCCGATACTTCGGCGATCTCGGCCAGGAACTGGGCAGGAATCGCCTGCCCGCTCACCGTGTCGATCACCGGCGCTTCGTAATTGAACGACGGTCCCAGGATGCTGTTGGCAAAGGCCGGGCGCTGGCTGAAGGCGGAAGTGAGGATCGCCGAGGTGCTGAAGGCGTAGTGGATCGAATCGTCGGAGGGGTTGAAGGAAATCAGGGTTTGCGGATCATCGCCGATGATCTGCAGCAGATCATCGATGACCACGGCCGCCGGGTCCGACAAGGTCGGCGAGTAATGGCAGACCAGACGGCGCCACTTTTCCCCCGCCACGGTGCGGCTGTAGCGAATCGGGTTTTCTTCGAAAAAGCTGCGGCAGGCCGGGGACAGTTTCGCCAGTACCTTCTCACCGTCGCATATCGTGGTTTGCGAGCCCTTGCGCGGCGCTTCCTGGCAATAGAACCAGGTCATGTCCGGCCAGAACGGCGAGTTGCCATTTTCGCAGTGCAGCCCTACAGCCTGGCGCCCGGCATCCACCAACTGTGCCGCACCGCCAACCATGACCCGGGCCGGATCCAGGCTCAAACGGGAGCTGTTGCGCTTGACGTAGGCGCTGAAGTCCTCGGCGCTGTGGATGCAGTTGCGAAACAGCACGACACCGTAGTGCCCCAGCAGCTCGTACAGCTCAGCCTTGCCCAGGCTGGCGAAGTGATGGGCGTCGACGATGGAGACGTCCGGGTTTTCAAAGTGAAAGGCAGGTGTGCTCATTGGATGCGTTCCCTTGCAGAGTGGAAAAAACAGTGGCGATATCGGCGCGTTTCGGCCGGCCGGTAACGGTGTAGAGCTGCTCGATCAGCGGATCGTCCTTGGTCAACAACCAGAGCCGGTTCGGCCGCTCGATATCGGAAAAACGCCCGCTCGACCAGGCCACCAGCTCATCGCTGGGCGGTGCCGACTCGACGCACAACAACGCCACCAGACCGTGCTGCTCGTCGAAAAACACTGCGGCATCGTGCACGCCCGGGTATTTGCGGTACTCCAGCTCGACCTGTTCTGGGCTGACGTTGCGGCCGTTGGGCAGGCAGATCACGTTCTTCTTGCGTCCGTGTACATAGAGATAGCCGTCTTCGTCGAGCATCCCCAAGTCACCGGTGTCCATCCAGCCGTCGCCAGACATGGAGCATGCGCTGGGGTCGGTCCCCGAATAACCGCTGAACAGCGAGCTGCTCTTGACCTCGATGGTCTGGTCGGCGCCGATGCGCACCTGGACATGGGGAAGCGGCTTGCCGACGCTGCCCAGGCGTTGCTGTTCGCGGGTGTTCACACTGACCACCGAAGCGTTCTCGGACAGCCCATAGCCCTGGTACACCTCGATACCCTGCTCGGCCAGGTCGCGCAGTGCATCGATGCTCACCGCCGCGCCACCGCAGGTGATATGTGCACCGGACTTGAGGTAACGCCCCAGCCGCTCGCCCGGCTCGCCGCCGTCGTTCAGTTGCTCGAGGAAACGATTGACCATGACCGGCGGCACCGTCAGGGCCGTTGGCTGGACTTGCAGGATCCAGTCGACCAGACGTTGTGGCGAAGCGCCGGGTTCGCCGAGCAATGCTTCGCTCGGGGGCAGGAAATGCACGGTTCCACCGGCCAGCAGCGGCAGGTAGGCGGCGGTGACCTGTTCAAGCAGCAGACTCAGCGGCACCAGCGATAGGTAACGACGATGGGCACCGACCGGCATGCGCTCGCGCAGCGACGCCAGTACCGCACCGACAGCCTGGGTGCTCAAGCGCACGCCTTTAGGCCGGCTGGTGGTGCCCGACGTATGAATGATCTTGCAGATCCAGTCGCGATCACCCTCCGGCGCATGCAGCAATGGCTGCTCGATCACCGGCTCGTTCAGGCGCCGCAGGCGGCTGTCGGGAAAATTCAGCTTCCAGCGTTGCGCCAATGTCCGCTGCCCGGCAGCGTCCACCAGAAAGCCGTCACAGCGCTCGGCCAGGTGTTCGGCCTGGGATTGACTGAACGCCAGGGGCAGCGGCAGCGCGGTGATCCCGGCGAACAGACAGGCCAGGTCGGCTACCAGCCAATCGCTGCTGTTACGGGTCGCGATCCCCAATACCACGTGGTCGCCATGGGCCGGGCTGGCGAAGCGCAGTTGCAGCTCAGCCGCCAGGTTCAGCGCCCGGTGCTCCAGCTCGCCATAGGTCAGTTCCACCCGTTCGGTGGCCGACGTCCAGTCGACCGCGCAAATGGCCTGGGGATCGCTGTGCAACGCCTGCTCCAATTGATCGATGAATCCGCCACTCATGGTTGCGCCCTCGCCAGGGAATCGCTGGGCAGTTGAGTGAACGAGGTATTGAGGGTCATGGCCGCGAAACGGGAACGCTTCGGATCGACCCGGATGAAACCGGTCACCGGCAGCTTGGAATAATAGGTTCCCCAGTTCTTGCCGCCGTCGTCGGCCAGACGGTTGGGATCTGCGGTCAGCAACGGCTCGAAATCGATCTGGCAACTTTCCATCATTTGCCGAACGCGGGGCGTAACCGTGCACAACAGGTAATGCCCACCCATGCACCAGGACAACAGCGGAATCATATTAACGAGAATCATTCCTGCCGTAAGGTGATGGGAAATCAGGTTACCGATCTCGACAATATTCGAACGCTCGATCGTTTTTTCGAAACGCTCGGACAGGATTTCATCGATCGGTTGTGTCAGGTATTGCTCGGAAAACAGAATGCGGTGGTCCGCAAACGTAATACCGGCACATGCAAGAATGCGATCAGCCTGATCCTGAGTCACCGCAAAGTATTGTGGGTTCGGTTCAACGGATGCCGAATAAGAACTTCGAAACTTCTCTTTTACTACTTCAGTGGCTTGCACCCATAACGGTGTTTGAGTTTCAGCGACACGTATTTGCATTTCGTCCTCCTCCGTCCTTGTGCAGGATTTCTAAAAAAAGCGAGGCGAGCATATTTAAGAAAATTCCTACAAGCCATTTAAAAAATAAATTGCTTCCGCTAATATATAAATAAATGCCTTTGTCATAAAAACAAAGCACGCTAGCCCATGGATTGTGTCGAGAAGGACCTTATGCTCAATAGCAATTTGCTTAGAAAGCTGGACATGCAGGACTTGATGGTGTTCGTCGCGGTGTATGAGCAGAGCAGCGTTACCGAAGTCTCCGAAGCCCTGTGTGTCAGCCAGTCCACCGTGAGTTACTGCCTGAAGAAGCTGCGTACCAGCTTCGAAGATGAGTTGTTCATTAATACCCGTAGTGGCATGCGGCCAACAAACAAAGCCAATGCCATGTACAGCCATATCGTCAAGATTCTGCAGACGATAAATACCTGCCACTCAGGCCTGCAAACCTTCGACCCCATGCAGAATGAAATAACTTTCAATATTTGTGCGCCGGAATACTTCGAGTTATTGATTCTACCCAAACTGGTCAAGCGTTTTATTGGCAGCCACTTTCCCATAATTATCAATATAACGAAATTCCATAAAGATATTCCCGCCGAGGAACTAATGGATGGTCGTTTCGATCTGGTCGTTTGTTTCGGCCCCAACTTTCATCGCGGTGCCAAGGGGCTGCGCTCGCAAGTACTACTGGAAGATGAACTGGTCTGCGTGATCGATAAGAATTTTGACTTCCCGCAGGAGGCGTTCAGCCTGGAAGCGTTCGTCGCTTGCCAACACGTCTTTCCGACGCCCTGGACCTCCGACACCAACATGATCGATGGCTGGCTCGCCCGACAGGGCTATAGCCGACAGATCGTCGCTCGGGCCAACAGCTATGTGGCGGCGTTGAACATGATCACCGGGACCGAATTCGTACTGACCCTGCCCCGACGCATCCAGGCCCTGACCTGCGACGAAGACAGGTTCAGCCATCGCAAGGCACCGACCGGCTTGCCGAATTTCACGCTGGATATGATGTGGAGCGAGAAACCAGGCCAGGACAGCGCCAACGTCTGGTTTCGCGAGCAGATCGTGAAAATCTGCGCAGAGGATGGCCTGCTCTGATTCCAGCCCGGAGCCGCGGTTCGTCTCGCGGCTCCGGGCCAGTGAGTTTTCTACAGGCAAAAAAAAATCCGGAAATCCTCACTTTCGTGGGCCTTCCAGACTTTTAAAACTGCTGAATATGGTGGGTCGTGTAGGATTCGAACCTACGACCAATTGGTTAAAAGCCAACTGCTCTACCAACTGAGCTAACGACCCGCTTCGTGGTGGCGCGTATAATACTGATTTCTAAGGACTATTCAACACCTAATTTGAAAAAAATCAAAAATAAGGGGTTGGATCGCTCACGCCCGCCGCTGCGAAGCCTTCGGCGCGCAAGCGGCAGCTGTCGCATTTACCACAGGCACGGCCCTGATCGTCCGCCTGATAGCAGGAAACGGTCAGTCCATAATCCACGCCCAGCTTCACACCTGCCTGGACAATTTGCGCCTTGCTCAGATTTTGCAGTGGCGCCTGGATGCGAAAGCCCTGGCCTTCCACACCGGCTTTGGTCGCCAGGTTGGCCATGCGCTCAAAAGCCTCGACGAATTCCGGGCGGCAATCCGGGTATCCCGAATAATCCACCGCGTTGACGCCGATGAAAATGTCCCGCGCCCCCAGCACTTCAGCCCAACCCAACGCCAGCGACAGGAATACCGTGTTGCGTGCAGGTACGTACGTCACCGGTATGCCTTCGCTCGGGGCTTCAGGGACATCGATAGAACTGTCGGTCAACGCCGAGCCGCCAATGCCGTTGAGGTTCAGGCCGATCACCTTGTGTTCCACCACGCCCAGATCACGGGCTACCCGCTCGGCGGCTAGCAGTTCAGCACGATGGCGCTGACCGTAGTCGAAGCTCATGGTATAGCAACGGTAGCCTTCGGCGCGGGCCATCGCCACGACCGTTGCCGAATCCAGGCCGCCGGACAACAGGATGACCGCACGTTTTTCCACTGTGTTCGATTGCTCTGTCATATCAGCGCCCCGGCTCGTCGTTCCAAAGATATTTATGCAGCTGCAATTGCAGGCGCACCGGCAGGTTATCTGCCACTACCCAATCCGCCAGATCGCGAGCGTTCAAGTCGTGATGGCTGGGGGAAAACAATACCTCCCCCGCTCGCTGGTCGAGCCCGTACTGAATGAGCTTGGACACAGCCCAGTCGTAATCCTCACGCGAGCAGATCACGAACTTGACCTGATCGTTGCGTGTCAGCAGCTCGATGTTTTCGTAACGGTTGCGATGCGCCTCCTTGGAGCCTGGGGTTTTCAGGTCCAGGACGCGACTGACCCGCGTATCGACCGCCGAGATATCCAAAGCGCCGCTGGTTTCCAGCGAGACCTCGTAACCGGCATCACACAGCCGTTTGATCAAGGGAATGGCATTGGGTTGCGCCAGCGGCTCGCCGCCCGTAACGCAGACATAGCGCGGACGATAACCGGCCACTTGCTCAAGGATATCGTCGAGGGTTCGCAGAGTGCCGCCGCTGAAAGCGTAGGCACTGTCGCAGTATTGGCAGCGCAACGGACAACCGGTGAGCCGCACGAATACAGTGGGCAGCCCGGCCGTTCGCGTTTCACCCTGCAACGAGTAAAAAACTTCGGTGATTCTCAATGTGTCTTGCATAGTCGCCACGGGCGTAACAGCTAAACAGGCCGTCCGCCTCCGTCAGGCACTTCAAGGAACCCCGCCAACGCGCGGGCCCCAAAAAGCGTGTTTCATGAAAAGGGCGTGAATTCTAACGAAAAAACCCGCGACAGGCGCGGGTTTCTTCAAAAGCTGGCAGGTCTACATCCGCTGCAAGTCACGCTGAGCCAACTGAGCGGCGGATGTGCCCGGGTACTGGGCCACCACCTGTTGCAGGATCCCCTTGACCTTGTCGGTATGGCCGAGGCGACGCTCAACATCAGCAAGCTTGTATAGCGAATCCGGGACCTTGGCATGCTTTGGGTACAACTGGGAGACCTTGGCGAACGCCTGTCCGGCGCCTTGCAGGTCACCCTTTGCCAGGTTCACTTCACCCAGCCAGTACTGGGCGTTGCCCGCGTATTGGCTGTTGGGGTATTTGCGCAGGAAAGCGCCGAAGGCCTGGCTGGCCTTGTCGAAATCCTTGGCCTTGATCAGGTCGAAGGCAGCGTCGTAATAGAGCTTTTCCTTCGCCGGATCAGCCGGCTCACCGCCGGCGGCAGGTGCTGGAGCGGTTGCCCCCGCGCCTGCAGCTGCACCGGGGGCATTCAAGTCGCCACCGGCTGGAGAATTCTCAGGAGTCGCGGCAGGTGCAACACCGGTTCCTATGCGCCGATCAAGATCCTGGTAACGTTCCAGGTTTTCCTGCTTCATGCGCGATACTTCGTTTTGCAGCACTTCAATCGCGCCTTGCTGGCGTGATATCTGATCCTGCATTTGCTGCAGTTGGTTGAACAGCTCGCCCTGTGCCGAGACAGGGGCCGAAACCCCTCCCCCGGCATAGGCGCCGTTCGTACCGTAACCCGCAGGCGGATAACTGCTCCCGCTATTGTTATAGCCGGAATCGTTATCGACCACAGGAACCGCAGCCCACGCCGCAAGCGGCGCGAGGCTGAGAGCCAGAACAGTTACAGCACGACGGCACGTTCGCATGACGAATTACTTACGCAGTTCGACGCGACGGTTTTGAGCCCAGGACTGCTCGTCGTTGCCGGTAGCAACTGGACGCTCTTCGCCGTAGGAAACCAGTTCCAGCTGAGCTGGGGAAACACCTTGCAGTACCAGGTAGCGCTGAACGGCTTTCGCACGACGCTCGCCCAGAGCCATGTTGTACTCACGAGTACCACGTTCGTCGGTGTTGCCTTCCAGGGTAACGCGGTTGCCGTTGGCTTTCAGGTCCTTGGCGTGAACGTCCAGAGCGCGCATGGCTTCTGGCTTCAGGTCCGAGCTGTCGTATTCGAAGTAGAAGGTGGTGATTGCGCGCAGAGCAGCTTCTTCGCTCAGGGAGCCGTCAACTGCACCAGTGTTTGCGCCGTAACCAGCGTTTGGATCAACAGCACCTTCACCGGCGTTGTCGCCGCCTTTGGACGAGCAACCTACAGCTACAGCCATGGCCAGAGCCAGCGCAGCAAATTTACCAAACTTCAGCATTTCCATCGTGAAACTCCTAATGAACCCCAGTGTGTTAAGTAAAACGTATTGCGCCGCGTCAGTTCAGGTAAGGGGACCAGGACGGTTCTCTGACTTCGCCTTGAGCGGTAGGAAGCGGGAGCCTCACGCGTCCGTTAATGGACACGAGCATCAGGACTCCCCGGCCCTGCTGGCGGGTGGCGTAGATTACCATGGTGCCGTTGGGCGCAACAGTAGGCGACTCGTCCAGAGTGCTATCAGTGAGGATTTTTACGCTACCGCGCTGCAAATCCTGAGCCGCCACCTTGAAATTGGTGAAGCCATCCTGGCGATGGATCATCACCAGGGTCTTTTCATCCGCCGACAGTTTAGGGTTGGCGTTGTAGTTACCCACGAACGTCACGCGTTCTGCACCGCCGCCACCGGCGCTGGTCTTGTAGATCTGTGGCTTGCCGCCGCGGTCGGAGGTGAAGTAGATGGTCGAACCATCCTTGCCCCAGAACGGCTCGGTATTGATGCCCGGGCCACTGGTGACGCGGGAGATCGATCGCGAAGCCAGGTTCATCACGTAGATGTCCGGGTTGCCGTCCTTGGACAGCACGAACGCCAGGCGGCTGCCATCCGGCGACCAGGCCGGCGCCCCGTTCAGGCCTTCGAAATTGGTGATCTGCTCACGACGACCGGTGTCGATGTGCTGGACGAAGATGCGCGGACGCTTCTGCTCGAACGACACATAGGCGATGCGCTTGCCATCGGGCGCGAAACGCGGAGACAGGATCGGCTCGCGCGATTGCAGCAGGGTCACGGCGCGAGCGCCATCGTAGTCGGAACGCTGCAGGGTGTAGCGGGTGTTCTTCTCGGAAAAGCGCTCGGCCGTCACGTAGAGCATGCGGGTAGAGAACGCACCCTTGATGCCGGTGAGTTTCTCGAACGACTGATCGGAGATGTAGTGCGCCATGTCGCGCAGTTGATCGACACTGCCCGACACGCTGCCGGTCAGCACTTGCTGCTCGGTGGCGACGTTGAACAGGGCGTACTGCACTTGCAGTCGGCCACCGGCCGGCACAATGCTGCCAACCATGATGTACTGGGCGCCCAGGGCCTTCCAGTCACGGTAGATGACTTCGCTGGCCTGGGTCGGCAGGCTGATCATGTTCTGTTTCGGAATCGGCGCGTAGTAACCCGAGTTACGCAGGTCATTGCCGATGATTTCCGCCATGTCGTCTGGCAGGACGCTACCGCCCTGCCAGCCGAACGGTACGACGGCGATCGGGGTGGCCCGATCGCTGCCGCTGGTGACCAGAATGTTCTTTTCCTCTGCCACCGCTATCCCTGCCAGGCAGCAGATAACGACAAGCATTCCTCGAAGAAGGTTTCTCACAAGGCTAGATCCTCAGGTGTGAATGTCATCTTGAATGAACGATACGGAGCGAAATCGCTCGGCTTCATTCCTTGCATTTCCGTCAATCGTCCAATGTTCTTGACCGCTGCAACCGCCGAAGCATCGAAAGGCCCGTCACCGCTGGACTTGGCCACGCTGACCGAGGCCACCGTGCCATCAGGCAACATGCCAATCTGCAATACCACCGTCATGCCTTGACGCGCCGAAGGTGGACGAGCCCAGCCTTCCGCCGCCCGGGCACGAATCAGATCATCGAAACTGCCGGCGACTTCATCGCCCTGCTCATCGGCCAAGGCCTGCTGGCGCTCCGGCGTGTCGGAAAGCAAATCTGCCAGGGCCTGGGCCTTTTTCTCTTCGGCGGATTTACGCGCTGCGTCCTGGGCCTTTTTCTTGGCGGCGTCGGCGGCGGCTTTCTTCTTCGCGTCTTCGGCGATTTTCTTTTTCGCCTCTTCAGCTTCAGCTTTCTTCTTGGCGTCTTCGGCCGCTTTCTTCTTCGCGTCCTCGACGATCTTCTTCTTCGCCTCTTCAGCGGCCGCTTTCTTGGCCTCTTCTTCCGCGGCTTTCTTGGCTTCTTCTTCGGCTTTCTTCTTGGCTATATCAGCCAATTGTTTCTCTTCTGCCTTCTTGGCCTCGGCGGCTTTCTTCGCCTCGTCGGCTTTCCTGGCCTCGTCAGCTTTCTTGGCCTCGTCGGCCTTCTTCGCTTCTTCGGCCTTTTGAGCAGCTTCCTCTTTCTTTTGTTCCGCGGCCCTTATCGCTTCCTGCTCGACCTTTTTCTGCTCCATCTGCTCGACTTCGGTCTGGCGCGCGGCAGACTTCTTCGCCTCGCCGGCAATCTTCTGGTTGGTCTGCGTGGTGGCCTGGCTCTTGGACTTGAGCTGGTACAGGGTCGCCTGCACGATCGGCTTGGCCGGCGGCAGCTCCGGGGTCATGGAGAAACTGACGAACAGCATGCCGAACACCAGCACATGCAGGCCAATCGCCCAGACGCTGGGCCAGAAGTAGCTTTCCGAGGCGGATGGCTCTCGCTGTTGCTGCATCAGGGCGCCTCAGTGATTAAGCCAACATTACCGACTCCGGCTTTCTGCAGACCACCCATGGCGCCCATCACGGCACCATAGTCGACGGTCTTGTCGCCGCGAATGAAGACCTGGGTACGCTTGCCGGCATCGTTGCCGACGCGAATGATCTTGGTCACCGCATCGGTCATCTGCGGCAAGGTCATGGCCCGGTCCTGCTGCTTCTCGGTGTCGACTTCGCTGCCAAGGTTCCAGTAGTAGGTCTTGTCAGCCTTGATCGAAATGGTCAGCACCTGGGTGTTGTTGTCCTGCGGCAAGGCTTCGCTGGAAACCTTGGGCAGATCGACCTTCACCCCCTGGTTGAGCATCGGCGCGGTCACCATGAAGATGACCAGCAGCACCAGCATCACGTCGATGTAGGGCACCACGTTCATCTCGGCGACCGGCTTGCGCTTGTTTCGGGCTCGAGCGATTAAAGCCATTGGGAAATACCTGCTTATTCTTCGCTGGTGTGCACTTTACGGTGCAGGATCGCCTGGAACTCATCGGCGAACGTGTAGTAACGGCTGGTCAGCGTTTCGCTGCGGGCAGCGAAGCGGTTGTAGGCGATAACGGCGGGGATGGCCGCGAACAGGCCAATGGCCGTGGCGATCAGCGCTTCGGCGATACCCGGGGCTACGGTGGCCAGGGTCGCCTGCTGGGCGGTGGCCAGGCCGCGGAAGGAGTTCATGATCCCCCACACGGTACCGAACAGGCCGATGTACGGGCTGACCGAGCCGACGGTGGCCAGGAACGGCAGGCCCTGCTCGAGCTTCTCTTCCTCACGGGAAATGGCGACGCGCATGGCACGGGCCACACCTTCCATCACCGCTTCAGGGTCGACGCCAGGCTGCTGGCGCAGGCGGGAGAATTCCTTGAAACCGGCGCGGAAGATCTGCTCGACGCCCGAGTCAGGGTCCGGGTTGCTGCCGGCCTGGCGATAGAGCTTGGACAGGTCGATGCCGGACCAGAAGCGCTCTTCGAAGCTCTCCAGGGCACGGCGACCGGCGCGCAGCATGTTGCTACGCTGAAATATCATGATCCATGAAGTCACCGATGCGGCTACCAGGGTCAGCATTACCAACTGCACTACAACGCTGGCATTGCTGACCAGGCTCCACATGGAGGAATGGTCGACGACGTTAGCTTCCACGCTTTATCTCCTGCTCTGAGTGTGTACCCGCGCCGCTCACGCCGGCAAAGGCCGCGCGTAGAGCTTCGGGAATGGCCCGGGGTTTCAAACTATGGGTGCGCACACAGGCCACCAAAAACTGCCCTTCGCAGAGCAGCGCGTTATCCGTTGCCCGCCTCACCTGCTGCTTGAAGCGCAGGCTGGCACGGTTCAATTCGATGACATCGGCACTTACCAGAAGCTCGTCGTCCAGTCGCGCCGGCGCGTGGTAGCGCGCTTCGCTGGAATGCACGACGAATAACAGGTCCTCCCCTGCCAGCGCGGATTGGGCGAAACCCAGTTCCCGCAGCCGTTCGGTTCGAGCCCGTTCCATAAACTTGAGGTAATTGACGTAGTAGACGATGCCGCCGGCATCGGTGTCCTCGTAATAAACGCGACAGCGATGTGCGAACGACTCCAGCCCGTTTTGCGCGCGCATACTCTAGTGCTTACTCCTCAGGTTGCCAATCCGGCCAGGCAACTGTTTTTTCATTCTCGAGTGCATTGACGCTCCGGGCGTTGTCTGGGACAGCACGAACCGGAAAAAAGTCGCCGCAAAGAGGTCGGTCAATCGTCCACGGCATCGAGGAATTCGTCTACCACTGGCATCTCCCCCATTCGTGTCGGAATGTTTAAGCCAAAGTGCAGATAGGCATGCCGCGTCACCACGCGCCCGCGAGGGGTGCGCATGATATAGCCTTGCTGGATCAGGTAAGGCTCCAGCACATCTTCGATGGTATGGCGCTCTTCGCTGATGGCCGCCGCCAGGCTGTCCACGCCCACCGGCCCGCCATCGAACTTCTCGATCATGGTCAGCAGCAGACGGCGGTCCTGATGGTCGAAGCCACGCTCGTCGATGTCCAGCAGGTTCAACGCCAGGTCGGCAATCGGCTTGGTAATGTGCCCCTTGGCCCGGACCTCGGCGAAGTCCCGGACCCGGCGCAGCAGGCGGTTGGCGATACGCGGCGTGCCCCGGGCCCGACGGGCCACTTCGTAGGCACCCTCCGGATCCAGCGGCAGCCCGAGGATACCTGCCGAGCGACTGACGATCGTCGCCAGGTCCGCGTTGCTGTAGAACTCCAGGCGCTGGACAATGCCGAACCGGTCGCGCAAGGGATTGGTCAGCATGCCGGCGCGGGTGGTGGCCCCCACCAGGGTGAACGGTGGCAGGTCCAGCTTGATGGAGCGCGCCGCCGGCCCTTCGCCGATCATGATGTCCAGCTGGAAATCCTCCATGGCCGGGTACAGCACCTCCTCGACGATGGGCGACAGCCGATGGATCTCGTCGATGAACAGCACGTCATGAGGCTCGAGGTTGGTCAACAGCGCCGCCAGGTCTCCCGGCCGCTCAAGAACCGGCCCCGACGTGCTTTTGATCGACACGCCCATTTCCTGGGCGATGATGTTGGCCAGGGTGGTCTTGCCCAGCCCCGGCGGCCCGAAGATCAAGGTGTGGTCCAGGGACTCGCTGCGCCCGCGGGCGGCCTGGATGAACAACTCCATCTGCTCGCGCACGGTCGGTTGGCCGATGTAGTCGGCCAGGCTGACCGGGCGAATCGCACGGTCCTGGATTTCCTCGCGGTCACGGGGCGCGCCCGTGGCGGCGATCAGACGATCGGCTTCAATCACTTAAATCATTCCCTTCAGGGCACGGCGGATCATATCTTCGGTGCTCAGGCCTTTTTCCTTGATGGCGGAAATCGCCTTGCTGGCTTCCTGCGGCTTGTAGCCCAGGGAGATCAGCGCCGTGACCGCATCGTTTTCGGCGCTGGCCGCCGGCATCGGCGCGTCCGGCTGGTTCGGCACCAGGGCGAACATGGCCGGCACCGTTTCCCAGGCCTTGAACCGGTCCTTGAGCTCGACCAGCAGGCGTTCGGCGGTTTTCTTGCCCACGCCTGGCACCTTGGTCAGTGCGGAAGTGTCCTGGGACTGCACGCAACGAATCAGCTCGTCGACTTCCAGGCTCGACATCAAGGCCAGGGCCAGTTTCGGACCGACGCCATTGAGGCGGATCAACTCGCGGAAGAAATCCCGCTCGCGCTTGCCGACAAAGCCATAGAGTAACTGCGCGTCCTCGCGCACGACCAAATGGGTATGCAATGTCAGGGGCTCGCCGACCGACGGCAAGCGATACAGCGTGGTCATGGGCACTTCCAGCTCATAGCCCAGGCCATTTACATCCAGAATCAGGTGCGGTGGCTGTTTTTCAGCCAGGGTGCCGCGCAAGCGTCCAATCACGTTTCAGATCCTTGGGCGTTGGCCAGCCGCTGGCTGGCAGGTAACAACCGGGGCATGAGGCCGACGACACAGGCACTCGATGCTCAGGCTCATGAATGATTGCGCAGATGCTATCAGAGACGCAGGCGGCCGCCACGACTGCGTGCGGTTCCCAGCCCATGAGGCAAGAGACTGGAACGGGTATGGGCATGACAGATGGCTATGGCCAGGGCATCGGAGGCGTCGATCTGCGGCTTGCTGACCAACTTCAGCAAATGCATCACCATCATCTGCACCTGCTCCTTGTTCGCCGCCCCCGTTCCGACCACGGCCTGCTTGACCTGGGTCGCCGTGTATTCGGCGATCTCCAGGCTTTCCTCGGCCCCGGCAACGATCGCCGCGCCCCGGGCCTGTCCCAGCTTCAATGCAGAATCGGCATTGCGCGCCATGAACACCTTTTCGATCCCCATGGTGACCGGGCCGTAGGTCTGGATGACCTCGCGCACCCCGCGATAAACGATCTGCAGACGCTCATGCAGCTCGCCCGCCCCGGTACGGATGCAGCCGGAAGCCACATACACGCAGCCACGCCCGGTGTCGCGAACCACACCGTAGCCGGTGATACGCGAACCAGGGTCGATACCAAGGATTAAAGTCATAACGCCTGCGGTTCGAAGAGAATTTGACCAGACCTATGGGAGCGAGCTTGCTCGCGATGGCGTCGGGTCAGCAAGCACAGTGCTGACTGAAGTATCGCTATCGCGAGCAAGCTCGCTCCCACATCGGCATTCGTGCAGTTAAAAGGAAGCCATCAGCCCAGCTGTTCAGCCACCGACTCCGGAATGTCGGCGTTGGAGTAGACGTTCTGCACGTCATCCAGGTCTTCGAGCATGTCGATCAGCTTGAGGACTTTCTCGGCGCCCTCCAGGTCGAGCTCGGCGCTGGTGGTCGGTTGCATGACGATTTCCGCGTCGGCTGGCTTGAAACCGGCAGCCTCCAAGGCGTTGCGCACCGCGTAGAAGCTGGAGAACGACGTGAACACGTCGAACGAGCCGTCATCATGGCCGACCACGTCGTCGGCATCGGCTTCCAGCGCCGCCTCCGTCAGCGCGTCCTCATCGAGCCCCGGCGCAAAGCTGATCTGGCCCTTGCGCTCGAACAGATAGGCCACCGAACCATCGGTTCCCAGGTTGCCACCGCACTTGCTGAAGGCGTGGCGCACGGCAGCGGCGGTACGATTGCGGTTGTCGGTCATGCACTCGACCATCACCGCCACGCCGCCCGGACCGTAACCTTCATAGGTCAGCTCTTCGACGTTATCGGCCTCGGTCGCACCGGCGCCGCGGGCGATCGCCCGATCGATGATGTCGCGGCTCATGTTCGCACCCAGTGCCTTGTCCAGGGCCAGGCGCAAACGCGGGTTGGAACCTGGATCACCGCCACCCTGGCGGGCCGCGACCGTCAGTTCACGGATCCACTTGGTGAAGATCTTGCCTCTCTTGGCATCCTGACGTTCTTTGCGGTGCTTGATGTTCGCCCACTTGGAATGACCTGCCATAACTCGCTCCGGTTTCTCTCTTGAAACATCGCCCGCCCTGCACGGATGCAGCCGCCGGCAATCAGAAATATCGACACCAACGAAAAGGCGCATCCGAAGATGCGCCCTCAGGTGCCAGCCTTACTCAGCCTTTGGCTGTTCGCGCAGACGGATATGCAGTTCGCGCAGAGCCTTGGCATCCACTTCCCCAGGCGCCTGGGTCATGACGTCGGCCGCGCTCTGGGTTTTCGGGAACGCGATCACTTCACGGATCGACTGGGCGCCGGTCATCAGCATCACCAGGCGATCCAGGCCGAAAGCCAGGCCGCCATGGGGTGGTGCACCATACTTCAGGGCGTCCAGCAGGAAGCCGAACTTCTCTTCCTGTTCCGCTTCGTCGATGCCCAGCAGGCGGAAGACCGACTGCTGCATTTCCTTGCGATGGATACGGATGGAACCGCCACCCAGTTCAGTGCCGTTGAGCACCATGTCATAGGCACGGGACAGCGCGGTCGCCGGGCTGGCTTCCAGCTCCTGCGGCGTGCACTTGGGTGCGGTGAACGGGTGGTGCAGCGCGGTGAAGCTGCCGTCATCGTTCTCCTCGAACATCGGGAAGTCGACCACCCACATCGGCGCCCACTCACAGGTAAGCAGTTCCAGGTCGTGACCTACCTTGATCCGCAGCGCGCCCAGGGCCTCGCTGACGATCTTGGCCTTGTCGGCACCAAAGAACACGATGTCGCCATCGACCGCGCCGACGCGATCGAGGATCACGTTCAGGTTGGCTTCGGGGATGTTCTTGACGATCGGCGACTGCAGGCCCTCGACGCCTTTGGCGCGCTCGTTGACCTTGATATACGCCAGGCCCTTGGCACCGTAGATGCCGACGAACTTGGTGTAGTCATCGATCTTGCTGCGCGGCATGCTCGCCCCGCCCGGTACGCGCAAGGCGGCTACGCGGCTCTTCGGATCGTTGGCCGGGCCACTGAAGACCTTGAACTCGACTTCCTTGAGCTGGTCGGCAACGTCCACCAGTTCCAGCGGGATACGCAGGTCCGGCTTGTCGGAGCCATAGCGGCGCATGGCCTCTTCGAAGGTCATGTGCGGGAACTCACCGAATTCCAGGCCCAGCACTTCCTTGAACAGGTTGCGGATCATGCCCTCGGTCAGGCCCATGATGTCTTTTTCGTCGAGGAAGCTGGTCTCGATATCGATCTGAGTGAACTCAGGCTGACGATCGGCACGCAGGTCTTCGTCGCGGAAGCATTTGGCGATCTGATAGTAACGGTCGAACCCGGCCACCATCAGCAGTTGCTTGAACAGCTGTGGCGATTGCGGCAAGGCGAAGAAGCTACCGGGGTGGGTACGGCTCGGCACCAGGTAGTCGCGAGCGCCCTCGGGGGTGGCACGGGTCAGGATCGGCGTCTCGACGTCGATGAAGCCGTTCTCGTCCAGGTAGCGACGGATGCTGGTGGTCATGCGCGAACGCAGACGCAGCTTCTCGGCCATCTCGGGACGACGCAGGTCGATGAAGCGATAGCGCAGACGGGTTTCTTCGCCCACATCGGAGTATTCGTTGAGCGGGAACGGCGGGGTTTCCGCTTCGTTGAGCACTTCCAGCTCATAGCCCAGCACTTCGATCATGCCAGACGCCATGTTGGCGTTGCCGGCGCCAGCCGGACGCAGGCGCACCTTGCCGGTGATCTTGACGACGTACTCACTGCGCACGCGGTCGGCCGTGGCGAAGGTTTCAGCGCGGTCCGGGTCGAACACTACCTGGGCCAGGCCTTCACGATCACGGATATCGAGGAAAATCACCCCGCCATGGTCACGGCGACGATGGACCCATCCGCAAAGAGTAACTTCCTGACCTTCCAGGCTTTCGTTCAGTTGGCCGCAATAATGGCTGCGCATCATGGTAGTGGTTTCACTTCTCGTAATTCGACATTCGGTTGGGGACCCTGCCCGTGCAGGAACCCGCGCGTATTCAACTCAGTCAGCTTTGTCGCCACCGGCCAGGTTCTTCTTGGCGCCGGTCTTGAAGTCGGTTTCATACCAGCCTGTGCCACCAAGGCGGAATCCCGGCATGGACAGCATCTTTTTCAGTTCCGGCGCCTGGCAGGCAGGGCAGTCGACCAGCGGTGCCTCGCTGATCTTTTGAATGACTTCCATCTGATGACCACAGGAAGCACATTGATAGTCGTACATCGGCATGGGAGGTTGTCTCGGCGATCAGGTTACTCACGCAAAAGCTGGGCTTTGCGGCAAAGAGCGGGATTATATCCATTAAATGCTGCCTGTGCAGCCGTAGGGACCGTTCCCGACTCGTTTTCCCGGAAAGGGCAAACGAATCGGGAACACCCCGGGAGCATCCACCTGCGGTCCAGCTCAATCACCGCCACGCGGCGTACCACGCCAGTGGCGTTCCACAACGTCCATGCCGGCCTCCTTCAGGCTATGCACCACGCAGACCACACGCACCAGCCCGCTGAAGTTGCGCACCCCGCCATGGCGCAGGTGCACCTCCCTGTCCACATGGGACAACAGGGTGCTGATGGAACAATTGTTGAGCTGCGCCATGTCGCCGAGGATGTCCCAGTAGACCTGTTCCAGCCGCAGGCAGGTGGCGAACCCGTTCAGGCGGATGGAGCGGGACAGGGGCCGGGCCAACTCCATGTCGAACCCACTGACGAACGGGTCCACGGGGATGACCTGATAGCGCCCCTGCGCACCCTCCCTGGCTTCTTTTCCTTGAATCATACCGTTGACACTCCTTTGCCATACGAACCTCTCAGTCAGGACAACCAATCTGTGACCCCATGGAAGCTCAACGGGGGTGCCCAGATCCAGATGACTTTTTGACCATCAACGTAGGACAAGCCAACAGCAAGCCGGCGACGAATTACGCCGTCCTACACACGATGGGTTATCCCAGAGGAAGCCTGTGGACTGATCGAAAAGGCCGATACAAAGAGCAGCAACGGTAACCCCAAACGGACGGCGATGTCGGGCAACACATCACCGCCCGCCCCGGCCTTACCGTTCGTCCAGCAGTGAACGCAGCATCCAGGCGGTCTTTTCGTGCACCTGCATGCGCTGGGTCAGCAGATCGGCGGTGGGCTCGTCGCTGACCTTGTCCAGCAGCGGGAAAATACCACGCGCCGTGCGTGTCACCGCCTCCTGGCCATCCACCAGTTGCCGGATCATGTCCTCGGCACTGGGCACACCCTCTTCCTCCTTGATGGAGGACAGGCGCGCATACACCGAGTAGGCACCCGGCGCGGGAAAGCCAAGGGCACGGATGCGCTCGGCGATCAGATCCACCGCGAGCGCCAGCTCGTTGTACTGCTCCTCGAACATCAGGTGCAGGGTCCGGAACATGGGACCGGTGACATTCCAGTGGAAATTGTGGGTCTTGAGGTACAACACATAGGTGTCCGACAGCAGACGTGACAGCCCATCGACGATGGACTTGCGATCTTCTTCACTGATACCGATATCTATTGCCATGTTGGTGGGTCTCCTGACGGTGATGAATTCAACGGCGGTCCTTTCACTCTAGCGGGTGTTACCGCTCGCACCCTGCGACAAATCGCCTGCACTCCCTGAACTGACAAGGCAGGGCGCCAGGAAATTCAACGCCCTTTGGTGAAGACCTTCAAGGACCCGCCCGGTTTTCCCGCCGACGAACAGCGCGGCACTCGCCCGTAACCCGTTTGAGAAGGCCCGGGCTTTACTGTTAAATAGACAGTGTGTCGCTACGCTTATTTTCCGGGCGTGGCGCATAGGCTGATTCGAGTACGTGTCCAACGCCTCTCATCGTTCCGAAGCGAACCGTCCTCGAGCAGCTCTTCCTTGTGATCTGTCTTAACCGTGAGCCAATCAAAATGTTGAAAATCGTCCACTTGCTAATGGGCGCAGCTGCCCTGCTGCTGTCCTTCATCCCTAGCCTGGGTTCCGAAGCCACACCTTACCTGCAACATCCCGATGCGCTGTACCTGGCCTTTTTCGGCCTGCTCAACCTGATCCTCGCGCCTGTCATCCCTTACTGGCACAAAGGTCCACGTCATCAACTGCAAAACCTGGTCAGCGCACTGCTGGTCCTGGCCGTTGCCCTGCAAACCCTCAGCCTGCTGGCTCCCCTGCCGGAAATCGCCGGTCATCCGGCCGTTCTGTTCAGCCTGACCGCTGCGCTGCTCGCCGTAGCCCTGCACCTGGCCGTCAGCTTCTACAACAAGAAGTCCTCGCCGGCCGCGGCACCGCAGAACTACGACATGTCCAACCGTGATACCGGCACGGTGAAATGGTTCAACACCTCCAAGGGGTTCGGCTTCATCTCCCGCGACTCCGGCGATGATATCTTCGTGCACTTCCGAGCCATTCGTGGCGAAGGCCACCGTGTACTGGTCGAAGGCCAGCGGGTGGAGTTCTCCGTGATGCACCGCGACAAGGGCCTGCAGGCCGAAGATGTGATCGCAGCGCTACCGCGCCGCTGACTTCAGCGTAAAAAAACCGCGATGCAGCCAGGCTGCTCGCGGTTTTTTTATGGCCTGCCGTACGGGCGTATCAATAGTGGGGAGGCGGCGCCTCTTCTTCGACGGACTCGAATTGCCCGGCCATTTCCTCCTGTCGCTTGAGCAAGGCCGCCATTTGCAACTGCAGCCGCTCGACCACCCGCTGCTGCTCCACCAACACATCGTTCAATGCCTGGATGGTGTCATCCTGAAACGCCAGGCGCGTTTCCAGATCGGTCACACGCTCTTCAAGATTCATGGTTCAGCCCTCCATAAACTTGAAATCATCGGTCAAGGCTACCCGCAAGCGCTCACGAATAGCCATTACCTGTTCTGCAGTATAGGGCCGGGCCGGGTGTTTGCCCCAGACCGGTGCCGGCCAGGCCGCATCGTCCTGTTTGCGCACGATGACATGCATATGCAATTGACTGACGACATTACCCAGGGTCGCGACATTCAGTTTATCGGCATCAAAGCAATCCTTGAGGACCTCAGCCAGCATCGTGGTCTCTTTCCATAACCGATGTTGATCCGTGTCATCCAACTGAAACAATTCACTGATATTTTCCCGTCGCGGCACGAGGATGAACCACGGGTAATTCGAATCGTTGGACAAGAGCAGCCGACACAGTGGGAAATCGCCAATGGGCAACGTGTCTTGTTGCAGTCGTGGATCTAAGGCAAACACTGCGGTACTCCTCGTTCGTGATGAAAACAGCCGGTTCAAGCCATCCAGGGGCATGACTCGGACATAGACCGGCAGCATACTCGCGAATGACTGAACGTTCACGGCGTGACATCCATAGTTGGACGCCCACGTCTTTTTTCAGAGCAGATCGACCCCGAGCCGGAACTGTTCGCACCAACACAGCGCACCCGAATACAGAAACGGGCAGGAGGAGCGCGTCGGAAAACGGCGGTAGATCAGGCCCCAGTGTTTTTCTCGAAGTTTTTTGCACCAAAACCGCACAATGCGTCTACGCTCAGAGCACGTAACATCCGGGATTTACTCACTCGACAGGGTGAACCGGTAACGTTTTTGGTTGTCTCGCGGAATTTCCATGCTTCAAACACGAGAGCGCCCCGACAGTCAACCCTATTTAAAACAAGGCCTTTGGAGCCCGGTTTCATGAGGTTTCACCGCACCCGAAGGCAGAATGTGAAAAAAACGTGAACGAAAATTCGAATTTGTGCATGCTTGTTGCATTCATTCTGACATCGCCTACAGGGCACCGCCGGACGCGAAACCTGCAGGCCTATAAATAAAGTGGCAAGGTTGCCCTCAGGGAGCTTCAGGCGCAGTAATAAAGGACTCTTTACACCGACGCTGAAAAAAAATAAGCAGCATTCAAGTTGCAAGTCCGATTGCGTCGGAACAGCCTCATTGCGACATGGATCGAGCCATTGGCGACATGGTCGTAAAGAAGCTGCAAGGTTGAATGGGCAAGTATCGCCAATAGGGTCAGCGTGATATAAGTTTGCGCCGACACAAAAAAGAAAGAGCCGCCCAGATAAAAAAACAGGTGGGACGGCAGTACTCTTCTAAAACCAAAGGAGCAAATCACGATGCGCGTGATGAAGTGGAGCATGATCGCACTGGCCGTTGCTGCAGCAGCCAGTACACAAATGGCTACGGCCGCACCGTTCGTAAGTGACCAGGCTGAAGCCAAGGGCTTTGTTGAAGACGCCAAGCTCGATTTACTGCTGCGCAACTATTACTTCAACCGCGATCGGAAAGATGGTGCAACCGATCAGAAAGACTGGACCCAAGGTATCTGGGGCAACTTCAGCTCCGGTTACACCCAGGGTACTGTAGGTGTCGGCGTTGATGCGTTCGGTTACCTGGCACTCAAGCTGGACGGCGGCGACGGTACTGGCGGCACAGGCAACATGAGCCGCGACGCCGATGGCGAAGTCAACGACAGCCAAGGTAAAGCCGGCGCGGCCATCAAGTTCCGTGTTTCCAAAACCGAGCTGAAAGTCGGCGACATGCAGCCAAGCACTGCTCCAGTGTTTGCAATTGGCGGCTCCCGCGTCCTGCCTCAAACTGCCAGCGGTTTCCAACTGCAGAGCAGCGAAGTCAAGAATCTTGACCTCGAAGCCGGTCACTTCTATTCGGGCACCAGCCAGGACCGTAACGCTCGCGACGGCGGCCTGTGGGCGACCTACGCCGGCGTCGAAGCCAACACCATCGACTACGCTGGTGGCAAATACGCGTTCACTGACAACCTGAGCGCATCGGTCTACGGCGCCAAGCTGGAAGACATCTGGAACCAGTACTACGGTAACCTGAACTACACCATTCCAATGGGTGGCGATCAGTCCCTGAACCTGGACGGTAACATCTACCGCACCACCGACGCAGGTAGCGCCAAAGCCGGCGACATCAGCAACACCGCCTTCTCCCTGGCTGCTGCTTACTCTTTCCTGAAAGCACACACCGTTACGGTCGCCTTCCAGAAGATCAACGGTGATACTCCGTTCGACTACATCGGCGTGGGTACCAACAACCGCGGCGGCGACTCGATCTTCCTCGCCAACTCCATCCAGTACTCCGACTTCAACGGTCCTAACGAGAAATCTGCCCAGATCCGTTACGACCTGAAGATGGCCGAGTACGGCGTTCCTGGTCTGAGCTTCATGACCCGTTACGTGAAAGGCTGGGACATCGACGGCACCAACACTCCAACTGGCAGCGCCTACGCTGGTCTGTATGGCGAAGACGGCAAGCACAACGAAACCAACCTGGAAGCCAAGTACGTTGTTCAGTCTGGCCCAGCCAAGGATCTCTCCTTCCGCGTTCGTCAAGCCTGGCACCACGCCAACGCCGACGAAGGTGAAGGCGATATCAAAGAGTTCCGCCTGATCGTCGACTACCCGATTTCGGTTCTGTAATTGCCGAAAGTCTGTTCGCGGTAATCAAAAAAGAGGCCCATCTTCGGATGGGCCTTTTTTATTGCTTATATCCAGGGCACTTACCAACGAGTCACTCAAACGGAAGCATCGTTGGCAAGCCAGCCTACCTTCAGGAAAATCTACGCCTGCGCGCCTTCCTGAACCACCCGGATCACCCGCTGTGGGAACGGAATATCGATGCCCGCATCCTTCAGACGATCCCGGGCCTGCTCATTGAGCATGAACATCACGTTCCAGTAGTCCGCAGTCTTGACCCAAATGCGCAACGACACGGTGATGGAACTGTCGCCCAGGGTGGAAATCACCGCTTCAGGCGCCGGATCGCTCAGCACGCGTTCATCCTTGGCCAGCTCCAGCAATACTTCCCGAGCCTTTTGCAGATCAGCCTGGTAGTCCACGCCGACATCGAACACGACCTTGCGGGTCGGCTGACGGTTGGTGTTGGTGATGATGCCGTTAGACAGGTTGCCGTTGGGCACGATCACCGTCTTGTTGTCACCGGTACGCAGCACGGTGTGGAAGATCTGGATGCTGTCGACCGTACCGGCGACGCCCTGGGCCTCGATCCAGTCGCCAATGCGAAACGGACGGAACAGCAGGATCAGCACGCCACCGGCGAAGTTCGCCAGGCTGCCCTGCAATGCCAGGCCAATCGCCAGGCTCGCGGCACCGATGGCGGCGACGAACGAGGTGGTTTCCACACCGATCATCGAAGCGACGCTGATGGCCAGCAGTATCTTCAGGATGATGTTCGCCAGGGTACTGATGAACCCCTGCAGTGCCAGGTCAGCATTACGCAGGGCCAGCAGCGCACCGAGTTTCTGCGTGACCTTGTTGATCAGCCACCAGCCTATGGCCAGGGTCACGATCGCCAGCAGCACGCGGCTGCCGTACTCCATGATCATCGGAATCCAGGCCTGGGAAGCCTTGATCAAGTGGTCCACTTCTGCGTTCAAGTCCATCGTGTTCTCCTTTTTCCCGTTCGTGGCGAGGGGACAAGCGCCCTCGCCACCGTCATGCGAACAACCTGATATCAGTCGCGGAAGTTGTTGAATTGCAGCGGCATGTCGAATGACTTGGCGCGCAGGGCCGCGATGGCTTCCTGCAAGTCGTCACGCTTCTTGCCGGTCACGCGCACCTGCTCGCCCTGGATGGCGGCCTGCACCTTGAGCTTGGCGTCCTTGATATGGGCGACAATCTTCTTCGCCAGCTCCTTGTCGATGCCTTCCTTGAGCACGGCCTCCTGCTTCATCAGCTTGCCCGAAGCGTAGGCGTCCTTGACCTCCAGGCACTGCACATCGATCTTGCGCTTGACCAGCGCAAGCTTGAGGATCTCGATCATCGCCTCGAGCTGGAAGTCGGCTTCGGCGGTAAGGTTGACGGTCAGTTCCTTTTCCTTGAACTCGAAGCTGCCCTTGCCCTTGAGGTCATAACGACGGTCGAGTTCCTTGACGGCATTTTCAACCGCGTTGGTGACTTCATGTTTGTCGAGTTCGGATACCACGTCGAATGACGGCATGTAGTGTTCTCCAATAAAAAAGACGCGCCAGTAACGAAGGCGCGCGCTTGGCTTGTGGTTAAAATCGCGCTCATTATAACGAGTCTTTCCACCCCATACCGCGAGCCCCCAAGATGCCTGCGCCAAACCGAGTGAAAAACTGATGTCCACCACCTGGCATGTCCTGGGGGCCGGCAGTCTCGGCACATTATGGGCGACGCGCCTGGCCCGGGCCGGCCTGCCGGTGCGACTGATCCTGCGCAACGAAGAACGGTTGCAGGCATACCAGGCTGCCGGCGGCCTGACGCTGATGGAACAGGGCCAGTCGCAGTGCTACAAGGTGGCGGGCGAAACGGCGAACAGTCCCGAACCGATCAAACGCCTGTTGCTGGCCTGCAAGGCCTATGACGCAGAGGCGGCCGTGGCCTCGGTGGCCCGGCGCCTCGGCGCCGACTCGGAGCTGATCCTGCTGCAGAACGGCCTCGGTAGCCAGGATGCGGTGGCGAACCGCGTTCCCCAGGCCCGCTGTATCAGCGCCTCCAGCACCGAGGGCGCCTTTCGCGATGGCGATTGGCGCGTGGTGTTCGCCGGTCACGGCTATACGTGGCTGGGTGACCCCGCCCACCCCGTGGCGCCGATCTGGCTGGATGACCTGAGCGCCGCCGGCATTCCCCACGAATGGAGCGCCGACATCCTCACCCGGCTCTGGCGCAAACTGGCGCTCAACTGTGCGATCAACCCGCTCACCGTGCTGCATCAATGCAGCAATGGCGGCTTGCAGGACCATCGCTGCGAAGTCGCGACCCTGTGCGCGGAACTCACCGATCTGCTCGAACGCTGCGGACAGCCGGCCGCTGCCGAGGATCTGCATTCGGAAGTCGAACGGGTGATCCAGGCCACCGCCGCCAACTACTCCTCCATGCACCAGGACGTAGCCCATCGGCGTCGCACCGAAATCAGCTACCTGCTCGGCCATGCCTGCAAGGTCGCCCAACGCCATGAGCTGGCAGTCCCGCACCTGGAGCAACTGCGCCAGCGGCTGATCGCTTACCTGGACAACCTCGGATTGCCCAGCGACTGAGCAGCGGCTACGCTGGCCTCGTGTTCCCTTTTTGCGACGAGTCTGATGCCATTGCGCCAGCGCCTTGAAAACCTGCCGGTCGGCCAGAAGCTGCTGGCCGCCCTGTTGGTGTTATTGACCACCGTCCTGCTGGTGGCCAACCTGACCTTTATCAGTGCCGCCTACTACATTTCCCAGGAGAGCATGGCCCCCCAGGCTCTGCAGACCATCGGCCGGCTGATCGCCAACCCGAGCCTGATCTCCGATGCCCTGAAATCGCCGCAAAACGCCAGGCGCCTGCTCGATGAGCTCAACAATTATGCGCCCCTGCGAGCGGCGGCCCTGTATGACGGCGATGGCGAGCGCCTGGCGCAGTTGCAGCAGGGCGAGAAGCTCAAGCTGCCAGACCATTTCCGCACCATGCAGGCCTGGCAGGCTGGCGAATTCCGCAGCAACCAGGTCATCACCCTGCCCCGCCCCGGCCAGTCCCCGGGACACCTGCTACTGGTCGCCAGCAGCGAACTGCCCACCGCGTTCTACACCGGCACTCTGACGGCAAGCCTCGGCATCCTGATTTTCAGCGTGTTGCTGTGGCTCGTCATCGCCCAACAGATCAAGCGCCTGATCACCCAGCCGATTCATCAGCTCGAAGAACTGTCGCGCCAGGTCACTCGCGAGGAGAACTACTCCCTGCGGGCCGCCCGGGGCAACCACGATGAAATCGGCAGCCTGGCCGAAGCGTTCAACACCATGCTGTCACGCATCGAGGCCCGGGAGCAGCAACTCAAGCGCGCCCGGGACGACTCCCAGGCCGCCTATGACCAGGCCCAGGGCCTGGCGGAAGAAACCCGGCACACCAATCGCAAGCTGGAGCTGGAAGTCCAGGTACGCAGCAAGATCGAGAAAAAGCTCACGGGCTTCCAGAACTACCTCAACAGCATCATCGACTCCATGCCGTCGGCACTGATCGCCCTGGACGAACAACTTTACGTGACCCAATGGAACCAGGAGGCCAGCGCCCTCTCCGGGACCCGGCTGGACGAAGCCCTGAACCAGCCGATCTTCCTCGCCTTCGAGCCCCTCAAGCCCTACCTGCCGCAACTCAAGCAGACGGTCGAACAGCATACGGTTGCCAAGATCGAACGCGTGACCTGGACCAAGGACGATGAAGCACGGCATTACGCCCTGACCTTCTACCCGCTGATGGGTGGCGCCGGGCGAGGAGTGGTGATCCGGATCGATGACATCACCCAGCGCCTGTCGCTGGAAGAGATGATGGTGCAATCGGAAAAAATGCTCTCCGTTGGCGGCCTCGCCGCTGGCATGGCCCATGAGATCAACAACCCCCTGGGGGCGATCCTGCACAACGTGCAGAACATTCGCCGGCGCCTGTCGCCGGAACTGCCCAAGAATCTCGAACAGGCCGAACAACTGGGTATCGAGCTGCAGGTGGTCAACCGCTACCTCGAAGGGCGGGATATCCCGCAGCTGCTGGACGGCATCCAGCAGGCCGGTGCCCGGGCGGCGAAGATCGTCACCCACATGCTCAGTTTCAGCCGGCGCAGCACCCGGCAGATGGCACCCTGCGACCTGCCGGCGCTGATCGACCAGGCGGTGGAGATCGCCGGTAACGACTTCGACCTGGCAATCGGCTTCGACTTCAAGGGCCAAGCGATCATCCGCCAGTTCGACCCCAACCTGGGCCCGGTACCCGGCACCGCCAACGAACTCGAACAGGTACTGCTCAACCTGTTGAAGAATGCTGCCCAAGCGATCCACCAACGCCAGGACAACAGCGAACCGGGGCGCATCATCCTGCGCACCCGGCTCAATCCGCCCTGGGCGGAAATCCAGGTCGAGGACAACGGGATCGGCATGAGCGAAAACGTACGCAAACGTACCTTCGAGCCCTTCTTCACCACCAAGGAAGTCGGCCAGGGCACAGGCCTGGGCCTGTCCGTGTCGTATTTCATCATCACCAACAACCACAAGGGCCAGATGGAAGTGCAGTCGGCGCCAGGCCAGGGCACTTGCTTCACCCTGCGCCTGCCTTTGGCGGGCGCTTCGATGGCGCCGCAGGAAAACAAGCAATTGGAGCGTTGAACATGGGCTTTCGCCTGTCGAAGATTTACACCCGCACCGGCGACAAGGGTGAAACCGGGCTGGGAGACGGTCGCCGCGTGGCCAAGGACCATCCACGGATCGAGGCCATCGGCGAAGTGGATACGCTCAACAGCCAGTTGGGGTTATTGCTGGCCGGTCTCGCTGCTGAAACCTCGCGACACCCGCAGCTGGCAGGGGTGATCGAGGTACTAGCGCCTTGTCAGCACCGCTTGTTCGACCTGGGCGGTGAACTGGCCATGCCGGCCTACCAGGCCCTGAACATTGCGCAAATCCAGCGACTGGAAGCCGCGATCGACGAATGGAATGAGGAATTGGGGCCGCTGGAGAACTTCATCCTGCCCGGTGGCTCGACCCTGGTGGCCCAGGCCCATGTCTGCCGCAGCCTGGCACGTAGTGCCGAGCGTCGCTGCCAGCATTTGAACGCCGTGGAACCGTTGACCGGGCCAGGGCTGGCCTACATCAATCGGTTATCGGACCTGTTGTTCGTGGCAGCCAGGGTGATCGCCCGGCGCCAGGGGGTTGCCGAAGTGCTTTGGGAGGCGGCGGCCAAGCCTGGGGGCTGAATCGTTCATGAGGCCGCCATCGCGAGCTTGCTCGCGATGGCGTCAGCAGCCACACCACAGAATCATGTCCCAGGCCAGAACGCCCGGATCCCCGCCACACCCTGCGCCCCGGCTGCCCAGGCTTGTTGCCGTTCGCCAGGGCCGACCCCACCCAACAGATAAACCGGCCGGTCGAAGCCCTCGATCAACCGCGCGGCCTCTTCCCATCCCAACGGCTGGGCCTCGGGATGGGTCTGGGTCGGTCGAACAGGCGAGAGCGTCACAAAATCCACGTCCATCTGCTGCGCCAGGGACAACTCCTCGGCGTTATGACAGGAGGCCGCCAGCCAGCGGTCCTTGCCGAACGGTCGACCCGCCGCCGCATGCTTGCGCAACTGTGCGGCAGTGATGTGCCAGCCAGCGGAAGGGAAATCCCCCAGCCATTCGAACGGCCCCTTGAGCATCAGTTGGGCCTTGCCGGCGCACAGCCCCGCCGCATCCACCGCCAGGTCGCGGTATTGCGGGTCATAGCCATTGGGGGCGCGTAGCTGGAGCAACCTGATCCCGCCGGCGATAGCCTTCTGCATGCCGCGCAGCAAGGCCGGTGTTTCGAGGCCTTCGGGCGTGATCAGGTATTCGCCCGGCAGACGCGCCGCCGCGACGATCGGCTGATTGGCCGCCGGAAACTCGTAATCCGACAACTCGCGGGCCGTGACCCAGGCCAACGGCTGCCCCTCGGCGCCATGGGGCTCGCCGGTAAACGCCGAAACCTCCCAGACATCCAGCAGAACCTGCTTGTCCGGGTAGTCGTGGCGCACCTTGATCAAGGGCCGGGCGGCACCGACGACAATGCCCAGCTCTTCGTGAAGTTCCCGGGCCAGGGCCGCTTCGACAGACTCATCAGCCTCGACCTTGCCTCCGGGAAACTCCCACAGGCCACCCTGGTGCTGGGTATCGGCCCGGCGGGCGATCAGGATTTTGCCGGCGGCGTCTCGAATGACGGCCGCGGCGACGTGAATTCGTTTCACCGTACTGTTTCCTCTTGGCCGGCGGGATGCGACTTTACAGTGCCGGCCATTGGTGGATGCCCTGGACATGGACCACAGACCAGCGGCTTCTTGCTATCTGCCATGCCGCTCTCGCAAGCACGAAGATCGCCTCGACGGCGGGAGCGAGCCACTCGCGGCAGGAGCGGCTCGACCCCAGCCCTTGTCAGGTCCGATATTCGGCGTTGATCTTCACGTATTCGTGGGACAGGTCGGTGGTCCAGATGGTTTCACTGCACTCGCCACGTCCCAGTTCGATACGGATGGTGATTTCTTCCTGCTGCATCACCGCCGCCCCCTGGGCCTCGGTGTAGGTGGCGGCACGGGCCCCCTGACTGGCGATGCAGACGTCACCCAGGAACACGTCGATCTTGCTCACGTCCAGGTCCGGCACGCCGGCACGCCCGACAGCCGCGAGGATCCGGCCCCAGTTCGGGTCGGAGGCGAACAGCGCAGTCTTGATCAGCGGCGAATGCGCCACGGTGTAGCCGACGTCCAGGCATTCCTGGTGGTTGCCACCGCCGTTGACCTGTACGGTCACGAACTTGGTCGCGCCTTCACCGTCGCGCACGATGGCCTGGGCCACTTCCATGCATACCTCGAACACGGCCTGCTTCAGGGCCGTGAACAGTGGGCCGCTGGCTTCGGTGATTTCTGGCAGGTTGGCCTTGCCGGTGGCGATCAGCATGCAGCAGTCGTTGGTGGAGGTATCACCGTCGATGGTGATGCGGTTGAACGACTTGTTGGCGCCATCGAGCATCAGGTCCTGCAGTACCTGGCGGGACACCTTGGCGTCGGTGGCGATGTAGCCGAGCATGGTCGCCATGTTCGGGCGGATCATGCCCGCCCCCTTGCTGATGCCCGTGACGGTAACGGTCACGCCATCGTGCTGGAACTGGCGGCTCGCACCCTTGGGCAGGGTGTCGGTGGTCATGATGCCGGTGGCGGCGGCAGCCCAGTTGTTTTCCGACAGGTCATCGAGGGCCGCCTGCAACGCGCCTTCGATTTTCTCTACCGGCAGCGGCTCGCCGATCACACCGGTGGAGTACGGCAGCACCTGGGCAGCGTCGACGCCGGTCAGTTCGGCGAGCCTGGCGCAGGTACGCTCGGCGGCGGCCAGGCCTGGCGCGCCGGTACCGGCGTTGGCGTTACCGGTATTGGTCAACAGATAACGCACCGGCCCTTGCACGCGCTGCCTGGCCAGGATGACCGGAGCGGCACAGAAGGCGTTGAGGGTGAAGACGCCGGCCACCGTCGAGCCTTCGGCGCAACGCATGACTACCACGTCCTTGCGCCCCGGACGCTTGATGCCCGCCGAGGCGATACCGAGTTCGAAACCGGCGACCGGGTGCAACGTTGGCAACGGACCAAGACCAACAGCCATGAATGCGCTCCTTAAAAAATGTAAATCAGCACCGCCCCCAGCGGAGCGATGGATCAAATGGCAAAACGCCGCGATGGTGAGTCGCGGCGCGGGTGGTTCAGCGTTGAGACGGGGTTACTGGATCTGCCCGTGGCAATGCTTGTATTTCTTGCCCGAACCGCAGTAGCACAGCTCGTTACGGCCCAGTTTCTGCTCGTTGCGTACCGGCGCGGTCGCTACCGCGACGTCCACGTCGACACCTTCTTCATGGGCCTGGGTCGCGCCCAGTCCCGGTGCCTCGGCATGCTCGAACTGCATGCGCGCGGCCAGAGCCTCGGCTTCCTGACGCAGACGGGCCTCTTCCTCGGCCGGGTCTTCGCGGCGAACCTGGACGTGGGACAGCACACGGATCGAATCGCGCTTGATGGAATCCAGCAGTTCGGAGAACAGCGTGTAGGACTCGCGCTTGTACTCCTGCTTGGGGTTCTTCTGGGCATAACCACGCAGGTGGATACCGTGACGCAGGTGATCCATGGTGGACAGGTGATCTTTCCAGAGATCGTCCAGCACCCGCAGCACGATCTGCTTCTCGAAGGAACGCAGTGCTTCGGCGCCCGCCTGGTCTTCCTTCTCGTTGTACGCGGCGATCAGTTCGGCCAGCAGTTTCTCGCGCAGGGTCTCTTCGTACAGGTGGTCGTCTTCGTCGAGCCACTGCTGGATCGGCAGCGACACGCCGAAGTCGCTGCGCAGGGCCGCTTCGAGGCCGGCGATGTCCCACTGCTCGGGCAACGACTGCGGTGGAATGTGAGCACTGACGGTGGCGTTGAGCACTTCCTGGCGGAAATCGGCGATGGTTTCACCGATGTCGTCGGCCGCCAACAAGCTGTTGCGCATGTGATAGATCACTTTACGCTGTTCGTTGTTGACGTCGTCGAACTCCAGCAGTTGCTTGCGGATATCGAAGTTGCGGCCTTCGACCTTGCGCTGCGCTTTCTCGATGGCATTGGTCACCATGCGGTGCTCGATCGCCTCGCCGGGTTGCATGCCCAAGGCTTTCATGAAGTTCTTCACCCGGTCGGAGGCGAAGATGCGCATCAGGCTGTCTTCCAGCGACAGGTAGAAACGGCTGGAACCGGCGTCGCCCTGGCGGCCGGCACGACCACGCAGCTGGTTGTCGATACGGCGCGACTCGTGACGCTCGGAGGCGATCACCTGCAGGCCACCGGACTCCAGCACCTGCTGGTGACGCTTCTGCCAGTCGGCCTTGATCTGCGCGATCTGCTCGGGGGTCGGGTTTTCCAGGGAAGCCACTTCCACTTCCCAGTTGCCGCCCAGCAGGATGTCGGTACCCCGGCCGGCCATGTTGGTGGCGATGGTCAGCGCCCCCGGGCGACCGGCCTGGGCGATGATCTCGGCTTCCTTCTCGTGGAACTTGGCGTTGAGGACCTTGTGCTCGATGCCTTCCTTGGTCAACAAGGCAGACATGTGCTCGGAAGTCTCGATGGTGGCGGTACCCACCAGGATCGGACGGCCCTGGGCCATGCCTTCCTTGATGTCATTGATGATCGCCGCGTATTTCTCCTCGGCGGTCAGGAACACCAGGTCGTTGTAGTCTTTACGTGCCAGGGGCTTGTTGGTCGGGATCACCACCACTTGCAGGCCGTAGATCTGATGGAACTCGAACGCCTCGGTGTCGGCGGTACCGGTCATGCCGGACAGCTTGTTGTACAAGCGGAAATAGTTCTGGAAGGTGGTCGAGGCCAGCGTCTGGCTCTCGGCCTGGATGTTCAGGCCTTCCTTGGCTTCGATGGCCTGGTGCAGGCCCTCGGACAAGCGACGGCCCGGCATGGTACGGCCGGTGTGCTCGTCCACCAGCACGACCTGGCCGTCCTGGACGATGTATTCGACGTTGCGATGGAACAGCTTGTGGGCACGCAGGCCGGCGTAGACGTGGGTCAGCAGGCCCAGGTTATGGGCCGAGTACAGGCTCTCGCCTTCGGCCAGCAGGCCGACACGGGTGAGCATTTCCTCGATGAACTGGTGACCGGCTTCGTTGAGTTCGACCTGGCGGGTCTTCTCGTCGACCGTGTAGTGACCGGCCTGGGTCACTTCGCCCTCGACTTCCTCGACGTGCAACTTGAGCTGCGGGATCAGTTTGTTGATCTCGGTATACAGCTTCGAGCTGTCCTCGGCCTGGCCGGAAATGATCAGGGGCGTACGGGCTTCGTCGATGAGGATGGAGTCGACTTCGTCGATCACGGCGAAATTGAGTTCACGCTGGAATTTTTCATCCAGGCTGAACGCCATGTTGTCGCGCAGGTAGTCGAAACCGAATTCGTTGTTGGTGCCGTAGGTGATATCGGCGGCGTAGGCGGCGCGCTTCTCTTCCGGCGGCTGGAACGGCGTGACCACGCCGACGCTCAGCCCGAGGAACTCATAGAGCGGGCGCATCCAGTTGGCGTCGCGGCGGGCCAGGTAGTCGTTGACCGTCACCACATGCACGCCCTTGCCGGACAGCGCGTTGAGGTAGACCGCCAGGGTCGCCACGAGGGTCTTGCCCTCGCCGGTGCGCATTTCGGCGATCTTGCCTTCGTGCAAGGTCATGCCGCCAATCAACTGGACGTCGAAGTGACGCATGCCCATGACCCGCTTGCCGGCTTCGCGAGCGACCGCGAAGGCTTCGGGCAGGAGCTGGTCGAGGGTTTCCCCCTTGGCGATGCGGTCCTTGAATTCGGCAGTCTTGGCGCGTAACTGATCGTCCGAAAGGGCCACCATCTGCTCTTCGAAGGCATTGACGATCTGTACCGTCTTGAGCATGCGCTTGACTTCACGCTCGTTCTTGCTTCCAAAGAGTTTCTTTAACAAAGGCGCAAACATATCGGCAGGATCTTCCACACTAAAGGGATGGAGGGCGGCCCCGTGAGTCGCCCGTGCAGCCCTCATGGCCGCATGCGAACGAGCATTCTACCCGGAAACGATGGTGAGGAAAGTGGCGTTATTCCACGATGCTGGCACAGCGCTGTGACGGGGCTTTCCTAAAATAAGGGCTTTTACGCGAAGTTCAACCCGAAAAACGCAGAAGTTACCAGGGTTTGTGCCTGAAGGGGGCCTCGGGCGACAGGGTCGCGGCGCGGCGCACGCTTTCTGCTACCATGGCGCCTCTGTCATTTGCGGTAATTGCATCCATGGCCTTTCGCCCTCTTCCAGCCAAGGCTCCCGCCGTTCTGCTGCGCGAAGCCAAGCCGCTGAAAGCCATCTTTGGCCACGCCAGGCGCCTGGGTCACCTGCAGCGGCTGCTGGACAGCCAGTTGCAGCCGGCCGCACGGGAACATTGCCATGTGGCGTCCTGGCGCGAAGGCTGCCTGCTGCTGATCGTCACCGACGGCCACTGGGCCACGCGCCTGCGCTACCAGCAAAAGCGCCTGCTGCGCCAATTGCAGGCATTCGAGGAGTTTGCCGGCCTGACGCGGGTACTGTTCAAGGTCCAGCCACCCACGGTACAGGCCATCGCCAAGGGGCATACGCTGGACCTGTCCAGCGATGCAGCCGCGACGATCCAGGCCACGGCGGACGGCATCAGCGATCCCAAGCTGCGTGCCGCGCTGGAGCGGTTGGCGGCGCATGCCAGGACCAAGCCCTGAGATTGCCGTTGCCTGTTGCATCGCCATCGCGAGCAGGCTCGTCCCCACAGCGATCGCGTTGCATCCCAGGCACGCAACCTCTTGTGGGAACGAGCCTGCTCGTGATGGCGACGACTCGGTCCCCCGGCTAGCGGCGCTTACTGCCCCCCAGCAGCGACCCCATCAACCCGCGCACCAATTGCCGTCCCAACTGGTTGGCCGCCTGGCGCATCGCCGACTTCAACGCCTGGCCGGCCGCGGTGCCGAGAAATTCCCCGGCCTGTTCGGTGAAGCTCGGCTGTTCAGTCGCCGGCTTGCCTGGAACCTCCTGGACCTGCGGTTCAAGCCCCTTGCGTCCCATCAGCACCTCGTAGGCCGACTCGCGGTCGATGGGCTTGTCGTAGCGCCCCTGCAAGGGTGAAGCGGCGATCAGGCTGGCGCGTTCGGCTTCCGTCAACGGTCCGATACGCGACTGCGGCGGCGCCACCAACACACGCCGCACCATTTCCGGCGTGCCTTTCTCCTGCAAGGTGCCCACCAGCGCTTCACCGATACCCAGTTCGGTGAGCACCGTCAGGGCATCGAATTGCGGGTTCGGCCGGAAACCGTCCGCCACCGCCCGCAGGGATTTCTGCTCCTTGGCGGTAAAGGCCCGCAGGCCATGCTGGATACGCAACCCCAACTGCGCCAGTACGTCGTCCGGCAAGTCCCCCGGCGACTGGGTCACGAAGTACACCCCCACGCCCTTGGAACGGATCAGCCGCACCACCTGTTCCAATCGTTCCTGCAACGCCTTGGGCGTGCCGGCGAACAGCAGGTGCGCTTCATCGAAGAACAGGGCCAGTAGCGGCTTGTCCGCGTCGCCGCGCTCGGGCAGTTGCTCGAACAGCTCGGCCAGCAGCCACAGCAGGAATGTGGCGTAGACCTTGGGGGCTTCGTGTACCAGGCGACTGGCGTCCAGCAGATGGATGCGGCCACGGCCATCGCTGCCCGGTTGCAGGATGTCCTCGAGTTGCAAGGCCGGCTCGCCGAACAACGCATCCGCGCCCTGCTGCTCCAGCGTCGACAGGCGCCGCAACAGTGCCTGGCTGGAACCGGTGGTCATCAGGGCCGCATCGTCCCCCAGCAGTTCGGGGTTGTCCTTGAGGTGATTGAGCAGTGCCTTGAGGTCCTTGAGATCCAGCAGCAACAGGCCTTCACGGTCGGCTACCTTGAACGCCGCGTACAACGCCGATTGCTGGCTGTCCGTCAGCTCCAGCAGGCTGCCGAGCAACAACGGCCCCATTTCGCTCAGGGTGGTACGCAACGGATGACCGGACTGGCCATGGATGTCCCACAAGGTCACCGGATAAGCCTGGGGCTTATGCTCGAGCCACGGCATCCCGGCAATGCGCTCGGCAATCTTGCCCTGGGGCATGCCGGCGGCACCGAGGCCGCACAGGTCGCCCTTGATGTCCGCGGCGAACACCGCGACCCCGGCATCGCTGAACGCTTCGGCCAGGCGTTGCAAGGTGACCGTCTTGCCAGTGCCGGTGGCGCCTGCGACCAAGCCGTGACGGTTGGCCAGGCGCATGGCCTGGGCGATGGGCTGGCCGGCAAGGTCGGCCCCGATTACGAGTTGCGATGAGTCAGGCATTTGGTCACCTGTGATTAATCCTTGGCCCTGTATGGCCGATAAATAAAGCGACAGACCAGACTGAAAACAAGGTCGGATAATTCCCTAGGGAAAGTTGGAAATATCGTCTTTTTTTCAAGATGACGCCATTTTGCTCGCTTATATCAAAGCACGCTCAGAGCATTAAGACCTTAGCGGACCCTACTCCATGAATAAAACCCTGCGTTTCAGCCACAAGATCCTGATTGCCGCCGCACTTATCGTGATGGCTGCCTTCGCTTCGTTCACGGCCTATAACGATTACTTGCAACGCAACGCCATTCGCGACGACCTCGACAGCTACCTGCATGAGATGAGCGATGTCACCGCGAGCAATATCCAGACCTGGCTGAGCGGCCGGATCCTGCTCATCGAGAACCTGGCCCAGAACATCGCCGGCACCCCGGACCCGGCCAGCGTCGCCCGCCTGCTGGAGCAGAAAGCCCTGACCTCTACCTTCATGGCGTCCTACCTGGGCGATGCCCAGGGCAGTTTCGTCATTCGCCCCGATGCGAAGATGCCCGAAGGTTTCGACCCTCGCGTGCGGCCCTGGTACAAAGGCGCCCAGAGCAGCAGCACCTCGACGCTGACCGAACCCTATATCGATGCCGCCAGCGGCGGGCTGATCATTTCCATCGCCAGCGCCTCCCGCAACGGCGGGCAAAGTGTCGGCGTGGTAGGAGGCGACCTCAGCCTGCAGGCCATCGTGGACAACCTCAAGACCGTGGACTTCGACGGCATGGGCTACGCCTACCTGGTCAGCGCCGATGGCAAGATCCTGGTGCACCCCGACAAGAACCTGGTCATGAAGACCCTGGCCGAGGCCTTCCCGAAAAACACCCCGGCGATCAGCGACCGGATCAGCGAAGTCGAAGTGGATGGCCACACGCGCATCGTCACCTTCACCCCCATCAAGGGCCTGCCGTCGGTGAACTGGTATGTCGGGGTATCGGTGGACAAGGACATGGCCTATTCCATGCTCAGCGATTTCCGTACCTCGGCCGTGGTGGCGACGGTCATCGCCGTGGTGTTCATCATCGCGCTGCTGAGCATGCTGATCCGCCTGCTGATCCAGCCATTGCACGTCATGACCCGGGCCATGGAAGACATCGCCGACGGCGAAGGCGACCTGACCAAGCGCCTGGCGATCCACAACCAGGATGAATTCGGCATCCTGGGCACCGCGTTCAACCGTTTCGTGGAGCGGATCCATGGTTCGATCCGCGAAGTGTCCTCCGCCACCGAGCATGTCAACGAAGTCGCCCTGCGGGTGGTGAGCGCATCGAATTCGTCGATGGTCAATTCCGACGAGCAATCCAGCCGCACCAACAGCGTCGCCGCGGCCATCAACCAATTGGGCGCCGCCGCCCAGGAAATCGCCCGCAACGCTGCCCAGGCGTCCCACCAGGCCAGCGACGCCCGTGGCCTGGCCGAGGACGGCCAGCAAGTGGTGGAGCGCAGCATTGCCGCGATGAATCGCTTGTCCGACCTGTTGAGCGCTTCAAGTACCAACGTCGAAACGCTCAACAGCAAGACCGTGAACATCGGGCAGATCCTGGAAGTGATCACCAGTATCTCCCAGCAGACCAACCTGCTCGCCCTGAACGCGGCCATCGAGGCCGCCCGGGCCGGCGAGGCCGGGCGCGGGTTCGCCGTGGTGGCCGATGAAGTGCGCAACCTGGCCCATCGCACCCAGGAATCGGCGCAGCAGGTGCAGACCATGATCGAGGAACTGCAGGTCGGTGCCCGGGACTCGGTCACCACCATGAACGACAGCCAGCGTCATAGCCAGGAAAGCGTGGAAATCGCCAACCTGGCCGGCGAGCGCCTGAACAGCGTGACCCAACGCATTGGCGAGATCGACGGCATGAACCAGTCGGTGGCCACGGCCACGGAGGAACAGACCGCCGTGGTGGAATCCATCAACGTGGACATCAACGAGATCAACACCCTGAACCAGGAAGGCGTGGAAAACCTGCAAGCCACCTTGCGGGCCTGTTCCGACCTGGAGCGGCAGGCGTCGCGGCTCAAGCAATTGGTGGGCAGTTTCCGCATCTAGTGGCCGGTACGGTTAGCCGAACGACCACTAGCGCCTGTACGCCCCCCTTTGCGAGCAGGCTCGCAAAGGGGGCCTGTCACACAAGCAACAGCCAAGACACGCCATCCACCACACAACCCCAACCGAACATCTATTCTTCATAAAGGTCAACACAGGAGAACTCAGACCGGAGGGATGTTCATCGTGCATATAGCGGACATAACCATGTTCTACGCCCCCGCCAGCGGCGGCGTGCGCACTTACCTGGATGCCAAGCACCGGCGGCTGGCGAACCGGCCCGGAATTCGCCACAGCCTGTTGATACCCGGTGCGCACTTGAGCGAGCAGGACGGGATCTACAAGGTACCGGCCCCTCCTCTCCCTTTTGGCAAGGGCTACCGCTTTCCCCTTCGCCTGGCGCCCTGGCGCAATGCGCTGCGCGATCTGCAACCGGACCTGATCGAGGTCGGCGACCCCTACCTCACCGCCTGGGCCGCCCTGGATGCGCGGCGCCAGCTGGACGTGCCCGTCATCGGCTTCTATCACTCCGACCTGCCTCTGCTGGTGAGCAACCGCATGGGCAACTGGTTCACCCCCAATATCGAAGCCTATGTCAGCAAGTTGTATGGCAATTTCGACCGGGTCCTGGCGCCCAGCCAGGTCATGGCCGACAAGCTGACCGGCCTGGGTGTCAGGAATGTCTTCGTGCAACCCCTGGGGGTCGACCTGCAAACCTTCAACCCCGCCGCCAGGGACCCGGAACTGCGCGCCGAACTGGGGATTGCCGAAGACGCCCGCCTGTTGATCTTCGCCGGCCGCGGTTCCAAGGAAAAGAACCTGCCGGTGCTGCTCAAGTGCATGAAGCGCCTGGGCGAGCGCTACCACCTATTGCTGGTGGGCTCATCGATGCCCGCCGCCGTGCCGGAGAACGTCACCGTCATCGATGAGTTCTGCCCGGCGCCGCAGGTGGCACGGCTGATGGCCAGCGCCGATGCCCTGCTCCATGCCGGCGACCAGGAGACCTTCGGCCTGGTGATCCTCGAAGCCATGGCCAGCGGTATCCCGGTCGTGGCGGTAGCGGCCGGGGCCTTCACCGAAATCGTCCACGAAGACTGTGGCCTGCTGTGCATGCCCAACAATCCACAAGCGATGGCCAATGCCGTACGGCAGCTTTTCAGCGAAGGCTGCCAGCGCCGCGGCGCGCTGGCGCGGCGTCATGTGGAGCGTCACTACGCCTGGGATTGCGTGGTCGATAGCTTGCTGGGGCATTACTACGCCGTGCTGGGCGAGCAGATGCCGTTGCTGGCCAATGGCTGAGGCGAGGTTGTGTCCATGAATCAAACTCCCAGCCTGCTGCTGGTCCTGCACGACGTGGCGCCGCAAACCTGGCCCGATTACAAACCCTTCGTCGAAGCCGTCGACGCCCTCGGCCATGTGCCGATGACCTGGCTGGTGGTGCCGGATTTCCATCACACCAATGCCCTGGACCATCATCCAGCGTTCAGGCGCCTGCTCGACAGACGGGTCGAGCGCGGCGACGAACTGGTGCTGCACGGTTACTACCATTGCGACGACGGACCGCCGGCCCTTCATCCCAAGGACTGGTTCATGCGCCGGGTCTATACCCATGAAGGCGAGTTCTACCAATTGTCCGAGGAGGCGGCCCTTGCCCGGCTGCGAGCCGGCATCGAGCTCTTCGAACGTCATCAATGGCCCCTGGAAGGTTTTGTCGCCCCGGCCTGGCTGATGAGCGAAGGCACCCGCCAGGCCCTGCGCCAGTTGCCCCTGAGCTACACCAGCGATACCCGTCATCTCTACCGCTTGCCGGACTTTTCGGCCATCGACGCCCCTGGACTTGTCTGGAGTGCCCGCAGCGCCTGGCGCCGAGGGTTGTCGAAGATCGTCAGCGATCAACGGGAACAGCGCTGGCGCCAGGCGCCGGTGATCCGCCTGGGCCTGCATCCGGTGGACATGCGCCACGGCTACTCCCGGGATTACTGGCTGCGGACCTTGCAACGCCTGCTCGACGAGGGTCGCGTGCCGATGACCAAGGCTGGCTGGCTGGCGACCCAAGGGCTGCGGGTCAGCAGCGCCGCATGAAAAAGTTGATCTGGCTGGGCGCCGCGCTCGTCACGGCATTGCTGGTGCCGTTGCTGGTGGGCGGCGGGGAGATGTGGTCGCGGGTGCAGCGTTTCCCCTTGTCGCTGCTGCTGGCCATGCTCGGCATGATCGGGCTTTGCTGGTGCCTGAACGCCCTGCGCCTGCGTCTGCTGCTGGGTGAACACCGTGCCCGCCTGGGCGGGCTGAACAGCATTGGCGTGGTGATGTCCACCGAGTTCGCCATGTGCGCCACGCCTGGCGGCAGTGGCGGGCCGCTGACATTGATGGCCTTGCTGGCACGCAACGGCGTGCGTCCGGCCCATGCCAGCGCGGTGTTTGCCATGGATCAGTTGAGCGACCTGCTGTTCTTTCTCTGCGCCTTGGTGGGCATCCTGCTGTACGCCCTGTTCCAGAACCTCAGCCAGCGCATGGAATGGATGCTGGCGTTGAGTGCGATCTCCCTGCTTGGCGGGCTGTTCGGCTGTGTCCTGGTAGCTCGCTACCATCGTCGGCTGATCCTGCTGGGTGCCCGATTGCTGCGCCACCTGCGGGTCAAGGCGCATACCCGTCGACGTTGGGGACGCAAGATCCTGAATTTTCTCGCGGCGTTTACCGACACCCTGAAGTTGCCGCGACAAACGCTCCTTCAGGTCTTCGGCCTGACCTGCCTGCACTGGGGGCTGCGCTACAGCGTCCTGTACCTGGCATTGAAAGGGCTGGGGGCGGACCTGCAATGGGCATGGAGCTTCCTGATCCAGATGCTGTCCTTGAGCGCGGGGCAATTCAGCCTGCTGCCCGGCGGCGCCGGGGCGGCAGAGCTGACCTCGGCGGCGCTGCTGGCCCCCATGGTGGGCAAATCCACAGCGGCGGCGGCCATCCTGATCTGGCGAGCGGTGACTTACTACTTCTATCTGGTCGCCGGCGGGCCGGTGTTCTTCCTGATGGTGGGGCGGCCGCTGATCAAGAAACTGATGAGGCTGCGGCAGGCCTGAGCCAGACGGCCCAGGGCCCAGGCTCTGTACGAAAAGTCTTGAGACGAGTCTAGAAGGCTTCGGGAGTGTCCTGCGGGTGCAGTTGCTCCCACAGCTGGGCGGCATCGGGAAATTCCGTGCCATCCTCCGGGCCCACCTCCTCGGGATCGTAGCGGCTCAGGCAGCCCTCACCCAGGGTCGCTGGCGCCCTGGAGGTAGCTTTGTCCAATGGATCGGTCATCAGGGCAACCTTATGAAAAAAGGCCTGGCGATTACTCGTGCAGGCCTTTGGATTCAGAACACCACGGTCTTGTTGCCGTGCACCAGCACCCGGTCCTCGAGGTGATAGCGCAAGCCTCGGGCCAGCACCATTTTCTCCACATCACGGCCGAAGCGCACCATGTCTTCGATGCTGTCGCTGTGGCTGACGCGCACCACGTCCTGCTCGATGATCGGGCCGGCGTCCAGCTCTTCGGTCACGTAGTGGCAGGTGGCGCCAATCAGCTTCACGCCGCGCATCGAGGCCTGGTGGTACGGCTTGGCCCCGACGAACGATGGCAGGAAACTGTGATGGATATTGATGACCTTGTGGGCATATTCGCTGCACAGGGACGGCGGCAGGATCTGCATGTAGCGAGCCAGCACCACCACCTCGGCGTCGTGCTGCTTGACCAGCCGCGAGACTTCGGCGAACGCCGGTTGCTTGTCCTGCGGATTGACCGGTACGTGGTAGTACGGGATGCCGTGCCACTCCACCATGCTGCGCAGATCGTCATGGTTGGAAATGACACAGGCGATGTCGCAGTCGAGCTCATCGCTGTGCCAGCGATGCAACAGGTCAGCCAGGCAATGGGACTCACGGCTGGCCATCAGCACCACGCGTTTTTTCTGCGCAGTGTCGGTGATGCGCCAGTCCATCGAGAACTCTTCGGCAATCGGTGCAAAGGCCTCGCGAAAGGCTTCGATGCCGAAGGGCAGCGAGTCGGCACGGATCTCATGACGCATGAAGAACCAACCGCTCTGATTGTCCGAATGATGGCTTGCTTCAGTGATCCAGCCGTTATGGGACGCCAGAAAGTTACTGACTTTAGCAACGATACCGACGCGGTCCGGGCAAGCGATCACCAGCCGAAAAGTGCGCATTAGGGAAACTCCAGAACTTCGCAAAGGCGGCTATTCTAGCCATTGCGCAGCAAAACTGCAGTATCGATGACGCGCCGGGCCTCTCTAGCCTCATGCCGGCAGCGCTGAGGCTGGCCCGGGACTGCTTGCTATAAATGTGAACAGATGTGAAGAGCCTCTCACAGTATTTAACTGCAATCCCCTTTTTTGTGGCGCGGCACTAATTAATTAAATAAAAGCCGGCTTAAATGTTTACTTGATGAAACTGTCTGATTACTATTGCCACACTGTCTCCTTGTCATCAGCGTCCTACATAAGGTAGTCCCCATGTCCTTGATCAATGAATACCGCGCTACTGAAGAAGCTATCAAAGAGCTGCAAGAGCGCCTGAAAAATCTGTCCCAGGACGACAAACTGCAAAAAGAACTGGAATTCGAAGGCAAATTGCGCACTCTGATGGGCGAATATTCCAAGTCCCTGCGCGACATCATTGCCCTGTTGGATCCAGAAGCCAAGTCGGGCAAAGCCCCCCGTGGCGCCGTCAAAACTACCGGCACCAAACGCGCTCGCAAAGTTAAGCAATACAAAAACCCGCACAACGGTGAAGTCATCGAAACCAAAGGTGGCAACCACAAGACCCTGAAAGAGTGGAAAGCCAAGTGGGGCGGTGACGTGGTTGAAAGCTGGGCCAAGCTGCTGGGCTGAATCCTGCCGCTTCGAGCCGCTCTTCACGAGCAAAAACAACGCCAGCGATCGCTGGCGTTTTTTTATGCGGTCAACTTTTCACTTATCGACGTTCACAGGCTTAAACGCTGGCGCAATTGCTGGCTGTAACCCTGCCATTGCACAAGGACCTCTCGCTGCATGGGTGTAGCCAGGGCCATCCACTCTTGCATCGCCTCATCAAAAGTTTCCAGGGTATTCGGTGCGCCCCATTGTGGGGATGACAGGCGCTGCTGACAGAACAGTCTCCAGCGCTCCTGTTCTTCAGCACTCAACGTATCCGGGAAGTTGCGTGCACGATATCGAAACAGTAATTCCGGCAGACGCTCATCATCGAACAGCCAGCGTTCCCGTGCCAGTTGCACCGGGTCCGCCAAACGGACTTGTTCGCATAAGCGACGATCACGATCACCGAGAAAACCTGCATACAACTGTTGTTCGGGATCTTCACTGGCGGCGAAGTCCTCACCACCGTAAATAGCCTGAAGTTTCTCCTGCCAGACCTGCTGTGCGTCACTTAGCCGCAGCGCCCGTTGCTGCAGGCCATCCATATCCAGTTGCAGTCGCTCCAGGTCTTCGGCACGCAGCACCGAAAGTGGCGCGACCACCGGGCACTTGTTGATATGGATAAGTTTGAGAGGCACCGGTAACTCACCTTCAAGCAACTCTTCGCGACGGGTATACAAGCGCTGGCGCAGGATTTGCGCGTCATGCTCCAGCAACCCCTGGGGGTCCAGGTGCAGGTCGCAAACGATCAAGGCATTGCGGTTTTTCGGATGCCAGGCCAGCGGCAGGACGACGCCGATATAGTTTCGCGCAGCGGAAAAACGCCCGGAAACATGTACCAATGGTTGTAACAGACGGACCTGATCCAGGACCTTCTGTTTGCCTCGCAGCTGGAACAGCCAATCGTAGAGCCGCGGCTGCTTCTGCCGGATCAGGCGAGCCAGGGCAATGGTCGCACGCACATCCGACAACGCGTCATGGGCCTGGCCATGGTCGATGCCATTGGCGGCGGTGAGGCGCTCGAGCTTGAGGCTGACGCGACCATCCTCCTGCGGCCAGACGATGCCTTGCGGGCGCAACGCATAGGCGGCGCGTACCAGGTCGATGAGATCCCAGCGACTGTTACCGCCCTGCCACTCGCGGGCGTAGGGGTCGAAGAAATTCCGATACAGGCTGTAGCGAGTCATCTCGTCATCGAAACGCAGCGTGTTATAGCCGGCGCCACAGGTACCCGGCGCGGCCAGTTGCGCGTGGACACGGGTCATGAAATCGGCTTCGCTCAGCCCTTGCTCGACCAGGCGCGCCGGCGTGATGCCGGTGATCGCACACGCAGCGGGATGCGGCAGGATGTCATCACTGGGCCGGCAATACAGGTTCACCGGTTCGTCGATTTCATTGAGTTCGAAATCGGTACGGATACCCGCCATCTGCAAGGGGCGATCGCTCCTGGGGTCGATGCCGGTGGTTTCGTAGTCGTACCAGAAGATGGAAGTCACGGCCTGTTCCTGAGTTGAAGACTGGCGAAGTCTAGGCGCTGGACCCCGGCTGCGGCCAGTGTTGTCTGGATTCAATCCTGTTGCGAGCTATTGGATGACACAAAGTCTGGTATCGCCTCGTATCGTTTGCGCGCACGAACACTGTTAGCATCTGTGGCCAGATCGAATGTTCGAACCGGCCTATCATTCAGGTTGCCCATGCTCGAGAGACCAGCACTGCAAAGGAACGCGCCGCTGCCCCCGCCACTGGACACGCGGTATCAGGTCGAAACGCCAGAAGGCATCGACCTGCCACTGCGGCCGGCGGGGTTGATGCCCCGCGCACTGGCCTTCGCCATCGACCTGGGCATACGGGGCCTGGTCCTGGGTGTCCTCTTCTTCATCCTGGCGTTCTTCGGCGAACTGGGGATCGGCCTGGGTTCTATCCTGCTGTTCGTGGTCAGCTGGTGGTACATGGTGCTGTTCGAGGTGCTGAGGCAGGGGCGCTCCCCCGGCAAGCAGATGATGGGGTTGCGCGTGGTGCAGGACGACGGCCGGCCCGTCGGCTGGTCGGCCTCGCTGATCCGCAATCTGTTGCGCTTCGTCGACATGCTGCCCTTTGGCTATGCCTTCGGCGCAGTCTGTTGCCTGCAGCATCCGGCCTTCAAGCGCCTGGGGGACCTGGCGGCCGGCACCCTGGTGGTGTATCGCGAACAGCCGGTCAAGCGCCCCGCCCTGCCCCAGGCGCCCCCCTTGCGACCTCCGTTTGCCCTGAGCCTCAACGAACAGCGCGCCGTGCTCGGTTTCGCCGAACGCCAGGCCGAACTTTCCCAGGCCAGGGTCAACGAACTGGCAACCATCCTTGCCGCACCGCTGAACGTGCAACCTCCCCGCGCCGTGGCCGAACTCAATGGCATCGCCCGCGGCCTGTTGGGGCCGACATGAAGCAAAGCCTGTTCGAAAACCGTCACCAGCAGGAATGGGAGCAGCTGTCCCGGCTGCTCGATCAACTGGAGCGCAGCCGCAACGTGCCCCAGAGCAACGAGTTTCCCCACGCCTACCGCCGGCTCTGCCAACACCTGGCACTGGCCCAGGCGCGAGGCTACAGCAGCCTGCTGGTCGACACGCTGCAACAACTGGCACTGCGTGGTCACCAGCAACTCTACCGGGACCGCGGCAGGCCTTCGGGCCTTACGGCATTCATCCTGGTGGGTTTCCCTCGACTGGTTCGTGAGCAATGGCGGTTCGTGCTGGCTGCCTGCGTGATGTTCCTCGGCAGCCTGGCCGGCATCGGGCTGCTGGTCTATCTGTTCCCGGAGCTGGTCTACAGCGTGCTGGGCGCCGAGGAAGTCAGCCAGATACGCAGCATGTACGACCCCGCCGCCGGTCACCTGGGGCGCTCGGTGGAACGGGCGGCCAGCGAGGACTGGGTCATGTTCGGCTACTACATCATGCACAACATCGGCATCGCCTTTCAGACCTTCGCCAGCGGCATGATGTTCGGCCTGGGCAGCGCGTTCTTCCTGTTCTTCAACGGCCTGACCATCGGGGCGGTGGCCGGGCACCTGACCCAGATCGGCTCAGGCGGGACATTCTGGTCGTTCGTGATCGGTCACGGCGCCTTCGAACTCACCGCCATCACCCTGGCCGGTGCCGCCGGCTTGCAGCTGGGCTGGGCGTTGATTGCGCCGGGACGCCTCACCCGGGGCGAAGCCTTGCGGCTCGCCGCTCGCAAAAGCGTGTCGATGATCGCCGGGGTGATACTGTTGCTGCTCATCGCCGCCTTCATCGAAGCCTACTGGTCCTCCAGCGCCGTGACGCCCGCCACCAAGTACACGGTCGGCGCCCTGTTGTGGCTGCTGGTGTTGAGCTACCTGCTGTTGGCCGGACGGGTACGCCATGCGGCTGAGTGACGCCAGCGTAGCCATCCGCCCGCGCACCACCTGGGAAGCCATGGACCTGGGCATCCTGATGAGCCAGCGGCATCGACGCCTGCTGATGACCAGCTGGGCCATCGTCACGCTTCCGGTCTATGCGCTGTTGTCGCTGTTGCTGTGGGATTCGCCGTCCCTGGTGATAGTGGTGTTCTGGTGGTTGAAGCCGGCCTTCGACCGCTTGCCGCTGTATATCCTGTCCAAGGCATTGTTTGGCGAAACACCCACCTTGAAGCAGGTCTTGCGCCAGTGGCCCGCCCTGCTCAAGCCCCAACTGCTCGCCAGCCTGACCTGGCGCCGGCTGAGCCTGAGCCGCAGCTTCCTGATGCCGGTGGTGCAGCTCGAAGGCCTTTGCGGGCAAGCACGGGAACAGCGCTTGCGGGTTCTGCTGCAACGCAACGGCGGCGCGGCGCAGTGGCTGACCGTGATCGGCGTGCACCTGGAGACGGTCCTGTGGTTCGGCCTGATGGCCCTGTTCTACCTGTTCGTGCCGCAGCAGGTTGAGCTGGAATGGGACTGGCAGGCCTTGATCGCCGTCGCCGAGAACGACTGGTTGTGGTTCGAACACCTGATCAACTTCCTGTATCCCCTGTTGCTGATCCTCTGGGAGCCGGTATATGTCGCCTGCGGTTTCAGCCTCTACCTGAATCGACGCACGATCCTGGAGGCCTGGGACATCGAGCTGGTGTTCCGGCGCCTGCGCCAACGCCTGAGCGGCGTAGCGCCCGTCCTCATGCTGCTGGCCCTGGTGCTGTTGCCCCTGGCGCCCAAGACCTGGGCCGCCGAAGACAACACCGCGCCTGACAGCCCCCGGCTGCTCAATCAGCCCCTCACCAGCGAGGCATCCCGGGACAGCATCGAAGCGATCCTCCAGGCCCCGCCATTCAAGAACACCGAGACCGTGACCCGTTATCGCTTTGGCGAGGAAACCGAAGAACCCGACGAGGACGGCGAACCCTCGGGTTGGCTCAAGGCGTTGTTCCAGTGGCTCGGCGGCCAGCGCTTCGAGACCGCCGCCGCGCTGATCCAGGTCCTGCTCTGGGCTTGCCTGGCCGGGGCGATCGTCTGGCTGGTCTGGCACTACCGTGATCGCTTCCAGGCCCTGCCCAGTCGCCGGGCGACGAAACGCCCGCCACCGGTTCAAATGTTCGGCCTGGATATCCGTGAAGAAAGCCTGCCCGAAGATGTGGCGGCCAGCGCCGAGCAGCTTTGGAGCACAGCCCCCCGTGAGGCCCTGGGCCTGCTGTACCGGGCCTTGCTCAGTCGCTTGCATCACGAGTTCGGCGTTGCCCTGAAAGCGGCCGATACCGAGGGCCAGGTGCTGCATCGCGTCGAACAGCTGCAGCAGGAACACCTGCTGGCGTTCAGCAGGCTCCTGACCCTGCACTGGCAGAACGTCGCCTATGGGCACCGCCCGCCATCGCCCGACCTGCAACAGGAACTGTGCGACGGCTGGCGCGGGCTGTTCGGTCCGGGAAGGGCGCGATGAGCCGGCGCGCGGGGTTGCTGCTCGCCGTCCTGGCGATCGTCCTGCTGGGAACAATGGTCGCCTACCTGGGCTCCAAGGCGGTGCCTTACCAGGAAACCCTCGACCACGGCCCTTCGCCCGAGGCCCAGGCCAACCCTTACCTGGCCGCCGAGCATTTCCTGCGCCAGCAAGGCATCAAGGTCGAACACGCCAATGACCTGAACATGCTGCCGACTCTGGAGCCACGCCAACGCAGCCTGCTGTTGCTGGGAGAGCGAAGCGACATGACACCGCGGGAAGTCGACCAGTTGATGAACTGGACCCGGGCCGGCGGGCGCCTGCTCTTCGTCGCCGAGGCGCTGTGGGACGACAGCACCGGCAGCAGCGGCGACCTGCTGCTGGACCGCGTGCGCCTGCGCCAGTTCTTGAGCGAGGACCTCAAGGAGCCGGCGCCGGAGCTCATCAAGGACCGCTACCCCGAATTGACCAAGTTGTACCTGGAAGACGAGGAAGCACCGGCCTATGTCGGCTTCGACACCGACTTCCACCTCGAAGACCCGCACAACCTGGCCCAGTCCTGGGCCAACAGCGCCCAGGCCACCCACATGATGCAGCTGAACCACGGCCAGGGTTCCATCACCGTGATCACCGACGCCGAGCTGTGGAAGAACGACCAGATCGATCAGTACGACAACGCCTGGCTGCTCTGGTACCTGAGCGCCGACTCGGACGTCACGCTGCTGTACAACATCGACCACGACAGCCTGCTGACCCTGCTGCTGCGCTACTTTCCCCAGGCACTCGTCGCACTGGCGGCCTTGATCGCCCTCTGGCTGTGGCACTCGGCCGTGCGTCATGGCCCGCTGCAGCCGCCGGCCCCCAAGGCACGGCGCCAGCTGGAGGAGCATGTGCAGGCCAGCGCCGTGTTCCATCTGCGCCATAATGGCCGGCAGCACTTGCTGCGCGGCTTGCAGCAGGACGTACTGCGCCGGGCCCGCCATCGTCACCCAGGCTTCGAACAACTGGCCGTGGCCGAGCAATGGCAAGTGCTTTCCCGCTTGACCCGCCAACCCACCAAGGCCATCAGCCAGGCCCTCAGCCCCCGGCCGAAACAGCGCCTGTCCAGCGCTGAGTTCTGCCGCCAGGTCGCCCATCTGCAAACCCTCAGGAATGCCTTATGACTGAACAGAACGAACCTGTCGACGGCCAGGCCCACGCCGCCCAACAGCGCCAGCGCGCCAGTCAGCTGGCCCAGGCCATCCGTACCGAGCTGCACAAGGCGGTGGTCGGCCAGGCCGCGGTGATCGATGACGTGCTGACGGCATTGATCGCCGGCGGCCACGTGCTGCTCGAGGGCGTTCCCGGGCTGGGCAAGACGCTGCTGGTGCGCGCCATGGCCCGTTGCTTCAACGGCGAGTTCGCCCGCATCCAGTTCACGCCCGACCTGATGCCCAGCGATGTCACCGGGCATGCGGTGTACGACCTGCAGACCGAGCAGTTCAAGCTGCGCAAGGGGCCGGTATTCACCAACCTGCTGCTGGCCGACGAGATCAACCGCGCTCCGGCCAAGACCCAGGCCGCGCTGCTCGAAGCCATGCAGGAACGCCAGGTCACCCTCGAAGGCCGCGCCTTGCCCATCGCCCAGCCGTTCATGGTGCTCGCCACCCAGAACCCCATCGAACAGGAAGGCACCTACCCGCTGCCGGAAGCCGAGCTCGACCGCTTCATGCTCAAGGTGCGCATGGACTACCCGGACGCCGACCAGGAATTGAACATGGTGCGTCAGGTCAGCCGCTCCACGCGGGCCGACATGCTCGATGTCCAGCCCTTGCGCACCGTGCTGCAGGCCAAGGACGTGCAAGCGCTGCAACGCATCGCCAGCGACCTGCCGATGGACGACCAGGTGCTCGACTACGCCGTACGCCTGGCCCGTACCACCCGCAGCTGGCCGGGCCTGACCCTGGGGGCCGGCCCCCGTGCCTCCATCGCCCTGGTGCGCTGCGCCCGGGCGCGGGCCTTGTTGCGCGGCGGTGAGTTCGTGGTGCCGGACGACATCAAGGGCTGCGCCCTGGCCGTGCTGCGCCACCGGGTACGACTGGCGCCGGAGCTGGATATCGAGGGGCTGTCGGTGGACCAGGTACTGGGACAACTGCTCGACCAAGTGCCGGCGCCACGGTTGTGAGCAGTACCAATATGCCGAGGATACCTTGCGTGGCGAGGGGATTTATCCCCGTGGGCCGCGCAGCGACCCCTTGCGGTGTTTCAGTCATATCCGGGGGGCCGCTGCGCGGCCCGTCGGGGATAAATCCCCTCGCCAGAAAAGCTCGCTCTGCATCTCTTCCAAGGGGAATGCATCGATGAAACCCTCGCGCCTGCTCTTGATCTGGCTCGCGGTACTGCTGGCCCTTGGTATCGTGCTGGGTGCGCTGCGAGCCCTGGGGATTGCGTTGCCGCCATCGGCGCAGTCGATCAACTGGGGCTTGCTGCTGGCCTTGCTGGCCCTGGCGACTCTCGATGCGGTGCGCCTCAAGGGCTTGCCCTCGCCCCGGGTGCAACGGCAGATGCCCGGGAGTCTGGCGCTGGGTCGCTGGAGCGAAGTCCACCTGGGCATCACCCACGATTTCCCCCAGCCGCTGGACATCCTGGTCTTCGATCATGTCCCCGACGGCCTGGCCTTCGAACACCTTCCGCTGACAGTGGCGCTTCAACCGGGCCAACCCAGCCAGGCCGGCTATCGCCTGCGCCCGCTCAAGCGCGGCCACTTCATCTTCCAATACTGCGAGGTCAACCTGCCAAGCCCCTTGGGCCTGTGGTCCGACAAGCGCCTGCTGGCCGCGGCCGACGAGATCCGGGTCTATCCCGACTTCGCCAGGCTCTACGACGGCCAGTTGCTGGCGGTGGACAACTGGCTCAGCCAGCTTGGCGTGCGTCAGCGCCAGCGACGGGGCCAGGGGCAGGAATTCCATCAGTTGCGTGAGTTTCGCGAAGGCGACAGCCTGCGTCAGATCGACTGGAAGGCCACCGCCCGCCACCGCACGCCGATAGCCCGGGAATACGAAGACGAGCGCGACCAGCAGATCATCTTCATGCTCGATTGCGGCCGGCGCATGCGCAGCCAGGACGGCGAGCTGTCGCATTTCGATCACGCCCTCAACGCCTGCCTGCTGCTCAGCTACACCGCGCTGCGCCAGGGCGACGCCGTGGGCCTGAGCGCATTCGCCAGCGAACAGCCGCGCTACCTCGCCCCGGTCAAGGGCGCCGGCCAGCTCAATGTACTGCTCAATACCGTGTACGACCTCGACAGCACCTCGCGCCCCGCCGACTACCAGGCCGCCGCCAACGAACTGCTGGTCCGGCAGAAACGCCGGGCCCTGGTGGTGCTGGTGACCAACCTGCGGGATGAAGACGACGAGGACCTGCTGGCCGCCGTCAAGCGGCTCGGCCAACAGCATCGGGTACTGGTGGCCAGCCTGCGGGAAGAAGCGCTGGACCGCCTGCGGGAAACCCCGGTGCAGTCCTTGCCCGAGGCCCTGGCCTATTGCGGGGCCGTCGAGTATTTGAATGCACGCAACGAACTGCACGAGCGCCTGAACGCCCATGGCGTGGTGGTGTTGCAAGCCCGGCCCGGGGAGCTGGGGGCCGAGCTGGTGACGTTGTACCTGGGGTGGAAAAAAGCCGGGAATCTATAGGATCAATGCTCCACCTTGAACGGTAGCCAGCGAGGCGGCAGGTCAGGGCTTCGAAACTCCAGCTCGAATTCGCCGAAAGCGCCTTCCCGTGGAATGATCGACCAGGACAAGGGCACCGTGGTGACGGGCCGCAGGACACGCAATTGCGGGTCAAACCGCAGCCCGAGGGCTTCCGGAGGGAAGCCATACAACGAAACACTGGTTTCGTGAATCAGGTTACTGTCTTTCCTGACCTTCAATTCCAGCGTACTGGGCAGCGTATCCTTGAGGATCATTTTCCAGTTGACCAGATCGTCCATGTCGATCGGCCGCTCGTTCAGCCGAAGCGTGAATTCCCGCACCCAGGAATCCTGTGTCCCCGTGACCCTGGACTCCAACCGGGCTGCCTCCCACCCCAGCACGCCCCTGACGGATGCACTCAGGACATAACGCCCTATCCTCGGCGGTAATTCGAATGTGATCCGCGCCTTGCCAGCCGCATCGGTGACGACCGGCTCGAGCACAACGCCCTTGTAGAACCAGTGCACCCGCACCCCCTCTACCGGCTCGCCGCTGGCGGCACTGACCACCGTGGCCTCGGCGCTGATTTCTTCGCCCGGCGCGTTCTCCAGGCCCGAACCGGTCAGCTCCTGTATCACACAGGCTTCATGTACGAAATAGGTAAACTCAACGACCTCGATGCCACCGACGGCACGGGCAGTCACGGTGCCCGGCCCGGACGCCGTCGCCGTGAAACTGAAACGCGCGACGCCATAGAAATCGGTGAATGTCGCGACGTCCTCCATGGCCTGGTCAGTACCGCTCCAGGACACCTGAACATTTCGGGCAGGTTGTCCGGACAATGAATTGGTCAAGGTGATCTCAAAAAACAACGTCTCGCCCCAGTCAACCACTGTCGGCTCCTGGTTCGTTGCGGCCATGACATCCACAGGCAGGTGGCTGCCCAGGGAAAACGCATTCAGTGGTGAGCGGGCCAACAGTCTCGAGGCGGACAGTTGCAGGTAAAACGCCGCATCGGTCCGGTCAGCGGCCAACATACTGAGCGGCAGGCCGGCAGCGCCCAGGGGACGCGACACGCCCAGCCCTACCGGTCCGAAAGACAAGCCCGTGTCCAATTCATAGGCGCCATCGAGCCCCAGCGTCAGCGCCTGGTTGAGCAACGGACTGTCCGGCGGGGCCGAGAGTGTCAAGTCCAACCGCCCTTCGCGTCGGGGGAAAAAAGTACCTTCGCCCCAGCGCTGTTCTGCGCCGGTACCGACGCTGACGTTCAGATCGAGCCAGGGGTCTTCCTGATAGGCAAACACCGAAAATGTATGTTCGATCTGGGTCGCATCATAGGGGTTGATGACGGACGCCTGGACCTCCTGGCTTCCCGCGTTCGTCGGCTGGTAACTGCGCTGGGCGATACCGTCCAAGGCGCTCAAGGACACCTCCCCGTCGTCCCATTCCACGCTGACATCGTTTGCCGGCCTGCCGGTGAACGCCGACAGGTATCGCACGGCCAACCGTGCGCTTTCGCCCTTGCTCAACACCGGGTCGGTCGCCACGTCGTACGGCGTACCGATCACCACTTTGTTGTGGGCCAGCTTGAACCCGAAGGCCGACGGTTGGGTAAAGCCATCGACATCCCGGAAAGTGGCATTGCACCAACGCTCCGCGGTTTCGGTCGTTGCCGTCAGATCACAGCGATAGCGAACGCCACCCGCCGTCATGGGAGCAGGCTGCGCCAAGGACGGGGTGATGACCCATTGCGGCGGCAAATCCGGCGCCATGACGGTTTCCAGCAGCAGCCCATGCAGGCCTCCGAGGTTGTTCGTCGGTTGGACCGTGAGCTCGTGGGTCGCGCCGATGCACGGGTACAACGCGACATCGTCCGCCCAGGGCTTCTGCACCTGGTCGAAGACCAACCCGATCTCGGTGGACAGGTCCTGGGGCAGCGAACGAAACGCCAGGTCGCGTGGCTCCATCCCCGTGGAGATCACCTGCAGGTCAAATACGCCGCTGGTGTCGACCGGCAGTACGTCGACATTCCATTGCACGCCGCTGGCGGTGACGGTGACCGGAGCTTCCATATTGGCGATGACGATTGAACGGACGGCGGCCGGATCGCGCCAGCGCAGGGAAATCTCCTTGCCGATCAGCGGGCTGCCGGACTCAACCGCGAGGCGAAACGCATACGTCTGCCCCATGCGGCACACCGCCCCCGCCCCCACCCGGTCGACCGCAGTCTCATCCAAAGTGAAACTGGCCGTCTTCCAGGCGCTGGTGGCCAAGGTCTGGATCTCGAAGTCGTGCTTGAGCGCCGGCGCGCCTTCCCGGGGGTTGACCCGCGCTGCCAGGGTGTAGGCCCCATGCACAGCAGGCCGATCGATCACGCTGGCCCAGCCGTCGACGCCGGTGAAGGTGCGCTGGAGTCCCCCAGAGGCGTCCCACTCCACCGCAACCCCGGCAACCGGCTGGTCACCTGCCTGGGTCACCACCCGCAACATGCACCAGGCATAATCCCCCTCGTCCACCACCGGAGCCCGGTTGGGCCCGCGCACCTCGCCAATCTTCAGGCTGTGCCGGGCCAGCGACATGGGGTTTACCACGGTCGGCCTCAACAGGTCGGCGCTGCCCAACCGCAAGTTGAACTGGCCATCGTTCAGGTCCTGACAATCAAGGCGCCAGGCCAGAGGGGTGCTGGTGACCGGAACCGGCTGCATCAAGGCCGGCTGAACCGTCACGCCCAAGTCCTCGGGGGGCTTGCCCTCCCAGGCCAACCAGACATGACGGTTGAGCAGCGGGCTGTCGGCGGCAAAGGAGACTTCCAAGCGATACGACGCACCGCGGTCGGGGTAGCCGGTTTTCTCCCCCCAGGGCGCGGCGTCCATATTCGGGAACTTGACTTGCACAGTCTTCAGCGGGTCCGTGGCATGGGCCTGGACGTTGAAGGTGTGTGCCGTGTTGCCCTGTGCATAAAAGGGGCTCTCGACCCGGGCTTTCACGGCGAGCGCGCCGTCGCGGGCAGGGGTGAAATCAAGCCACGCCTCGCCACCGTCATCGGTCGGGCCGACTGAAATCATGTCATTGCCCAGCAGCCAGGTGACTTCATAACCGCGCATCGGCAGGTCCAGGTAATAGGACTTCACCCGAACGCCCAGCTTGACCGATTGAGCGTATTCGATCACCGGTTGATAGGCCGGGTCCAGGATAGTCTCGACCACCAGCCGATGATGCCCGAGCGAAACGGCAATCGGGTAGATATCGGCGTGGTACTTGCTGTAGATGGACAGGTTGAACCGTTGAGTGTCATCCGAGACCGGTTCAGGGCAATCCACCTGCCAGGCCGTTTCGATCGCTTGGTTTTCCCCCCATTCGGGGGAGATCACCACCGCCTCCAGGGGGTTGTCCTGGCTCCACAGCAAGGCTTCGGTGCCGGCCCAGGGGCTGTCCGGCGCCGGCTGGAAGGTGACCTGGTGGCGCTTGCTGCCGGTGGCACCGTGACACAGGTAGAGCAAGGGCTCCCCGGTCGGGGTGAACGCCTGGCCATCATTGACGATGCGCGCCAGCACCAGCGGCTCAAGCTCAAGGTGCAAATCGATCCGGGCGACGATGAGGTCCACGGTCGTCGAGGCTTGAGCCGGGCTGAGGATGACGAACTCGAAAAGATCCTCGCCCTCGACATCGAACTCGATCGACGCCGTGATGGGTGTCAGGCTCAATGCCAGGGTTTCAGGGGCGTCCCCCCTGTTCCCCGTTGCAGGCAACGGTATTTCCAACAGGTCTTCGGTGCCACGCCGGCGCAGGATGAAAACCCCCGGATCTGCATGGCGGTTGTCGTAGAGGAAACTCAAACGGTAGCGCCCCCCGGCTGATTGCGGTGCCGGCGCAGGCACTGTCTGGGTAATCCCCGTACCTTTGTAAAGAGACATGTAGAAGATGGGCAGCCCTTCCCATGTGCCTTCCTTGCGGGCGTAGTTGTATCCTGGCGCACCGGCGCTTTCCCAGTGGGCAAAGCCCAGGTCGAAATGCCCGTTGAGGAGGATATTGGTCCGGGTGTTGACAGGTTCTCTGTTCATCGTTGCGACCCCTTGAGCGCTGTGCTGCCGGCTGTTCGCACTTTGTCCTGGACATACCGGGAAAACGCCGGGCCTCCCACCTTGGCCGTGTAGCGCACCTTCACGATGACGTCGTTCAGGGCCTCCAGTTGCTTCTTCTGGCGGTGCTGCTCGCTATCGAACCAGGGGAAGGACAGGGTCCAACGGGACACCGCGCCAGTGTTCTCGAAGGTATTTCGCAAGCCCTCATCGGGTTTCAGCGCCGCCACGCCAAAATCGTCCAGGCCGATGGAAATGGCCATCTGTTCACCGCTGCTGATATTGAGCAGCACATCGGCCGGTGGCAGGGAACTGGCCCCGTACAGGTAGTCCAGCGACTCGAGGGAGGGCTTGATCGCGGTGGCACTGCCGATCTGCGTCAATGTTGCGCAGACGTTTTCAAAAGGGCCAAGCAACGTCGGCAAGGTGACATCCACGGCGCTGATCTGCCGGCAGTAGTGGTCGTGGTAGTCACGGTCGAACAGCAATTGGGAAAGTCGAAAATTCAGGACGCCGTTTTTTGTCAAATAGTTTCGCGCTTCATCCCAGCTTGCGTAGTCCGGCTCTGGATCGATGCCGTCATCGAACAACTGACGCAGGGATACGGTCTTGACGATCTCCAGTCGTCGCTCGTACCGCAGCAGGTAATCGGCTTCCATGCGCAGCAGATCGAGCCGCAACGCGTCTCCGGCGGTCAGGCCGTAATAATTGTCGAGCCACGCATCGGTGCGTATGTGAGAAAGACCGAACTCGGCGGTTTCCAGCTGCAATGCGCTCTGGGCGCTCAGGCACAGGCTGACGACCTGGTCGTAGGCCTGGTAATGCAGGGTCTTGCACTGCCCCAGGTACCAGCGGTACAGCTCGACGCGGGTGGCGCGGGTGAGCAGGAAATCATAGAGCGCCTGGGTCTGTGCATTCATCTTGAGAATCTGCTCCAGGCTGGCCTCGGCGGCGTAGACCGCGTGCTCCTGGGCCTTGATCTGCTCATTGATCATCGCCAGCTCCGCCGTGGCCTGATCCCGTGCCAGCCCCCAGTCCTGACGCCGCCGCCGATAGCTTTCGGAGGTGGCATCCTTCTCGGCATCGGTGCGCACCACCTCGGCCGCGACCTGGAACCCATAGCTGACGGCCCTGGGCAGGCTACCCGGCTGGTGCCCGCCGTTGGCCAGACCGAATATTGTGGGGAAGGCGTCGATGACAGCGCCGGCCACTTGCATCGATGTGCTCAGCGACGTCAGCCATTTAGCGGTGTCGAGCGCCCCCATGACCTTGTATTCGCTATTGGAAATGTGCTCGACATACAGCCTCGCGTAATGTGTTTGCCGTTCCTCGGTCAACGTGCGGCTGCTGTGCAAGGCCGCCAGAGTGTCCCGCAGTTGAGCGAGATTTTCTTCCTGCACCGTCCTGACGAAAGTACTCAGCTCGGTCAGATGGCGCTGCTGCAGAAGATCCTGTTCGCCCCGATCCTGCTGTTCCAGCAGGCGCATCACCTGATTGCCGCAATCCTGCAAGTACTGGGTGGCCCGGATGGCGGTATCGAACAGCGGGCGCCAGCGAAACGCCGCGACCCGCAAGGGACCGCCCATGGGACGTACGGGCCCGCCACCGCCGGCCGCCAGATTGTTGAGCAGATCCGAAGGGTTGATCGTGCTGAACAGTTCGATGGAGAGGGGTTTGCCGTCGATGGTCAGGTTGTTGCGCAGGTTGTACATGCGCTGGGCCGGTAATTCATAAAGCTGCATCACTCGCTGGCTCACCGGCAGCCGGAAACGACCGGCCCCGATGACGCCGGGGTCTTCGAAAAAACGGGTCCTGACCGGCAACGAACCCGAATCCAGCAGCAACGCCTGCTCGAATGCCTTGAGCTCGGCACTGTCCTCCAGCTCCTCGACCAGCTCCGCCAATGTGGCGGGCGTCCACTGGCTGAGAGTCTGAACGTCCGGGGCAGCGCCCATCAGGTTCTTGGCCCGCAGGTATTGCAGCTTGGCCGCCGCCAGGCTGTCACGGGTCAATTGCCGATACAGCCAGTCCCCCCACGCCACCAGGTTGGCGACGTAGTCGAGGAAAATCAGCATCTGGTAATGCCGCGGCGTCGAGTAAGCAATCGCGTCGGGATCGGTGGGGTTGTCGGCTTCGCAGCCCACGTCACCCTCGGCGCTGGGCACATTCAACGGTCGGCAACGCCAATAGCGCGGTTTCGGATTCGCTCGAGCGGCATCTGCGGGCGCCTGGGGATCGAAAATGAAATGCAGCCATTGCTGGGCTTCGACAAAACGCTCTTCGTCCTTGAGCCGCGTTGCCACCAAGTGGGGCAGATGAAAAAACAGTTCCCAGAAAAACAGCCCGTTGGCCCCGTCGAACGGCCCGTTGGGCTCGGCTGCCCCGTCGGGCAGCGCGGGCTCGTCGGGAAACTGGGTATCCCAATCGAGCACGGCATCGGTCGACACATTGGCGCGCGTCACCAGCTCAGCACCGATCAGGGTATTCAGGCGAGCGTACTTGAGGGTCAGGGCCGGGTCGTTGAGGTGCAGGAATTGGGCTCCGCGCGCATTGGTCTTGTGCAGGGAGGGCAGGCGAGGTTCGACAGCCAGGCCCTTGAGCTCCAGCACGAAGGTCTTGCTGCCAAAGCCTGTCGGCCCCTCCAGGATGAATGTGGCGGTCAAACCGGCAAAGCTATCGCGCTCATATTTATTCCAAGCGAATGACCAGCCGCCATTGTCGGAATGCGACTCGGTAGCGGATGGCGGATCACCGCCCGAGGGAAATTGCACCGATATCGTGAAAGCCTTCTGTTCGCCTTCCCTCCCGGGCACCAGAAGGGCACAGTGCGGTTGAAAGTGCAGTTGCTGCTTGCCTGCGTTCGTAGTCATGACCGTTTTGAGGGTAAATTTTTCTACCAGCGGATTCGCGCCCGCCGATACCGTTTCCGTCATCCTGGAAAAGTCCGTGGGCGACACGCGCTGCTGTAGGGTCGACGGGTTGGAGAAGCGAACCATGGCCAAGTGATCCATGATCGGCTTTTCATCGCCCACTTTGCGAAACAGCGCGTCGCGTGTTTCGTAAATCTCCACCGGCCCGGACCGACTCCCACTGAATACCGGCGGAGTCCGCGCATTGGTCAAATGCACCGCCAACCGCCCCTTGGGGTACAGCGGGTCCACATCGTCGCGCAGCATCACCGCCACCAGCCGGCAGTCCGGACTGACGTCGTCACCGAACTCGGACAGGTTCAGCCGTATCGGCGGCGACCACTTGCCGTCCAGCGTGATGAACGCCACCTTCAGCTCAAGCTCATAGGGCTTTTGCAAGCCGCCGTCGCCATCGAACAACGCCTGGCGCCATTCGGCCCAGACCAGGCACAAGCGCCCTCCCCAAAAGACCAGCCGGCTGTCGAGCACCTGCACATCGGCGGGAATGTCGACCGGTTGCCATTCGCTCCAGGCCGCCGGGTTGATCGCCCGGCTGTCGACATCCAGCTGGACGTCGGCCTTGCGCCAGAAATAGCGATAGGGCGCGATCCGCTCCCGGCCCACCAGGTAATAGTCGGCACGACGCGCATCGGCGCCGTCGACATAGCCGTTGAGCACATCCAGGTTGCACACCTCTTCAAAGGCGCGCAGATATTGCTGGATGCCCGACTGCACCGAATCGGTCGTCAGCCGGGTCTGGTTGAGATTGCTTTCCAGCGCCCTGAACAGGCTGGTCTTACGGATGCGCGCATATGGAGTGATGTAGTCCTCGGGCATGCATTTGAGCAATTGGCTGGCGGCCCACAGTGGGTATTGGCTGGCGATGTCCCAATCCTTCAGGTCCTTGCTGTCGAATTCCCGTTGGGTATAGCCCGGTTCGAGCTTCTGATAGACGGCATGGATGTACTGCTGCAAACAACTGACCGCCTCGGCGACCCAGGTCGTCTTGACCTGATGGTTATCCAGGGGATCGGTGCGCAGCCACTCCAGCAGGTCGTCCGCCGTTTGGATCGTCGGGTATCCCTTGTTGTCGTCCTTGTCTTCGATCTGCTTGATGCCCAAGGCACATTCGATCAACGCGTCTCGGCGCAGGGCGGTCGCCCGGGTGATGTCTTGCGTGGCCATTGCCCTCTCCTGTGAGTGGGGGGCACTCGTCAAGGCGACGAGTACCGTGGTGCTGGAGAAGCGTGCTTCATGAGATGAATTCGATGGGCATAAACAGCAGGCTCAGGTCATCCCTCCTGATTATCGGTTCGTCAACTTTAAGCGGTGCCGTGCTGGTGAACGTCACGTCGGCCATGCCCTCGGCGTTGGTGGTACCCAGGACAGGGATGTTGTAAAGCGGTTTGAGCTCCCAACTCACCGGCTCATGGGCAACCGGGTTGCCGTAGCGGTCGTGCAAGTGCGCCCGCAAGGTAACGTCGGTGCCGGCTTTTTCCTTGGTGACAACGAAATCGCCCTCCACGCGGGCAAACTCGAACGTAGAAGGATCGTTCCCCAGGGTGATCGTCACCGCCGGCTGTGGCTCGCGGGCATCGAGCCGACAGCTGATCAGGTCACGCCCCATCGTCGTACCGGCATGCACGGTGGCCGTGACCTTGCCATATTGGTTGGTGACGGACTTTGGCGGATCGATACGGCACGACTTGGACGTCCAGTACACGTTGACGTTTTTCTGCGGCTCCCCTGCGAGGGTAACCGTGAGGGTCAGTTCCGCCGTTTGATTGCTGTTGGCGATCATTTCGCTGCGATCTACCGTGCTTTGGACCTCCACCCGATCACCGCCGGCATGAAGACCGTACAAGGGTGAAGTCCTGTGGGGGTCCGCCAATTGGGCCGTGACCTGATCGGCCACGGCCTGGTAGGCACTGAAGGACGCATCGGGCGGCAACATGCCCAGTTTCAGCGTGGTCGATGCATCCAGCGTGCTCTGGAGCGAAAACCCACGCAGGCGCGTGAACAGATCCAGGTGCCCCAGGCTGCGGATGTAGCCCTGGCCGGGATTGACCCGATCGGCGCAGGCGCGCACTTCCTCGGCGCTCCAGTCGAAGAGTTCGGCCAGCAGCTCGGCGGCATGGGCCTGCACCAGTCTCAGCCCGTCTCCGGACAGGTCGTTGGGCAGCCCGTTGACCAGTTCCAGGTAATCGAGCAGTGGTGATTCGGGTTTCTGGCTGAGCGTTACGGCACGGTTGTAGACCGTCAGGTAATACAGCGCGCGTGGGGTGAAGGGGGCCGTGGCGGGTGCTGGCTCGACACCGTCACCGACGCGGAGGTAAAGCGCCAGGAACGCCTCGCTCAGCTTGAGGGTTTTCACGACGTCGCTGCGGTGCGTAAACCCCACCAGCATGCCCAGGAAAGGGTCGCCAGGTTCGTCATCGCGCCGATGGTTGCGCGACGACACGCCCGCGGCCGGACGTCCCAATACGTAGGAAAGCACCTCATATACCGTACTTCCCGCCCAGGCCAGCACCGGCAATGCCAGGGACGCGGACAGTTCGCCATACACCCCGAGGCTCTCCTGGACCACGCTGCGCTGGCCGGCACGGCTGCTCAGCAACACGCCGACGATCTGCTCGACGGTCTGTGGATCGTCCCGGCCGAGCACTTGGCGCACGATGCGCTCGACCATCGCCCGGGCATAGTCCTCGTAAGGCAGGTCGGCGGACTCGCTGCGATGGATCACCAGCCCGTGCGTGTCGGCCAGTTCGAGCAACTGCTGAGTCCATTGCCGGTCGTTGGACAACGGCGGGACACCAGCCATGCGCAACGCGGCCTCGGTGAACAACGCAGGCGCGAGCTGCGAGCGGAGCAGATCGAAGAGCCGGTTCTGTGCCGGCGAAGGCTCGGTGGGAGCGGCCACGGGTTGGACGCGCTCCACGGTCCAGGCCACGTCCAGGTTATTGTCGGCGCACCAGCGGACCCACCCCTCCAGGCGCTGGATCGACGCCAAGACATCCGCTGCCTGGCCGTCCGCGCCGATGACCGGCCGACCGAGCAACGCAACGAGCCCGGACTCTCCACTCAACCGCCTGAGAATCTCCACCGCCACATTCGGCGCGATTCCCAGTAGCTGCGCTAACCTGGCTATGCGGTAGAAACTGGACAGTACCGGCAGGCTGCGTTGCAGCGCGGTAAGGCCCAGGGCATCGGCGATCAATGGAGCCAGGTTGAAATAGGTAGCCAGGTCGATGTTCAGCCCGCCGCAAATCTGCGCGACCGTCAATGCATCGGCTTCCGTTTCCGGTATCAACTCGAACGTACCGTCGTCCATCAACAACGCGGGTGTCGACAGCGTGTCCCGGTTGAAGACACGGTCGAATTGCGACAGCTCGCTGCCACGACCGAAAACCGAGATATCCCCCACGAATACCGCAAATTCCTGCGCCGAACACCGATAGTCCTCCTGGAGCATCCGGAACAACCCCAATGCCCGGACGGTACTGCTCGTCATCCAGTAATCGGGCGGTTGCGCCTGCGACGAGGCGTTCGCCGTTGCAGCGGAATTCGATTCAGCGCCGATGATCGCGCTCAGCAGCGCATCGGTTTCATGGCTGGGCAACTCAAGGGCGTTGTCCAGACGGATCTTGCGATTGAGACGGTCGATCCTGTCGGTCGTGAAGATACCGTCTTCGGAAATAAGCTCGATGATCTTGTTGGTCTTTTCGTCGCCGCCATATCTGATGAACATCGACGGCTCTGCCAGCCCGTTGTTGACGAACACCGAGCCCGAATGCCCGGGCGTGACCCGGGCATCGAGCATCAACGCATGCTCGGACAGCGTCGGGGCAAACAATTCAACCGAGAGCAGGGCTTCAAGTCCGGATTGAGTCAGCTGGGTCCGCTGGTTGAAAAAGAACGTCTGGTTCAGGTTCTGCGATTCGATGTTCGAGCGCGCCGCGAAGTTTTCCTTGAAATAGCTGTCTTGATCCCCGTCGGGGAAAGGCGACGCCTCCAGCATGAGCTGTCGTAAGGCCGGACTCAGCCGGGCCGCTTGGGTGAGTGCATGACCGCTGGTGTCTCCCCAGGGCAGCGCACGCAGGAAATAAGGAAACGCCGGATCGCACCAGCGCACCACAGTGCCCACGGAAAGCCCCAGGTCCCGGGTCAGTTCGTCCAGCGTGGTCCAGGGATGATGGTAAGGCAGCCCGTTGGGGTAGCGTCGCCGGCTCAGTTTCTCGTCCAGGTTGCCGCCCCCGCCCAAGGAATCCGCGATGGACTTCTCCAGCACGGCGCTGATCACCTCGACCGATGACACCACGCGATGGGTCGTTACCGGATCGATGCGCAGCAGGTCCAAGTCCTTGCGTCGCAAGGTCAGCGCATAAGCGTCGCTGGCTTCGGAAGGCACGAGGCGCCGTTGCGACCAGTGCTTGAGCCACACCGCATAGGCCACGGGTGAATGAATGGCTTCGATTGCATCCGATGGGCATTTATTACCGAAATTGGGTTTGAACAGCCCTTCGTAAGTGGGGCCGTCGACCAACGCCAACAAGCCTTGACGCAGGTGCGAGGGCAGCGACTCGTGGCGGGTCAACTGGTCCTCGATGAAGCCCCTGAGCACCCTCGTCGCCAGCCCGTTGAGACGAAATGCAAGCGCCTGGGCATCCTCGCTTTCCAACCCGTACTCGTTCACCAGCCCGGCCACTCCTTTGCGTGCCAACGCACACACCGAGCCGCCCGCAGCAAAATACTGCTCAAGGTCGGACAGTTGTTCGGACTGTCGCTCAGCCAAGAGTTGTTCGCAAAAACGGCTGGCGATTCGAGCCGGAGAATCTTTCATCGCAGAGCTCCGCTTTAATGATTGAGGACGGCGCGAGCCGTGGGGTTTTCCTCTACCTGAGCCACTTCAAAACGCGGGCTATCACCCCAGTCCGTTCCACTCTGCCGCGCCTTCGCCCAGTGCGAGCCGGGGGCCAACGGTGCTTCGGGCGAGCCCGTCCAGGCACCGTCGGCCACCGGGCGATCCTGGGCGATCAACTGCCGGGCATCGAACCAGTACGACACATCGACGCCCTGGCCGGCCGCGCCGGTGCCTTCGAAAAACACCTGCCCGGCAAACCAGTGACCGGCCTCGGGCGAGGTGAACGTCGGGGCCGGGGATAACAGCAGTACCTCGTGCGCCGCGCTCCAGCCGGAGCGATAACCTTCGCATTCCTGCTGCACCATCAATGAATGAGTGCCGGCCGCACGCGTGATAGCGATGGGAATCGACCAGGTGCGGTTCGCCTGCACCTGCGCCCTGCCCAACAGCGTGTCGGGCGCGTCGCTCCAGGCCACTTCCACCCAATCGCCGACATAGCCATGGCCGGAAATCGTCGCTGTCGCGCCGAGGTGCTGTTGCAGCGCCGGGGACTCGATGAGCGGGATGGCCGGCACGGCGGTGAATTCATGGTCAGGACCGAAATCGGAGGGCTTGCCCTGAAAAAACTGTTTGGCCCGCAGCGTGTAAGTGCCCACCGGCAAATGGGTTTCATAGGACCAGTAGCCATCGACACCCCTGGCCCGCACCGTGGCCAGCGGCTCATCCGCGCCGTCGAGCCACAACTCGACCGTCGCCATGTCCACCCCGGACGCCTTGCGGGCATAGCCGTCGATGATCGAGACGCGGGCCATGGCATCCCCAGGCTGGGGATACTCGATGGTGGGCGGGAACAGGATCACCGTGAAGCTGGCCGGTTCGCTTTTCTCGGAAGGAAATTCGCCATACTGCTGGATGGCGTAGACCTTGTAATCGTCAAACAAAAGGTCTTCCCGAATGGGCACCGACCATTCGTTTCCCGTGACTGGGGCTTCGCCGAGGAGCCCTTCCGAGACGAACTCATGCACCCGCATCGTCGCCCCCGGAATGCCACCGGTGCCCCGGATGACCGGGTTGTGATCCACGTCTTCATCGATGGGTGAAGTGATAACCGGTTTCAACACGACGATATCGAACGGCTGGAGCACCTCGTCGGAAGTCTGGCCGCCGAAGGACTGTTTCACCCTGGCGGTATACGCGCCGGGCATGAAAGGTTCGTCTCGGGTGAAGCTCCAGGTGGTACCGCTCACCACCGCGTCATAGGGCGAATCCGGGTCGCCGTCGAACCACAGCTGCACCTGCCCACCGGCCAGGCAGGTGCCGGAAAAACGCGGCGTCAGGCCGTCGTGGCGAAACTCCACGGTGGGCACCGGGGCCCTGATGGTGAATTCCCGCGAGGGGGTCGGCTCAGACCGCAGGTCACTGCTCTCCCCGGCCGGCTTGAACAGTTGCCAGGCTTCGACGAAGTAGGTCCCTGGGTTCCAGGCTTCGGCGGCGATGCTGGACCAGGCGTTAATCGCCACGTTGGCAATCGGCGCGGCAGGCGTCGACTCCCCGACCCGCCGCACCTCGACCCGCGCGGCGGGCTGGCCCGTCCAGCTATGGCCGGTGCCGGAGAACACCGGTTTGCGGTCGGCGCCTACGCTAACCGTGAGGGTCGGGACCGGGACCGGCACAGTGATACTGAGCCCATATTCGAAGTCGGAGTAAATCCAGCCGCCAGCCCCATCGGACACACCTTGCCGGGCATTCATCTGATGAGGTGAGGAAGGAGGCCGATCGTTCCAATCCACTCTCCAACTGCGGTCTGTATTCACATTGGTATATATCTGAAGATCACCCTCTATATTGAAAATCTCTACCCTTGCACCGCTGCTGTAGCCAACACCTGAAAACCTCACGGTATTGGGACTGGGGTAGGACACCTGGGAATCTATCAATTTCGGCGGTTTTATTTTGAAAGCCCGGGAGACGCTTCGCCCAGACCCCTTCCCACTCAATGTTTGCATCGCCACAAGTGAAACAGGCCCAGCGGCTGTTGTAACGCTCGCACTCCAGACACCATTGGCGCCTACGGAACCTGTTCCGACCATAGTTGACGACCATTCGATATAAACCTGCACGGAGGCCCCTTCCAGACCCTGGTTACCTGAAAGGGTGAATGTTTGCATCTGATGGCTATTAGCGGAGGGGGAAGTAATAGCCAGAATTCCCAGGACTCGGTAGGTGACAGCAGCGGTTTTACCTGATGGATAACCAGCCAGACTGAACTGTGCCACCACAGGTACGGAACCGCTCGGTAGGGTGGCATTGAAAGTCGTTGACCAAATGCCGCCCGTTGCGGTTACCTCAGGCGCCAGAGCAAAGAGACTGTCGTTAGCCTTCACCACCCTAATCAACGTTCCAGGAGCAGCGGCTCCACTAAAACCCACACCAGTTTCCAGAAAAGAATTAGAAGCAGGCGCTGCCAAGGTCACCAAGTATATTCTCGATGTGCTAGCAGACTTTAAGGAATATATATCGCCAACTTTCTGCTTGGCGTAAATGGAAATCGAACCAGATGTCGGGCTCAGTTCTACACTGGCAGCCCACTTTCCATTCGACTGCATTGTTGCTGGCCCCAACGTAGCGTCGTTGTCTTCGTTGTACAGAATAACCGTACCACTGCCAGGCACCCCTCCTGCCCCCGAGACAGTAAATGTCCTGCTATTAACGTTTCGAATGGGGTCAATGGTTGGGGTGGGCGGGAGAGGTCGATAATAATATTTTTGACTTGCATATAGAAAAGGGTCATCTTCAAGGTAAATATCGTACGTATATTTATAGTACACCTCGACAAAATCAGAATTCCCTCGCACCGCAATCGTTTGATTTATTTCGTGCCAGTTCCCATCCTGAATCCCATCATCATCTGTAAGCTCCTGATATCCAGTCTCTACGGCCGATTTAAGACTTATGTAAACATTTCCGCTTCTTCGCCCATTACTCTTTGCACTGTATTTCGGCCTTCTCAACTCAAATGACTTTCCATCCGAAGACCATGCATATAAAGCCGTGAAATTTGCCCAAAGAGAACCGTTGACAGCTTGTAAAAAAACTTCCCCGGTTAAAGAGTTTGGATTAGATTCCGGCTCTTGGCCAAGCGTATCACTATCACCCTCAGTGACATGAGCAATCTCGCTCGCCGCCCCCGGTGAGGAGGCGAACTTATTTTTCTCAGGATCATCGCCAGTTTCCATGACTTACCCCTTAATCGTCACTCGTGCATAGAGGCTCATTGCGGCCGACGTATCACCGGAAGTCCGCTTGGGCTCAGTGAATGACAAAACAGCTTGCTTGATCACCTGTTAGTTCTGACAGTGCTGACGAGCGGCAGGGATCGGCGGTGTAGGCCTAATGCCCAACTGGCTACACCGCCTTGCGCAACGGACTACATATCCGCCAGAATCCGCCGGCTTGTGCGCCTTGGCCTTGCCCCGTAACTTGATTCGCGTCGCTGATAATCAGCGTCCGGGTTTAGTCGCCCGGTGTGAAGAACGATGTGCACAAGTGTCATCAAGCCGGGTAACCCTATCCCCGCACTTGATGGTGGCTGTTCGCAGGGCGCCCTCGGGCGCGCCGGGTTTCGTTTTTCCACCGGTCGACTAACCTGCGTCCAGCCGCCACCCCTCGTTTAGTCGCGAACCGGGTGGCAGCCCAATCATGGAAAAACGATGATGATCAAACCCACACCCAATCCCCCGAAAACCAACCCGCTGTCCGCCCCCCTCGACGCAAGAAAACTCGACAAAGCCGCCAAAAAGGCCCTGGACCATTACCTCAAGCCCGACACGCCGGCCAAACCCGAAAGGCACCTGGACTACTTCATCGTCGCGCCCGATGCCGACCCCGAAGGGCTACTGGTGCACAGTTATGAAACCTTCTGCTCGGTGAGCACGTTGATTCTGGATTTGTCCGAAGATCTGGAAGGTGCCACGCGCAACCTGGCGCTGGCGATTCATCAGATGGGCGAGATGGGGGTGTTGTTGCTGGAGCGGTTGCTGGATAACGAAGCGAAGGTCCAGCGCTGAAGGTCGAACGACCTCTAGAAGTAAAGAATGTATGAAGACCCTGTGGGAGCGAGCTTGCTCGCGATGACGGTGGATCAGCTGGCATCAATGCTGAATGTGCCGACGCCTTCGCGAGCAAGCCCACTCCCACAGAAGGCCTGGCCCTATGGAAGCATTCTCAAGCCGATTCCGACATCGAGCGAAAACTGAAGTACTGCTGCAGCGCACTGACCAGTTGCCCGTACTCCGGTGGAATCACCTGCAGACTGAAGCCAGCGTCGAAGTGCTGCGGCGTCACGTCCTCGTGGCACCACAGGCAAGTGGCCTTCAGCTTGATGTTCATCTGCGGCCCTTCATCGGCGGGAATCTTGAGGTGCAGGTCGAAATCCGCACCGACCATCAACGGCAACTGGCTGATCAGCATCAGCCCGTCTGCGGAAACATTGCCCAGGTAGCCGATGAGCTTGTCATTGACACCATTGAACACTTTCAGGAAGCACGGCAAGTCCTGCCGCTCTATCCGACGCTTTTTGTACATGTCCTGTATCGCTTTTCCCAGCCACCCAACAGGGTGCCTACCGAATACTTCGGAACGGGCCAAAGCCTGCCCGCTCTCCCCGATCCCGGTGCCAGACGCTTCCAAGCCTCTTGGCCATAATTCTGCCAGTCACAGGTGACGCCTCGAAATTAGAGACCTGGCTCTAATCACGACTTGTACAAATATAGCTGACGATTCAGCGACGACCAGCCAGGTGTCGTAAGTTTCATCTGGCGCAATGGTATAGACGAAGAATGGCCATGTATTTCACATGGCCATTTCTGTTGACGAACGGTCAGAATGCCGTCGGGCGGATTGCGGAGGCGCTGCGGGTCGGGTAATGCCCCAGGCTCTGCAGGGTTTCCAGGCGGGCGCGGGCGCGGAAAGCGTATTCGCTGGTGGGGTATTGAATGATGATGAACTGGTAGGTCTGTGCCGCATCGATGAACAGTTTCTGCCGCTCCAGGCACTGGCCACGCAGCATCGAGACCTCCGGCTGCATGTAGCGGCGGGCCCGGCTGGCGCGGTCGACCTGGGACAGTTCGAGCATCACCTGCTCGCAGTTGCCACGGTCATAGGCCTTGTAGGCCAGGTTCATATGATGGTTCATCGACCAACGGGTGCAGCCCGTGATGCTCAGGGCCAGGGCAACAAAAAGCACGAATCGCATGGGAGGTTCTCCTGTCTTGAGTCCTGTATCGACCTGGCCGGCAAAATCTTCAGCCTGAAAATGGAGCCGGGCTTGCGCTTGTGGCGAGGGGATTTATCCCCTCGCCACAAAAGCGATGTTCGGCTTTCGGGCTTAACAGGTGTGAAAATATTCGGGAATGTTCATTTCGAAAAAGAAACGAATAAGTAGTGCACATGAACAATGACTACACCCAAAGACCATAGTAGCCTTCGCTGGCGCTTGAACTTGAGGAGTCTTGCATGTCCGTCCGTCGCACCAAAATCGTCGCTACCCTAGGCCCGGCCAGTCACTCGCCGGAAGTTCTTGAACAGCTGATTCTGGCTGGCCTGGACGTCGCCCGCCTGAACTTTTCCCATGGCACGCCAGAAGAACACAAGGCCCGCGCCAAGCTGGTGCGCGACCTCGCGGCCAAGCATGGTCGCTTCGTCGCCTTGCTGGGCGACCTGCAAGGCCCGAAGATCCGTATCGCCAAATTCGCCAACAAGCGCATCGAACTGAAGATCGGTGACACCTTCACCTTCTCCACCAGCCATCCGCTGACCGAAGGCAACCAGCAGGTGGTGGGCATCGATTACCCGGACCTGGTCAAGGACTGCGGCGTGGGCGACGAGCTGCTGCTGGACGACGGCCGCGTGGTGATGCGCGTCGACACCGCCACCGCCACCGAACTGGTGTGCACCGTGACCATCGGCGGCCCGCTGTCGGACCACAAAGGCATCAACCGCCGCGGCGGCGGCCTCACGGCACCGGCCCTGACCGACAAGGACAAGGCCGACATCAAGCTGGCCGCGGAAATGGAAGTCGATTACCTGGCCGTGTCTTTCCCCCGTGACGCCGCCGACATGGAATACGCCCGCCAACTGCGCGACGAGGCTGGCGGCACCGCCTGGCTGGTGGCCAAGATCGAGCGCGCCGAAGCCGTGGCGGACGACGAGACCCTCGACGGCCTCATCAAGGCCTCCGACGCCGTGATGGTGGCCCGTGGCGACCTGGGCGTGGAAATCGGCGATGCCGAGCTGGTGGGTATCCAGAAGAAGATCATCCTGCACGCACGCCGTCATAACAAAGCGGTGATCGTCGCGACCCAGATGATGGAGTCGATGATCCAGAACCCGATGCCGACCCGCGCCGAGGTGTCCGACGTAGCCAACGCCGTGCTCGACTACACCGACGCCGTGATGCTCTCGGCCGAAAGCGCCGCCGGCCTCTACCCGCTCGAAGCGGTGCAGGCCATGGCGCGCATTTGCATCGGCGCTGAAAAGCACCCGACCAGCAAGACCTCCAGCCACCGCATCGGCAAGACCTTCGAGCGTTGCGACGAGAGCATCGCCCTGGCGACGATGTACACCGCCAACCATTTCCCCGGTGTGAAGGCGATCATCGCCCTGACCGAGAGTGGCTACACGCCTCTGATCATGTCGCGCATTCGTTCCTCGGTGCCGATCTACGCGTTCTCCCCGCACCGCGAAACCCAGGCCCGCGCGGCGCTGTTCCGCGGCGTCTACACCGTGCCGTTCGACCCGGCCGCCCTGCAACCGGGCGAAGTCAGCCAGGCGGCGGTGGATGAGCTGGTCAAGCGCGGCGTGGTGCAGACCGGTGACTGGGTCATCCTGACCAAAGGTGACAGCTACCACACCATCGGTGGCACCAACGGCATGAAGATCCTGCATGTGGGCGACCCGATGGTCTGAGTGACCGGCCGCTGAAAAAAGCCCTGCCATGTGAATGGCGGGGCTTTTTGCTTTCTGCCTGGAGGTGGGTGAGCACAGACTCAAGCCCGGGGAAGGAACACATCCACCAGCAGTTGATTACGCGGCAACCCCGCCAGGTACAAGCGCTTGGCGAAGGCCTCGACCCGCTCGGGATGACCACAGGCCAGGGCCTGGGTCTGCCGCGAGGGCAGCCGCAGCCGCGCCAGCGCCGCGGGGGCGTCGGACGAGGCCAGCAGCTCCACCGTGAGGTTCGGGTGCTTGGCCGCCAGCGCGGCCAGGGGTTTGTCCAGATAATGACCGCCAGCGTCATGGGCCACATGGATGAGGTGGATGCTGCCTCGATGTTGCTGGCGCAGGGCCTCGCGCAGGATGCCGAACAGCGGTGCCAGCCCGGTGCCAGCGGCCAGCAGCCACAGCGGTTTGTCGCGCCACTCGGGGTCGTAATGCAGGGCACCACCGCGCAGTTCACCGAGGCGGATGGGGTCGCCAGCCGTCATGGATCGGGCCGCATCGACGAACTGACCGGGCTGGCGACAGTCGAGGTGAAACTCCAGGAAGCGGTCTTCGCCGGGCAGGCTCGCCAGGGAATAAGGCCGGGCTATGTCACCGAGCCACAGCACCATGTGCTGGCCGGCCTGATAACGCAGCGCCCGCTCAGGCGTGATACGGATGCGCAGCACGTCGGGCCCCAGCCAATCCACCGCCGCCACCCGGGCAGCCTGACCGTCGCGCTGCGGATCGAAGGCGTGGATCTGCACGTCCTGCACCACCTGGCATTGACATGCCAGGCGCCAGCCCTGGTCGCGCTGCGTCGGGCTCAAGGCATCGGGCCGGCTGTCGCGCACGTCGCCGTCCACACATTGCACCAGGCACGCATGGCAACTGCCGGCGCGGCAACTGTAGGGCACGGCCACGCCGGACTGATTCAACGCGTCCAGCAGGTTGCTTCCCGCCGCCACCGTCCAGTGTCGGCCGGCAACCGTCAATTCAGGCATCGACATTCTCCCAGGCCGCCGCGCATCGGTTTCGCCCGTCGCGCTTGGCACGGTACAAGGCCTGGTCGGCGCGCTGCAAGGCGCCGTCCAGGTCGTCGTCGATTTCCAGCAGGGTCATGCCCACCGACAGGCTGAGGGTCCCCAGTCGCAAACCGCTCAACTCGACTTCGCTGAACGCTCGCCGCAGTCGTTCGCAGCAGGCAGTCAGGCGCGCGGGATCACAGGCAGGCAGCAGCATCACGAACTCTTCACCGCCATAGCGGGCCAGCACGTCACCTTCGCGCAGGCAGGCCGTGGCGACGCCGGCGAATGCCTGGAGCACCTGATCGCCTGCGGCATGGCCATGCAGGTCGTTGATGCGTTTGAAATGGTCCAGGTCGATCAAGGCCAGGCCATGGGCGACACCAGGCCTGAGGGAGTTGAGTTCACGAGTGGCCAGGCGCAGGAAGTGCCGGCGGTTGAACAGCCCGGTCAACTCGTCGGTGGCCACCAGGTCTTCGAGCTGGCGCATCATCCCGCGCAGGGTGTCCTGGTGCGCCTGCAAGGCAAAGCGTCGCTGGCGCATGCGTTGGCGCGAGGTCTGGACATATCGGGCGTACAATACCAGCCACACCAGCACAATAAACAGCACGCACACCTGCAACCCGGCCAGGGTCGGGTCGGGCAACCGGAAGAAGTAGGCATCCCACAGGGTAATGCCGGTGAAACTGATGAAGACCAGCGTCGCGCAACGCACGAAAGCCCGTCGGGACAAGTGAAACAGCCCGAACAGCAGGATCAGCACGTAGAACACCAGGAACACGCCCCGGGCCTGGTCCAGGTGCATCATCATCCAGGTCTGCCAGCCCAGGCCGATCAGGACCTGCGCCTCGGTGAGGCTTGGGTCGGCGAAACGCAGGTTGCGATCCGTGACAAACAGGACGAACAGAGCCCCCTGGCACAACACCACCAACCCACTGCCGATGATCACATCGCGCAACGAGTCTTGGTAATGACCACTGAAATATGCCAGCCACAACAACACCAGTGCCAGCGCGTAGGTTGCGGCCGCCAGGGCGAAGCGTTTGAGCAGGAGACGTTGAATGGCGTTATGGGTCAATCGTTGACTCACCGTTGGAAATGAGACTGAAAAATCAGTCCTACACTACAGGCCAGACGCCACTTTAGTGGCGTGCAGGGCAAATGACCATTCAATTCTGGAGCAGAAAAATGGCGTCAAAGCAATGGCCCAGATTGACGCATTATTCGATGCGGGCGGACCCCGGTTTGGGCCATGGATATGGTTCCCTGTGCGGAGGGATTTTATCCCCGCAGGGCTGCGCAGCAGCCCCAAAAAGCTCGAACGAGATCAGCCTGATACACCGAATTGTCTGGTTATGGGGATGCTGCGCAGCCCAGAGGGGATAAATCCCCTCGCCCAAAAGCAGCTCGCTCCCACAGGATGCCCGCCTGCGATATACTGCCGCGCCTTTTTAGCGTCGCGCCAGCATGCCCGGCGTGTCTTAAGAGGTGCCGTTCGTCGACCGATGCACCCAAACGAGCGACACCTTATTGAATGTTCCCGTCTTTGAGAGGAGCGCGACTCATGACCGTGATCAAGCAAGACGACCTGATTCAGAGCGTTGCCGACGCCCTGCAGTTCATTTCCTATTACCACCCCGTGGATTTCATCCAGGCGATGCACGAGGCCTACCTGCGCGAAGAATCGCCGGCGGCCCGTGATTCCATGGCGCAGATCCTGATCAACTCGCGCATGTGCGCCACCGGTCATCGGCCGATCTGCCAGGACACCGGCATCGTGACCGTGTTCGTGCGCGTGGGCATGGACGTGCGTTGGGATGGCGCGACCATGAGCCTGGACGACATGATCAACGAGGGCGTGCGTCGCGCCTACAACCTGCCGGAGAACGTGCTGCGTGCATCGATCCTCGCCGACCCGGCGGGCGCGCGCAAGAACACCAAGGACAACACCCCGGCGGTCATCCACTACTCCATCGTCCCGGGCAACACCGTGGAAGTGGACGTGGCGGCCAAGGGCGGCGGTTCCGAGAACAAGTCGAAGATGGCGATGCTCAACCCGTCCGACTCCATCGTCGACTGGGTACTCAAGACCGTGCCGACCATGGGTGCCGGCTGGTGTCCACCGGGCATGCTCGGCATCGGTATCGGCGGCACCGCCGAGAAGGCCGCCGTCATGGCCAAGGAAGTGTTGATGGAGTCCATCGACATCCATGAACTGAAGGCACGCGGCCCCCAAAACCGTATCGAAGAGATGCGCCTGGAGCTGTTCGAGAAGGTCAACCAGCTGGGCATCGGTGCCCAGGGCCTGGGTGGCCTGACCACCGTGCTCGACGTGAAGATCATGGACTACCCGACCCACGCCGCCTCCCTGCCGGTGTGCATGATCCCCAACTGTGCCGCCACCCGTCACGCCCATTTCGTGCTGGACGGCACCGGCCCGGCCTCCCTGGAAGCGCCACCCCTGGACGCCTACCCGGAAATCGTCTGGGAAGCCGGCCCGTCGGCCCGTCGCGTGAACCTCGATACCCTGACCCCGGAAGAAGTCCAGAGCTGGAAGCCGGGCGAAACCGTGTTGCTCAACGGCAAGATGCTTACCGGCCGTGACGCGGCGCACAAGCGCATGGTCGAGATGCTGAACAAGGGTGAAACCTTGCCGGTGGACCTCAAGGGCCGCTTCATCTACTACGTCGGCCCGGTCGATCCGGTCGGTGACGAAGTCGTGGGCCCGGCCGGTCCGACCACCGCCACGCGGATGGACAAGTTCACCCGCCAGATCCTGGAACAGACCGGCCTGCTGGGCATGATCGGCAAATCCGAGCGCGGCCCGACCGCAATCGAAGCGATCAAGGACAACAAGGCCGTCTACCTGATGGCCGTCGGTGGCGCCGCTTACCTGGTGGCTCAGGCGATTCGCAAATCCAAGGTCCTGGCATTCGCCGAACTGGGCATGGAAGCGATCTACGAGTTCGAGGTCAAGGACATGCCGGTGACCGTGGCGGTCGACAGCAAAGGCGAGTCGGTGCACATCACCGGCCCGGCGATCTGGCAGAAGAAGATCAGCGAAAACCTGGCGATCGAAGTGCAATAACCGTACGTCGAACCCGAAAAGGCCGGCAGGTGGCTCACCTGCCGGCCTTTTTTCATGTCCGCCGGAACTGCCGCACAGCGCTTTTCACCCGGGGCAACGGTGTCCCTGTCCGGGTACCTACCACTTATCGACCTGCTTGCGCACCTGTCGGATCTGACAGGTTACCCATCGCCCATCTCTTGGCATCCTCATGTTTTGCCGGGTATGGCCCTGGCGTTGCCGAACGAGATGATCACGATGGCAGAACAGACGCCCCTCCAGATTGTGCCCCCCACCCTCTCCAGCAGTGCATCCATTGCCACGATCGGCAACCGGATCGGCCCTGTCGGCACCCGGGGAGCCGCCTCGTTCGAGTTACCATTACCCTTGTCCGGAGCCCGTCACCTGACCCCCGCGCTGGCACTGCTCTATGGCAGCCAGGGCGGCAATGGCACCTTTGGTATCGGCATGCGGCTACCCATTCCCAGCATCGCCCGCCGGAGCAGCGAGGGCGTTCCGCACTATGCCGACGACGATGTGATGATCGATGCCGACGGCGTCGAGCGTTGGCCCGAATTACTGGAGCCGCCGATCATTCGACCCCAGGCAGGCCCCGGCGGCACTACCTGCGCGGTGGTGCGGTATTACCCCAGGGTCGAAAGCGCCTTCGACGTCTACGAACTCTGGACGCCCACGGACGGCGGCGCGCCGTTCTGGCGTGTCCAGGGCAGCAACGGCCACCTGTATTGCTACGGCAGCACTGAAGCCTCGCGCATCGCCGAACCCATCGACCCCGAGGCAGATCCTCCCGCGCCGATACGCATCGCCGAATGGCTGCTGCTGGAGGAGGTCAGCCCCTCGGGCGAGCACATCTATTATGAATACGCGGCCGATCCCGGCCCGTTCGACGGCCCCCACGACTATCGCACCCAGCGTTACCTGCGCCGGGTGTGCTACGGCAACGCCACGGCCAGTGAAACCTTTTACTGTTTCGAAGACCAAGACCCGGCAGACCGGGACTGGCATTTCCACCTGCTCCTGGACTACGGCCAGCGCACCCTCGACCTTGCGCAGAAACCTTCCTGGCTGACCGAGGAAGAGGCACCGTGGCACCTGCGCAGCGACCCGATCCACGCATACCGGTACGGGTTCGAAGTCGGCACGCGGCGCCTGTGCCATCAAGTCCTGATGTTCCATCACTTTCCCATCGAGACCGGCACCGAGCCCGCCCTGGTACAACGACTGCTGCTGGAATACACCTCGACGGCACTGGGCTACAGTCTGCTGACCGCCACCCATTACCAGGCCTGGGACGCCGAGGGTCGGGTCGAATACCGGCCGCCCGTGGAACTGCAATACAGCGGTTTCGAGCTCAACCTCACCCCCGAAACCTTCCTCGAGTTCGAGACGATGCCGGCCATCGAGGACGGTCGGCATTATCAATGCGTCGACCTCTACGGCGAGGGTGTTCCGGGTTTCCTCTGCCGGTACACCGACGGCTGGTATTACCGCGAACCCGAGCGCGCCGAGGCCGGTGGCGACACGATCGCCTACGGCCCGTGGTCACGCCTGGAGAGCCTGCCGGTCGCCAGCGACAACCCGGCGGTACTGCAAGTGTTGACCGACCTGACCGGCAGTGGCCGACTCAACTGGGTCATCGCCCAGCCCGGCATGAACGGCTTCTACACCCTCAACCCGGACCGCAGCTGGTCAGGTTTCCAGAGCTTGCAGCGCTTGCCGACCGAATTCCTGCACCCGGCCGCGCAACTGGGTGACCTTGTCGGCGACGGCTTGCGTTCCCTGGCCATGATCGGGCCCAAAAGCGTGCGGCTGTATGCCAACCTGCGCGAACAAGGATTCGCCCCTGGCGTGAATGTGCCCCACGAACCGGACAGCGAATTGCCCCTGTTCAGCAACGTACGCAGCGAGCTGGTGTTGTTCGGCAACCTGCTGGGCAGCGACAGCACTGAGCTGTGTCGCATCCGCTTCGATGAGATCAAGTGCTGGCCGAACCTGGGGCACGGGCGTTTCGGCGAAGGATTCGTCATGAGCGCCCTGCCCTTTCATTATGGTGAGTTCGACGCCGACCGGGTACGGATCGCCGACCTGGACGGCTCCGGCGCCCCCGCGCTGATCTACCTCGACAGCGACGGCTTCGACATCTACCTCAACCGCGGCGGCAATGGCCTCGAGCAGACACCGGTCCGGGTGCCCTGGCCCACCGGTGTGCGGTACGACAATCTGTGCCAGGTCACCCTGGCCGACCTGCAGGGCCTGGGTTGCGCCAGCCTGATCCTCAGCACGCCCCACATGACCGATATCGGCAAGCCCAGACACTGGCGCTATGATTTCGTCACGGCCCGCCCCTATCTGCTGGAGGGCACGAACAACAACATGGGCTGCAGCACCCGCCTCGCCTACCGCAGCAGCGCCCAATACTGGCTGGATGAAAAGCAGCAGCACGTGGCCCAGGACAAACTCCCCGTGTGCTATCTGCCGCTGGCCCTGCTGCTGGTGGCGCGTCAACAGCAGCGGGACGAGATCACCGGCAATTGCCTGACCCAACGCTTCACTTATTTCGAAGGCGACTACGACAGCCGTCACCGTGAGTTGCGTGGTTTCGGCCGGTTGTACCAGCTCGACAGCGAAGTCTGCGAAGACGAGGCGCAAGAGGGCTTCACCGCACCGGTACTGGTCAAGACCTGGTTCCACACCGGTCGCACCGTCGACCAGCCCCTGAGGGACTGTTTCGCAGGCGACGCCGACGCGGTGCCATTGGGGCCGACGCTGCTGGCCCGCTTCCATGAAAGCGACGAGGCCAACGAGATCATCGTTCCCGACCCGGACACCGCTCGGGAAATGGCCTATGCCTTGGGCGGCTACGTCCTGCGCAGTGAAACCCATCCCGTCGATCCGGACGGCCCCCCCAGGCCCTATACCGTGACGCAACAGCGCTACCTGCTGCGCCATCCCCACGCCCATCAGAAAAGCCTGCTGGTGCTGGAGCTGGAGACCCTCACCCATCAATACGACGGTTTCCCCCACGATCCGCAAGTGCGGCACGACATCAACCTGAAATGGAACCTCTTCGGCCAGCTCATCCACGGGTTCGCCGTTCACTATGCCCGTCGTCTCACCGCCCTGGACTCACCGCCCTTCGAAGACGAACTGGAAAACACCTGGTGGCGCGATGCCCATGACGAGCAGCAGCAGCTGTTCCATATCATCGAGAAACGGGCCGAGCACCTGCACCTGATCGATGACACCGGGCTGCGCCAGCGTCTGGGCCTGCCATGGCGCTCCAGGGCCAACGGGTTGCAACGTCCGAAAGGCGAACTGCCCCAGGGACTCAACCCCAGGCAGATCAGCTACGAAACGTTCCTCGAACACCAGGATTCCGCGCCCTGGGTCGCCGCCCGGCAACTGATCGCACTGCAGGAACAGAATTACCTGCTGGACGAGCACGATGACATCGCCTTCCAAGCCCTGCGTGGCCCTCTGGAAGTGGCTGAATTCGACAAACAGGCTCTGGACGCCTACGACACCGTGCCGCCCCCTTTCGATATTCGCGAGGAACTGGAAACCATAGGCTACGAGCCCATGAAACTGTTCCTGCCGGAAGATCCCGACGAGGACATGGCTGAAAACCTCTGGTCGAAAAAGCTCGGCTTTGCCATCTACCAGCCTCTGGAGGGTTTTTTCCAGGTCAGTGCCCTGCAAGAGACCCAAAGCCATGGCATCACGACGGTCGAATATGACCCTTACCACCTGATGAGCATCGCCATAACCCTGCCGGACGGCTGCCAGACCCGTGTCCGATACGATTACCACTCGCTGTTGCCGCAGCAGATCGTCGATGCCAACGACAACATCCAGCAAGCCTTGTATGGCCCCGGCGGGGTGCCATTGGGGATCACCTTCCATGGCACCGAAAACGGCGTTCCGGCCGGCTTCGATGACATCGCCTGTTACCGTCCGCCCGAGGACCTGACGCCGGGTCATGCCATCGCCTATCCGGAAGAAACCCTGGGCAATATCGCCAGCGCGGTGCGCACCGACGCGCTCAGCTGGATGGGCTCGCTCGACGTCACGCTGGTGCTCTCGACGCAGCGCGACGAGTGGATCCGCGAGCGTTACATGCTGCCCAATGGCCATGTCCGTGCCTCAGGCCGAACCCGCCTGGCGCAACTGAAACAACGCAGCGCCGCCGAGGAACTGCTTTGGGTGCTGGTCAATGCCGCACCCCGGGAACCGGCCCACAGCGTGGTGCTGAGCGCCGATCGCTACCCGGACGATCCGTTACGGCAGGTCCGCATCGCCGTCAGCGCCGTCGACGGTTTCGGTCGCGCCCTGCAAACCAAGCAACGGGTCGAGGCCGGCCAGGCCTACGCCGTGGCCGAGGACGGTTCGCTGGTGCTGGAAAACGGGCAGCCGCTGCAACACCTGGCCGAACAACGCTGGCGCGTGAGCCAGCGTGTCGAGTACGACAACAAAGGGCTGGTCACCCGAGTCTATCGCCCTTATTTCGCCGATGCCTGGCGCTACATCAACGACGCCTCGCTGCGTGTCCACGGCTACCACGACCAGCAGTTCTACGACCCGCCGGGACGCCTGGTCAAGGTCATCAATGCCAAGGGACACGAGGCCTGGCATGTCTATCATCCCTGGTATCAATGCGACCATGACTACAACGATACGGATCCCGGGGCCTGACAGGTGAACAGCCAGCCCCACGCAAACACGCCAGTGCTGGCGGTGTTCGACGGACGCGCCGGCCCGGTGCGGCGCGTGGACTACCTGCGCGACTCCAGCGGCGATCAGACACAGCGGCTGATCACTGCCCAGGCGCATGACGTGGCCGGCCGCATCGTTTTCCAGTGGGACCCTCGCCTGCACGGTACGGAAACGGCCAACCTGCATAGCTTCTATAGCCTGTCGGGAACCCCGTTGCTCACCCACAGTGTCGACGGCGGAATGCGTCGGGAGCTCTTCGGCGTGGCAGGACAGAAACTGAGGGGCTGGGACGGGCGCGGCAGCGAGCAACACATCGATTACGACTCGCGACTACGCCCCGTGGCGATCCGGGAACGAGGCCGGGACCAGGCCTGGGTCGCCGTCGAATACCTGCACTATGGCGACAGCTCGAGCGACAGTGCCCGGCGCAATCGATGCGGTCGGCTGGTGGAGCATTACGACACTGCCGGGCGTCTATCGATGATCGATTATTCAATGGCCGGTGCCTCGCTCCATCAGTCCCGGCGCTTTCTCGTCACGCTGGACTCGCCAGACTGGCCCCGGAACGAAACCGAGCGCGATGCGCTGCTCGAACCCACTGCCTACGACACACACTGGTTCTACAGCGCCCTGACTGAAATCCTGGGCCACAGGGATGCCAAGGGCCATGCCCAACGCCGGGACTTCGACATCGCCGGACAGCTCGCGGCCACTCACTTGCAATGGGCCGACAGCCCCATCGCGCAGGTGATTGTCCAACGCATGCAATACAACGCCGACGGTAGACTGAACGCATATGTCGCCGGTAACGGGGTCATGACCACCTACAGCCATGACCCTGCCAATGGACGCCTGCTTGAACAAAAGGCTGTCAAAGACAGCGACGTCCTTCAACACTTCAGCTACCGGTACGACCCCGTGGGGAATATGACGTCCCTGACCGACCACACCCATGTCACCCGTTATCACGCCAACCAGCGCATCGAGGGCGTCCGCCGGTTCACCTACGACAGCCTGTATCGCCTGGAAAGCGCCACGGGCCTGGAGGCTGGCGGCGCCGGCACTCAACCGCAACTGCCAGCGCTGATCCCGCCGATGGACCTGTCACTGCGCACGCCCTACACCCAGCATTATCGCTACGACCCAGGCGGCAATCTGCAGACACTGATCCACAACAGCGCGGCCCCGGGCCAGGCGCATACGCTGCACCTGACCATGGACCCGTCGAGCAATCGTTGCGTGCAGTGGCGCAAGGGCGATGTTCCCGGCGATGACCTGAGCTTCGATGCCGACGGCAACCCGTTGACACTGCCCGGAACCGGCAGGCAACTGACCTGGAACCTGCGCAACCAGTTGCACGGCGTGACACAGGTGCATCGCCTGGCCAGCGACGACGATGAGGAGCGCTACGTCTACGACGCCCAGGGCTTGCGTGTGCGCAAGCGGCAAAGCAGCCAGGCGGCCGCTACACGCCATGTGCGCGAGGTGCGCTACTTGCCCGGCCTCGAGATCCGCACCCTGGACGACAGCCAGGCGCTGCATGTCTGCACCTTGCAAGGCCTGGGCTTCAACGTGCGGGGACTCTACTGGGAAAAAGGCCGGCCGGAAGAAATCGACCAGGGCCAGCTGCGCTACAGCCTGGAAGACCACCTGGGCTCACTGGTCAAGGAACTGGACCAGGACGCCCGGCTCATCAGCCATGAAGGGTATTACCCTTTCGGCGGCACCGCATGGTGGGCAGCGGACTGCGAGGTACAGGCCAGCCAGAAAACCATCCGCTACAGCGGCAAGGAAAGGGACGCCAGCGGGCTTTACTGCTATGGATTGCGTTACTACGCGCCGTGGACGATGCGCTGGGTCAACCCGGACCCGGCGGGGCCGGTGGATGGGTTGAACCTGTATGCGATGGTGGGGAACAACCCTATGCGCTATTCGGACAACCTGGGCCTGAACAAGGACAGCAAGACGCTCCAGGGGGGCAACGAGCTGCTCACGCTCATGAGCGAGCGTACCCAGCTCATTCTGCAAGGCGGGGCCAACCCGCTGCCCGCTATTACCGGCTCACCGGCCAAAGTGAAAAAAATGCGCGAGATCCATTTCAGCGACAACCCGGAAGCCGAGCTGTTTCTCAAGAAGAACAGGGACGACAACCTGGTCGCCCATGCGGGCTTTGAAATACCCGGCGCGACACCTGACGAAACGATTCGACTGACGGATTTCTTCAATATCCCGTTGCCTCCCCAGTTAACGGTGGAACGCCACGGCGTCGTGGAATATCGTCCCGCCGAACAAGGCCTGGAGAGAGACGATCCGGTCTCGGGGGGCATCTTCAAGTTCGGCGATATCGACCGTTACGAGACATTCCTGGAGAAGAAGCTCATCGAGACGTACCAGGACACCCAACGTCCCATCAAGGTCTACAAAGGCACGAACCCCGACCCGATCAACCTGGCGGGCCTGGAGTACGAAACCCCCACGTTTCAACCCCTGCTCCAGAGGCGGTTGAAGGCCCATATCGTCGCGGGGGGAAGTTACCTGCCCAAATCCGCCGGGCTTCCAGGCATGCATGCCGAGAGCGTCGGCGGACACGTTGCGCTGGCTTTTCAGAAGGCCATGACGGGTGAAGCCGATCCGTCGCAGATTCTGGTCGTGACGCAGAAACTCAAGGGTGCCAAGACCGCCTCGGCCTTCCCCGCCTGTTTCAACTGCGCCAACATCCTGATGGAGTCCCAGGATGGCTCTGCCCCGTTCAATGTCCTGACCGATAGGGTGAACATGACTCATCAACAATGGAACCGCGCACTGCAGCCGTACATTTGAGCGCCTGGCCGGCACGCGCGTGATCTTGGCCCTGGCTACGGTCAGCATGCTATGGTGCGCGCCCGACTTTCTACCGGTTCGCGCCAGCATGCTGCCGACTTCCCGTACCTTGCGTCTGTCGTTGTATACCCTGCTGATCCTGGCGGGCGCCGTCGGCGCCGCGGCCCTGGCCGTGCGCCACGCCGAACGCGCGGCCTTGGAGGAAGACGCCAGCCGTGCGAACCAGCAACTGGCGTTGTACGCCAATTCCCTGCACACCCTGATCGACCGTTACCGTGCCCTGCCCGCCGTGCTGGCCCTGGACCCGGAGTTGCGCGCGGCCCTCCACGGTCCCGTCAGCGCAGCGCAGCAGGATGCGCTGAATCGCAAACTGGAAAAGATCAACGGTGCCGCGCAATCGTCCACCCTGGAATTGCTCGACCGTACCGGTCTGGCGGTGGCGGCCAGCAACTGGCGGTTGCCCAGCAGCTACGTCGGGCACAACTATGGGTTCCGGCCTTATTTTCTCCAGACCCGTACCCAGGGCACCGGGCGGTTTTATGCGGTGGGCGTGACCAGCGGCATCCCGGGATACTTCCTGTCCAGCGCGGTGACCGGCGACGACGGCGGCTTCCTCGGGGCGATGGTGGTGAAGCTGGAATTTCCCGAGCTCGAACGAGAATGGCGCCAGGGCAGCGACACCCTGCTGGTCAGCGATGCCCGAGGCATCATCTTCATTGCCAACCGACCGGGTTGGCGCTATCGCCACCTGCGCCCCCTGACCGACAGCGACCGCGCCGAGCTCAAGGCCACCCGCCAATACGACAAGCAGCCGCTGCAAGCGCTGTCCTTCGAGCCGTTGCGGCGCTTTGACGACAACAGCCATCTGAGCCGGGTCGAGGCTCCCGAGGGCGCTGCGGATTACTTGTGGGAGTCCCTGCCGCTGCCTGCCGAAGGCTGGACGCTGCACCTGCTGCGCCCTCCTCAGATCGCCTTCGAGGACCTGCGCAACGCCGGGCTCGCCGCTGCCGGCTCATGGCTGGCGCTGGTGTTCCTGTTGCTGTTTCTCAACCAGCGCTGGCGCCTGGCGAAACTGCGTCAGCGCAGCCGCGCCGAACTCGAACGCCTGGTGCAAGAGCGCACCCGGGAGCTGCGCACGGCCCAGGAAGGGCTGGTGCAATCGGCCAAGCTGGCGGCCCTGGGGCAGATGTCGGCGGCCCTGGCCCATGAAATCAACCAGCCGCTGACCGCCCAGCGCACGCAACTGGCGACCCTGCGCCTGCTGTTGGATCACGGCCGGGTCGATGATGCCTACAAGGCCCTCAATCCGGTGGACGACATGCTCACCCGCATGGCCGCCCTCACCGGCCACCTGAAGACCTTCGCCCGCAAAAGCCCCAGCGGCCTGCGCGAACGCCTGGACCTGGCGGCGGTGGTGGACCAGGCCCTGCAACTGCTGGAGACACGCCTGCGCGATGAGCAGATCGACACCGTGCTGCACCTGGCCCGCCCGGCGTGGGTACGTGGCGACGCGATCCGCCTCGAACAGGTGTTGATCAATCTGTTGCGCAATGCCCTCGACGCCATGGCCGGACAACCGCTCAAACGCCTGGAAATACGCCTGGAGGCCGATGATCAGTTGTGGCGCCTGACGGTCAGCGACAGTGGTAGCGGCATCGCCGAGGAACACCTGGCGCAGGTCTTCGATCCGTTCTTCACCACCAAGGCCGTGGGCGACGGCCTGGGCCTGGGGCTGGCGGTTTCGTTCGCCATCATCCATGAGTCCGGCGGACGACTGACGGCGGACAACCATGAAAACGGCGCGGTATTCTGCGTGACCTTGCCCATCGACCAGGAGGCGCAGTTGCATGCCTAGCGAGTCCCTGTTGCAAAACGTGATGGTGGTGGACGACGAAGCCAGCATTCGCAGCGCCGTCGAGCAATGGCTGAGCCTCTCGGGGTTCCAGGTGCAATTGTTCGGCCGCGCCGAGGAGTGCCTGGCGAGCTTGCCTGAGCATTTTGCCGGGGTGATCCTCAGCGATGTACGCATGCCTGGGCTCAGCGGCCTGGAACTGCTGGCCGAAGTACGGCGGCGCGACCCGGATCTGCCGGTGATTCTGCTGACCGGCCACGGCGACGTGCCCATGGCCGTCGAAGCCATGCGTGACGGCGCCTACGACTTCCTGGAAAAACCCTTCAGCCCCGAAGCCCTGCTCGGCAGCCTGCGCCGTGCCCTGGACAAGCGCGCCCTGGTCCTGGAGAACCGGCGGCTGCACGAACAGGCCGACGCCAGGGCCCGACTCGATGGGACATTGCTGGGTGTTTCCCGGGCGCTGCAGAACCTGCGGCGCCAGGTACTGGACCTGGCGACGTTGCCGGTCAACGTGCTGATCCGCGGCGAAACCGGCAGCGGCAAGGAATTGGTCGCCCGTTGCCTGCATGACTTCGGCCCGCGGGCGAGCAAGCCCTTCGTGGCCTTGAACTGCGCGGCCATTCCCGAGCCGCTGTTCGAGGCGGAACTGTTCGGCCATGAAAGCGGCGCGTTCACCGGCGCCCAGGGCAAGCGCATCGGCAAGCTCGAATACGCCGACGGAGGCACGCTGTTTCTCGATGAGATCGAAAGCATGCCTCTGGCCCAGCAGGTCAAGCTGCTGAGGGTATTGCAGGAACAGAAGCTCGAACGCCTGGGCTCGAACCAGAGCATTGCCGTGGACCTGCGCATCGTCGCCGCCACCAAGCCGGACTTGCTGGAAGAAGCCCGGGCCGGACGCTTTCGCGAAGACCTGGCTTATCGCCTGAACATCGCCGAGCTGCGCCTGCCGCCGTTGCGTGAGCGGCGCGAAGACATTCCCCTGCTGTTCGAACACTTCACCCACAGCGCCGCCGAACGCCTCGGCCGCCGCGCCGCGCCCCTGAGCGGCCCGCAACTGAGCCATCTGCTGAGCCACGACTGGCCGGGCAACGTGCGCGAACTGGCGAATGTCGCCGAACGCCAGTTACTGGGGCTGGACCAGCCGCACCTGCTGGAAAGCGAGCCAGGCCAATCCCTCGCGGCCCGGCAGGAAGCGTTCGAAGCCCAATGCCTGCGCGCCGCCCTGGCCCGACACAAGGGTGACGTGAAAGCGGTGCTCGAAGAACTGCAGCTACCACGCCGCACCTTCAACGAAAAGATGCAGCGCCATGGGCTGAGTCGAGAAATGTTCCTGCAGGACAGCTGATGCCGCAAGGCCTGGATCGGCCATCGCTCGGACCGCTGCGGTGTCGGCCCCCCATACCGCAGACACCCGCCCCATATGGACGCGAGCCTGCTCGCGGTGGACGCAGCGCCTAGCTTGAGACCAGGCTGGCGAGCATCCTTTTCTTGCCGGCCACATCCAGGGCGCGGTAACTCTCCAATAGCATTTCCTCATCAGGCGCCAATGATGGCTTCACGGCTTGCCCGCGTTCGCCGATCAGGACGTACTGCGCATCCACGCCGATCACCGCCAGTTTCGCCACCAGGTCGGCCGGGCATTTCTGCCGCCCGGACACCACTTCCTTCAAGCGTTGCGGGCTGGACTCCCCGGCGGCCCGGGAGGCGGCCGCCAACGAAAAACCGCAACGGTCAATCTCTTCGCGCAAGCGAACGTGGATATATCCCACCAAATCTATTGACATGGTGTAACTATCCCACCAAAATAATTCGGACAAACAACACTCATCTTTGCCTCACAGGAATCCACCATGCCCGTGCCAATGCCGCGCGTCCGAGAAGTCACCTCATTGACGGCAGCCAGCGTGTTCAGGTGCGTTGGGTCTGAATCTACTTTGGAAATTTCCTACATGAAATAGGGATGCATCTGTAGCACAAAAGGAAGTAACACAAATATAGCTCGCCCCCGAGACGAGAGATTTCTCTTCACCGCTACGGACCCGGAGTCAAGGGCAGGATCCTCCACCAAGCGTATTGAAAACCTTGATGTTTTCTCACCCACTTGAGGTCAGACATGCATTTGTATCAAACATTTACCGTTCGATGGGCTGTCTCGAGCAAGCTGGCACTCCTGACGCTGGTACTCGGTTTGTCGATGCCGGCGGCCGCCAACATGGTGGTCTACCCGATGACCAGCACCATCGGCGCCGAACAGGACGGTATCGGCCAGATCCAACTGCACTCCAAATCGGACAAGGTGCAATACATCAAGGTCAGCGTGACCCGGATCCAGCGCCCCGGCACACCGGACGAACATGAAAGCCCGCTGTCTCCCGCCGATACCCAGGGTATCGTCGTGTCGCCACAACGCACGGTGCTCGCCCCGGGCGCCAGTCGTACGGTACGTATTATCGCGCAAGCGATCCCCAGCGAGGAAACCGTCTACCGCGTTTATTTCGAGCCGGTGGCCGCGCCGGACCTGGCGGATGAAGTCACCTCCGAGCAAGGCGTCCAGCCCAGGATCGGGGTCAACCTGATCTGGGGCGCCCTGGTACGCCTGCTGCCCGACGAACGCCGCACCAGCATCAGCCTGCAGCAGAACGGCGGCGCCCTGCGCAACGACGGCACCCTGCGCGTCGGCGTATTGCAAGTCGGCCGCTGCGCCGACACCAAGGGCGAGAAAGACTGCATCTGGAACGACGTCAATCGCAGCCTGTACCCGGGAAGCACACTCCCCGTCTCGCCGCCCGGCGTGAACGGCAACGTGCTGATGCGCTTCGTGACCAGCGACGACAAGCAGCCCCGCACCCTGGCCGTGCTGCCTTAAAGCCCCACCCCTCTACCCCTTTTTCACCTGAGCTACGTGCCTTGCACGTGGTCTGGCCCTGTTCATCCATAGCAAAGAGGCAACACCCCATGAAACTGTTCCAAATCGCTCCGTTGGCACTGGCTGCCCTGGTTTCACTGCCCGCCCTGGCGGTGGAAAAAAGCATCCTGGTCTACGCCGATGTCGATCCGACGATCGAACTGCTCCAGTCCGATGGCAGCCCGCTGCCGGCTTCCATGGAGATGGCCTACCTGCCAGGCGCGGGTCTGCAGCCTACCCGCCTGGGAACGCGGATCTTCAGCAATGACACCGACAAAGACATGACCCTGCGGCTGATCACCAACCCGGTGCTGGCGAACATGACCAATCCCGCCGCCACGGGCGTTCCCCTGTCCGTCAGCTTCGGTGGACGCGCACTGAACACCACCGGTGTCTCCCTGTCGGCTGCCGACCTGTTCCCCGGCGGCGACCCGACCAGCGGCTCGATCGAGCAGATGCTGGACATCCGCCAGACCACCGTCGGCGCCATCGCCAACGCCGGCCGCTATGAAGGCATCGTCAGCCTGGTCCTGACCCAGCAGCCGTAACGACCGTCGGTCCTCCCCGGAGGGGGGGTACGGCACCGTCGTACCTCCCCTTTTTCTTCGCCAAGGCCCCGTATGAAACTCCATTTCACCGCACTCTCCATTTCCCTTTCATGGGCGCTGGCCGATGCCGTAGCGGCCACGTCCGCCGACCTGACTCGGGTACCGGCTGGCTTCGAAGCCCTGGTCGAGGGTCAGGTGGAACAACTCGAGCTGCAACTGTTCAATCGCAACCTCGGCCTGCATCCGGTGCTGGTCCGGCCCGGCCGGATCGAATTCCAGCAACCGGAACGCATCGCGGCCCTGCTGGTGGAGGCCGGCGCGCTGGCCACGCCCCAGGAACTGTTGCCACTGCTGTCACAGCCCTTGCCCAGCAACAGCCAACTGGCCTGCTCCTACGGTCTGGCCAGCGAGGCGAGTTGCGGCTATCTGGAAACCGAGGCAGTGGCCGTGATCCTCGACGAGGCCGGCGCCCGGCTCCAGGTGCTCCTGCGCAAGGACTGGCTGCCCACCAACGAGGCCTCGACCCTGCGGTTGCATACACCGAGCGAGGCGCAGAACGCCCTCGTCCACCGGCAGAACATCAATATCGCCCAGTCCGACAGTTACCGTGCCCTGGGCGCCAGCGGCCTCGGTGCACTGGGCCTGGGTGAAAACAGCCACCTGGGATTCACCTGGATCTACCAGGCCAACCAGAACAAGCGTGGCAGCGACAGCAACCTGGAATTCAACAACGCCTATTACCGGCGCGATTTCGACCGCGAACACTATGCGCAGGCGGGACGCATGGACATGAGCAACCTGTCCAGCGCCGAAGGCGGCAACTTCAATTTCAGCCTGCTGCCCCTGGGCCGGATCGACGGTGCCCGGGTCGGCACCACCCTGGCCTACCTCAATCGCGATGTCGTCGGGCAGGGCACGCCTATCTCCCTGATCCTGACCCAGCGCGCCCGCGTCGACGCCTTTCGCGGCGAGGAATTGCTTTCGACGTCTTACCTGGATGCCGGCGTGCAGAACGTCGACACCCGCACCTTCCCCAACGGCAGTTATCCGGTGACCCTGCGGGTGATCGAAAACGGCCAGGTGACCCGTACCGAAACCGTGCCCTTCAGCCGCACCGACGGCAACGGCCTGGGGGATGACACCGTGCAATGGTTCTTGCAGGGCGGGCGCACGGCCGAGCACTCCCTGTACGAACAGGACCCCGCCGCCGTGGTCCAGACCGGCCTGCGGGTGCCGTTGCTGGACAACCTGGCGCTCACCAGCGGCATCACCTGGCTGGACACGGCCTTCTACAACGAAAGCCGCCTGGACTGGGCCGGTACGCTGGGCGCCAGCAGTTGGTCATTGTCGGCCGCTATCCTGGAGGGCAATGACGGGGCGAGCGGCAACAGCCAGCAATTGACGTTCAACCATGGCCTGTCCTGGAACCTCTATCGCTACTCGCTGCGCAGCCCGTCCTGCGAGCACAACCGGCGTACCTACCAGCAGAGTGGCTGCAACGAATCGCTGACGGCCAGCGCGTCGCTACCCCTGGCCGGCGGCGCCCTCAGTGCCGGCTACAGCTACAACCGTTATGCCCAGGTGAACCCTTCCTATTACTGGAACACGTTGCCCGGCGAGCCGGACCTGACCGACGAACTGACCACCGCGACCTGGGCCCGCACCCTGCAGGTGGGTTTCTCCCGCGGTCATCCCCTGGGGCAGTTCCACCTCACCCACCGGGTGGGCGCGTTTCGCAACCAGAGCGGCAACCGGCCCACCGACCACGGCGTGTACCTGAGCCTCAGCCTGTCCCATAACGAGCGCTCCACCTCCGGCGGCTTCCGGCATAGCAGTGTCGGCATGGACGCGCGCCGCGAACGGGCCGCCAGCGACAGTGTGCGGACCAGCCTGGCCCACACCCGTGTCTGGGACGGCGAACAAGGTCGCAACGAACTGAACACCGGGCTGGGTTACGACGACCTCGGCCGCTGGGACGCCGAACTGGCCGGGCGCCTCGAGCGCAGCTGGGGCGAAACGAGCCTGGCGGTGTCGCAGCGTGGCGGCGACCGGAACGATTCACGCCCCGGCCTCAGCGGCAACCACTCCTCTTCCCTGGCACTGGGGCGCGAGGGTTTCTTCTGGGGCCACGGCCAAGGCGGTACGGGCCCCGGAGCCGCCGTCGGCATCGTCGCGGCGCCGGCGGACAATGCAAACGGTGCCGCGGCCAAGGTCAGTGGCGGCTACGGCTCACAGACCAGCATCGGCTTCGGTGAAAAACGGCTGATTCCGATCAATGGCTTCCAGGTTTCCCAGACTCGCATCAGCGATGCCGATGCCTCGCGCCAGAACCTGAGCACGGTGAACGTCGGCAACGGCAGCCGCGACTGGTTCCTGCCACCCGGCAAGCTGGCGGTGCAGTACATCGAATCCAGCCTCAGCTACACCTACGTCGGACGCCTGGTGGATGCCCAGGGCCAACCGCTGGCACAGGCCGCCATCCTCAACGCGGCGATGATGGAAACCGCCGAGGACGGCAGCTTCGTCGTCGACCTGGCCAAACACCCGCAACCGTTGTTCGCCCTGGACCTGAACGGGGTGCACGCCTGTGCCGTGCAGTCGGCGACCGCGCGCAGCAGCTTGCGGCAGGTCGGCACGCTCACCTGCCATAGCACCACCCTGGACGCATTGCCGAAGGACCTGAACGACCCCGATCGACTGGGACGCTGGACGGCACGCCGCAGCGCCGCGTTATCGCCAGACAAGAGAAACCTGCCATGACTTCGACCTTTCAACGTTGGGCGCGTCGCCTGGGCGCACTGATCGGCGCGTTCGCTGCGCTGCCGGTGCTGGGGGACATCCATCCCGGCAACCACTATCAATCCGAGATGCTGCAGTTCGACCGCTCGACTCCGCCCGCCGATCATTACATCTGGACGCGAATGATCCATGGCTGGCACGAACAGCCTGTGGAACATTCGAGCTACAGAACGATGCACTTTGTCTGCCTGTCCAACACCGATCCCGCCACCGGACAATGCCGAACCACCACAGGAGGAAGATATGGCACCACCGATATCCCCCTGCGTTTCACGGAAAGACGCAGCCGGCTTTCCGTGGTCTTGACCCTCAAAGGCAACATCACGCGCAGAAATGCGATAAACAGCCCCTGTGGGACGTGGGGAACCAGCACCTATATGCTGACCTCGACATCAAGCGGGAACTGCGAGGGCGTAGATGTGACGGGCACCGCCTCCACCCTCTGGATTCCTCGCTCGGAACTCGCCAAATTGCCCTCCGGTGGCATCTGGACGGCACAACTGGTCATGAAGCTCAGGAGGTTCTACTCGCAGCCGATCGGAGACGCCCATATCTACACCGTGGATTTCAAGCTGGACGTCACCGACCACAATAACGTGCAGATCTACCTGCCCGCCTACGGCATCAGCACCCCGCAGGTGGACCTGAACCTGCGCACCCGGCCATTGAGCAGCGGGCCGGGCGGCGTGGTATCCGGCCAGGCGGTGGTCGATGCGTGCCTCTACGACGGCTATAACGCCAACAGCCACCGTTACGAGGTGCGCATCACCGGCGCCAACCCCGTGCCCGGCATGGAGGGCCGCTTCTTCGTGCACCATGCCTCCGGCGGCACGGGTGAGCGAAACCGGATCGAATACCGGGTTCGCACCCGCACCGCCAACCTGGGGGAGACACAGCACGTGTCGGGACAAACGGTGGCCCATACCGGTATCGACAATGCCGATATCCGCGCCGTGCGCTTGCCCAACGTGCCCTTCCCGGTCGTGTGCACCCCATGGCCCATCACCCTGGATACACCGCCCTTCAACCAGATCGACAAGGACACCGGGCAATACCGGGGCGAGTTGAAACTGGAGTTCACACCGTCGACGACTTCACCCTGAGGCTGGCACTGGACAGAAGTGCGCCAAGGCGCTTCTGTTAGGTCGTTCTTCTTGCAGTGACTGGCCTGGCCTCATCGCGAGCGAGCTCGCTCCCACATGTCGTCCTGTGGACACATCACCCTGTGGGAGCGAGCTTGCTCGCGATGAGGCCGGCCACAACAACACAGCCCCTCCAAGTAAGCGGATTCCCGCTCACCCTCACGACACCGATAGGCGGATTTCCGCTCATTATCCAACGCCAGCCCCTCTAGACCGGCCCTTCGTCTCCTGGCACAGCTCCTGCTATAGCCCTGTCAGGCTGCGTTCCCGCGCGCTCCACAAAAACAATTAAACGAAGGATCCTTCAATGGATAACTCCAACGCCCTGCCCCTTGGGTCGGCTGCCGTGCCCGCCCGTGAAAGAACCACCGCCAGCCGGATCAAATCGATCTTCAGCGGCTCGGTCGGCAACATGGTCGAGTGGTATGACTGGTACGTCTATGCCGCTTTCTCGTTGTACTTCGCCAAAGTCTTCTTCCCCAAGGGCGACACCACCGCCCAGTTGCTCAACACCGCCGCCATCTTCGCCGTAGGTTTCCTGATGCGTCCTATCGGTGGATGGCTGATGGGCCTGTACGCTGACCGTGCCGGCCGCAAACGGGCATTGATGGCGTCGGTGTACCTGATGTGCTTCGGCTCGCTGATCATCGCCCTGAGCCCCGGCTACGAAACCATCGGCGTCGGCGCGCCGATCCTGCTGGTGTTCGCCCGCTTGCTCCAGGGCCTGTCGGTGGGAGGCGAATACGGCACCTCGGCCACCTACCTGAGCGAAATGGCGACCAAGGAACGTCGCGGCTTCTTCTCCAGTTTCCAGTACGTGACCCTGATTTCCGGCCAGCTCATCGCCCTCGGCGTGCTGATCGTGCTGCAGCAGTTCCTCACCAGCGAACAGTTGTATGCCTGGGGGTGGCGTATTCCTTTCGCCATCGGCGCGTTGTGCGCGATCGTGGCGCTGTACCTGCGTCGCGGCATGGAAGAAACCGAGTCGTTCACCAAGAAGGAAAAGTCCAAGGAAAGCGCCATGCGCACCTTGCTGCGCCATCCCAAGGAACTGCTCACCGTGGTCGGCCTGACCATGGGCGGCACCCTGGCGTTCTACACCTACACCACCTATATGCAGAAATACCTGGTGAACACCGTCGGCATGAGCATCTCCGACTCCACCACGATTTCCGCTGCCACGCTGTTCCTGTTCATGTGCCTGCAGCCGGTGATCGGCGGCCTGTCGGACAAGATCGGGCGCCGGCCGATCCTGATCGCCTTCGGCATCCTCGGCACACTGTTCACCGTGCCGATCCTGACCACCCTGCACACCATCCAGACCTGGTGGGGCGCGTTCTTCCTGATCATGGCCGCGCTGATCATTGTCAGTGGCTACACCTCGATCAACGCCGTGGTGAAAGCCGAACTGTTCCCCACTGAAATCCGCGCCCTGGGTGTCGGCCTGCCTTACGCCCTGACCGTGTCGATCTTCGGCGGTACCGCCGAATACATTGCCCTCTGGTTCAAGAGCATCGGCATGGAGACCGGCTACTACTGGTACGTCACGGCGTGCATCGCCGTGTCGCTGCTGGTGTACATCACCATGAAGGACACCCGCAAACACTCGCGGATCGTGACCGACTGATCACCGAGGTGCACAAAACGAAGGGGCGAACCTACTGGGTTCGCCCCTTTTTCGTTCGGTATCGAAAGATTTATCCGACATTAATCTCTGGTTAATGCCTGCCTCTCATTCTCATCCTCAACAGAACGCCGTTGACCTTGCCGGTGATGAGTTTTATCGACCGCTGGGCCTCTGCCGCCCACATATCTATTTAACCGATTGTTTTAAGCATTTTTTTGCTCTTTTTAATCGATTTAACAAGCGTAACATGAGTTTCAACCCCAAGGCGTCCATCGCCAACCACTTCGGAGTACTGAAATGAAAACCAAACTGATGATCGCCCTGACCCTGTCGATGCTGGCTGCCAACACCTTCGCCGCCGATGGTTATGACAAGACCGGTTCCGCCGCTTTCGGCTCAGAGGCCAGCGCCGCCATCGAACGTAGCCACGTCGGTAGCTATGCCGCCGATGGCTTCGACAAGACCGGCACCGCAGACGCCATTGCCGCCGATGGCTTCGACAAGACCGGCACCGCTGACGCCATTGCCGCTGATGGCTTCGACAAGACCGGCACCGCTGACGCCATTGCCGCTGATGGCTTCGACAAGACCGGCACTGCTAACGCCATTGCCGCCGACGGTTTCGACAAGACCGGCACTGCTGAAGCGATTGGTTGATGAGTGGGTATCAAGAGATCGCCGCCTCTGGCAGCGACGGCAGGACGGTTAAGATCCCGTCGGCGTTGCCAAAGGTTGCGATCTTTCTTGCACCACCAGAACTGGAAATAAATGCCCTGGCCTTGCACTATTGGCCCCTTTCGAAAGCGCTTCCAGGGATCGCCCGCCATGCCCGATGACATCCATTTCTATGAACCCGCCAACGGCCACGGCCTGCCCCATGACCCGTTCAATGCCATCGTCGGCCCGCGCCCTATCGGTTGGATCTCTTCCCAGGATGCCGAAGGCCGCCTGAACCTGGCGCCCTACAGTTTTTTCAATGCGTTCAACTACATCCCGCCGATCATTGGCTTTTCCAGCGTCGGGCGCAAAGACAGCCTCAACAACATCGAACAGACCGGTGAGTTCGCCTGGAACCTGGCCACGCGGCCGCTGGCCGAGCAGATGAACCAGAGCTGCGCGATGGTTGCACCCGAGGTCGACGAGTTCGAACTGGCGGGTTTGACGACGGCCGCGTCGCGGGTGATACAGGTGCCGCGCGTCGCCGAAAGCCCGGTGTCCTTCGAATGCAAGGTCACGCAGATCATTCAGTTGCAGCGGGCGGACAAAGGCCTGGTGCCGAGTTGGCTGATCCTCGGCGAAGTCGTCGCCGTGCACATCGCCAAGTGGCTGTTGAAGGACGGGATCTACGACACCGCTGCCGCCGAACCGATCCTGCGCGGCGGCGGCCCGGCGGATTACTTCCAGCTGGGCCCCGAGGCGTTGTTCAAGATGCATCGCCCGAAGTAGAGGGTCGCCACAGGTGCAGACCCGTTCCCGAGCCCAACAGGCGACGCGGGTTTACCAGAGCAATCCGCCATCCTCGCTGACGCCCTTGAGGTGGGTCAGTTGCACGGCTGCGGCCTCATCGGCCTTGGCGGCGGTATCGAAGGTCTGCTCTTCGAGCACCTTGTTGAAACGCGGCGCACCGGCCCCACCGATGGCCTTGGTGGCGATGGCGGCATGGTAGCCGCCCCCTTCTTTGGGGATGACGGCGGAGACAGCTTCGAAGGTTTCAAAGGCTTTACGTGCCATGTGTACGCATCCTGGCGGTGGAAATGACCGCCATTAAACCTTCAACCGGCCAGTTTGTGTACCGCCGCCAGGCACCCTTCGGTCGCCTGGGTGGCAGACACTTCCCGGAACGTATGGAAGTCCAGGCTGCTGACCACCAGGTCCTGCACCAGTTCGGCGAAAATGCCCATGGCCGGGGAATTGAAGTAGGCGTCCATCGATTGCTGATCGGTCCAGAGCCCCGACACCAGCCACAAGTCGGCGTCGCATTGCGATTGTTGCAGGGCAAAGTGGATGCAACCGGGGGCCTGGCGCGAGGGCGCGATCAGCGTGCTCAGGCGTGCACCCAGTGCCCGGGAGCAACCGGACCGGGCCCGCACGAAAGCCATGTGACTGACGGGGATCTGCTTAGACATGTTCAACCCTCCCAGGTAATCCGTTGTGCAGCCGGGGACAGGCTGCGACAGGATCAAAGGTTAAGCGCCACGCCACCAGGTTCGTTAGTCGATTTCTGCCGACCCCTTGCACAATCCTGCGTATTGCTGGCGCCAGATACGGCGATGGCACCACAGGGACCCGGGAAATTGAGACAAAAGGTTTCAAGCAAGTTTCAGGGGATATTCCCGGGCGACGACACGGCGAGCCGTGCAGGATCAGGCAAGCTTTCAACAGGATGTGGCTACCGCTGCGCCTTGCACAAACATAAGCTTTGCCCATCGCCCCTGACATTCGAGGATCCCGGCATGTCGCCGCTCGACCACGCCCACGCCCCCCTGGACTCGCATCAGGAACAACAGCGCGCCGAACTGGCGTCGATCATCGATCGCAATACCAGCGAAGACGGCAGCTACGCGACCGCCATCGGTTCGCTGCACCTGGGACGCCACAGTCGGCCCCATGAGTTTGCGACGGCGCTGGCACAACCGGCGCTGTGCATCATGGCCCAAGGCAGGAAACAGGTGTACCTGGCGGATGAACTGTTCAGCTACGATCCGCTCCACTACCTGGTGGTTTCCGTGTCGGTGCCGTTGAGCGGGCGCATTGCCGAAGTGTCCCCCGAACACCCGATCCTGGCCCTGCGCCTGGACATCGATCCAGCGGAAATCACCGCCCTGATCGCCGACGCCGGACCGTTGGGAGTGCCGACCCGGCCTGCCGGACGCGGGCTGTATGTGGAGCGCCTGGACACGCCGATGCTCGACGCCGTGCTGCGGCTGGCGCGGCTGCTGGACACGCCGAAAGACATCGCCATGCTCGCGCCACTGGTGCGCAGGGAAATTCTCTACCGCCTGCTGCGCAGCCCACAGGGCTACCGGCTGTACGAGATCGCCATCGCCAACAGCCAGAGCCATCGCATCAGCCAGGCGATCAAATGGCTCAACGGTCATTTCGAACAACCGCTGCGCATCGATGACCTGGCCCGGGAAGTGAACCTCAGCGTCTCGACCCTGCATCATCGCTTCAAGGCCATGACGGCCATGAGCCCGTTGCAGTATCAGAAACAACTGCGCTTGCAGGAAGCCCGCCGGCTGATGCTGGCCGAGGGGCTGGAAGCCTCGGCGGCCGGTTATCGGGTGGGCTACGAAAGCCCTTCGCAGTTCAGCCGCGAATACAGCCGGTTGTTCGGAGCCCCGCCGTTGCGGGACCTGGCGCGGTTGCGCCTGACGGTCTGACGTGACTTGCCGCTGCCTGGCTCGGCCTCATCGCGACACCTGAGCCATCCAGAGCGCCTGGTCGATCTCGATCAGCGTCGGGCCTTGGCGGTCGCGGGCCGCCAGCAATGCCGCGCGCAAATGCTCCACGCCATCGATGGCTTGCGCAAAGCAGCCCAGGGCCCTGGCGACGCCGACAAAGTCCGGGGTGTAGATGTCTACGCCGACCGGCTCGATGACGCGCCTGACCATGTATTTCTTGATCTCTTCGTAGCCCTGGTTGTTCCACAGCAGCACGATCACCGGTGTACACGCCTCCACGGCGCTGGCCAGTTCCGCCAGGGTGAATTGCAAGCCGCCATCGCCGATCAGGCACACCACCGCCGGACGCCCCTGGCCCTGGTCCGTGCCGCCGAGCCAGGCACCGATGGCTGCCGGCAACGCGTAGCCGAGGGTGCCATAGCCGGTGGACGCGTTGAACCAGCGGCGTGGCTGTTCGAGATTGAAGGTCAGGTTGCCGGTATACACCGGTTGCGTGGAGTCGCCGACAAAAACCGCATCGGGCAGCGTCTGGAGAACGGTATCGAGCAACAGCGTCTGGGCACGGGTCGGGGCATCCCAATCCTGCTCCAGGGCGACGCGCAAGCGCGCCACGCGAGCCGCGCCCCAATCGGTGTCGCGCTCAGGCAGCGGCAGGCGGCCCAGTTCGTCCAGCAAGGCCTGGGCGGCGGTACGGGAATCCGCTACCAGAGCCAGGTGCGGCGGATAATTGCGCACGGTCTGGTCCGGGTCGATGTCGATGCGCAGCAGCGCACCGGGAATCTCGAAGCCGCCAGCGAAGGTAACGTCATAGTCGGTCTCGGCCAGTTCAGTGCCGACGGCCAGCACCACGTCCGCCTCGGCCACCAGCGCACGAGTGGCCACCAGGCTTTGGGTGGAGCCTATCAGCAAGGGGTGACGGGACGGCAACAGGCCCTTGGCGTTGATGGTCAAGGCCACTGGCGCACCGAGGCGCTCGGCCAGTTCGGTCAGCTGGGCCGCGGCATCGATGGCTCCGCCTCCGGCCAGGATCAACGGTCGCCTGGCGTTCGCCAGCAGGGCCGTCATGGAAGCCACGGCGGCCGGCGCGGCACCGGCACGGCTGATATTGACCGGCGTACTGGTCAGCAAGGCATCCGCTTCTTCAACCAGGACGTCCAGCGGAATCTCGATATGCACCGGCCGCGGCCGTCCAGCCTGGAACAGCGCGAAAGCCCTGGCCAGCACCCCTGGCAACTCGGCGGCGGACATCAAGGTGTGGGAAAACGCCGCGACACCACCCACCAGCGCACTCTGGTTCGGCAGCTCGTGCAGCTTGCCACGGCCGCCCCCCAGCTGACTGCGGGACTGGACGCTGGAAATCACCAGCATCGGAATCGAATCGGCATAGGCCTGACCCATGGCCGTGGCGATGTTGGTCATGCCCGGGCCGGTGATGATGAAACACACGCCGGGCTTGCCGCTGACCCGAGCATATCCGTCGGCCATGAAACCGGCGCCCTGCTCATGGCGCGGTGTCACGTGGCGAATGCTGGAGCCGGCCAGCCCACGGTACAACTCCACCGTGTGCACTCCGGGAATGCCGAATACCTGCTCGACGCCATAGCCTTCCAGTAACTTGACCAACACTTCGCCGCACGTTGCCATTGCCCCTGCCCTTTTCCAGTCTTGACGAGCCCCCGGCAGCCGCTGGCATAGAGCCTGTCTGCCTTGGGGATGGGGTTATTGGAACGGGCAGGCCATAGCGGCAACAATGGATAAAAAGTCATACTAGCCATGTCCTCACGTCATGACTCGGCTCTCTATGAAACGACTTCCTCCGTTGCCGGCATTGCATACCTTCCTGGTCACGGCCCAGTGCTGCAATTTCACCCGGGCGGCCGAACAGCTGCACATCACCCAGGGCGCAGTGAGTCGACAGATCGCAGGCCTGGAGGATCACTTGGGGTATGCTTTGTTCCAGCGCCACGCGCGCGGCCTGAGCCTGACCGCCGAGGGCCAGGCATGGCTGCCCAGGGTCCAGGAAGTGTTCGGCCTGATCAGCGATGCCGTGGAGCAGATCGGCGAGAAACGCCAGACCCTGCAGCTCAAGGCACCGACCTGTGTGATGCGCTGGCTGCTGCCGCGCCTGCTGCAATGGCAGAAGGAACGTCCGGACCTGCCGGTGAAACTGACCAGCACCGCTCGGCACGGTGTCGATTTCCAGCGCGAACCCTTCGACGCCGCGGTGATCTACGGTCAGCCGCCGGACACCTCGCTGGCCTGCCTGCACCTGTTCGACGAGCAACTGACGCCGGTGTGTTCCCGGTCGCAGCTCGAAGGCCCCGTGCCGCTGCGCACCCCCGCCGACCTGCAGCACCACCTGCTGCTGCACCCCACCGATGATGAGCGCGACTGGAATGCCTGGCTGGAAGCCGCCGGTGTGAAACTGGCCCGGATCGCCCACGGCCAGCATTTCGAGACACTGGACCTGGCCATGTCCATGGCCTCCCAGGGCACCGGGGTGGCCATCGGCGACTGGGCGCTGATCGGCGACGATCTCAAGGCTGGAAGACTGACGACACCGTTCGACCTGAAAGTCAGGACCGGCCTGGGCTACTACCTGGTCTGTCCACGCAGCGCCCAGGCTTCGCCAGCGTTGCAGGCGCTGATGGCCTGGCTGGTGGAACAGGCCCGCACTAGAGCAGATTAGGCGCCTGGGCCGGTTCCAGCTGGGCCCAGTGGGAGGTGTCTTCGCGGTGCTGCCGCAGATAGGGCAACACCGCCCCCAGCAACGGCTCCCTGAACGCCTCCTGGAAGCGATGGGCCAGACCCGGTATCAGTTTCAACTGGCTGCCCCGGATATGGGCCGCCAGGTGCACCCCGTGCATGACCGGCAACAGGGGATCGGCCGTGCCGTGGACCACCAGGGTCGGCACCTGCAGCTGGTTGAGCAGCGCTACCCGGCTGGGCTCCGCCATGATTGCCATGATCTGGCGCTTGACGCCCTCGGGATTGAAGGCCCGGTCGTAGGCCTGCGCGGCCTGGTGCAGCAACGCCTGGCGATCATCCACCACCATGGGACTGCCCAAGGCGGCCAGCAGGTCGGCCTGCTGCTCCAGGGCCATCTCTCGGTTCGGCGCACCGCGTCGCGACAGCAGTTGCACCAGCGCTTCGCTGGGCGCCGGCAGCCCCTGGGCGCTGGAGCTGGTCATGATCAGGGTCAGGCTTTCGACCCGCTGTGGCGCCATGGCCGCCATGTGCTGGGCGATCATGCCGCCCATGCTCGCGCCCAGTATGTGAAAACGCTGCACTTGCAACGCGTCCATCAAGCCCAGCCCGTCGCTGGCCATATCGGTCAAGGTATAGGGCGCCGCCACCGGCAAGCCCAGCTTGTAGCGCAAGGCTTCGAACGTGAGGTTGGCGCTGCCGGGGGCCTGGCGCCAGGTGGACAGGCCCACGTCCCGGTTGTCGTAGCGAATCACCCGGAAGCCTTGCTCGCACAGGGCTGTCACCACTTCATCCGGCCAATGGATCAATTGCCCGCCCAACCCCATCACCAGCAGCAACGCCGGATCGGACGCACGGCCAATACTCTGGTACGCCAGGCTGACCTGGTCCAGATCGACCCGTTGGGTCGCGACATTGACATCACAACGAGACGCCGCCAACGACGGCAAGCCGAACATCAGGACGGCCAGGAAAATGAACACACGCATGAAGAAACACCAAAACGCAGAACCCCAGTAGAGCGCGAGTCTGATGAAATTCGTTCAAGCGCGCTGCCACAGTTGCGTGACAGTTTGATGAAGATTGCCGAGCGGTCGAATGCCCGCCCCGCTCCCGGGCGGGCATGCCGCCAGGGAAGCGTCGCGTTCCGCTTCTGCATGGTGACGCGCAGCGTCACGGTGGCATTCCCACACGGAGCATGGGAACGATCAATATTCCATATTGGGTGTGAACAGACCTCCCCCTGTGGCTAGGAAATTCAAGCCAGCTGGCTGCGCAACTGCCGTGCCGCCGCCACCATGTTCACCAGCGCCGCCTCGGTCTCGGGCCATGCGCGGGTCTTCAGGCCGCAGTCGGGGTTGATCCACAGCTGTTCGGCGGGGATTCGCTCGACCGCCTTGCTCACCAACGCAACCATCTCGGCGGTGTCCGGTACCCGTGGCGAATGGATGTCGTAGACACCCGGGCCAATGTCGTTCGGGTAGTCGAACGCTTCGAAGGCATCGAGCAGTTCCATGTCCGAGCGGGAGGTTTCGATGGTGATGACATCGGCATCCATGTCGGCGATGGCCTGGATCACGTCATTGAACTCGCTGTAGCACATGTGGGTGTGGATCTGGGTTTCATCCCGCACTCCCGACGCGCTCAAGCGAAACGCCTCCACGGCCCAGTCCAGGTACTCCTGCCATTGCCCGCGACGCAGCGGCAACCCCTCGCGGAACGCCGCCTCGTCGATCTGCACGATGCGGATCCCGGCAGCCTCCAGGTCCAGGACTTCGTCACGCAGGGCCAGTGCCAGTTGTTGCGCCTGGGTTTGGCGCGACACGTCTTCGCGCGGAAAGGACCACATCAGCATGGTCACCGGGCCGGTGAGCATGCCTTTCATGACCTTGTCGGTCAGGCTTTGGGCGTAGCGGATCCAGTCGACAGTCATGGCCTTGGGGCGGCTGATGTCACCATAAATGATGGCCGGCTTGACGCAGCGCGAGCCGTAACTCTGCACCCAACCGAAACGGGTGAAGGCGTAGCCGTCCAGTTGTTCGGCGAAGTATTCCACCATGTCGTTGCGCTCGGCTTCGCCATGGACCAGCACGTCCAGGCCCAGGCGTTCCTGGATCTGCACGGCGTGGCGGATCTCGGTGTGCATGGCGTCCTGATAATCGTTGGCCGACAGCTTGCCCTGCCGGTATGCCTGGCGTGCCAGGCGAATGGCCGGGGTCTGCGGGAACGAGCCGATGGTGGTCGTGGGGAAGGCCGGCAACTTCAGCCGCGCGCGCTGCTGCTCGATCCGTTGCGCGAAAGGCGAACGGCGCTGGCTGTCCTGCGGGCCGATCGCAGCGAGGCGGGCCTGGACCTCGGGTTTGTGAATGCGCGTCGAGGCGGCGCGGCGGGCCTGCGCGTCGCGGCTTTCGGCCAAGGCCTGGCGAGCGCCGGGGGCAAGTGGATCGTTCAGCGCATCGCGCAGCACGGCCACTTCACCACACTTCTGCACGGCGAAGGCCAGCCAGCCCTTGAGTTCGGGATCGAGCCGGTCTTCGCGTTCCAGATCCACCGGGCTGTGCAGCAACGAGCACGACGTGCTCACCCAGAGGTTGTCGCCGAAACGCTCCTGGGCCGGCTGCAGTTGCGCCAGCGCCTGTTCCAGTTCGCAACGCCAGACATTGCGGCCATTGACCAGGCCCACCGACAGGATCTTGTAGCTGGGCAGGCGATCCAGGACCTGGCCCAGTTGCTCCGGCGCCCGGACTGCATCGATGTGCAAGCCGTCCACCGGCAGGCCCACGGCCAGGCCCAGGTTGTCCTGCAAGCCGCTGAAATAGGTCGCCACCAGTTTCTTCAGGGGTGAATACTGAAGAATGTGATAAGCCCGCTCGAAGGCGTTTTTCCAGGCCTGGGGCAGGTCGAGGGTGAGGATCGGCTCGTCGATCTGCACCCATTCCACACCCTGGGCTTTCAGGCGATTGAGGATCTCGCCGTAGACCGGCAACAACCGCTCCAGCAACTCGAGCCTGTCGAAATCCTGCCCCTTGGCCTTGCCCAGCCACAGGTACGTGAGGGGGCCGATGATCACCGGTTTGACCCGATGTCCCAGGGCGTGGGCTTCGTCCACCTCATCGAACAGCTGCGACCAGCTCAGGCTGAAGGTCTGTCCGGCGCAAAACTCCGGGACCAGATAGTGGTAATTGGTGTCGAACCATTTGGTCAGTTCCTGGGCGTGCTGCGTCTGGCCATGCTCGGCACTGCAGCAAGACACCGTGGCGCCACGGGCCATGGCGAACAAGGTGTCCAGGCTCGGTTGGCCATGGGCGTCGAGGGTCGCGTGGAATCGCTCCGGCACGGCTCCCAGGGTCAAGGTGTGGCTGAGCACCTGGTCGTACCAGGCGAAATCCCCCACCGGCAGCAGGTCTATCCCGGCGTCTTTCTGCAATTGCCAGTGCCGGGCCCGCAATTCACGGCCCACCGCCTGCAACCCGGCCGTGTCCAGGTCGCCCTTCCAGTAGGCTTCAAGCGCTTTTTTCAGTTCTCGGTCGGCGCCGATGCGGGGAAATCCCAAGGTGTGGGCCAGGGCCATGGTGTGCGTCCTCCTGTAAAAGATGCCGCCATTGTCGACAGCCAGCCCCACATGAGACAAACTCAACCTTTTCGCGTTGATCACAAGTTTTCTTCATGGAGCCTCCGGTGCTTGAACTCCGTCACCTCAAGACCCTGCACGCATTGCGCGAAGCCGACAGCCTGGTGGAGGCCGCCGAACGCCTGCACCTGACCCAGTCCGCGCTGTCCCACCAGTTCAAGGAACTGGAGGAGCGCCTGGGCATGCAGTTGTTCGTACGCAAGACCAAACCGGTACGGTTCACCAGCGCCGGCCTGCGCCTGTTGCAACTGGCCGATGCGACCCTGCCCTTGCTGCGCAGCGCCGAGCGGGACATCGCCCGGCTGGCCGGGGGGACCGCCGGACGCCTGCACATGGCGATTGAATGCCACAGTTGCTTCCAGTGGCTGATGCCCACCATCGACCAGTTTCGCGATGCCTGGCCGGAAGTCGAACTGGACCTGGCCTCCGGCTTCGCCTTCGCCCCGCTGCCGGCCCTGGCCCGAGGCGACCTGGACCTGGTGGTGACCTCCGATCCCCTGGAGCTGGCGGGCATTACCTACGTGCCGCTGTTCACCTACGAAGCCATGCTGGCCGTCGCCAACCAGCATCGGCTGGCGGGCAAACCCTACATCGTGCCCGAGGACCTGGTCAGCGAAACCCTGATTACATACCCGGTGGAGCGGGATCGACTGGACATCTTCACCCGCTTCCTGGAACCGGCCGACATCGAACCGGCCCAGGTCCGCACGTCCGAACTGACGGTGATGATGATGCAACTGGTGGCCAGCGGCCGCGGCGTGTGCGGCATGCCCCACTGGGCGCTGCATGAATACAGTTCACGGGGTTATGTGAAAGCCAAGCGGCTGGGAGAAAAGGGCCTGTTCGCCACGTTGTACGCCGCGGTACGGACCGACATGCTCGATGCTCCCTATATGCGCGACTTCCTGCTGACGGCCAAGGACACCTCGTTTTCCACGCTGGACGGGGTCAGCGCCGTTCGGTGAAGCGCGTTGTGGCAAGGGGACGAATCCCCTTGCCAGAAAAGAGCTCGACCCTCATGGCCGGTTGGCCTACAGCTCGAGCCACATGTGAATCTTGTCGAAGTACTCGTCGCCCACGCGGATCGCCATCGGCTCGAGGCCGTACAGCACGAAGCCGCAACGCTGGTAGAGCTTGATGGCCGGGTCGTTGCCGGCGGTGACGGTCAGTTGCACCAGGCGCAGGAAGTCATGCCGACGGGCCTCGGCCAGGGCAGCCTCCAGCAGGCGCTGACCGAGGCCCCGATGACGATGGGCATCGACGACATACATGCCGAACAGCGTTGCCTTGTGCCGGGCCTTTTGCCGATGGTCCAGGGCCAGGCCGACGATTGCGGCCAGCTCGTCGGCCACGAACGCCCCCAGGACCACATCAAACCGGCCGGTCAGGCGTGACTCCCACCAGTTCATGGGCATGGCCGCCCGCTCGCTGACGCTGGAGGTAAAGGCCTGCGGATGACGCTCGTAGGCCTGCAGCATCAACTCGCGATACGCCTGGGCATCGCCAGCGCGCAGCCGTCGAATGCTCACGCGGTCCGCCGTTGCTCGAACATCAGCCGCAGCGCCAGCCCGCCCAGGACAAACCCCATGAAATAGCGCTGTGCCGCCAGCCAGGTGGGGTTATGGACGAACCACGAGGCGATGCCCGCGGCAAACAGCGCAATCAGCAGGTTGACGCTGAAACTGACGCTGATCTGGGTCAGCCCGAGGATGATGCTCTGGGTAAACAGCGAACCGTGTTCCGGGCTGATGAACTGCGGGAACACCGACAGGTAGAACATCGCGATCTTCGGATTCAGGGCGCTGGTGAGAAACCCCATGGTGATCAGCTTGCGCGTCGAATCCGCCGGCAGCTGCCGGGCTTCGAACGGCGAGCGCGCCCCGGGCCTGAGTGCCTGCCAGGCCAGCCACAACAGGTACAGCGCACCGGCCCATTTCAAGACTTCATAGGCCATGGGCACCGCCATGAACACCGCCGTCAGCCCCGCGGCCGCGGCGAACATGTGCACGAAGAAACCCGCGACCACCCCCAGCAGGGACGTGACCCCGGCCTTGCGGCCCTGGCAGATCGAGCGGGAAATCAGGTAGATCATGTTCGGCCCGGGCGTGAGCACCATCAGCAACGCGGCGGCGGCGAAGATCAGCAGGTCCGGCAGAGGAATCATGGGCATCGATCCTTGAGTCAGCAGGTCGCAAGACAGGTGGTTCGATAAAACGGCAGGATCGCCTCGCCTGTCAACGGCGCCAGCAAAAGCCCTCCGTCACCGGCCGGATCGATCCAGCGCACTTCCTCGATTTCGGCGGCGGGCGACACCGGGGCATCGATGCTCAAGAGGAACACTTGCGCCTCTACGACAAACCCCGGCTCGTTGGCCGCCGGCGCGCTGAACGCCCCCAGGTAGCGGGCCTGCGTCGGATCGATGGCCAGGCCTAGCTCTTCGTCCAGCTCACGGGCCAGGGCCTGCACCGGTTGTTCATGGGCCTCGATCTTGCCGCCCGGCTGCATGAAGGCCCGGGTGCCACGCTTGCGCACCAGCAGGGTACGACCGTCCGGCCCGATCAACAGGGCGGCGGCGATGCGAATAACGGAAGTGCTCATGAATGCTCGGCCTCGACGCAAAAAATGCCGCCAAGGTTACAGACCGAAGTGGCGGGGAGCAAAGCCGGATGCCCGTTTCAGGATCCGCAGATCCCGCCTGATGCAAGGCAATGCAATCGATTAAAGCAGAGGCATCGTGGCGAGGGAGCAAGCTCCCTCGTCACGATGCCTCTGCACAACGCTCGAATGAACAGCAGCCCAGGCAGCTATCAGACTCCGTTTACCCCAGCATCGGCTTCGGCGCGGCAGGGTCCGCTTCCTCGGGAATCTTGACGAATACGCTGTACCGGGCCCCTTCCATCGCTTCGAAGGCGATGAGCTTATCCACCAGCGGGGCACTCAGGACCTTGCCGGCGTTGAGCAACAACATGCCGTTATCCGCGTTCAGGTTACGGGCCAGGACCATGCCCGCCGTCAGTTCACGGGTGTTCATCACCTTCACCGTCGGGTCGGACAGGGTCACGTCTTCCAGGTATTCGCCACAGGCCTTGATGAAGTCTTCCACCATGTCCGGGTCGTACAGCTTGCCGGCATATTTGCGGATGTAGACCAGCGCTTCGTCGCTGTTCATCTGTCGCTCGAGAATCAGCCCGCGCTGCAGCTCGATGAAGTCCACCGCCAGCTTCAACAGCCGCGAACCGAAGGGAATGGCCTCGCCCTTGAGATGGTCGGGAAAGCCGCTGCCGTCCCAGCGCTCCTGGTGATGCAGGATGATGCGCGCCGCGTCCTTCATCGGGTCCAGGGTCATCAGCAGCGATTCGCTCTGCTTGGGATAGGCGCGATACAGCTCCAGCTCGTTGTGGTGCAGCAGGTCGGCCGGCGTGGTCATCATGTTGTCGGTCCAGCTCAGCTTGCCGATGTTGTACAGCGCCGCGGCCATGGTCAGGTCGCGGTCGGTTGACTCGTCGAGGAAATGCAGCCGGCTATACACCCGGATCAGCTCGATGATCTGCCGGTTGGTCTGCTTGGCCTTGGGCAGGCGCAGGTTGGCGATCAGCGAGAACACCTCGGTACCGGTCACGTAACTGCGCTTGAGCTCTTCATAGGCCAGGTCGAGCATGTCGGCGGTCTGCTGCAGCTCGGCGGTGCGTGACGCCACGCGCTTTTCCAGGGTCGCGTTGAGGGTCTTGAGCTGCTGGTTCTGCTCGCGGTTCAACGCTTCGAGGCGCTGGCGCTCGTTTTCCGAATGCTGGTGGGCCAGGGCCTGGCGTAGCGCCTGCACCAGTTCCTCGTCGTTCCAGGGCTTGCTGAGGTAGCGATAGAGCTGCCCCTCGTTGATGGCCTTGGTCATCATGTCGACGTCGGCGTAGCCGGTGAGCAGGATGCGCAACGTCGACGGATACAGCTTGCGAATGTGCGCCAGCAGCGTGGCGCCATCCATGTTGGGCATGCGTGCATCGGTCATCACCAGATCGACCGGCCGCTCCTTGAGGATTTCCAGGGCCTTGGCACCGCTGTCGGCCAGCAGGATCTCATAAGGCTGGCTACGCAATAAACGCCGCAGGCTATTGAGAATCGACTCCTCGTCATCCACCAGCAGCACCGTCGGCTTCGTGACCGGAACGTCCGGCGATTGATCTTCCATAGCTACCCCCTCCTGTAAACGACAACAGTTCTACCCACCCCCGCATAAGAACAGGCTAGTAGATCGCGAAGATTTAGGCACGATTTGCCATCACTGGCCGAGCGCATCCCGATCGGACGACTATGCTGTACCCCATGAAGGGCCAAGTACAGGCCAGATTACTCATGCCAGTGAAAGGGATATCCGATGTGCCCACGGTTCAATCGTCAGCATCTCCCCGGTGCACGGCCATGAGCCTGCCCCTGGACAAGGCCAACCGGCGGATTCTGATCGTCGACGACACCCAGACGATCCATGAGGATTTCCGCAAGATCCTCAGCCCCCAGGAGGCCCCCGAAGACAGCCTGAGCAGTGCCGAGGAGGCTTTGTTCGGCGCTCCGGTGGCGGCGGCCAGCCACAGTTTCATCCTCGATTCGGCCTTCCAGGGCATGGAAGCCCTGAACAAGGTGGAAACGGCGCTGGAACAGGGCCAGCCCTACGCCATGGCCTTCATCGACATGCGCATGCCCCCTGGCTGGGATGGCCTGGAAACCATCGAGCGGCTGTGGCGCGTCGATCCCAAGCTGCAAGTGGCACTGTGCACCGCCTATTCGGACTATTCCTGGGAGGACATCGCCGATCGTCTCGAACTGGGCGACCGCCTGCTGATCCTGAAAAAACCCTTCGACGCCATCGAGATCCGCCAGATGGCCAGCACCCTGACCGTCAAATGGCAGATGACCGAAGACGCCGCGCTGAAAATGGACATGCTCGAACAGGCGGTGCAAGAACGCACCCGGGAGCTGGCGGACGCCAACATCATCGTGCAGAACAGCCCCACCATCCTCTATCGCCTGCGCGGCGAACCGCCGTTTCCCTTGATGTACATCTCCCACAACATCACCAAGTTCGGTCATGTGGCGGCGCAACTGGTCAACTCGCCTGAATGGGCACAGATGCTGATCCATCCGGACGACCAGGCCAAGATCGACCAGGCCATGGTGCGCGTGCTGGATCGTGACTCGACGGGGGCCTCCATCGAGTTTCGCATGCGCACCGGCGACGGCTCGTTCCGCTGGGTGGAAAACCGCTACATTCCGGTGCGTAACGAACAGGGTCTGCTCCTGGAGGTGGAAGGGATCATCCTGGACATCACCGAACGCAAGCTGGCCGAGGAAAAGATCGCCCTGCTGGCCCGCACCGACAGCCTGACCGGCCTGGCCAACCGCGCCACGGTGATCGAGCGCCTGCACCAGGCCTTCGCCGCCGCGCGTCGGGGCGCCGCGCCGTTTGCGATGTTCTACCTGGACCTGGACCACTTCAAGCGGATCAACGACACCCTGGGCCACCCCATCGGCGACCTGCTGTTGCAGGAGGTCGCCAAGCGCCTGAAAGACTGTACCCGGGAGAACGATGTGGTGGCGCGCCTGGGCGGCGACGAGTTCGCCATCCTGCAACTGGACGTCCACGAGCCGACCCATTGTGCGGCCCTGGCGGCCAAGATCCGCGATACCCTGGTGGCGCCCTACTCCCTGGACGGCAACGATGTGCGGATTTCCGTGAGCATCGGCATCGCCCTGTACACCCCCCAGAGCCCGAGCGCCGACAGCCTGATGGCGCAGTCCGACATGGCCCTGTACCGCTCCAAGGAAAAAGGCCGGAACCAGTACCACTTCCACAATGAAGAGATCAACCAGGAGGTTACCGACCGGGTCACCCTGACCAACGAGCTGCGCCAGGCCATCGAGAACAACGAGTTGCAGTTGCACTACCTGCCGGAGGTCGACCTCGGCACCGGCAAGATCCTGGGCATGGGTGTCCAGGTGCGCTGGAAGCATCCCGAACGGGGCTGGCTGGAACCTTCGGCGTTCATGCCGGCGGCCGAGAAGAGCGGGATCATCGTCGCCCTCGGCCATTGGGTGCTCGACCAGGCCTGCCAGCAGATGCGCCAGTGGCGCGACCAGGGCATGGCGCCCCCGGTCATCGCCATCGACCTGTCCCTGACCCAGCTCAAGACCGGCCCGGAGCTGATCTACGATGTCCTGCGCACCACCGCACGTTGGGAACTGGCGCCCTGGGACCTGCGCTTCGACGTGACCGAAGCCACCCTGGCCCAGACCAAGTGGACCCACAACGACGTGCTGCCGCGGCTGTGCGAGTTGGGCGTGCAGATCGCCATCGACGACTTCGGCACCGAGTATTCCTCCTTCGATTACCTCAAGACCTATCGGGTCAACCACCTCAAGCTCGCCCAGAGGTTTCTCGACAGCGCCAACGCCGACCCCGAGAACGCCACGACCCTGCGGGCGATCATCAATTTCGCCCGGGACGTGGGCATCGGGATCATCGCCGAAGGCGTCGAGACCCAGGAGCAACGCACCACGCTGATGTCCAGCGGCAGCGGCGGGCCGATCCTGGCCCAGGGTCACTACTTCAGCACGGTGGTGGACAGCGGCCAGGCCGGAGAACTGCTCAAGGCCGGTACCATCGTTCCCGTGACGGATCATTGGACACGGCCCGCGAGCCAGCTGTCGGAGAGCAATCCATGAACCCTATGTCGGTACCTGCCAACCGGCGAATCCTGGTGGTGGACGATACGCCGGCGATCCACCAGGACTTTCGCAAGATCCTCAGCCCCAGCGCCGGCAGCGACGACTCGCTGGACGACACCGAGAGCCTGCTGTTCGGCACACCCCAGGTGAGCCGGCTGCAGTTCCAGATCGACTCGGCCTATCAGGGCGAAGAAGCCCTGGAACTGGTCAAGCGCGCCCAGGCCGAAGGCCAGCCTTATGCGCTGGTGTTCGCCGACATGCGCATGCCGCCGGGCTGGGACGGCCTGCAGACCATCGAGCGTCTCTGGGAAGCCGACCCGCGGCTGCAGATCGCCCTGTGTACGGCGTTTTCGGATTACACCTGGGAAACCATGTCGGAGCGCATCGAATTCGACGACCAGCTGCTGATCCTCAAGAAACCGTTCGACACCCTGGAAATCCGCCAGATGGCCAGTGCCATGACCTGGAAATGGCAACTGGCCCAGGATGCGGCGCGCAAGATGCGCAGCCTGGAGCGCACCATCGAGGAGCGGGTCCAGGAATTGCTCAAGGTGTCGCACCTGCTGCAATACGACGTGCTCACCGAGCTGCCCAACAGCATGTTGCTGGGCGATCGCCTGACCCAGGCCATGGCCCAGTGCCGCCGGCATGACCGGCAACTGGCGGTCATGTTCATCGGACTGGACCGCTTCAAGCGCATCAACAACGCCCTGGGGCATCCGGTGGGCGATGAAATGCTCAAGCGTGTGGCCAGGACCCTGGCTACCGTGGTGCGCGAATCCGATTCGGTGTTTCGCTACGGCTCCGACGAGTTCGTGGTGGTGCTGGGTGACGTCACGGATCCGCAGCAGATCAAGGGTGTGGCGGAAAAACTGCTGACGGCCATCAGCACGCCCCACCCCATCGATGGACATGACCTGACCGTCACCGCGAGCCTGGGGGTCAGCCTGTACCCGGCCGACGGTTTCGATGCGGTGGCGTTGATCAAGAAAGCCGAGACGGCGATGCGCAACGTCAAGGAGACCGGGCCCAACGACTACCGTTTCTTCACCGAAGACATGAACCGCCGGGCCCGCCAGCAACAGACCATCGAGTCCGGCTTGCGCCTGGCCCTGCAACGCAAGGAGTTCGTGCTGCATTACCAGCCCAAGCTGGACCTGCACACTGGCAAGGTGGTCGGCGTCGAGGCGCTGGTGCGCTGGGACCGGCCCGGCCACGGGCTGATCTACCCGTCGGATTTCATCCCGGTGGCCGAGGACAGCGGCCTGATCGTGCCCCTGAGCCAGTGGGTGCTCCAGGAAGCCTGCCAGCAGGCCTGCCGCTGGCAGGCCCAGGGCATGAAGCCGCTGTACCTGTCGGTGAACGTCTCGGCCATCGATTTCCGGCAACGAGGCTTCGTCGAAGGCATCGCCCACACCCTCAAGGAAACCGGGCTGGACCCGACACAGTTAGAACTGGAGATCACCGAAAGCGTGTTGATGCAGAACATCGACACCACCGTCGCCGTCCTCAAGGCCATCAAGCAACTGGGGATACGCCTGGCCATCGACGACTTCGGTACTGGCTATTCGAGCCTGAGCTACCTGCAGAAATTTCCGGTGGATGTGCTGAAGATCGACCAGTCGTTCGTGGGCGACCTGAGCATCGACAGCAACGACGCCAAGCTGGTGAGCACCATCATCAGCCTGGGCAGGAGCCTGAACCTGCACATCATCGCCGAAGGCGTGGAAACCCTTGAGCAACTGGAATTCCTCAAGGCCCACCAGTGCGAGGAAGCCCAGGGGTACTACTTCAGCAGGGCAGTGGAGCCGCAAGCTTTTGTCCAGTGGGTAGCCGAGTGGGAACAACGTCCGAACCCGTTTTCATGAATCCCCAGGATTCATCCACCCAGAGATTCAAGGAAGCATCCGATGGCGTCATCTGTATCGTTATTGGCTCTCGGCCTGCTCATGGGCTTGGGCCTGACCGCCCATGCCGCCCCCCTGGACGAACCGCTCAAACCGTTGCCTCCCATTCCTGCCCTGGACCCCAAGCGTGTCCAGCTCGGCCAGCGCCTGTTCCATGATCCACGGCTATCGGTCAACAACACCCTGTCCTGCGCCAGCTGCCATCGCCTGGACAAGGGCGGCGCCGACGGCACACCGTTTTCCCTGGGCTTCGACGGCAAGCCGGTGGAGGTCAATACCCCCACCGTGTTCAACGCCAGCCTGAACTTCCACCAGTTCTGGGACGGTCGCGTCGACACCCTGGAAGAACAGGTGCATGTGGTCGTGACCAGCCCCGCGGAAATGGGCAGTACCTGGGAAACCGTGGTCAAGCGCATCGCCGACGACCCGGGCTACGCCAAGGACTTTGCCGACGCCTACCCCGACGGGGTCACCCAACCGAACATCAAGCATGCCCTGGCCGACTTCGAACGCACCCTGCTGACCCCCAACTCGCGCTTCGACAAATATCTGCTGGGCGACACCGATATCCTCACGCCCAGGGAAAAGTTCGGCTACCAGCGTTTCAAGGAATACGGCTGCATCGCCTGCCACCAGGGGGTGAACATCGGCGGCAACATGTTCCAGAAATTCGGCGTCATGGGTGATTACATCCAGGACCGGGGCCACCCTGCCCGGGCCGACGAAGGTCGGTTCAACGTCACTGGCGACGAAGCCGACCGCCAGGTCTTCAAGGTCCCCAGCCTGCGCAACGTCGCCGTCACCGCCCCGTATTTCCATGACGGCTCCGCGTCGACCCTGGAACAGGCGGTTCAGGTGATGTTCAAGTACCAGCTAGGGCGTGAGCCCTTGAAGAACGACACGGAGCTGATCGTCGAATTCCTCAAGACCCTGACCGGTGAATGGGAGGGCAAGCCCCTATGAGCCCTCTTCGTCGCATCAGCCTGTTGCTTGTCGGCCTCCTGCTCGCTTCGATCCTGCTGTTCATGTATGTCAATTCCAGTGCGCAGCAGGCCGCCTCGTACATCGAGTCCCGGGACCTGATCCGCCTGCTCAAGCAGCAGGACGCCATCTGGGACAACGAAGTGCTCAAGTCACGGATCGCCCTGAGCCACAACTACGACCCGCTGGTCTCGCCGCTGCACGAGATGACGCGCCTGTGGCAGCGCCTGGACGCCATCGAGTCGGAGCCGGGCCGCCACACACCCTCGCGGTGGGAGGGCCTGCGGGACGAATACCTCAAGGCCGTCAAGGAAAAGACCCGCCTGGTGGAACAGTTCAAGTCCCACAATGCGGTGCTGCGCAACTCCCTGGCCTTCCTGCCGACCGCCGAAGATGACATCCAGGCCCAGTTCGCCCAACTGCCCGATACGGAAAAACTGCAACTGCAGAGCGTCACCATCGATACCTACGACCTGCTGCTCAGCAGCATGGAGTTTTCCCATCTCACCACCCCTGAAGTCGCCGCCGAAGTGCTGCTGGGCCTGAACCGGCTCGACATCAACAAAGAGCGCCTGCCGGTGGGACTGGGGGGTTCGGTCGATATCCTGAGCCGGCACATCGCCCTGATCCTGCGCGAACAACCTCGGGTCAACGAATTGTTGCAGGGTATCGAAGCCGTCCCCGTTTCCGATCACCTGGACGCCATCACCCACCTGCTGGAGAAAGACCAGGAGACAGCGGCCAGCAAGCACCAGCGCAACCATGTGTACCTGCTGGTGTTCGCCACGTTCCTGGTGCTGATCCTGATCTGGCTGGCGATCCGGCTGGTGCGCAGCTTCGCCGAGATCAAGCGGGTCAACAGCGCCCTGCAAAGCGCCAACGACGAGCTGGAGCAACGGGTCGAGGAGCGCACCCGCCAGCTCAAGGACACCCAGAGCGAACTGATGGATACCGCCCGCCAGGCCGGCATGGCGGAGATCGCCACCAACGTCCTGCACAACGTGGGCAACGTGCTCAACAGCGTGAATATCTCCGCCGATCTGGTCAGCCGCAAACTGCGCGGCAGCAAGGCCCAGGGGCTGGGCAAGGCGATGCAATTGATCAACGAGCACCCCCACGACCTGGGGCATTTCCTCACCGAAGACGAAAAGGGCAAGCTGCTGCCCGGCTACCTCAACCAGCTGGTGGAGGCCATGGCGGTCGAACAGCAGGGCCTGCTCGATGAACTGGCGCAGTTGAGCAAGAGCGTGGACCACATCAAGGACATCGTCTCCACCCAGCAATCCTACGCCGGTGCCAACAGCCTGATGGAGCCGCTGGTGGTCAGCGAACTGCTCGAAGACGCCCTGCGCATGAATTCCGGTGCCCTGACCCGCCACCATGTAACCGTGATCAAGGAGTACGGCGACGTACCCCGGATCATGGGCGACAAGCACCGCCTGCTGCTGATCCTGATCAACCTGATCAGCAACGCCAAGTACGCCATGGCCGGGGTGTCCAATCATGCGCGGAACATGACCCTGAGCGCCCAAGTGGTGGATGGCGAGACCCTGCAGATCAGCGTCAAGGACGAAGGCGAAGGCATCCCGGCGCAAAACATGACCCGCATCTTCGCCCACGGTTTCACCACCCGCAAGGAAGGCCACGGTTTCGGCCTGCACAGCTGCGCACTGGCAGCCATTGAAATGAACGGCCATCTCACCGCCCACAGTGACGGGCCAGGCACGGGGGCGACGTTCGTGTTGCAAGTGCCCCTGAAACTCGCGGAAGGTGAGCCATGAACAGCCTGAGCAACCGGCGCATCCTGCTGATCGACGATACGCCTGCCATTCATGACGATTTCCGCAAGATCCTCACGCCCCAGGACGACAGCAACACGGACCTGCAAGACATGGAGAACGCCCTGTTCGGCGAGGCACCGAAACCTGTCGGCCCGGTCTTCGAACTCGACTCGGCCTATGGCGGGCAGGAAGGCTTGAACAAGCTGCTGCAGGCGCTGGAACAGGATCGTCCGTACGCCCTGGCCTTCGTCGACATGCGCATGCCCGAGGGCTGGGACGGCGCCAGGACCATCGAGGAACTCTGGAAACGCGACCCGCAATTGCAGGTGGTGGTCTGCACCGCTTATTCGGATTACTCCTGGGATGAACTGCTGGACCGCTTGAACGGCCATGACCGGCTGCTGATCCTGAAGAAGCCCTTCGACAACATCGAAGTCCAGCAGATGGCCAACACCCTGACCACCAAGTGGGAAATGACCTCCCGCGCACAGTTGAAGATGAACAAGCTCGAAGAGCTGGTGGAACAACGGACCCAGGCGTTCAAGCAGGCCAGCTCCTTGCTGCAGATGGAAATCGACGAACGCAAGATGCTGGAAACCCAACTGGTGCAATCGGAAAAGCTCGCCTCCCTGGGCCAGTTGGCCGCCGGGGTCGCCCATGAGATCAACAACCCGATCGGCTTCATTTCCTCCAACCTGGGGGCGCTGGACGGTTACTTCGGCAAACTGGAGGAAATGCTCCTGGCTTATGGCAGCGCCGAACAGGCCATCGCCTCGCCGGAGACGGTGGTGCGCCTGGCGAAGCTGCGCGAACAGGTGGAACTGGACTTTCTCGTCGAAGACATACCGCTGCTGATCAAGGAGTCCAAGGATGGCATCGCCCGGGTCGGACAGATCGTCAAGGACCTCAAGGACTTCTCCCGGGTCGACTCCAACCAGGAATGGCAGATGGCGAATCTGCAACAGGGCATGGATTCGACCCTGAACATCGTGGCCAACGAGATCAAGTACAAGGCCGACGTGGTCAAGGAGTACACCCCTCTACCGGAAGTCGAGTGCCTGCCGTCGCAGATCAACCAGGTGATCATGAACCTGATCGTTAACGCCGCCCAGGCCATCGGCCCGGAGCGCGGCACCATCACCCTGCGCAACGGCGTGGAGGGTGATCGCGTCTGGATCGAAGTCGCCGACAACGGCTCGGGCATCCCGCCGGAAACCCTGCAAAAGATCTTCGACCCGTTCTTCACCACCAAGCCCATCGGCCAGGGCACGGGGCTTGGTCTGTCGCTGTCCTATGGGATCGTGAAGAAACACAATGGGGAGATTACGGTCAGCAGCGAGGTCGGCGTGGGCACCACGTTCCGCGTGGAGTTGCCGGTTCGGCAGATGAAGCAGGTGGGGTAAGCGATCCGGATGCAGTCGCCTGTTCCGTGACGAGGCATACCTGCAGCCACTGGATAATCGACTCCAACCTTCGGATGCCTACCCATACCTGTCAGGTTTGACAGTAGACGAGCATTGCCTGTCGATTGAACATCCCTGCATCAAATGTTCACTCTCAGGGAAGGCTCCCATGTTGAATCGGCGAGATCTGCTCAGGTTCACATCGCTTTGCGCAACATTTGCCTCATTGAAGCTTCCCCTGACGGCTGTCGGTGACACCGCGCAAATCGATGACACCAATCGTTTCACTTACGAAAAGCTGATCACGCTCGCCGAAAAAATGGCGATGAAACCGTACGTACGGCCCGCCACTCCTGCGCAATCCTCTCTATCGAAAATCGATTACAACGCGCGAGGTCTTATCCGCTTCGACACCACTCGTGCACTGTTCGCGAAGGGACCCGGCAAATATCCGCTCACGTTTTTCCATCTGGGCGACCTTTTCCGCGTCCCGGTCAAGATGCATGTCATCGCCAACGGCATCTCCCAACCTATCGATTACGACAAGACGCTATTCAGCATGCCTGCCGACAGCCCCGCTCAGGCACTTGGAGCCGACAGCGGTTTTGCCGGTTTTCGATTCCAGGAAAGTCGCCTGGGAAACCAGAAGAAACTTGATTGGAAACAAAACGACTGGGTGGCTTTTCTGGGGGCCTCGTATTTTCGAGCCATTGGCGAACAGTATCAGTATGGAATTTCAGCCCGGGGTATAGCACTGGACGTTGCTTCGGCGAGCAAGGCTGAAGAATTTCCGGACTTCACCCACTTCTGGTTCGAGACGCCAACCCATGACCAACAGTCGGCCATGACGGTCTACGCATTGCTCGATAGCAGCAGTCTGTGTGGCGCTTATCGTTTTGTGATCAGCCGCACCGAAGGGGTACTGATGGACATCGAGGCCGAGCTGTTCCTGCGCCAGGATATCGATCGCTTCGGCATCGCCCCGCTGACGTCCATGTTTTGGTTCGGTGAACCGGCCAAGCTGACGGCTATCGACTGGCGCCCCGAGGTCCACGACTCCGATGGACTGGCGCTTTGGACGGGAACGGGCGAGCACATCTGGCGCCCACTGAACAATCCTGCACGTACCATGGCTTCGGCATTTTCAGACAACAATCCCCGCGGATTCGGACTGCTTCAACGTGACCGATCTTTCGCCAATTATCTGGACAGGGTCCAGTATCAGCGCCGCCCCAGCGTATGGGTAGAACCTCTGGAGGACTGGGGCGAAGGAAGCGTACAACTGGTGGAAATCCCGACCGACGACGAAATCCACGACAACATCGTCGCGATGTGGGTCCCCAAGGAGCCCGCCGAAGCCGGCAATCACTACCGCTTGAAATATCGTTTGCATTGGCTTTCCGATGAGCCGTATCCCAGCAATCTGGCACGCTGCGTAGCCACACGCCTGGGGACTGGGGGCATTCCAGGCTCCCCGCGTCCCAAGGGAGTACGCAAATTCGTTGTGGAGTTCATGGGAGCGCCGCTTGAAACGCTGACCTGCGACACGAAGCCACAAGCCGTGCTATGGGCGTCCAGAGGATCGTTCTCTAACGTTTTGACCGCATCCATGCCAGGCAGCGGGCTGCCGGGGCACTGGCACGCTCAATTCGATCTGACTGCCGAGGGCAGCGAGCCGGTCGAGATGCGCCTGTATTTGCGCCTTGGGAAAGAAACGCTTTCCGAAACCTGGCTCTTCCAGTACCACCCCTTCAACTCAAAACCCCAGGCACTGGCGCAGCAAGCGTCCCTTCGCTCATCCCCCGTCACCCCCAAGGCCTAGTCCCATGACGAGCATACGCGTGACCACGATGACCCTGATGGTTGTCTTGATCGTCATGATCGGTGTTCATCCCGCGCCCCGGGCCGGCGAGCGAGCCGGGAAACCGCAGGAAGACGCGGTTTTTATCGAACACTTGATCAACCAGATGACCCTTGAGGAAAAGGCCGGTCAACTGACCCAACTGGCCGTTCACATCACCCCGATGGGAGCCACTGTCGACGTCAAGGATGGACCCACCATCGGTATCACTGAGGCGGGTTCCCTGATAGGTGCTTATGGCGCCGAGCACACGGCGGCGCTACAACGCGAAGCCATCCAGAATGCGCGTCTGCACATTCCGCTGCTGTTCGCCTTCGATGTGATCCACGGCTTCCGTACTGTATTCCCCGTACCGCTGGCCGAGGCGTCGGCCTGGGACCCGGAGCTGTCTCGACGAACCGCCCGGGCAGCAGCCGTCGAAGCCACGGCGAGCGGCTTGCATTGGACGTATGCGCCGATGGTGGATATCGCACGGGACCCACGTTGGGGAAGAGTCGTCGAAGGAGCCGGCGAAGATCCTTTCCTGGGCGCAGCCTTGGCAGCCTCTCGAGTGGGCGGTTTCCGCGGCCAGGGCGTTCCCGATACATCGGCCATCCTGAGCACCGCAAAGCATTTTGTCGGCTACGGCGCCGCCGAGGGGGGGCGTGACTACAACACCTCGGATATGTCCGAGCGAACGCTCGAGGAAGTCTACCTTCCACCGTTTCGTGCCGCCGTACAGGCCGGCGTCGATTCGATCATGCCCGGCTACAACGATATGGACAGCACGCCGATGCACGCCAGTCAAAGACTGATCAATGACAAGCTGCGCGGTGAATGGGGATTCAAAGGGATAGTCGTCAGTGATTACCAGGCCATCGGTGACCTGATACAGCATGGCGTCGCCTCGACAAAGCAAGAGGCAGCCCGACTGGCGCTGGGCGCTACAGTGGACATTGCCATGGTCAGCGGCAACTATGCCACGGAGCTCCCTGCTCTGGTACGTAGCGGTCGACTCCCCACCCCCTTGGTCGATGATGCGGTGCGACGCGTGCTTGAGGCCAAACAACGGCTGGGCCTGTTCGACGACCCTTATCGATACAGCGACCCGGCTCGCGAAAAAGCGCTGACAATGACACCCCACGCGCGCGCGCTGGCACGAGAGGCCGCACAGAAATCCATTGTGCTGCTAAAAAATGACGGGGACTTGCTACCGCTGTCGAAAAGCCTGCGAAAGATTCTCGTGGTCGGCGCCTTGGCAAATGATGCCCAGTCCACCCTGGGCCCCTGGTTCGGCGTCGGTCGTGCCGAAGAGTCGATAACGGTACTAGAGGGCATAAGACGTGCGGTATCGCCCACAACTGACGTTGTCCATATGGCTGGCGCCTCTCCCGACAGCCTCGATATTTCCGGTCTCGAAGAGGCTCGGGACGCCGCCAGCGACGCCGATGTGATTGTTGCGGTGCTCGGCGAGACGGCCAACATGAGTGGAGAGGCGCGCAGCCGCACCTCCCTTGATTTACCCGGGGCGCAAGACACGCTTTGGGCGCAATTGCAAAGCACTGGCAAACCCATGGTCGTGGTTCTCATGAACGGCCGCCCGTTGGCCATACAGGCCATGGACAGACAAGTGCCCGCCATCATCGAGGCCTGGTTCCTGGGATCCGAAATGGGAAATGCCGTGGCCGATGTGCTGTTTGGCGATGTAAACCCCAGCGGCAAACTTCCTGTCACGTTTCCGCGCACCGTCGGCCAGATTCCTCTTTACCATGCGCATAAAAACACCGGACGACCGCCGGACAAAGCCAATCTCTTCACTTCCAGATACACGGATGAAGAATGGACTCCTCTTTACCCCTTTGGTCACGGCCTGAGTTACACCACGTTCAGCTACGGATCACCTGAGCTCAGCAAGCGGCAACTGGCCTTCGATGAGACGCTCGGTGTGCAGGTTGATGTGCGCAATAGCGGCCAACGAGCCGGTGAGGAAATCGTCCAGTTGTACCTACGGCAGAACATCGCCAGCTACACGCGCCCGGTGCGTACGTTGCGTGGCTTTACCAAGGTCCGACTGGCCCCGGGTGAAACGAAGACCGTCGAATTCCTGCTGGATCAGGACGACTTCGCGTTACTGGGCCCGGACCTTCTGCGGTTCGTCGAAATGGGGACTTTCCAGGTGTTCGTCGGAGGCAGCTCCACCACCACCAATGGGGCAAGCTTCGAAGTCACGACCAGTGCCCGACTGCCGGTCCAGCACTCCGCAATTCCACGCCTGCCGCGGGGAAATGTCTCGCGTTGAACCCACTCTCACCCAGACCAGACGACCAGACCCGCTCCTGGGCGAGCCTAGGGCCTTTTGCGCACACGACACTTATGAAAAAGCCCCGATCAATCGATCGGGGCTTGCGGTTTCATCCAGGGCGGCTACGAAGCCGCTCCAACCGAACCTTGGGCAACGCCCCTCGGTTGCAACTTGAAGACATGGAACAGCACCGTCAGCAATACCAGGAACGCCGGCCCCACATACAGCGCCACGCGGGTATCCGGGAAATACGCCATCAGGCCCACCACCAGCACCAGGAATGCCAGCGCCAGGTACGAACTGACCGGGTACAGCCACATACGGTATTTCAGCGCGGCACGCTCGGAAGTGCTCAGGCCCCTGCGGAATCTGAGCTGGGCCAGCAGGATCATCACCCAGGTCCAGATCGCGCCGAAGGTGGCGATGGACGTCACCCAGACGAAGACTTTCTCAGGCACCAGGTAATTGAGCAGCACACCCACCAGCAACGCGGCGATGGACAGCAGCAATGCACGACGCGGTACACCGTTGGCCGAAGTGGTGGCGAAACCGGCCGGGGCCTGGCCGTTCTGCGCCAGGCTGTAGAGCATCCGCCCGGTACTGAAGATACCGCCGTTGCAGGACGACAGCGCGGCGGTGATCACCACGAAGTTGATGATGCCGGCGGCGGTCTTGATGCCCAGGCGTTCGAAGGTCATCACGAACGGGCTGCCCTGGGTACCGATCTCGTTCCACGGGTAGATCGACAGGATCACGAACAGCGCGCCGACGTAGAACAGCAGGATCCGCCAGAACACCGAGCCGATGGCGTTGGGGATGGTTTTCTGCGGGTTCTTCGCCTCACCGGCGGTCAGGCCGATCATCTCCACGCCCAGGTACGCGAACATCACCATCTGCAGGGACATCAGCACGCCGGACACGCCGTTGGGCATGAAGCCGCCGTGGGCCCAGAGGTTGGAAATGCCCAGGGCCACGCCATCGTTGCCGAGCCCGAAGGCGATGATGCCGACGCCGCCGATGACCATGGCGATGATGGTCACGATCTTGATCAGGGCGAACCAGAACTCGAACTCACCGAAGGCCTTGACCGCGATCAGGTTGATCGAGCCCATGCTGACCAGTGCGGCCAGGGCCCAGATCCAGCGTGGTACGTCGGGAAACCAGATACCCATGTACACCGCCACCGCCGTGATCTCGGCGACGCAAGTCACCAGCCACAGGAACCAGTAGTTCCAACCGGTCAGGAAACCTGCCAGCGGCCCGAGGTAATCCTGGGCATAGCGGCTGAACGAACCGGCCACCGGGTTGTGCACGGCCATCTCGCCGAGAGCGCGCATGATTACAAGGATCGCCAGGCCGCCAATGATGTAGGACAGCATGATCGCCGGGCCAGCCATCTCGATGGCCTTGGCCGAACCGAGGAACAGCCCGACACCGATGCAGGCGCCGAGCGCCATGAGGCGGATGTGGCGCTCGCCGAGCTCACGTTTGAGCGGACCACCCTGAGCGGTCTCGCCATGGGGCAGATGATTGCCGACAGGCATAGGGATACAACCTCGTTTTGTTATTGGATTGACCACCAGGTTTCCAAGACCACGGGCCGATAAGCCTGCCGCCTTGCCGAAACCGGGTCTGTTTCGTGGACAGACCGTCCTGGAGACCAGAGCCTCAAGACCGATGGGTCGTGCAGTATAAAAAGCCGGGGATAGAGAGATTCACTGTAAAACCAGGGAAATTCAGGGATAAGCCTCAGGGAAAACCGTGTTTTTGGAGATGTATTATCTGGATGAGAGACGTTTCCAAAAGCGCCGCGCAGTATTGCACAGAGAGGATTCAGCGTCATGCCTGGGGCCAGGGCGATGGCTCTGGCACAAGGCTTTCAGGCGCCTGTGACCGTCGGGGCGGGAGGATTATCTGTGGCGAGGGGATCGGACATCGCCTTGGTTGACCGGACGCCTTCTCGTATCATCAGTCCACCACACGCGGAATGATGTTAGTGAACCAGTCACCTGAAAGCGCCTCGCCAAAAACCACTGACGCCACTGGCCCGAAATGGGATGTCGGCGAAGCGGTCAGCCAGCTATCCTGGGACGACTTGCGGATCATCAAAATCCTGAGTGACTGTGGCAACCGCGCCGCTACGGCGAAGAAGCTCGGCATCAACGTCTCCACCGTCTCGCGCCGGGTCGCGCAGGTGGAGAAAACGCTGGGGGTCGCGCTGTTCGATCATCGCAAGGCGGGGTATCTGCTGACTGCCGAAGGTGTAGAGCTGCGTGCACTGGCAGAGCGAGTCGAACTGGACATTGTCAGTGTGACTCGCAGGGTTTCCCGTGTCGGCCAGGGCCCGCTGGGAAAACTGAGGATTACCACCAGCGACTCGCTTCTGCTGTACTTCCTTACACCGATCATCGCGGACTTCAAAACCCTCAATGAGGGGATCACCATTGAAGTGTTGGTCGGCAACCAGACGCTGAGCCTTGCGAGAGACGAGTCAGACATTGCGGTGCGCGCGACGAAGAAGCCGGCTGATACTCTGGTAGGTCGCAAGCTCGCCAACATTGCCTGGGCCCCGTATGGCAGCGCCAAGCAGGCAGCGATTGCCGATCCATTCGCCGATGGACAGTCGTGGGTTTCCTACTCGGGTGGCCTGTGCGGCTTGAAGGCAACCCGTTATGTCGAATGTCGGGTTCCCCCCGAGTACATTGCCTACCGCACTGATTCCGTGGCTGCAGCGAGCGCCGCGATTGCGGCGGGCCTGGGTTTTGGTTTCCTTCCCTGCATGCTGGGCGACATTACTCCAGGACTGCTTCGGGCCGGCCCAGTGGTGCAGGAGCTTCAGGATGAGCTATGGCTGCTTACCCATCAGGACATCAGGAAGTCCTGGCGAGTGAAAGCTTTCATGACATTCTGCGCGGCTGCTGTGGCCGACCTCAAACCGCTGGTCGAAGGTCGGCAGGCCATCCCGGCTTCTTGGTAGAAACCGGGAACGTCGGTCATTTGGCCTGGGCGCCAATCACGGCACGGCACACAATCTCGATGAGCTGTGGACGCTGTGCAAGCCGCGACACACCGATAATATTACTGGCCGCCTGCGGGCGCTCAGTGCCATAGGCCGCCTTGCGCACCTTGCCGACAACGGCAAAGGCCGCGTCCATGTCCAACACATACAGCGTCTCTTCAACGACATCCTGCATCGTGGCGCCATACAGGGCCAGCAACTTGGCAATGTTGTCGTAGGAAACCCGCATCTGTTCGCCCATCGACGAGAAATCGCTCGGGCGACCGTCAGCATCCAGCCGGGCCGGCGCTACCAGATTACCCTCTTCGTCATGGCTGAACTGGCCGGAGACGAAGATCTCGCTCCCAACCCGCCGCGCCTGCGGGTAGCCGTAGCCCTCTTCCCATGGAACGCCCCAGTAGGCGGTGTCGTCGTTGAAAGGTCGTGAAGCGGCCATTGGATTCTCCTTGGCGAATGATGGGATCGACGTGATCCGACTGGCCGAAAGCCTAACACCGGATTGAACGCTACCCCTGGTGCATTAATGCGCCTCCAAAGGCGCAAAAGTACGCCACCGTTTCGCTGAGTGCTTCGCTATCCTGGGATATCGCTACGATAACCCGCCGAAAAATTCCCGCCACCCGCCGAGCAAAAGGGTCGGAATGATATAGAAACCAGCCTCCCTCCCCGAGTGATTTCAAAGAGGTCTACCTCAAACTTAGGGAGTTGTCCCAATTTCCCCTCCCCCAGCGCCAACCACCGTCTAAGCTTCAAGCAAGTCCGATCAATCTGCGTGAATGGATCAGTGACTATGGGCGCTTTGTGGCAAACCGATTCGAGTAAACCTGTGGTCCCGACTGAGCGTATGGAAGAAGCGCCTTTACCCCAAGAAAAACGCCGCGTCCGACATGGTTGGCGAGCTTTCTGGTTGTTGCTGCTGATTATCGTGGTGGTGGTCGGCCTGGCGGCCGCCAAGGAGATGCGCACTTCAAGGTTCCAGGCCAGTGAACTGAGCCGGTACGCCGGATCCTTGAGCTATTCGGTGCAGCCAGGCCCCAGCGATGCCATCGTCTATCCCGGCGACGGACCGTTCGACCGGCGGTTGGGCTATAGCGCCCTGGGGGAGTTCCTGCCGCGGTTGCTCAAGCGCAATTACGTGATCCATGCCCAGGCGCGGTTTTCGCCGGCGTTGATGGACTATGTCGACAAAGGGCTGTTCGTCCCCTACCCGGAAAAGATCCAGGCCGGCCTGACCATCACCGATTGCCGCGCAGCACCGCTGTATCAGTTCAAGTACCCGCAACAGTTGTATGCGAGTTTCGACGCCATCCCGCCGGTGGTGGTACAGAGCCTGCTGTTCATCGAGAACCGCTTCCTGCTCGATCCCCGCTACCCCGAGGCCAACCCGGCAGTGGACTGGCCGCGCTTCGGCATGGCGGCGTGGTCGCAGGTGGCCAAGTTGTTGAGCTTGCCGGGGCAATCGGCCGGGGGCAGCACGCTGGCGACCCAACTGGAGAAATACCGCCATTCCCCCGACGGCCTCACCGTTTCGGGCGCGGAGAAGATCCGCCAGATGATTTCCGCCAGTGTGCGTGCCTATCAGTCCGGCCCGCAAACCCTCGAGGCGCGGCAACGGATCATCCGCGACTACCTCAACAGCGTGCCGCTCTCCGCCGTTCCGGGTCATGGTGAAGTACACGGCATGGCAGAAGGCTTGCGGGTCTGGTACGGCGCCGATTTCAAACGGGCCAACGAACGGTTGTTCAGCGACGCCACCGACCCTCGGAGCCTGGCCGAAAAGGGCCTGGCCCTGCGGGAGATGCTGTCGTTGATGATCGCCCAGCGGCGCCCTTCCCATTACCTGTCCAAGGGCCGCGACGAGCTGGCGCGCCTGACCGACAGCCACCTCCGGCTGCTGGCGCAGAACGGAGTGATCGACGCGGCCCTGGCCGAGGCCGCCCTGGCCAGCAAGGTCAGTTATCGCGACTGGGTCCAGGACCCGACGATCCAGCCCATCGAATCCAATAAAGGCATCAGCGCCGCCCGCAGCCGCCTCGCCACGCTGCTCAACCGTCCACTGTACGACCTCGATCGCCTGGACCTCTCGGCCACCAGCACGTTGCAAAGCGATCTGCAGGCCCAGGCCACCGACTACCTCAAGCGCCTGGCCGACCCGGCCTTCGCGGCCGAGATCGGCCTGATGGGCGAACGCCTGTTGACCCCCACCAGCACCACCCAGGTGCGCTACAGCTTCACCCTGCTGGAGCTGACCCCGGACGGCTCGCGGGTGCGGGTGCAGACCGACAGTACCGACCAGCCCTTCGATATCAACGAAGGCAGCAAGCTCGAACTGGGCTCCACCGCCAAGCTGCGGGTGCTCACCACCTACCTGCAGATCATCGCCGAACTGCACGAACGTTATGCCGGACAATCCCCGGCGCAGTTGAAGAAAACCGAGATCGCCGAGCAGGACCGCCTGTCCCGCTGGGCCGTCGACTACCTGATCCAGAACAGCGACCGCAACCTGCCGAAAATGCTCGAGGCGGCATTGGACCGGACCTATTCCGCCAGCCCCGGCGAGGCGTTCTTCACCGGCGGCGGCCTGCATACCTTCCACAACTTCCGCAGCGAAGACAACGGCCGCAACCCCACCTTGCGCGACTCCCTGCGCGAATCGATCAACCTGCCGTTCATTCGCCTGATGCGCGACCTGGTGCGCTACGCGACCTACGCCGGCCCCAGCAACAGCGCCGAGCTGCTCAAGGACGACAGGGATCCGCGTCGCCAGGAATATCTGGCCCAGTTCGCCGACCGCGAAGGCACCTCGTTCCTGCTCAAGTTCTGGAAGAAGTACCAGAAGAAGGACACCAGCCAGCGCCTCGAAACCTTCCTCGACAGCATGCACCCCACCGCGATCCGTCTGGCTGCCGTGCACCGCTACTTCTTTCCCAACGACAGCCAGGAGAGCTTCAACCGCTTCGTGCGCTCGCACCTGAAATCGGCCAAGAGCGCCGAGAAACTCACCGACGAACGCCTGGAGCGGCTTTACCAGAGCTACGGTCCCGGCGCCTACGACCTGCCGGACCAGGGCTTCATCGCCAAGGTGCATCCCCTGGACCTGTGGTTGATGGGTTATCTGCTCAACAACCCGGACGCCAAGTTCAGCCAGATCGTCAAGGCCAGCGAGTTCGAACGCCAGGAGGTCTACAGCTGGCTGTTCAAGAGCCGACACAAGAGCGCCCGGGACAGTCGCATCCGTACCATGCTGGAGATCGAAGCCTTCCTGGATATCCACCAGCGCTGGCAGAAAGTCGGCTACCCGTTCGACCATCTCGTACCGTCGCTGGCCACCGCCATCGGCAGTTCCGGCGACCGCCCCGCCGCGCTGGCGGAGCTGGTGGGCACCATCCTCAACGACGGGGTCCGGCTGCCGGCGCTGCGGGTCGACAGCCTGCACTTCGCCGCCAACACCCCCTATGAAACCCAGTTGGTCAATGACCCGGACAACGGCAAGCAGGTGATGCCCGTCGAGGTGGCGCGGGCGTTGCGCGGGGCATTGTCCCAGGTGGTCGATGCCGGCACCGCGAAGCGGGTGGCCGGGAGTTTCAAACTGGCCGATGGCACGCCATTGCAGATGGGCGGCAAGACCGGCACCGGCGACAACCGCATCGAGGCCGTCGGCGCCGGCGGGCGGGTCATCAGTTCCAAGTCCATCAACCGCACCGCCACCTTCGTGTTCTACATCGGCGACAGCCATTTCGGCACGCTCACCGCCTACGTTCCGGGCGCCTCGGCGCAGAACTTCAAATTCACTTCGGCCCTGCCGGTGCAGGTTCTCAAGGGCATGGCGCCCATACTCTCCCCTTACCTGCAACCCGGCACCCATACCCAATGCCAGCCGTTGGTGGCTCGTCGGTAAGGATCACCGCCGTGGAATCGAGGGTGTGCACAACGTCGTTTGAATAACCGGCAGTATCGGACGAAAGGGCTACACCTCCGAATCCCAGATCACTGTCACCGTGCCACCGTACTGCTTGGCATCCCCTGTCAGCATTTGCCCGACCTGGTCGCGGCCGACTTCGAAATGCAGGATGCCCGGCTTGCGATCGATGAAGATCCCCGGCTGGAACAGCTCCGTGCCGCTGCCGTCAAGATAGAGCCGACGGCGGTTGACCGGTTGGCCGGCAGCGTCGGTCAGGCCGCTGGGCAGGGTCACACTGATATTGACCGGCACCAGAAGTCCGGAGCTGGGCGCCCAGAGCATGCAGGTGTTGTCGCTGGCGTCGGCGAACTGACAATGCAGGTTCATCTTGAAACGCGACGAGGCCCAGAGATGAAAAGTCTGGTCACGAAACAGCCGTGTCGGTTTCTGCCCGTGGTTCAACCAGGCCTGCCAGCCTCCCTGGGGTTCCAGCACGACCTTGTTCCCGCCGGGAGGCACTTCGACCCTGAGCGTGTGCTCGACCTCCAGCTGGAAATTGAGCGTCAGCAAGGAGTCATTCGCGACCATGACATCGCCGAAATCAAAGTCCCCGCCCGGCCCGATGGAATAAGACATCGTGCCGGTGTAGCGACCAGCGGACATCTTCAAGGGATTGGGGGTACGCAACTCGTAGGAGAAGCTGACCTGGTCATAACGAAACGAAGGGATCAGGTATCTGGCTTGTTTTGCGCATACACCGGTTTGGGGGAAATGCCAGAAAAACGAATAGGTCACCGCGGATACCCCCGCCCCGAGGCCTGAACTGCGACACGGCGAAGGGGCCTCGTTCCAGGCGCTCCCCCAGAGCAAGCCGTGCGCGACGTTCACATTTGGCACCCCCGTCAGAGCAGTGACATCCAGATCCCGATACTGCGCACCGATGCCTGCCACGCGCATTTCCACGACGCTGCTTTCTCCGGTGATGGCGTGGGTCACTGTAACCGTGCGCCATTGAGCCGGTACCTTGAACATCGCGCCTTGGCGAATGGAGGCGTGGTTGTCCTGGATGGGACCTGAGGCGTTGACATCAATGGGGAAAAAAACGCTGGAGATACCCAAGGCGTTGCATTGCGCAGCATGGAGGAAACAATAGCCCCCCAGCGGCGTGGTGTTGGTGAACGTGTTCTCCCTGGGCTTCAAAGGGTCGGGCCGGAAACTTGCGCTGATGTCCATGGTCACTGCGCTTGCCGTCGACATGCCGGCCAGCAGCAGGGCAAGAATCGTGGCGACGCGACACAACGAACGCCCGCGTCCGATGGTGTTTGAAGGGCTCATACTCTCTCCGATTAATAGCTACGGGGCCACCGCGTCGAACACCATGTGCACGGTGCCGTGGTAATTGCCGGGGGCATAATCCTCATCCGTCCTGACGGCGGAAACCTCCAGGCCAACGCGGCGCCCGGGCCGGGCCTCGGCGGCCGAAACCACCCGATTCGAATCGAGGCTCAATTCAACGTTATTGAACAAGACATGCAGGTCGATGCGATCACGGCCGTTGGACAAATACGCCTGCTCGGCCAGGCGGGCATCGATGGCGCCGTTGGCGTTCTTGACTTCGTAGTTGGCCCGTAACGGCAAGAGGCCGGAGGTCAGGGTGTTGAACTGCATCGGTTGCTCGCGCTCGACCAGTTGCGGGTCTACCGGCAGGACGTGAAAGTCGACGGTCGGCAGGGTGACGAGAACTTCGAATATTTCTCGCTCCACGGCTCCCCATGCCGGGAGAGCCGGGAGTGTGAGGGTGCTGAACAGGAAGGAACGGACCAGTGTCTTGAACATGATGGATACCTTTGGCGTCAGCGACGGCAAGTCGTCAGCCTTTGATTTCGACGGCTTTCTTCCCTGGGCCTTCGATCAGGTCGAAACGGTATTCACGCCCCGGCTCCTTATCGAATGCAAAGGTACGACCGGCCATGACGTGGTGCTTTGTCGTCGGCCTGCAATCGTTTTCTTTTTTCGCGGCACAATCCTTGAACTCATCGATCACCACCACGCTGTTACCGTTGTTGCGCACCTGGTAGCGTGCGGCGCTGTCGTCGATGACCGTCTCGAAACGGGTGTCCCTGGGTCTTACGAAAAACACCGTGCCGAAACCGGCCAGCACTTTCACTCCGGCTGCGATGCGCTCCTTCTTGTAGTCCTCGCGTTCCTCGGCGCTGATCGCGAACTCGTCCTCGGCCTCCGGCACCACCGGCACGAAGCGAATCCGGAAGTAGCGTTCCTTGTCGCGATCGCCCATGAACAGCAAGCGAGTGCCCTGCACGCCATTGGCCGGCACGATCAGGCGCGCGGGACTCGCCATCAGGCCATTCCTGGTCATGGCGTCGACCTGGTCCTGCAGCGGCACCTCCTGGTAGCTGCCATCCTCGGCGTAGAGAATTTCCATGATCTCGACCTTCACGAACGCCGTGGATGTACCGCCGTTGAAAACCCTTTTCATGTAGGTGCTTTTGTTGCCGTCAAGGTAGTCGTAGACCACGCCGACGTTAATCTGCGGCCCGGCCTGGACCGTCATGGAAAACAGCGAAAAACCACACAAAGCCAATAAGCGTTTCATTGCCAAACCTCATGGATCGAAGACAGTCGATGACGACCGTTTCAGGGAATACGTTTTGAAGGTGGAAATCAGGCTCAACCCGCCGTCTGGCGCACAGGATCGTTGCCGGCCAGTGTGTCCGGCGTGCAACGCAGATCGCCGATCATCAATACATCGCCCTCGCGGCTGGCGCTGTCCGGGTCGAGTCGGAACTGGCAAAGCAAGTCGTTGCCGTAGCGCACCTCCAGCGTCGGCGAGCTTGCGTTCATCTCCATGGAGAAAAATCCGTCCACTTCGCTGACGCCGCGGCTGGCGTGATTGATGACGTGATGGCCCTTGAGCGGCTTGCCCTGTTCATCCAACAGGCGCCCCAGAACGGTGACCGTTCTGATGACACTCACCTTGCGGTAGTCCACGCCGCCCTTGTTCAAGTGGTAGCGGGTGCGCGCAGGGGAGATGCTGGCCGCCGGCGGATGGATACCGTCGAAGTCGAACGTCACCATGCTGTTCTGGTAGGCGCTGGTGGCCACGAAGTTGCGCCCGGGACGCAGGGTGGTGGTGCCGCCGGTCAGGTCGTCGGCAAGCAGGACGATATTGTCCAGGTCTGTCTCCACATCGACGATCATGCCCGCGCCGCCGCTCTGCGGCAGGCCGGAGAAGGCGACCTTCCCGCCGCCCACGGCCACCGTACTGCTCAGGTTCAAGCCGCCGGTGAGGTTGTCGTTGTAGGAAGAACGCTGGATGAAGCCGTCGCCATACAACCCATCGGTTTCGAAACTGGCAAGGCCTGACAGCCCCATGCCGTAGGTATCGGCCAGGGCCGTGGCGGAAACACTTTGCAGTACGTGATCCTCAAGATCCCGGCGATAGGTCAGCGAGGCATTATTGTCCCGGTCGCCGTCGCGGGAGGTCCGCGTGCCGATGCTGCCGGTCCAGTACTCCCCCGGCCCGCCCAGCGCGACATTGACACTCAGGTCCAGGCCACGATTGCGGCGCTCGGCGGTACTTGACGTGCCTGGGCGGTCGAACACCGACAATCGCCAATTGGCGTCGCTGCCACCCAGCTTGCCACGCTGATTCCAACCCAGGTCCAGGCCGGTGCCCTGGACGTTACCCTCGCTATAGAACAATCGTCCGTTGACGGATGCCTTGTTGCTCAACCGATGGTTGATCGACAGCGACGAATTGCTGGTATGGCCGACGAACACGTTGCGCTGGCGCACGCGAGTGCCGTCGGGCAGGGTCTCGTAGGTGTTGCGGGTGTCCAGCCAACTGCGGTTATGACTGGCCACCACGCTGCCCAGGCCATAGCTGTAGAGCCCTTGCAGGTCCATCCCGGTGCCGTATTTTTCGGTCTGGTAGACGTTGGCGAACAGACTCGCGCTGCTGGCCAATGTCCAGTCCACCGAGGTGCCGTACTGCAATTTGTCCTGCACCTGTCGCGTGGAAAGTCCCAGTACCACCCGAGGGTGCGCCAGGTAATTGAGGCCGAAACCGGCGGTGGTGAAACCGCTCGGTTGGTCATCCCAGTTGCTCAACAGTCTGCTTTCACGGCCGGCGAACAGGTTATAGCGCCAGCGATCGTCGGCACTGCGCCAATTGTTGGGTTTGTAGACCAGCTCCTGGGTGGTGGCGGTGGTCTGTCCGTCCTCGATCAGCCGCACCTCCACTTCATAGATGCCGCCGGGCAGTGGCCGGGTGTCCAGGCTCTGCAAGCCGGCGCTGACGGCCTGGGTATTGATCAACAGGCCGTTGCGGTAGATCTCTACCGCGGCCTGACGGCTGGCGGTGACATAGATCGGGTACACGCTGGGCTTGGGATTATGGATGAGCAGGCTGTCGGAGCTGCCATACATGACCCCCAGCGCGGTGTCCGGATTGGCCCCGAACGAGCGGATCTGCCGGTTCAGGCCATCGGATCCTGGCATGAAGTAACCCAGGCGAAAGAACGTGTCTTCCATTTCGCGCTGGGTAAAAAGTTCATGGACGGCGTGATAGAGCTTGTCATCCGGCCCGCCAAGGCGGGAGAGCTGCAAGTCGAACGACTGGCTCCAGTTGCCCAGGCTGGAACTGGCGTTGAGGCCATAACGCCCCCCCGTGTCCTGTTCCTGGCCGCCATTGAGGTTGAGTTGGTTGTTGAAGATAAGGCCAAGGCTGCCGTCTTGCGGCAGGTCGTGATAACGCTTTTGCGCGGTGCCGCGTTCGACACTCTGGGTCAGAATCGACACCAGCGAATGTTCGAGGCTGTAGTGCACCGCCAGAAGCCCCGAGGTGCATTGGGCTTCACAAGCCCCCAGGGGACGCCCCGCCTTGAGCAGGTGCTCCCATTGCCCACGGTCGGCTGCCGAGATCGGGCTGTCCTGGGTGTCGGTGAATTCCAGCAGGGTTATGCGATCGTCCCGCGTCAACACCACCATGGCTTCGCCGAGGTACTGTTGATCGAGTTCTATACGAACCGCCAGTGGCACATCGAAAAAGTGGGTTTCAAACTCCTCCGGTAGCCCCTTGGCCTGGGACAACAGACTTCTGGGTGTCGTACCGGGGGCCGCCGGCGCAGCCAATGCACTCGCGCACAGCATCAGCGCGAGGGCACCCGCGATGGGTGTCTTCGGAAACATCAACGGATTCTCATATCAGCTAGCTAACGGACGTTCCAGGTACAGGCCGGCCGGATGGCCGACCTGTGTCTATGCCCGCGGGAAGAGAAGAGACTCATCGGGCGTCGAAGGGCTTACGGACGCGGCACCGCGTCGAAGATCACGGTGAAGTCGGCAGTGTATTGGCCTACCTGACTCTCCAGAGGGACGGTGGAAGCCATGATGAGCATGTCGGCCTGGGTACCTGGTGTGGACGCTGCGTCACTGACGACTTCCTGGGGGAACTCGGTCAGGGTGACGTTGTTGAACCGAGTAAGCAGGGGAATGGAATCCGTACCATTGGTCAGCGAAGCCTGGCCACCCAACAGATAGGCATGGACCGAACCATCGGTGTTCTTCACGTCGAAGGTCTGGCGCACGGAACTCAGGGTGTTGGTCACAGGGTTGTAATTCATGACCTCATCCTTACCGAAGTCCGGATCGCGCGGCAGCACATGGAACTGCTTGGTGGGAATGGTTGCGCTGATATGGATGGAGGAGCGTGCATCGTCGAGGGCAAACGCCTGCGAAGAACCCAGGGCCACGGCGACCAGGGCAGTACCGGATACGAATTGTTTGAGCATGTTTGTCACACCTGTTCTTTGCATAAAGAGAAGGGTTGAAGTTGCAGCCCGATGAAGACCGGGGCTACCCCACAACGCCGGAGCATGATCGTCGCTCTTTAATTAAAAATAAGCAGGCAAATTCCCACAGATGCGTAGTAAAACCAGCATCCATAACAAAGAAAAAGACTCGTGTTTTTATAAAACACAAGTTTGGATGTAAGAAACTACCCACACCCGCATCCCTTGCCGACCGGCGGTTCCAGCACTGCTGAAAGATCAGGCAATTATGCTGCCCGTAGGCATGAGGTAATCAGCTAAGGTTCTAGCGAACTCAACTAGCGAACCCAGCTCGAGAGACATCTTAGTTCCGCGATATATCTAACGTCAAAAGATATATCTTGAAATTAAGACATATCTCGACCTCAACTTATTTATAACGGAGAACAGATATATGCCAGCCTCCCATCTTCATTCCGATTGCAGCGGCTACCCACGGCACCCGGCTAGCCGTGGACGCGGTGGTCGTGGCCCACGCATCTTCGCCGCCGGTGACCTGCGATTGCTGTTGCTGGCCTTGATCGCCGAGCAGGCTTGCCACGGCTATGACTTGATCCGCCAGATCGAAAACATGTTCGAAGGAGCCTATAGCCCCAGCCCCGGTGTGATCTACCCGACCCTGACCGCGCTTGAGGTGAGCGCAATGATCCAGGGCGACAACGATGGCGGAAAAAAACGCTACAGCGTGACCGACGCCGGACGTCTATTGCTTGAGGAACAATCCACGGCGCTGGAAGGCGTACGGATGCGCATCGAAGCGGGCAAACGCTCCTTGCGTGGCCATGAGCGCCCCCCGGAAATCCACGAAGCGGTGTATAACTTGCGTCATGCGCTGTACCAGCATCATGGCCACTGGAGCCCGGAAGAAACCATGCGAGTACGCGACCTGCTCAACGCCACCGCCCAAGCCATCATCGACGGCCCCGGTCGTCCACCCGTTGCGGAAACAAGCCAATGACAGAGACCGATCCAAACATCATTCACCGTGTCAGCCACGAAATCAGGCGACGACGCCTGCAAGTATTGCGGGTGATGGACCTCACCCCACGCATGCGCCGCATCACGGTCGGCGGACCGGAGCTGGCCGGGTTCGTCAGCCTGGGCACGGACGACCACGTGAAGGTGTTCTTCCCGCAGAGCGCCGAAGAGCGGGCCGCCCTGGACACCTTCGACCCCAGTGCCGGCAAGGCCCAAGGGCCGATGCCCGAAATGCGCGACTACACCCCGCGCCGCTATGACCTGGACACCCTGGAACTGGACCTCGACTTCGTGCTTCACGGCGACGGCCCCGCCTCGACCTGGGCAGCCCAGGCAATGCCGGGACAGTTCCTGGACATCGCCGGGCCGCGAGGCTCGATGATCGTACCGGACATCTTCGACAGCTATCTGCTGGTGGGCGACGAAACCGCCCTACCCGCCATCGCCCGCCGCCTCGAAGGCCTGGCGCCGAACCGGCGGGCCCTGGTAGTGGTGGAAGTTGCCAACGGTGCCGAACAACAGGTGCTCCAGAGCCCGGCGCAGGTCCATGTGATCTGGGTACTGCGCGAAGGCCGCCAGAACACCCTGCTGACCACCGTGCGCCAACTGCAGATGCCCCCTGGCAAGCTCTACGCCTGGGTCGCGACCGAAAGCAAAGTATCGCGGCAGATTCGCAAGGTGTTGCTGGAGGAGAAAGGGTTGGACCAGGACTTCGTGAAGGCTGTGGGGTACTGGAAGGCGCAGGGGAGCGAGGAGGAATGAAGCGCGTCCAGCTCTCACTGGTATTGCTGAGGGCCCATCTTTCGTCGAGCCATGACTGATCGTCCCCCCACGCTGCGCGTGGGAACGATCAATCCCAGTGCGCTCTATCAGCTAAGATGATCGAACCTTCCACCCGGTACCCCGCTCCATGCTCTTCCTGATCGCCTACATCGCCAGCGTCGTGCTGATCAACTTCGCGTTTTCCGCCGCGCCACACCTGGACATCATCTGGTCGGCGTGGGGCGGGCTGGTGTTTATCCTGCGGGACATGGTGCAGACCCGCTTCGGCCATGGCGCCATCGTGGCGATGCTGGCGGCCCTGGTGTTGTCCTACGTGACCTCGGATCCGACCATCGCCCTGGCCAGTGCCACCGCGTTTGCCGTGTCCGAGTGCATCGACTGGCTGGTGTTCACCATCACCCGGCGTCCGTTGCATGATCGCCTGTGGATCAGCTCGGCACTGAGCATCCCCTTGGACACTTTCATTTTCTTCGGTTTGATCGACGCCCTGACACCGGGTGTGGTCATCACCGCCCTGGCCTCGAAATTCGCCGGGGTCACCGCCGTCTGGCTGATCATGGCCTGGCGTTTACGCCGGCAAGCAGTGGCCAGTTGAAGCCAAACCCCGCGGTTCATGTAAAATGCCGCGTTTTCTCTCCATGGGAAGCTCGCAAGGCGCGCAACCCTCGATGATCCGCTCCTGTTTGAGGACCTTCAGATGACCCGTATCGGAACTCCATTGTCGCCCACCGCGACCCGCGTTTTGTTGTGTGGCAGCGGTGAGCTGGGCAAGGAAGTGGTGATCGAACTGCAGCGCCTGGGCGTCGAGGTGATTGCCGTGGACCGCTACGCCAACGCGCCGGCCATGCAAGTGGCCCACCGCAGCCATGTGATCAACATGCTCGACGGTGCCGCCCTGCGTGCCGTGATCGAGGCCGAGAAGCCGCATTTCATCGTGCCGGAAATCGAAGCCATCGCCACCGCCACCCTGGTGGAACTGGAAGCCGAAGGCTTCACCGTGATCCCCACCGCCCGCGCCGCGCAACTGACCATGAACCGCGAAGGCATCCGGCGCCTGGCCGCCGAAGAGCTGGGCCTGCCGACTTCGCCTTATTTCTTCGCCGACACCGTGGAAGATTACCGCAAGGCCGTCCAGACCCTGGGTTTCCCATGCGTGGTCAAGCCGGTCATGAGTTCCTCGGGCAAGGGCCAGAGCCTGCTGCGCAGCGTCGATGACGTGCAGAAGGCCTGGGACTACGCCCAGGAAGGTGGCCGCGCCGGCAAGGGCCGGGTCATCATCGAGGGCTTTATCGATTTCGACTACGAGATCACCCTGCTCACCGTGCGTCATGTCGGCGGCACCACGTTCTGCGCGCCGGTCGGCCATAGGCAGGAGAAAGGCGACTACCAGGAATCCTGGCAGCCCCAGGCCATGAGCCCGGTGGCCCTGGCCGAATCCGAGCGTGTCGCCAAGGCGGTGACCGAGGCCCTGGGCGGTCGCGGGCTGTTTGGCGTCGAGCTGTTCATCAAGGGTGACCAGGTGTGGTTCAGCGAAGTATCGCCCCGCCCCCACGACACCGGTTTGGTGACCCTGATTTCCCAGGACCTGTCGCAATTCGCCCTGCACGCCCGGGCCATCCTCGGCCTGCCGATCCCGCTGATCCGTCAGTTCGGTCCATCGGCTTCGGCAGTGCTGCTGGTGGAAGGCCAGTCGACCCAGACCGCTTTCGCCAACCTCGGCGCCGCCCTGAGCGAACCGGACACCGCCCTGCGCCTGTTCGGCAAGCCGGAAGTCAACGGTCAGCGCCGCCTGGGCGTGGCCCTGGCCCGCGACGAATCCATCGAAGCGGCCCGCGCCAAGGCGACCCGGGCTTCACAGGCGGTTAAGATCGAGTTGTAAAACCGGGCGGGATACATCCCCTGTGGTGAGGAGATTTCTCGCCACCTCAGACAAGCTCAAAAAAAGGCGACACCCGCAAAGGTGTCGCCTTTTTCATGAACGCCGGTGCCGCTTAGTCCGGCAGTTTGTAGGCAATCACATAGTCACCCTGCTTGGTCCCCAGGGAACCGTGGCCGCCGGCGACGACCAGCACATACTGCTTGCCGTCCTTGCCGGTATAGGTCATCGGCGTGGTCTGGGCGCCGGCCGGCAGGCGGCCTTCCCACAGTTGCTTGCCGTTCTTCACGTCGTAGGCACGCAGGTACTGGTCGAGGGTACCACTGAGGAACGCCAGGCCACTGGCGGTGGTGAAAGTGCCGCCCAGACTCGGTACGCCCATGCTCAGCGGAATCGGTACCGGCGAGCTGTCGCGCACGGTGCCGTTCTTGTGTTTCCACAGGGTCTTGTTGTTGGTCAGGTCGACCGCCGCCACATACCCCCAGGCCGGCGCCTGGCACGGCAGGCCCATCGGCGAGAGCAGCGCTTCGAGGATCACGCCGTAGGGCGCCCCCTTGTTCGGCTGCACGCCTTCGGTTTCGCTCTTGCGACCCGGACCGCCGGCCACTTCCGCCGCCGGTACCAGCTTGGACTTGAACGCCATGTAGCTGGGGTTGACGAACGCGATCTGGCGCACCGGATCCACCGAGATACCGCCCCAGTCGAATACGCCGAAATTGCCCGGGTAGACGATGGAGCCCTGCAGCGATGGCGGCGTGAACATGCCCTCATAGCGCAGCGACTTGAAGTCGATGCGGCAGAGCATCTGGTCGAAGGGGGTCACGCCCCACATGTCGCTTTCCTTGAGGACCGGCGGCACGAAGTTCAGGTCGGACATCGGTTGGGTCGGCGAGGTGTAGTCACCTTCCACCGCGCCTTGGGGGACCGGGATCTCCTTGATCGGCACGATCGGCTGGCCGTTGCTGCGGTCCAGCACATAGATGCTGCCCTGCTTGGTCGAAGCCAGTACGGCCGGCTTCACGCCGTCGGCAGTCTTGAGGTCCATCAAGGTCGGTTGGCCGCCCACGTCCATGTCCCACAGGTCGTGGTGGGTGAACTGGAAGTACCAGCGGACCTTGCCGGTGGCGATGTCCAGCGCGGTCAGGCCTGCGGCATATTTTTCCGATTCAGGGGTACGCAGGCCACCGAACTGATCGGGGGTCTGGTTGCCCATCGGCAGGTACAGCATGCCGAGCTTTTCATCGACGCTGAACATGGACCACATGTTCGGCGAGTTGCGGGTGTAGACCTGGCCTTCGGCGATCGGCGTGGTGTCGTCCGGCTTGCCGCTGTCCCAGTTCCACACCAGCTTGCCGGTGTGCACGTCGTAGGCGCGGATCACACCGCTAGGCTCGTCGATGGAGACGTTGTCGGTCACGTGGCCACCGATCACCACCAGGTTCTGGGTGACCGCCGGTGGCGAAGTGGAATAGTAGCCGCCAGCCGTGAAGCTGCCGATGTTGGCGGTCAGGTCGACCTGGCCCTTGTCGCCGAAGTCTTCGCACATCTTGCCGGTGTCGGCGTTCAGGGCGATCAGGCGGGTATCGGCGGTCGGCAGGAAGATCCGCCGTGGGCAGACCGTGCTCGCCGGCGTGGTGCTGGCAGTGCCGGTGGGGCTCTGTTCGGCAGAAGCGTAGACTGCGTCATCGTGATAGGTCACGCCACGGCAGGTCATGTGGGCCCAGCCCTTGAAATTCTCCGCCTTCTGGGTGGAAAGCTTCGGATCGAAACGCCAGATCTCCTTGCCGGTCTCCGGCTCCAGCGCGATCACCTGGCTGTGAGGCGTGCAGACATAGAGCATGCCGTTGGCTTTCAGCGGGGTGTTTTCGGCGGTGGTCTCGCCCGGATCGTTCGGCCCTGGCAGGTCGCCCGTGCGATAGGTCCAGGCCGGTACCAGTTTGCTGACGTTTTGCGGGGTGATCTGTGCCAGCGGCGAATAACGGTCGCCATGGGCGCTGCGGCCATAGGAGTTCCAGTCGCCGTCCGGCATCGCCGGTGCGGTGTTGGTCATGCCCGGCACCGCATCGCGGTCCAGCTGGCCCTTGATCTCGCCCGGGTTGGTAAACTGGCTGGCGAGTGCCGCGACACCGGCGATGACCACGGCGGCACCCAGGGCGCGGGTGCCCATGTTCGATGCCTCGGCGCTCAGCAATGGACGGCGGAACCACGGCAGCAACAGGACGATGCCCAAGGCAAACAGCATCGCCAGGCGCGGCACCAGTTGCCACCAGTCCAGGCCCACTTCCCACAAGGCCCAGACGGTGCTGGCGAACAACACCAATGCGTAAAGGCCCAGGGCCGCACGACGAGCCATGATCAACAGCACACCCGTCAGGGCCAGGCCGATACCGGCCAGCAGGTAATACAGCGAGCCGCCCAGCATGCTCAGCTTGACACCGCCGGCCAACAGGGCCAGGCCCATCAATAGAAGCAGAATGCCGAGCAGGCTCGGTAGCAGACGGCTTCGACTCAAAGCACCCTCAGTGCTCATAGTGTGATTCTCCGTGAGGTTTTAAAGAGTCCCGCGCAAGTTGTCACTTTAGATGACGATCTTGAAGGGGCATGGTTCAGTTGAAAAAGGCAAATTCGGTTGACGCGGCCCCTGTGGGAGCGAGCTTTCTGGCGATGGCTGCGTGTCAGCCGACTTCAATGCTGGGTGTGCAATCGCTATCGCGAGCCTGGTCGCTCCCACAGAAATCGGCTCGTCACGCAGATTGAGACAGCGCTGTCTTTCAAAGTCTGAACATTGAACATAGTGCAAGCGTTCTTGGGTCCGGATACAGAAGTGAGCTGAAGGCAATGGCTCTGGCACGCCAGAAGAAGCGTTTCAGCAGGCGGCGCAAGGATAATGTCCTGTTACCAATAGAGAAAGATCTTTTATTGACATGGATCCTTTCGATTCCGGTAACAGTGTGCCCCACTCAAGACGCATCTATGCTTCCCCCTCGAGGGGCACCTCGGCTAAGGTGCGCGGCTTTACATCTTCACGGTAAAAGGCCTCCCATGACCGAACCCAACAACAACCCGCTGCACGGCGTGACGCTGGAGCAGATCCTCAATGCGCTGGTTCAGCACTACGAATGGTCGGGATTGGCCGAACGCATTGACATTCGCTGCTTCAAGAGCGACCCGAGCATCAAGTCGAGCCTGACCTTCCTGCGCAAGACCCCTTGGGCACGCGAGAAAGTCGAGCGCTTGTACATCAAGCTGATGCGCACCAAGCGGCCCGTCTGAGCCGTGGACATCGATAACGCCTTGCGCCGACGCCTGGTGTCGCTGGCGGCATTGCTCGGTTGGCTGGGGTTGAGCATCCAGCTCTACCTGATCCTGCTCGGTCGCTGGAGCCTCGGCGCGAGCCTGCTGGGCGGCCTGGTGAATTTCTTCAGCTTCTTCACGGTACTGACCAACACCCTGGTGGCGGTGGTACTGACCTGGGAAGTGACCCCGCGCGAATCAGCGGTGCGGCGCTGGTTCCTGCTACCCAGCGTAAGCAGCGGTATCGCCGTGAGCATCGCCCTAGTCAGCCTGGCCTACAACCTGCTGCTACGCCATCTGTGGCAACCCGAAGGCTGGCAGTTCGTGGCCGACGAACTGCTGCACGACGTGATGCCGCTGCTGTACGTCGCCTATTGGTGGCTTTGCGTTCCCAAGGGCACCTTGCGCCTCAGGCACATCGGGCTGTGGATAGCCTATCCCCTGGTGTATTTCGCCTATGTCCTGCTAAGGGGCGACCTGCTGGCGGCGTACCCCTACCCTTTCATCGACGTGTCGAACCTGGGCTATCCACAAGTGTTCCTCAATGCCGGAGGGATCTTGGCAGGATTCGTCGGCATCGCGCTGGGTGTGGTGGGGCTGGACCGGTGGGCAGGCCGACCTTCCAGGTAACGGGCCCGCCCTACTTCGGATATGTCTTCGGATCGGGTCAGGAGCTGGTCGGCAACGCCCACACCAGTCCATTGGCCTTGGCCCGCTCATGACACAGCGCCAGGACATGACGCCGTTCATCGTTGTCCATTTTTCTCCAGCGAGTGATTTCCGACACCGTGCGCTGGCAACCGGTGCAGATGTCATGGTCGTCCAACGAGCAGATGTTCACACAGGGTGACGGCACCGGGCGTTCGGGGGTGTTCATTGTTCCTGCTCCTTCAGGTCACGGGCGTAACGCTGCGCGTTGTGGACGTAATGCGCGGCGCTGGCTTCCAGCATTTTCTTCTGGGCTTCGGTCAATTCCCTGACGACCTTGCCGGGTGAGCCCATCACCAGCGAACCGTCGGGAATCTCCTTGTTTTCACCGATCAGCGCGTTGGCGCCGATGATGCAGTTCCTGCCGATCTTCGCGCCATTGAGGATCACCGCATTGATGCCAATGAGGCTGTAGTCCCCCACCGTGCAGCCGTGCAGCATGGCGTTATGACCGATGGTCACGCCGGTGCCGATGGTCAGCGGGAACCCCATGTCGGTGTGCATCACCGTGCCGTCCTGCACGTTACTGTCCTTGCCCACCAGGATCAGTTCATTGTCTCCACGCAGTACCGCATTGAACCAGACACTGGCGCCTTCTTCGAGGCGGACCTTGCCCACCAGCGTGGCATTGGGCGCAACCCAGCTCTGTGGGTGGATTTCGACGCGGGCATCGCCCAGGCGATATTTCATGAATCTCCTCGCAGGCCGTTCTTTTAGTTATTGAGGAAGCTTCTGGGCGGTTTGTGCAGGTCTATGCCCGCATCGAACAACAGGTTCACCAGCTCGACGATCATGATCGCCGTCAGGCCCCAGATTTTATATTCGCCAAAACGATAGCTGGGAACGTACCAACTGCAACCCTGATAATCGATGCGGTGAGTGTGCTCGCGGGGGTCCTTGCGGAAAAACTCCAGGGGCACGCTGAACACCGCGGCGATCTCGGCATCGTTGGCCTGGTACTCGACATAATCGGGGATCACCCCCACATAAGGCGTCACCTTGATGCCGTGCAACGAAATCAGCGGGCTGAGGGGGCCGATCACTTCCACCAGGCCGGGGGGCAGGCCGATTTCCTCTTCAGCCTCGCGCAGGGCGGTGAAGATCAGGTCGGGATCTTCCGGGTCGCGGCGCCCGCCGGGGAACGCCACTTCGCCGCCATGGGTCGACAGGCCGCTGGCGCGCAAGGTCAAAAGCAGTTCAGGTTCATCACTGCGAGTGATCGGCACCAGCACCGCGGCTTCAGGAAAACGTCGGTCGACCTCCAGTTCGCGCGGGGTGTGGTTGCTTACTCGATGCAGTAGCTCGTCCAGCATGAGACTTCTCGATTTATTCGCTACCTTGCATCATGCACCAATCATCCAGGCGGCCCAAGCCCTGCACCGCGTCGTGTCGCGAAACGACAACTTGCCGCACCGGCCCACGCACGCCAAGATAGGCGCAGCATCCAGGAATCCAAGCATGAAATTCTGCAGCCAGTGCGGTAATCCGGTGACCCAGCGCATACCCGAAGGCGACTCGCGCCTGCGTTTCGTTTGCGACACTTGCCACACCATTCATTACCAGAACCCCAACATCGTGGCCGGTTGCGTACCGACCTGGGGCAGCAAGGTGCTGCTGTGCCGGCGCGCCATCGAGCCGCGGCGCGGTTACTGGACACTGCCGGCGGGCTTCATGGAGAACGGCGAGACGGTCGAACAGGCCGCCGTGCGCGAAACCGCCGAGGAGGCCTGCGCCCGGGTACGAAATCTGAGCATCTATACGCTGATTGACGTACCGCATATCAGCCAGGTACATGTATTCTTCCGCGCCGAACTGGTGGACCAGGATTTCGCCGCAGGGCCCGAGAGCCTGGAAGTGAAACTGTTCGAAGAAGCGGATATTCCCTGGGATGAACTGGCCTTCCGCACAGTAGGCCGTACCCTGGAATACTTCTATGCTGACCGGCAAGCCGAGGACTATCCGGTGCGATCCGAATCGATCCCGCCGCTGGCCCAGCCTGCCAACACATAACATCCAAATAGCTGCGACACCTCAAGGGATATCGTTTCAATGCGCTGGTTGCTTGTCCTGTTCTGCCTGTCGTTCACCGCTGTGTCCCAGGCCTCCGCGGTGGGAACCTATAACGGCAAGGTCATCGAAAAAGTGCTGGTGCTCAAGTCCGCCCATCAATTGCAATTGATCAACGACGGCAAGCCGCTCAAGACCTATCGCATCTCCCTGGGCAAGGGCGCCAAGAAAGGCCCCAAGCTGATCGAAGGCGACAAACGCACCCCCGAGGGTTTCTATTGGATCGACTGGCGCAAGACCAGCGAACGCTTCTACCTGTCCATGCACATTTCCTACCCCAACATCAGCGACGCCGCCCGCGCCCGCCGCGAAGGAGTGGAACCGGGAGGCATGATCATGATCCACGGCACGCCTGATTCGGAGGAAAACCCTGAACAGCTGTTCCACACCCTGGACTGGACCGATGGCTGCATTGCCATGCGCAATGTGGACATGCGCGAAGTCTGGAACCTGGTGCCGGATGGGACGATGATCGAGATTCGTCCTTGAAGGGTGGAAAGACAAGGCTGAGCTTATGGTTAGAGCTCCTAAGAATCACCAGGAGCAACAACTTTAAAAGTCCATGAGCGCGAACTCTCACCATTAGCGCGGGCTTTGAGCTTGTATTCCTTGATGGACGTTTCTAAGTCCTCAAACTTCCAGATCCCATGGATATCAGTGTAGGTTCTTGCAAACTCTTTGGGACCCTCCCCATCGAACAGCAAAACTTGACTGTCTATGGGAGCATAGCCCTGCACAAATATCTTTTTAGCCGTTGTTGTTCCACCGTCTGGAATGTAAGGCACCTGAGTCCGTACTCCAACCCACACAATTGCTATAGGGGGCAATTTCTCTGTGGTCATGATGGTTCTCCTCGTTAAGTGACATAGGGAGACCCAATTCAGCAGCGTTACTAACACTTTGGCTACTGTCAGAGATGACAGTTCGCAGTTGGTTTTCGACTATTGGTAGTCAGGCCAGAAAAGCGTGGGGCCGCTGCGCGCGCCAACGGAAACAAGCTCCCTCACCACAGGGGACGGTGACGATCTCAAATCGTCCGGGCTTGTTGCCCTGTGATTTTTCGGACGGTCAAACCCGGTCGCTGAATTGGCAGCGACACCCAAGGCTAGAGCCCCCACTTCCGAGGGACAACCCTAAAAACATGTCGGAAACTTCGGTGCGTCTGACAGATCGCAGTTTCTGTGGCGAGGGGATTTATCCCCGCTGGGCTGCGCAGCAGCCCCAAGGTAGCCAACTCAAATTTACCTGACACACCGCGCTGTCAGGTTTTAGGGCCGCTTCGCACCCCAGCGGGAGCAAGCTCCCTCGCCGCAATGGCCCGTTAGTCCCAGTCTCGGGTGACCGCCCGTCAACATCGAAAAATAAAATAAAAAAATCCCACCTTCAGAAATTGCCTACAGATGAATACCAATTCACACCGTAGGGGTTGTCGCAGGCGGCGATCTTTGCTGTTGAATTCCCAGCCTCTAATACCACTTCAATCCCACCCCTCAAAAACCATCGAAATACACCGGTAAACCCTGGGAAAGCGGCGTTGACATGGTATTCAAGTGGTATTAGCTTCCACCCCAATTACCGAGCGACAACAATTCAACAACGTATCGGACATCGATATGAACGACATCCTGGCCCTGCGCCCTGACGACACCCAACCCACGCCGCTGTACCTGCAGCTGGCGCGTAACCTGGAGACGGCGATTCATGCCGGCCAATGGAAAGCCGAGCAGGCGATGCCGTCCGAGCGCAGCTTGAGCGAACAACTGGGCATTTCCCGGGTCACCGCCCGCAAGGCCCTGGAAGTGTTGTTCGAACAAGGCCTGATCCGCCGTAACCAGGGTTCGGGCACCTTCATCACCCCGCGCCTGGAGCAGCCGCTGTCACGCTTGAGTGGCTTCAGCGAGATGCTGCGACTCAAAGGCTTCGTGCCCGGCTCCCAATGGCTGGAACGGGAAATCACGCCGCCGACCCACGAAGAACTGATCCGCCTGGGCCTGTCGCCGACCGACAAGGTCGCGCGGCTCAAGCGCCTGCGCAAGGCCGATGACACGGTCATGGCCATCGAGATGAGCACCCTACCCGCCAGCATCATCCCCAAGCCCCAGGCAGTGGGCGACTCGCTCTATGAATTCCTCGACGGCATCGGCAAACCCGTGGTGCGCGCCCTGCAACACATCCAGGCCATCAACGCCTCGGACGAATTCGCCGCCCTGGTGGGCATCGCCCCCGGCACCGCCATGTTGCTGATGACCCGGGTCGGTTACCTGGAAGACAACACCCCCATCGAAGTCACCGACACCTATTGCCGCAACGACTACTACGACTTTGTCGCCGAGCTGCGGCGCTAGACGAGCAGAGAATTTTCATGTCCGAAGACAACATCCTCACCCCCGACGGCTGGGTTCGTGGCCGCCTGCTCCATGAGCACGGCAAGGTCGTGTCCATCGAAGGCCAGCCTTGCGATCCGGCCAGCAACGACCTGCCCTACCTGCTGCCCGGTTTCATCGACCTGCACGTCCATGGCGGAGGCGGCAAGGACATCATGCAAGGCGCCTCGGCGTTCGAAACCATCGCCCGCACCCATGTGCGTTTCGGCACCACCGCGCTGCTGGCCACCACCATGACCGCGCCCAGCGAAGAGATCGCCAGCGTGCTCCAGGCCCTCGGCGAATTCTGTGAACAACGCCCGAGTAGCAGCGCCCGGGTCCTGGGCGTGCACTTGGAGGGCCCTTACATCAATCCCGGAAAACTGGGCGCCCAACCGAATTTCGCGCACACCGCGTTGCTGGCCGAGGTGGAGCGTTACCTGGCCCTGGCACCGATCCGGGTGATCACCATCGCCCCGGAAATTGCCGGTCACGACGCCTTGATCCGCGCCCTCAGCGCCCGGGGCGTGCGCATGCAGATCGGTCATACCCTGGGCAGTTATGAAGAAGGTGTCGCGGCGCTGGCCGCCGGGGCCACCAGCTTTACCCACTTGTACAACGCCATGAGCCCGCTGCATCACCGCGAGCCAGGCATCGTCGGCGCGGCCCTGGCCCACGCCCGTTATGCCGAGCTGATCCCCGACTTGCTCCACGTGCACCCCGGCGCCATGCGCGTGGCCCTGCGTTCGATTCCCTGCCTGTATTGCGTCACCGATTCCACCGCCGCCGCCGGCATGCCCGACGGCGAATACAGGCTGGGCAGCCATACCGTGACCAAGTGCCTGGGCGGTGTACGCCTGGCCGACGGCACACTGGCCGGCAGCACCCTGACCATGGACCAGGCCCTGCGCAACCTGGTGAAAATCGGCTTGCCCCTCGCCGAAGCCTCCCAGCGCCTGTCGCAGTTCCCCGCCGACTATCTCGGCCTGCCCGAGCGCGGCCGCCTGCAACCCGGTGCCTGGGCCGACTGCGTACGCCTGGACCGTTACCTGACCCTGACCGACGTGACGGTCGAAGGAGAAGCCATTGACTTCAAAAATGCTTGAAGAGGCCCTGGCCTCGTCCCAGGCCGTCGAGCGCCAGTTGCAGCAGCTGGACCCTACGCTGGTGGAAATCGCCGGGCGCCTGCGCCGCCAACCGCCGCAGGTAGCGATGACCGTCGCTCGCGGCAGCTCCGATCATGCCGCCAGCTACTTCGCCTACCTGACCATGCAGCAACTGGGCTTGCCGGTGGCCTCGTTGCCGATGTCGGTGGTGACCATGCAGCAGGCCCCGCTCAAGGTCAGCGGACAGGTGGCGTTCGGCTTTTCCCAGTCGGGACAGAGCCCCGACCTGGTGAACAGCCTGCGTCTGCTACGCAAGCGCGGGGCCCTGAGCGTGGCCTTGGTCAACGCCGTCGATTCGCCCCTGGAAGCGGCCTGCGAATTCAGCGTGCCGCTGTGCGCCGGCGTCGAAAGCAGCGTCGCCGCCACCAAGAGTTTCATCGCCACCCTCAGCGCCAGTGCGCGGCTGGTGGCGCACTGCAAGGGCGACGCCGAGTTGCTGGAAGCCGGTAGCGCCCTGCCCGAAGGCTTGCGCGAGGCTGCCCGGCAGGATTGGCACCGCGCTGTCGAAACGTTGCGCGACTGTCAGCGATTGATGGTCATCGGCCGGGGCGCCGGGTTCGCCATCGCCCAGGAAGCGGCGCTCAAGTTCAAGGAAACCTCGGCGATCCAGGCCGAGGCCTTCAGCAGTGCCGAGGTCCGCCATGGGCCGATGGCCTTGATCGATGAAAACTACCCGTTGCTGGTGTTCGCGCCCCGTGGCGCCGAGCAGGCCGGCGTGTTGAGCCTGGCCGCGGACATGCGCCAGCGCGGTGCCCGGGTCGTGCTGGCGGCACCCGATGACATCGTCGAACGCGACCTCACGCTGACCCGTGCCGAACACCCGGCCCTGGACCCGATCCTGGCGATCCAGAGCTTCTACACGATGGCCGCGAACCTGGCGGCGGCCCGGGGCCTGGATCCGGACCATCCACGGCACCTGAGCAAGGTCACCCGAACCCACTGATACGACGGCTTTCCTTCAATAACCAGGCTGACAAGCGTCTGACGAGAGCACCCCATGCCCAACAACAATAACGAGCTGATCCTCAGCGCCCCCCTCAGCGGCCCGGTGCTCACCCTCGCCAACGTCCCGGACGCGGTATTTGCCAGCGGCGCCATGGGCGACGGAATCGCCATCGACCCGCTGAACGATACCCTGCACGCGCCCTGTGACGGCGAGGTGATCCATGTCGCCCGCAGCGGCCACGCCGTGACCCTGCGAGCCGATAACGGTGTCGAATTGCTGCTGCACCTGGGACTGGATACGGTGGAGCTGCAAGGCGACGGCTTCTCCATGCTGGTCAAGGAAGGGGCACGGGTCAGCCACGGCCAGCCGCTTTTGCGCTATGACCTGGACAAGGTGGCGCAACGCTGCAAGAGCCTGGTCAGCCTGATGGTGGTCACCAATGGCGACCGTTTCCAGGCACGGCCTATCACGCTCAAGGGCGTCAAGGTGGGCGAACCGCTGTTGAATATCGTCGCCAAGGCGCCCCGCGAAGCAGAGGCCGATGACCCTGGCACCGCGCTGCAAGTCTATGGCGAAGTTCGTATTGCCCACCGCGGCGGCCTGCATGCGCGGCCCGCGGCACTCATCCGCCAGACGGCCCAAGGCTTCAAGAGCCGCTCGCACCTGCATTTCGGCGGTAAGTCGGCGTCCTGCGACAGTGTCATGGGGCTGATGGGCCTCGCCGTCACCGAACAGGCGCAAGTCCGGGTCAGTTGCCGGGGCAGCGATGCCGAAGCGGCGCTACAGGCTTTGCTGCTGACCTTGTCCACCGCCCTGGCCGAGGACGACCATGCAGCGGCGCCGGTAGTACGACCACAGGTGCGCCCCGCCGAGGACGGCGTGCTGCACGGTGTCTGCGCCGCCCCGGGGCTGGTGGCCGGGCCATTGGTCCAGCTGGGGGCGATCGAGTTGCCGCCGGACCTGGGTGGGCATGATGTCCAGGCGCAGCGTCGGCACCTGGAGGCCGCGCTCAAGCATGTCAGCGACGAAATCCAGCACACCCTGCAACAGGCCCGGGCCCGGCGCAATCGTGACGAAGAGGCCATTTTCGGAGCCCATCTGGCGCTGCTGGAAGACCCCGTGCTGCTGGACGCCGCCTATCAGGCCATCGACCAGGGCAGCGCCGCGCCCCATGCCTGGAGCCAGTCCATCGACGTGCAATGCCAGGTCCTGCAACAATTGGGCAGTACCTTGCTGGCCGAACGCGCCAATGACTTGCGCGACCTGCGCCAGCGCGTCCTGCGGGCGTTGCTGGGCGAGGCCTGGCAACTGGAAGCGGCGGCCGGCGCCATCGTCGCCGCGCAGGAGCTGACCCCGTCGGATCTGCTGGCGCTCAGCGCCCAGGGCGTGGCCGGCGTGTGCATGGTCGAAGGCGGGGCGACCTCCCATGTCGCGATCCTCGCCCGAGGCAAAGGCCTGCCGTGCCTGGTGGCCTTGGGCGATGCCCTGTTGACTCAGGAACAGGGCCAGGCCGTGGTGCTGGACGCCGACAACGGTCGTCTCGAGCTGACGCCGAGCGCCGAACGCCTGGCCCAGGTGCAGCAGGCACAAGCCCGGCAAGCCACCCGTCGCGGCGAGCAACAGGCCCTGGCCCACCTGCCGGCGCAGACCATCGATGGAATGCACGTCGAGGTGGCCGCCAACGTGGCCTCCAGCGCCGAAGCAGCCCTGGCCTTGGCCAATGGTGCCGACGGCGTGGGCCTGTTGCGCACCGAGTTCCTTTTCGTCGACCGCCACACCGCGCCCGACGAAGAGGAACAACGCCAGGCCTATCAAGCCGTGCTCCAGGCCATGGGCGACAAGCCAGTGATCATCCGCACCATCGACGTGGGCGGCGACAAACAGCTGGACTACCTGCCACTGCCGTTCGAAGCCAACCCGGTGCTCGGCCTGCGGGGCATTCGCCTTGCCCAGGTGCGCCCGCAACTGCTGGACTTGCAGTTGCGGGCCTTGCTGCAAACCCGTCCGCTGGAGCGTTGCCGGATCCTGTTGCCCATGGTCACCGAAGTCGACGAGCTGCTGCACATCCGCCAGCGTCTCGATGCCCTGGGCGCCGAGCTGGGCCTGGAGGAGCGACCGCAACTGGGTGTGATGATCGAAGTGCCGGCCGCCGCGTTACTGGCCGAACAGTTGGCCGAACACGCGGATTTCCTGTCCATCGGCACCAACGATCTCTCGCAATACACCCTGGCCATGGACCGCGACCACGCAGGCCTCGCCGCCCGGGTCGACGCCCTGCATCCGGCGCTGCTGCGGCTGATCGCCCAGACCTGCGCAGGCGCGGCGAAGCACGGGCGCTGGGTCGGGGTCTGCGGCGCCCTGGCCTCCGATCCGCTGGCGACACCCGTACTGATCGGGCTGGGTGTGCGCGAACTGTCGGTAAGCCCGCCGCAGATCGGTGAAATCAAGGAGCGTGTGCGTCACCTCGACGCCACGCAATGCGCCTGCCTGAGCACCGAACTGCTGAACCTCGGCAGTGCCCAGGCCGTGCGCCGTGCCTGCCTCCAACACTGGCCCCTGGGCTGAGCCCCCTCGAAGAACAACAAGGAGAGACGCCATGTACCAGCATTTCATCGAAGGGCTGCAACGCCTCGGCCGGGCCCTGATGCTGCCCATCGCGATCCTGCCCATCGCCGGCCTGTTGCTGCGCCTGGGTGACACGGATCTCTTGAACATCGCCATCATCCACGATGCAGGCCAGGCGATTTTCGCCAACCTGCCGATGATCTTCGCCATCGGCATCGCGGTGGGTTTCGCCCGAGACAACAACGGCACGGCAGGCCTGGCGGGGGCCATCGGCTATCTGGTGATGATCGCGACCCTGAAGGTGCTCGACGCCAGTATCAACATGGGCATGCTGGCCGGGATCATCAGCGGCTTGCTGGCCGGCGCGCTGTACAACCGCTTCAAGGACATCAAACTGCCCGAGTACCTGGCATTCTTCGGCGGCCGGCGCTTCGTGCCGATTGTCACCGGGTTCAGCGCCGTCGGCCTGGGGGTGGTGTTCGGATTGATCTGGCCGCCCATCCAGGCCGGGATCAACGGCTTCGGCGCCCTGCTGATGGAGAGCGGCAGTTTCGGCGCATTCGTGTTCGGCGTCTTCAACCGCCTGCTGATCGTCACCGGGCTGCACCACATCCTCAACAACATGGCCTGGTTCATCTTCGGCAGCTTCACCGACCCGCAGACCGGCGCGGTGGTCACCGGCGACCTGACCCGCTACTTCGCCGGCGACCCTAATGGCGGCCAGTTCATGACCGGCATGTTTCCGGTGATGCTGTTCGGCCTGCCCGCCGCGTGCCTGGCCATGTATCGCAACGCCCTGCCCCAGCGACGCAAGGTCATGGGCGGGATCCTGTTGTCCATGGCGCTGACGTCGTTCCTTACCGGGGTGACCGAGCCGGTGGAATTCGCCTTCATGTTCCTGGCCCCCCTGTTGTTCCTGCTGCACGCCCTGCTCACCGGGCTGTCCATGGCGATCACCGACTGGCTGAACATCCGCCTGGGCTTCACGTTTTCCGGCGGTTTCATCGACATGGTGCTGGGCTGGGGCAAGTCGAGCAACGGCTGGCTGGTGGTGCCGGTGGGGCTGGTCTATGCGGTGATCTATTACACGGTGTTCGACTTCTGCATCCGCCGCTTCGACCTCAAGACCCCGGGCCGGGAAGATGTGCCGGCAATGGACAAGCCGGTCGTTGCCCAGCACCAGCGGGCCGGGGCCTATATCCAGGCACTGGGTGGCGCCGACAACCTGATCACCGTGGGCGCGTGCACCACCCGGCTGCGACTGGACATGGTGGACCGCAACAAAGCCAGCGATGCGCAACTCAAGGCCCTGGGCGCCATGGCCGTGGTGCGTCCTGGCAATGGCGGGAGTCTGCAGGTGGTGGTAGGGCCAATGGCCGACAGCATCGCCGATGAAATCCGCCTGGCACTGCCTGCCTCCGACCGCCATGCCAGCACTGGCGCGGCCACTGCGAACGAGACGGCGGCCACGCCCGTCGTGCCCGCCGCCGAAGCCCGGCAATGGATGGATGCGCTGGGTGGCGAGGGCAACGTGTTGCAACTCGACTGCGTGGCGATGAGCCGGTTGCGGGTGCGCCTGGCCGATGGCAGGCAATTGTCGGAAAGCCAGCTGCGGACGCTGGGATGCCAGGGGGTCAGTGCCTTGGAAGGAGGCGTTTGGCACCTGTTGCTGGGGGAGAAGGCGCCGACGTTGTGGCAGGCGCTGGAAGCGATGGTGCTGAGCCGTCAGGCGGATGTGAAAGCCTAGACCCCAATCCCTCGCCACAGGTCCATGCCTGCAGGTAGGTGCTGGTTTCAACTTTTGCCGCACCCAATAAAATGTATGGTCAGCCCTTCTCCTGCAACCTCATGGCTGTTTTCGGTAAAGCTGGCTTGCGCTAATGTATCCGGGCTCGTTGTGAGCGTTGCTGCAACAACGCTCGGCCCTCGATGAGTAGCCGCTCCCGACTGTCCTGAAAAAACCCTCAGCTTCTAAAGCTGATTTTATTGCCAGGTTCTCAGTCGGGCCGTTTGCCGTTTACTGTCATCAGTCAGTGACGTCGCAAAAGCCGGTGGTAACGCTGTGCATTCAAGCGTTCGGATGTGGGTCGTACTGGCCGCCTTTGGCCAGTACCGCCCACACGATTCGCGCCAGTTTGTTTGCTAGCGCACACGCGACGACATTGGAGTGGCGACGCGTCAGTAGCTCTCGAACCCAAGGCCCCAAGGCGTCCTCTCGCTTATCGATATGCTGAATAACGGATCGCGCGCCCTGTACCAGCAATTGGCGGATGTGCTTGTCGCCACGCTTGCTGATCCCCAGAAGCACCGTCTTCCCACCCGTCGAATACTGCCTCGGCACCAGCCCCAGCGAAGCGGCAAAATCGCGTCCACTTCGATAGTTCGACGCATCGCCCACATCCGCCAATACCGCACTGGCGGTGATTGGGCCGATGCCAGGAATACTCTGCAAACGATTTCCGGCATCGTCTTCTTTCAACTGCTGTTTCAGGTCGGACTCGATGTCCTTGATTTCATCATTCAGCTGTTGGATTTGACGATGAAGACGCATCACCACGCT
>NZ_FPKK01000034.1:0-2199 GCF_900119645.1 Pseudomonas sp. NFACC43
CGATGTGGAGGTGCCGGACAACGGCATCCTGCCGGGAAGCACCCGGATCACGCCGTCGATGCTGCCGCTGGTGGCGCTGGACCAGGACGCCATCGACCGCATCGTGGCGACTGTGCCGGGTGGTGCGCGCAACGTGCAGGACATCTACCCCCTGGCGCCCTTGCAGGAAGGCATTCTCTATCATCACCTCTCGGCGGAGCAGGGTGACCTGTACGTCCTCCAGACGCAGTTCGCCTTCGAGGACCGTGAGCGTCTGGAAGCCTTCGCCCAGGCGTTGCAAGCGGTGATCGATCGCCATGACATCCTGCGCACCAGCGTGGTCTGGGAAGGCCTCGATGAGCCTGTGCAAGTGGTCTGGCGCGAGGCGAAGCTTCACCTCGAAGAGGTCCGGTTCGACCCTACCGCCGGGGACGCCGTAACGCAGCTGCGCCAGCGCTTCGACCCGCGACAGCATCGCCTGGACGTGGGCCAGGCACCGTTGATGCGCCTGGCCTACGGTCAAGACGAGGCCAATCGTCGATGGGTGGCGAGTTTGCTGTTCCACCATATGGCGCTGGATCATACGGCGCTGGAGGTGGTGCAACACGAAATGCAGGCGCACCTGCTGGGCGAGACCGCCCGACTGGCGGAAACGGTGCCCTATCGCAATTATGTGGCGCAGGCACGGTTGGGGGTGACTCGGCAAGAGCATGAAGCCTTCTTCCGTGACATGCTCGGCGACGTGGACGAACCGACATTGCCGTTCGGCCTGCTGGACGTGCAGGGGCAGAACCACGACATCGACGAGGCCCGGCAAGCGCTGGCCCCGGCGCTGGATCTGCGCCTGCGCCAGCAGGCCCGTCAGGCGGGGGTGAGCGTCGCCAGCCTGGTGCACCTGGCCTGGGCCCAGGTGTTGGGCAAGGTGTCCGGCCGGCAGGACGTGGTGTTCGGCACCGTGCTGATGGGCCGGATGCAGGGCGGCGAGGGCGCCGACCGGGCGCTGGGGATGTTCATCAATACCCTGCCATTGCGCGTGACGTTGGGGCAGCAGGGCGTGCGGGCGGGCGTCAAGGCGACCCATGCACGGCTGACGGCCCTGTTGGGCCATGAGCACGCCTCTCTGGCCCTGGCCCAGCGATGCAGTGCCGTGGCGGCGCCATTACCGTTGTTCAGCGCCTTGCTCAACTACCGCCACAGCGCCACTGGCGCAGACGCGGCCTCGACCTCGGCGGTGCAGGCATGGCGCGGTATCCAGGCCCTGGAAGGCGAGGAGCGCACCAACTATCCGCTGACCTTGAACGTCGACGACCTGGGCAACGGCTTCAGTCTGACGGTGCTGGTGGCTGCCGGGATCGGCGCACAACGGGTCTGCGGGTATGTGCAGGCAGCGTTGGAAACACTGGTGGAGGCCCTGGAGCAGACACCCCAGGTGCCGTTGTATCGCCTGCCGATTCTGCCGGCCAGCGAGCGTGAACAGGTGCTGGTGGGTTTCAACGCCACCCAGGCCGAATACCCGCTGGAGCAGACGATTCACGGGCTGTTCGAAGCGCAAGTTCAGCGCACGCCGGAGTCGCTGGCGGTGCTGTATCGTGGGCAACGCCTGACTTATGGCGAACTGAACGAACGGGCCAACCGCCTGGCCCATTACCTGCGCAAGCAGGGGGTGAAACCCGATTCTCGGGTGGCGATCTGTGTCGAGCGCGGCCTCGACATGGTGGTGGGCCTGCTGGCGATCCTCAAGGCCGGCGGCGGTTACGTACCGCTGGATCCGGCTTACCCGGCGGACCGGATCGCCTACATGCTGGAAGACAGCGCCCCGGCGGCGGTGCTGGCCCAGACGGCGACGGCTGGATTGTTGGCCGGCGCTGCGATGCCGGTCATCGATCTGGGTAGCGAACTTTGGCAGGACGAGTCCGTCCTGAATCCCCAGGTTCCGGAACTGACCTCGTCGCACCTGGCCTATGTGATCTACACATCCGGCTCCACCGGTCTGCCCAAGGGCGTGATGATCGAGCACCGCAACACGGTGAACTTCCTGACCTGGGCACAGCGTTCCTTCGATGCGCAGACCCTGTCGAAGACGCTGTTTTCCACTTCGCTGAACTTCGACCTGGCGGTCTATGAGTGCTTCGCGCCGTTGACTTCCGGTGGCAGCATCGACGTGGTCACCAATGTGCTGGAACTGCAACAGGGCGAGCACGACATCACCTTGATCAACAC
>NZ_FPKK01000034.1:3099-5750 GCF_900119645.1 Pseudomonas sp. NFACC43
TATCCGTGTACTGTTCGGCCAGCCGACCTTGAAGGCGCTGGCCGCTGCGGTTGGCAGCGGTCGCGATGTGGAGGTGCCGGACAACGGCATCCTGCTGGGAAGCACCCGGATCACGCCGTCGATGCTGCCGCTGGTGGCGCTGGACCAGGACGCCATCGACCGCATCGTGGCGACTGTGCCGGGTGGCGCGCGCAACGTGCAGGACATCTACCCCCTGGCGCCCTTGCAGGAGGGCATTCTCTATCACCATATTGCGGCGGCCGCGGGCGATCCGTACGTATTGCAGGCCACGTTCAGCATCGCCGACCGCGAGCGCCTGGACGCATTTGCCCACGCACTGCAAGCGGTGATCGATCGCCATGACATCCTGCGCACCAGCGTGGTCTGGGAAGGCCTCGATGAGCCTGTGCAGGTGGTCTGGCGCAAGGCGCAGCTGGCCGTGGAGGAGGTGATGCTGGCTGCGGCGACGGGGGATATCGCCGGGCAGCTGCGCGAGCGTTTCGACGCTTTGCACTACCGTCTCGACATGCAACAGGCGCCGCTGATGCGCATCGCCTTTGCCCATGACCCCGCCAACCAGCGCTGGGTGGCGCTGCTGTTGTTCCATCACATGGCCCTCGATCACACGGCGCTTGAAAGGGTGCGCCACGAGATGCAGTTGCATCTGCTGGGTCAGGCCGATCGTCTGGGCGAGGCGGCGCCTTTCCGCAACTACGTGGCCCAGGCGCGCCTGGGAAGCAGTCGCGAGGAGCATGAGGCATTTTTCCGCCAGATGCTCGGTGACATCGAAGAGCCGACGCTGCCTTTTGGCGTGCAGGACGTGCGCGGCAACGGCAGCGATATCGAAGAGGCCGGGTTGCACCTCGGTGCCGACCTGAGCCGTCGTCTGCGGGCTCAGGCCCGGGCACTGGGTGTGAGCGCGGCGAGCCTGCATCACCTGGCCTGGGCACGGGTGCTGAGCCAGGTGTCCGGCAAACCGGACGTGGTGTTCGGCACCGTGCTGATGGGGCGGATGCAGGGTGGTGACGGTGCCGAGCATGCGCTGGGCATGTTCATCAATACCTTGCCGTTGCGGGTGGACGTCGCAGAGCAGGATGTGCGCGGCAGTATCAAGGCGGCCCATGCCCGGCTGACCGGCCTGCTGGGTCATGAGCATGCCTCCCTGGCCCTGGCGCAACGTTGCAGCGGCGTGGTTGCGCCCATGCCGTTGTTCAGCGCCTTGCTCAACTACCGCCACAGCAATGCGGGGATGGACTCGAGCGATGCACTGGCGGCCTGGAACGGCATCGAAATCCTGAGCAACGAAGAGCGCACCAACTATCCACTGACCCTCTCGGTGGATGACCTGGGTGAAGGTTTCAGCCTGACCGCGCTGGCGGTGCCACGGATCGGCGCGCAGCGGATCTGCGCCTATATGAACGTGGTGCTGGAGAACCTGGTGTCTGCCCTGGAGCAAGCACCGCAGACGCCGTTGAGCCGCGTGTCGATCCTGCCGGCGAGCGAGCGTCGCCAACTGCTGCTGGAGTTCAACGCCACCACGCGTCGCTATCCACAGGACAGGACCGTCCACGGACTGTTCGAAGCCCTGGCGCAGGCCAATCCGCAAGCGTCGGCGGCGGTGCACGACTGCAACAGCCTGACGTATGCCGAACTCAACGCCAGGGCCAACCGCCTGGCTCGTCATCTGGCGGGCCAGGGCGTGCAGCCCGGGGACCGTGTGGCGATCCTGCTGGAGCGTTCACTGGAACTGTTGGTGAGTCAACTGGCGGTGCTCAAGTGCGCCGCCGTCTTCGTGCCACTGGATATCCATGCGCCGTTGGAACGCCAGCAGTTCATGATCGAAGACAGCGGGGCCAAGGTGCTGCTGACCCTCAGTTCCGCGAGTGTGGCCGAAGGCACTGCCCGGCTCGATCTGGATCGCCTGGAATTGGCTGACATCAGCGCCAACCTCGATCTGCCCCAGAGCACCGAAGCGGTGGCCTATATCATGTACACCTCCGGTTCCACCGGCACTCCCAAGGGGGTGCTGGTGCCGCATCGGGCAATCAATCGACTGGTGATCAACAACGGCTATGCCGATTTCAATGCCCGGGACCGGGTAGCGTTCGCCTCCAACCCGGCCTTCGACGCCAGTACCCTGGACGTCTGGGCGCCGTTGCTCAACGGCGGCTGCGTGGTGGTGGTCGACCAGGACGTGCTGTTGTCCCGGGAGCGTTTCGCCCGGTTGCTGACCGAGCAGCGGGTCAGCGTGCTGTGGATGACCGCCGGCCTGTTCCATCAGTACGCCGCCGGCCTGATGCCGGTGTTCAAGCACTTGCGTTACCTGATCGTCGGCGGTGATGTGCTCGATCCGGCGGTGATCGGCCGGGTCTTGAAAGAAGGCGCGCCGCAGCACCTGCTCAATGGCTATGGCCCGACGGAAGCCACCACATTCACCACGACCCACGAAATCAGAACCGTGGGCGAGGGCGGCATTCCCATTGGCCGTCCGGTGGGCAACAGCCGTGTCTACGTGCTGGACGCCCAGCTGCAACCGGTGCCGGTGGGCGTGGCGGGGGAGTTGTACATCGGTGGCGATGGCGTGGCGAAAGGGTATCTGAACCGCCCCGAACTGACCGCCGAGAAGTTCGTGACCGACCCGTTCAGCGCCG